>JAJYDW010000012.1 GCA_021790385.1 Planctomycetota bacterium
AACAGCGTCTCTCGATCTTCCTCGTGTAACGTGATCTGGGGGGCAATTCGCATAACGTTCTCCTTTATAGGAGAACAACGCTCATTATGCCAATATATTGCATCAATTATGAGACACTACACTAGCGACTGGGCCACGGCATTGATGCCGCCGGATTGGGTAAACGTGCCGGTTCCAAGGGAGCCGATTTGTTCGGTGGTGGCGGAAAGCTGGCCGCCGCTTAATGTATATACACCGGTGGCTCCGACATCATTACCCAGGATTAGACTGCCCGACGTTACCTGACTGTTCCCGCTTTGCTGAAAATCACCGCTCGCTGCGTAACCGATGTACATAGCCGCGGCAACTTGCAGCGTTCCACCGGAGATGTCGTAAACACCTGCGCCGGTATTGCTGTAACCGATCTTTAAATTATCACCAACAGTGTTGGTGCCCCCCGTCTGGTTGACGCTGCCGAAACCACTTCCACCAATAACTTGGTTGGTCACTGTGGTTAATGATCCGGCGGAAATGTTGACGTTATAAACGGGACTGGCTCCGCTTTGCGAATTTTGCGATGTTGAATTGCTCCCGCTGGTTTGCCCAACGAACATGTAGCTTCCACTGGCTTGGGCACTGCCGCTGATGTTCAGCGTGCCGTTGCCGCTGGCCCCGACGATAATCGCGCCGTAGCTCCCGGAATAAGCTCCGCCGGCGACACTTGTCAGGCTGCCGCCGGACGCGTTGACCGTACCATTGCCGCCGACGGCATTACCAATCACCAGGCTGCCCATGCCAACCTTGGCCGAGCCACTGACATTAAACGTACCGCTGCCGCCACCGCCCACCACAATCGGACCGTAGTAGGCCGCAGAACCAACCATCAGGCTTCCGCCGGAAACGCTCACGGTTCCACTGCTGCCGGCCGCGTAGCCGATATACAGCGAACCCATGCTTACCTGGGCGGAGCCGCTGATGTTGAGTGTGCCGGTTCCCATCCGGCCAACATCCACCTCGGCCCCAGATGCGTTTAATGTGCCCGCCGAGATCTGGTATAAGCCGACACCGCCGGCCAATGACCCAATTTCCAAGCTGCCGTTAAGCACATTGTTGGTTCCCCCGGTCTGATTGACGCTGCCGAAACCATAGTTACCAACGGACTGGAACGCACAGGTGAAGGTCCCTCCGGATATATTCATGTTGTAAACCGGAGTGCTGGTGCCCTGGGAATTTTGGGAGAAGCTGTTAGCCCCGGCGACTTGGCCAATTGAAAGGTAAGAGGCGCTGGCCTGGGCAGTCCCATAGATATTAAGAGTTCCGTTACCAGCATTCACGATAACAATGGTTCCGCCGCCCGCGACGGATAGGTTGCCGCCAGAAATATCATAAACCCCCACCCCTCCGGCTCTATCGCCAAGTACAAGATTCGCGCTGGTCACCCCGGTAATGCCAACATTATTGGTTCCCCCGGCCTGATCGACATTGCCATAGCTAGAGGTCCCGATGCTTTGAGTGGAGCTGGTGCTCAAAGTTCCGCCACCTAAGTAATAATACCCGTATCCGCCCGTTGCTCCCCCTAACTCCAGCGCGTTTGCTTGATTGGTCCCACCCCATTGATAATATTCGCCAAAATTGGCGATGCCAACCACTTCCACACCACTGACATACATCGCTCCGGCGGTCTGGTACAGTTCCGCCATTATACCCGATGAATTTATACTCAGGTCCGATAATCCTGGATTGCTGTACGTGGCGCTATAAGTGACATTTACGTTGGTATCAATTACCGCGGTATCGCCGTTGGCTGGAGCCGCACTGTTTGACCAATTGCTGGCCGTACTCCAATCTCCGCCCGTCGGCCCGACAAAAGTATCCGTCGTGCCCGCCCGCGTAATCACGGGCATCGCCAGCGCTCCCGCGGCCACGGCGGCGGCCATGGCCAGAGTGAATCTTCCCATGCCCCGGCAGGCCGCCGACAACTTCCGCTGGTGATGATGATTTCTTACCATGATATTCTCCTTCTAAAAAACACACGAATAAAGTCAAAGTTTATGTTCCACCGGATCCATCGCCCGGTGGACTAATGGATGCACATATCCATTTTCTGAAAATACGTACCCTCCGTCGCCATATTGACCCAAGCAATCTTGTCCATAATAGGCCCTTCCGCAATCATCATACTCCACCGCAAGCCCGCACGCTATTCCCCTAGACAGGGGAATAGCAGGTGCTCCGGCAAGCACATCTGCTGAAGCGCGCCATCCGGACTTCGTTCTAACATCCCTATCTAAAGCCGCAATTCCCCTAACCAGGGGGTGGTGCAGCGTGGCCAGCGCAGGTGCATTGAGAAAGTTGAAAATGCCGCACTTGGGAAGTCGACTGAATCAGCCCTGGGGCGGCCGGGCCGCGGGAATGCGCGGCAAACCGGGAATATCCATGGCCAGACCGATCGGAGTCGGTGTCCGCCAGGTTGCCATCAGCTCCACATGCGAGCTGCATCCCATTCGGCGATAAAGCACTTTTATATATTGATGTACAGTATGCCGGCTGATGGCCAGATGGCGGGCAATGGCTTTTTCGGCGTGGCCGGCCAGAAGCAGTTCCAGCGTTTGCCGCAGGCGCGGGCTTAAGCCCGCCAGACGGGGGTTCTGCCGCGACTTGTTGCCGTCGCGCGCCAGCAGCAGCGCCAGCTCATCGTGAAAAAGTGAAAGAATCCGGCATTGGCGGCGCTCCAGCGGCGGCGCATTCCATGCGCGGAGGATATAGATGAGGTGATCGCGCCTCAGCCAAGGCAACGGCCGCTGCGACATGATAAAGCCGTCCACGCCGCTGCCCCGACGATAACGCTGAACATGCTCGCTGCTATACCATTGCCGCAGTGGCATGAATTGGTCGCGGCAGCGCGTCAGGGCGCGGCCACGCCTAGGGTAAATCTGATGCCAGGTGGGATCGTCGCTCAGGTCCAGCCGGGAGAAATAGTCCAGCCAAATGCCGCGCTCGGCGGCACCCGACCAGCCGTGGTCAACCGGGTTCACCGGACACATCCGATTAAGGGTATAGGGCAATTCCATTTCACCGGTCAGGCCGACCTGGGCACCCAGCAGATCCGTCAATCCGGTGAGCATCCGCAAACGCCAGGCCCAGGGATCGTGGCCCAACTCGCGCAGTTCACCCAGCAGGCGAAAGACACCGCGTACATCCCCAAGAGTTAAGCTTTGATGTTTGCCCATTACCAATCCCCGCAGTCTTGCCTTGCTTCGGCGGAAAAGTGCACATATTTATTTCAACATCATTATAATTAACGCAGCGTTCAATATCAATCCGCACACCCGCTATCCAGAGCTTTGAGCTTTTGGCCGATCCGCACCCGCGATGCCACCTCAGCTCGGCTGCGGATTCAGTCGCTGGTAATGCCGCTGTCCAGCCCCCATTTATGACTCCACTTGTGCGTATAGGTTTCGAGCACATTAACATTAATTCACTCGTATAGTCTGTTCATTGAACAAGGCATAGTGGGCGCGGGGATTCAGCCTGGCTCGTACCGGCCGCTCCGCAGGGGTGGTGGTAACATCGGAAATGGTATCAGTTGCAAGACCGGGTGGGGGTGCGGGGGCGGGTGGAAGAACCCGTCCCTGCGCCGCGTGCGACAAACTCGTCCGGAGTCAGGTAGTCCAGACTGGAATGCGGACGCTCTCTCAATTGTATTGCCGACGATACAGTTGACAGATCGCCTGTGCATAGGCCAGAGTTCCGAATGTTTCCATATCCAGACACGCGCGGCGCAAGGTTCCGTTAAACCGCTCATTGGTTCCGTTCTGCCAAGGGCTTGCAGGATCAATGTGCCGGCAGGTAACCCCCGCCCGCGGATTTGTAAGGAGCAAAAAACAATGCCCAACCTCCAAAAGAACCAGCTAGAACGTGTGCAGTTATTTTGTCGCGGCCCTGAAGGCTCGCCTGCCTTGTGCAGCCCAGCTTGTTCCGCCCGACCGCGGGCATCCGGACATCCCTAAAATGCCGGCGATCATTGACAAGTAAATACGTGCACCGTTATTGGCCCCGTCAAGGCACCGGCCCGCACTCTACCCGCTGGTAGCAGAAAGCTGACCGCATTGTGTTTCGTTTGTAGGAATTATTTCATGTTGAATCGTCAAACTCCCTACTCCCGTCACCCGACTCCCGACTCGCGGGCCGCAGCCCGCACCCCTTCCGGTTCCAACAACGTCGCCCATTGATCCGCCGCCTCGGTGGCTTCTCGTTGCCACCACACGTATGTGGCAGTAACCAAACCCGCCAGTACCACTACCGCAAAATATTCCAGACACTATTCATGAGGACACCCGCGCTCCCGGAAATTCCGTTAGGCCTGGAAACTTGATGCCACCCTTGGAGATATTGCCACAAGTTAGTGGCCGCACCCCATTTTTGTTCATAGCCGATGCACCCGTTGACAATCGCCTATGGCGTGGGTACAAAAAGCAAGTCTTTTCCGGAGATTCTCTTATGCTTGTTACGACCAGCGAGAACATTGCCGGTTTCCGCATCGTGGAAACCAAGGGCCAGGTCTTTGGTGTGGTGGTCCGCAGCCGGGGCGCGGCGGGCAATATCATGGCCGGCCTGCGATCTATTGTCGGCGGCGAGATCAAAGAATACACCCAGATGCTGGAAGAGGCTCGTCGGCACGCCGTTGATCGCATGGTAAAAAACGCGCAGGTTATGGGTGCCAACGCCGTGATCATGATGCGGTTTGACTCCTCCGAAATGGGCCAGACCATGAGCGAGGTCGTTGCTTACGGCACCGCGGTAACCGCCGAGGCGGCAGGCTAAGAACATGTTAAAACACCTGCTGATTGGATGCGGCTCAATCTGCGTGGTGGCGGCGGTGGTTCTATTGGTTGTATGGCCGGTAACATTTCCGCTGGCACTGTGGCTCGGTGGGCTGGGCCTGTTGTTGACTCTGGGTTTTGCCATAGAACGCTGGAAGTATCGCCAAACCCCCGTTCCGGGCGGCCAATGGCAAGCCACCGAAGAACGTTTCTTTGACGAAGAAAAAAACTGTAACATCCAAGTGTACTACAATCCTGCCACCGGGCAGCGGCGCTATGTTCCTGAAAGCCACAGCGCCGGCGAGCAATAAAGCTGCGGATCGTGGTTGCTCTGCCGTCCCTAAGAATTAAAGCACCATTCGCAGCGGATTTTCCAGAAGGGTTTTGATTTCAGCCAGAAATTCGGCCGCAGTTGCCCCATCCACCACGCGATGATCCGCGGAAAGCGACAGGCTCATCACCTGGCCGGGCACGACCTGGCCATTTTTAACAATGGGGCGAGGCTCGGTACCGCCGACAGCAAGAATAGCCGCTTCAGGGGGATTGATGATAGCCTGAAATTCGCGTACGCCGTACATACCCAGATTGCTGATGGTAAAGGTGCCGCCGGTCATCTGATCGGCCTTGAGCTTACGCCCGCGGGCCAATTCCGCCAACTGGCGGACCCGCGCAGACATTTCAAACACACTTAGCAGTTGCGCATCGCGGATCACGGGTACCACCAGTCCATCTTCAACCGCAACGGCAACGCCCAAATGCACGGTACCGTGGCGAATAATGGCCGCCGGTGAAAAACTGGCATTAACGGCGGGCACGTTGGCAATAGCCAGGGCGGTGGCCCGGCAAATAAAATCGGTTACGCTTAGCTTGGTAGGAGCAAACTGCTCGTTGACGGCTTTGCGCAACTCCAGCAGGGAATCCATGACCACATCTATGGAAACATAAAAATGCGGAATGGACTGCTTGGACTCCAGCAACCGCCGGGCAATGGTCTGCCGCATGTTGGACAGCGGCAACGTAGCGGCTTGAAGTTTATTTTTTTTCGGCAACCCTGCCGGTCTGGGTACGGCCCCGGCCACAGGTGCCTCAAGCACATCCCGGCGAATGATGCGTCCACCGGGGCCGGTGCCGTGAACGGAACTGATATCGACGCCTTTTTCCGCAGCAATTTTTCTGGCCAGCGGAGAAACGCGAAACTTGCCGGAGGCGGGCTGGCCGGCAGGACTGGGTGTTTTAGCCGCAGCCGCCGGAGCGGGTGCCGGTGCAGGCACGGGCGTGGGGGCCATGGCCGGTATCGGACTGGGGGTGGAAACTGCAGGAGCGGCAGCCGCCGTGGTGGGTGCTGCCTGCTTAGTGGCAGCGGGTGCCGAAACTTTGGGTGCGTTGGCAACAGTCTTGGCGACATCGGCAACATTTTCGCCGGGGCCGGCAAGCACCACAATCACGCCGCCGATGGGAATCTGGCTGCCTTCACCGACCATAATTTTGGCGACGGTTCCCGGTTCAAAGGCTTCCAATTCCTGGGTGGCTTTGTCGGTTTCCACTTCGGCGATGATATCACCGGGATTCACCGAGTCGCCTTCCTTTTTCAACCATTTAACCAAAGTACCCGTGGTCATGGTGTCGGAAAGTTTAGGCATGGTAATTTCAATGGGCATGTGTAATCCTTATATATAGTGGGGACGCATCATGTTCCACACAGCCAAATTATCGAGCCATCGACAGCTCGCCAAGATGTGATAGTGTAAACGCAATTGTCCCGAACGTTAAGCCTTGCCGGGTCGGGCCGCAGTTAGTTGCGGCGGCAGGCAGGGCGATACGAGCTTGCCAAAAATCAGAAATGTCATAAAATTCCTGGTTACGCATCCTCGCGCGTGCCGGTGTCTGCGAGGCGGCTGGATGATGCTCTTAAAGAAACTGCCAATTTCGATCACCATGTTTGTTGCGCTCACGGTGGCGTTGCCGACCATGCTTTTTTCGGCGGCAGCACAGGGAGCAAATCTTACGCTTACGGGTGCGGTGTGCCCGCTGGGAGGCGTAAAACCGGGCCGGTGGGTGGAAGCCCGCTGCCAGGTTACCAATCGCAGCGGAGCAGCCCGGCGACTGTTGACCGTGATCAGCTTTAAGAGTCAGCCAAATGTGCAATTTGCGGCTCGACTGGAAATTCCAGCGCATTGCCGCCGGCAGGTCTGGATTCCAGTGCGCAGCGCCGGGCTTCAGCCGGGCGAACGAAGTATATGGCTGCATACCCTGCTGGTGGATGACACGGTGAAGCCGGAGCGGGTTCTGAACCGACAAACCGGCGCGATGATGGTAGAACAGATGACGAGTCCAATGGCGGTGCTCGTCGGTTACAACGACCCTGCATCGATGAACCTGGCGGAAGCGATGCGCAATCAAATGGGCCTGGGTAAAGCCCTCTTTTTTACTTCTCCCCGGATGTTGCCCAATGAATTGCCGGGCTGGGGTGCCGTAGACTGCTGCCTGGTGGGCACAGACAATCCGAAGATCGCTCCGCTGCAACTGCATATAATGCGGGACTGGCTGGCGGCCGGCGGGCGGTTATGGATTCAGGCCTCGCCCCAAAACGAAACTTTTTGTGCGGCACTGCTGAAACAGGCGTTTGTCTGCCAGACTGTAGCGGTGATCCACACGGCGCATCTGCATTTCACAGGCAAGATGCTCAACCAGCGAGTGGTGTTGAAACGCGCGGTACGGCTATCTTGTGCACTGCCCAACGGTATGAAGACGCTTGAAACCGTGAATGGATGGCCGGCAGTGATGGAGGCCTCTTTTGGTCGTGGACGCGTGTATGTATGCATGCTCAACGGGCGCGGCATGTTGAATGCCAAAAGACAAGGAACAGCGGCCCTGTGGACGGCAGTACAGCACTTTTTCCCCAGCACCATGCGAAGCCCGAAGTCTCTGCTACCGCAACTGCACCATTTTGCGATGGCCCAAATTGGATATCAGATCGTAGGTCGATCGGCGGTGGCTGGGATTCTGCTGGCCTTTACAAGCATACTGATATTGATAGCGCTGTGGCTGTATCGCCGGAAGCGGTTGGAAAGGCTGGCACTGCTGGGCGTAGCTGCGGCGGTGCTGGCGGTGATCGGCTTGACCATCCTGGGGATCCATTCGCGGCAAGCGGTACCGCTGACTTTGTCTACGGCGGAGATGGGCTATGTGGTACCGGAGGCGAAGACCCTGGTATTTTCCGGGGCGGCGGATGTGTACAGCCCGCAACAGCAAAACGCACGGATCAACTCGACGGGCGGCGGCGTATTCTGGCCTGATCTGACAGGCAGCCGCGAAACCGTAGTACGTATGATATGGACTGATTACAACCTCTGGAACTGGCGCGGGCTGCAATGGCCATCGGGGGCGGTGGCCCGGGGCTTTATTTCGGGCGTCAGGCACACAACGCATCTGCGCGAAGTAGCCGGGCGTTTTGGCCCTGCCGGTCTGTCTCTCCGGCCAACGCCGGACATTATGAAACGGTTGACGGATGTGCTGATTGCCGCTCCATCCGGCGATTTGACGGTAAAACCGGCAGCGCATGGTCGCTGGCTGGCGGGGACGGCGCAGGTGTTGGCCCCCGGGCAATATGTAAGCTCCCTGGTGCTGGGCAACCGGCAGTGGCAACGCAGCCAGGTCTTTGCGACACTTTTGCACCAGCGGGAATTTTCAGCACCGGTGATGCTGGGCTGGATGACACGTGTGAACCCGGGCTTACAGGCGAACAATGATATTCGCCGGCAGCAGAATATGCTGGTGGAAATTCCCATTAAACTTCTGCGGAGCAAGACCGGCGGCAACGTGCGGATCCCGGCACCCTATATACATTTCCGGTTGGTGGCCGGACCTGGACAAGTGCGACCCGCCCTGGTGTACAACACTCAACGGAAGAAGTGGCTGACCAGCCTGACCAACCCGACCAACATCTTTGTGACTTTTGCGTTGCCGCAGACGGTGCTCCCAATCCAGGTGCGACAGTTGCAGGTGCATCTGTTGATCCATGCGCCCAATCGCATGGTGAAAGTGCTCCTGGTACAGGGTACACGATGGCGCGTACTTAAGGCGCAGAAAGGGCCGATTGGAGAAATGGACATCACGCAAGGCGGGTTGAATTTGACTCTGGGACGCGGCCCGGGCATGAGGGCAAAGGGCCTTGAGATGGAAATTCAGGTGCAGGGAAGGGTGAACGTGGCACACCCGTGGGGAATCAGTGGGTTACAAGCCGGCGTGGAAGGGCACGTGCTGGCCCGATCGGCAGGGTACCGGCGGACAAAGCCATTGGCTCAAAAATAATAAGTCCGAAGCAGCAGACAGGAACTGGCCATGACCATGGAGCTATCATGAACGGCGAATATGTGGTGCAAACCGAAAACCTCACGAAAAAATATGGCGAGTTCACAGCGCTGGACGGGCTGACCATTCAACTGGAAAAGGGAAAGATACTGGGGTTCATCGGACCCAACGGTGCGGGCAAAACTACGACCATCAAAATTCTGGTGGGCATGGCGTTGCCCACGGCCGGCTGGGCGAAAATTGCCGGCATTGATTGTTCGACGCGCTCACGCGAAATTAAAAAGCTGGTAGGGTTCATGCCCGATACCTTCGGCGGCTATGACAATATGCGGGTGCATGAATATCTGGATTTTTTTGGTGCGGCGTTTGCAATTCCCCGAGCCAAGCGACAAAAACGCGTAGATGAGGCCCTGGAAACCACGGGAGCCACGGCGATGCGCGATTTGTTTGTCGAAAGCCTGAGCCACGGCATGAAACAGCGGGTGGCTATTGCCCGCACACTGCTACATGAACCGCCGGTGCTGATTCTGGATGAACCGGCCAACGGGCTGGATCCCACCGCCCGGGTGGAAATGCGCCACATTCTGCTGAACCTTGCGGCGATGGGCAAAACACTGATTGTTACGAGCCACATTCTTCCGGAGCTGGCCAGAATCTGTAACATGGTGGCGATTATCACCGGTGGCAAGTTGCGGGCCTTTGGCACATTGGACCAGATCATGCACGATGTGCGGGAAAAAAGGATGATTGAAGTGCAGCTTGCGGCCCGGGAGGATGTAGCCAAGGCTGCGGCAACGCTTACCGCGGTGCTTGGCCCGCAGGCACAGGTGCAGGAATCCCTGGCGGAAGGCATGGTGCGCTTCACGACTACACAAAACGATGCAGCCCTGGTCCGGATGCTGGCGGCGCTGGTAGACGCCAAAATTGCGGTGGCCCAATTCCGTGATGTACCGCAAAATCTGGAAGACGCGTTTTTGTCCGTAACCCAGGCAGCCCAGGCACCGGACAAAGCCGACGGAGAGAAAATTGCTGCAGGTGGAGGGCGGGCATGAATAATCCGATTATCCGGCGCGAACTGGTGGGAGTTTTGCGAAATTGGCGTACGGCCGCGGCAGAAATTATTTTTACCATGACCCTGATCGGGGTGGTGCTGCTGCGCTGGCCGACCAATGCCCAGGTGAGCTTGTCGGGCCGACAGTCGCAGGAAATGCTGCGGTTGTTCGGGTATGCGTTTATGACGGCGATGATTCTGATTGTGCCGGCATTTTCAGCGGTTTCGATGGTGCGGGAGAAACAGGCCGGCACCCTGGCGTTAATCTTGAACACCCCCCTTTCGCCCTGGTCGGTTTTTTCCGGAAAGGTTGCGGCGATAAGCGGCGTGATTGCGTTGTTGATGGGGCTAAGCGTGCCGGCGGCAGCGGCCTGTTACGCGATGGGCGGAGTAAGCCTGCGTGTGCAGATTGAGCCTTTATACCTGCTGCTGGCGCTGGCGTCTCTGGAATATACGGTGGTGGGCCTGTACATCAGCACACGATCCAACCGGATAGATGCGGCACTGCGGAGCACCTACGCAACGGTGTTTGCCCTGGTAGCGCTGGCGGTGATACCGCAAGAATTCGCGCAAGGCCGACTGACGGGTCTGCCGGCCCAGGTGTGCCAGTGGCTGGCCGCGTTTTCGCCATTGCCCGCCATTTTGCAGGTGTTTGGCCAAAGTGGTGTTACCCATGCCGGCAACATGTCAGCGGGCAGCGCGGTGTTGCGTTACGTAGTGGTAAGCATCGTGGTGATACTGTGGGGCACACGGGCGACGCTGCAGCGTCTGAACAGCGGGCTTTTTGACCGGCCGCGCAGCGCCGGAACCATCACCGATGAAAGCTCCGGAGGCGTACAGGCGTACCGACGGGTGATGTACCTGTGGTTTTTTGATCCGCAGCGCCGCAGCCGGCTGATTGGTCCCCTCACCAACCCGGTGATGGTCAAGGAATTCCGGACGTCCCGATTCGGGCGTTCGCACTGGATGATGCGTATGATAGGGGCGTGCCTGATTGTGTCGCTGGCCCTGATGCTGGCGGCCGCCCGCGGATCCGAAGTAGTGAACACCCGGACCATGGGGGCCATTCTGGTTATTTTGCAAAGCGCCTTGATCATCATCATGACCCCCGGCCTGGCGGGCGGCCTGATTGCCGGAGAAATCGAAAGCGGCTCGTGGCAACTGTTGCGGATGACGCCCCTGAGCGCACGCAGTATTGTGCTGGGCAAACTGCTGAGCGTGGGCCGCACCCTGCTGCTATTGCTGCTGGCCACCCTGCCCGGTTATGCGGTGATGCTGGTGATTGATCCGAATGAAAAAACTCAAGTGGTGGAGGCCCTGGTCAGCCTGGTGATCATGGCGGTATTTGCGTTGTTGGCCAGTGCCGCCATCAGCAGCTTTTCCCGGCGTGCGGCCACGGCCACGGCCACGGCGTATGGATTTTTGGCAGTCCTTTGCGCAGGTACCCTGCTGGCATGGCTGGGGCGCGGATCTTTGTTTGGCTTTACCCTGGTGGATTGGATTCTGCGGTTGAATCCGGTGGCCGCAACGCTCTCCGCCATCCACGCTCCGGGCTTTGGACACTATGGCCTGATTCCGTTGACCTGGTGGATTATGGCCTATGGATGCGGGCTGGCGGTGGTGGTGCTGGTGCTGCGCACGTGGCGGTTGACCCGCCCACAGTAACAGTACTTCCATACCGAGGTCTGGCGTGGCAGAAAGGAATTGGTAGTCCATGACGGAAACGCCCCGATTGTTGCGGCACTTTTTTTTGATCGCTGGAGCGGCTGTGCTGCTGCTGGGTGGCGGACGAGGTTCGGCGGCGACTCGTGCAGGTGATGGAATTGATCAGCCGATGAATCGGCAACCCCTCTTACCCAAGCTGCAAACGACCGAAACGTATGATTCAGCTTATCTGGTTTTGTGGCGTCAGGCACTGGCGGAACACAGCGTTCAGGTGCGATGCCACGTGTGCGAAGCCCTGGCACAGGCCGGACGGGCGAAGTTTCCCGGGCTGACTCTCTTTATGGCAACACTGGAAAACTTCGCCGCAGGCAGAGCGGAAAAGCCGGTCTTACGGCAAAGTGCGGTTCAGGCACTGGCGGCGATCAACAACCCGTCGGCAGCACCGGCCCTGTTACAAGCGGAAAAGCGCGGCGGGGTTGATGTGGCATTGGCGGCGGACCGGGCGCTGGTGCGCTGGCACTACCAGCCGGCGGTGCAATGGTGGCGATCCCGACTGCTGAATCGGCATGTCGCAGCGCTGGTGGAAATTTCCGCCATTACCTCGATTGCAAATATGCCGGCCCCGCAGGCCATAAGCCAGTTGCGGCAACTGGTGCTCAATGCGAGTACCGATATCCGCATTCGTCTGGCAGCAGCCAGAGCGTTGGCCAGGCTCCACGCCAAAGGGGTGGTCGGCATGGCGAACAAACTGCCGGGGGAACATCTGCCGGACGCAATGGAGCCTGACTTGATTGCGGTATGGCTGGTTTCCGACGGCCACAACGCGCCGCAGCAAAACATTTTGTCCACACTGGCGCGCAATAAGAATCTGGCAGTGCGGGTGATAGCCGTGCGCTGCTTGCTGCGAGCCAATTGGCATGCGTTAACGCCGGATACGCAAACCTTGGCCCAGGCCCGGAATTCCACCATCCGAATTTTGGCGGCGCGGCTGGCTCGGCGGGAAAAGAACGTGGCGGTTTTAGCGCGACTGCTCAACGATGTGCGGCGGCCGGTGCGATGGTACGCCCGAGACGCTTTGGTGCGGCTGGGACGGCAAACTCATTTGGATGCAACCACGGAACATGTGCTGATGAAGCTACTGACTGTTGATCATCCGCGGCAGCAGCGACAGGCGGCACTTGCTCTGGGCATGTTGAATTACCGGCCCGCCGCCGGTGCTTTATTACGACTGCTGCGAGAGAAATTGCATCCGGGTGTGCGGCTGGGTGCCCTGGTGGCTTTGCGCCGATTGGCCGTGCCCGATACCTTGGCCCCGTTGTTCATTTATGCCAAACACGATGCGGCGATCTCCCGCCGCATGGCCGGTCCGAACAAGCGGGTTCAAGCCGCCACAGCCAAAGAATTTAGAATTTGCAATGATGAACTGGCACAGTTGCTGCAACTGTTTGGGAAAACCCGATACCGTTCGGCCAGTGCGCTGCTGGCAAAATTCATTCCCAAAAAGTCTCCGTATGGCACAACGGCCCGCGCAGCCGCCATCTGGGCCTTGGGTAAAATTAATGCGGGTGATAAACACTCTCCACTGGTGGGATTGTTTCAAGGACGGCTGGCGGACCAGAGCATGTTGGATCCCGAAGCCCCGGCAGTGCGGCAGATGTCAGCTATTTCGCTGGCTCGCTTAGGCTCTGTTGCCAGTTTGTCGGAACTACAGGAGTTTTTCGCAGAAGCACCAACCAGCGACATAGGGCTGGCGTGTCGCTGGGCGATCGGCAAATTAACAGGAAAAATGCCGGCCAGACCGATGTTTCCGATGGAATTCCGCAGTAACTTCATTGCGCCGAAACGGCCCAATTCCCCATAACCAGCAACGTCGCCACTTGCAGCATTACACCAATGTGCCGCTGCACAACAAGCCTCTGCCCGACACGGTGGCAACACCGGCGGGCAGATGGCCACATACAAAGCAGCATGCTGCCAGCATGGTCGGAAATTTCGTCTGCATGCGATCAGCGGTAGCCAAAGCAGCAGGCCACCCCTTATGATAAAAGCTGTTGGAGCCGCGTGCCCCGTGGAGATGCGATCCGTTGCAGGAGTAGGAAAACATGAGTTCTGTTGCAGTGCTGTTTGTCATTGCGCCGCCGGTGTGGGCGGTCGGCGCCCCCGGCAAACCGTTTAATAAAATTGACACCCGCGAAGTGTTTATGCGAACCATTGATATTTATTCCAAAAGAGATCAGGTGGCGCAGCGCATTCTCTGCGCAGCGCCGGATCAGCTTGGCCGCATTCAACAGAATTTTTCGGCCCATCTGGGGTTTCAGGGAGTTTCGGTTACCGCGGGTGGACCGGATTGGTTTGGTGCGGTCAGCCGGGGACTGGAAAAACTCCAGCCGGAAATACAGATCGTAATTATTCATGATGGGTGTTGCCCGGCGGTGCCGTATCCTGTGATCGACGAATTGGAGGAAGCGGTGAAAAAGACGGGAGCGGCGGTACTGACGCTTACACCGACCATGCCACTGGCGCGCAGTGATGAGCGAGGCCATTTGCTGGAACGATTAAATCCTGCAACTCTGCGGGAAATTCAGTCACCACAGATTTTCAGCCGGCCGGTGCTGGAAAAGGCGTATGCCGGGCGGTCCGGGCTTGTTCCGCCGCCGCAGGACGATGCAGCACTGGTGCGTGCATTGGGTGGCAAGCTGACCACGATACCCGGATCGCGGATGAACCTGCGTGTCGGAACGGATGAAGATGTGCGGGTGGTTGGAGAACTGGTAAAAATGCTGCCCAAGCCGCGAAGCAAGACTCCACTTTCACCGTTTGATGAAGCGCAATGGTAAAAGCCGGGATCAACCCGCTATCATTCCGGAACTTACGATGCGGAAGATCATATTTTTGATTACCGATCTGGACCTGGGAGGCAGCCCGCTGGTGGTGCGACGCGTGGCCCGGGGCCTGGCCGAAAGCGGTACGTGGCAACCAACGGTGGTCAGCCTGGCTACGCCCGGCGTTGTAGGACGTTTCATCCGCACGGATGGCGTGCCGGTGGTGGGTTTGCACGCACGCGGCCCACGCGATGGAGCGGTGCTGCGGCGCTGGCTGGGAGTTCTGCAGGCGCTGCAGCCAGACGTGGTGCTAAGCGTATTAATTCATGCCAATGTGATCGCCGCGATGGGGTCCGGTTTCGGGCCGCGCTGTACCTATTTGCAGTCCATTCACACGCTGGCGGAACATCCGGCATGGCATTGGCAGGCGCAAAGCCTGATTGCGGGGCAATGTGCCGCGATTATTGCGCCCAGCCGATTTATTTTGCAACGTATTGCCGGCTACGGTGCGGTGCCCCCCGGAGTGGTGATTCCCAATGGAATTGACGTGGAATGTTTTGCCGAGGCCAAGCCCATCGAACCGGCTCTGCGGCCGTGGCCCGCTGATGCCCTGGTGGTTGGATACGTAGGGCGTTTTGATCCGGTCAAAAGACTGCCGGTACTGCTGCAGGCTCTCGCGGCCTTGATTCACACCGATGCTGCCCGATGGCGACGCGTGCACGTAGCGATGGTGGGCTATGGCCGGCAGGAAATTTACCTCAAAGACCTGGCGCGGAAACTGGGGATTGCCGCGCGGGTTCATTTCACCGGTGCCACAACCACACCGCAGCGTTGGTACAAGGTAATGGACGTGCTGTGCATGCCGTCGATTTCGGAGGGGTTCGGCTTGAACATGGTGGAGGCGATGGCGGCGGGCACGCCGGTGCTGGCCTTTGACACACCGGCGGTGCGGGAAATTATTACCCATTGCAGGACAGGGTGGCTGGTGGATCCGGTACGTACAGGGGCACTGGCGGATGGACTCGCCGCGCTGCTGGAGGATAGCTCATTTCGGGGGCAGTTGGGGAAGCTGGCGGCTCAGGAGGCGTCGCAACGCTTCAGTTCGACGAAAATGGTAGAACAATACGAAAAAATTTTGGGGCAAATCTAGGTTTTTCTCTAAAACAGTGCCACTTTATACAGTTCATATTACGCCATCAAACTACTATATGTAGTATAGCTAACAATTTATTCGCATTTTGTTTGGCATTTAATCGAATTTAGCATCCGATAATTATGATTCTTTTCACTTGCATCATGCCGATAGTCTTAGTATTGTAATGGTGGAAAAAGGGGAAGAATGGGCTAAAAAGGGGTTGAGTGATGCAGGCGTGGGAAACTCTGGTGACTCCCGCTGAAAATAAACAGGCTCGTGGCTTGGCCCGGAATTGCGATGGATAATAGGGTTTATTTTCCCGGCACGTATGACCTTGTTATTGATGACGGAGGGCGTATAGCCATTCCAAGCGGTTTGTACAATATTTTTGTCAAAAATACAGTTCAACCTGACACGTTGTACGCAGAGACGGCAAAAAGAGTCGGTAAGAACGGCCAGATGTTTACATGTGTCAAGCTGCTGCGTTATGAAGTTTTGCATGATCGGGCCGGCAAACTTATGGTTGAATTTACCAGCGACGATGAACGGGATCAATTTGGGGAAATTTATTTTTCCAAGTATAAAGCATTGGAAATCAAGCTGCCCCAGCCACGTGTTACACTGCCGGCGGAATGGCTTACGCAGCGAAAAACCAAAACGGCACCCAAGGACAAGGCGTTTCTGGGCAACAAAGTAACCTTGACCGGCGCAGGTGAAGTCATCGAAATTTGGAACCTTGACGAATGGCCGGTGTGGCACGCCGAGAAAGACACGGAAAATGCCCGCGGCAGCGTACGCCAGGCAGCGGAAGCCTGAACTTTGGAATCGCATGGGCGGCAGGAGGCCGCCGGAATCATGCGAGTTCCGCCAACTATACCGCCGAAACCATGGACCGGTTCGGCGGTTACCAAAACCGGAGCGACGGATCGCTCTTAGAAATTTGGGTTGACGAGGCTGCATGGACGTTAGCTTCCCAACCTGACTAAGGCACGAAGGGTCGGCAGCCCATGGATGGGCTGCCGACCGCTTCCTCTGCGACTTAGAAGGCCATCAGACACAGTAACATACAGTCTGTTGGCCCAGGCCGATATCGCCATCTTAAAGCTTTTATCGGTCAAATACAAGCAGTGACTTTGCTTCAGGAAGGGGCATCGTAGAGCCACGGACGGCGGGTGAGGACATGCAGGCCGATCATGTCCTCGCCCTTTTTTTGAAGACAAGCGGTGCGTTAGACCGCTTTTAGAGACATGTCATTCGCTTTCGTGAAAAGTTAATGCCGGTCTCTTTATGATTGATGGTCGCCGACTTTATGGATGTTCCGGATCATGGTCACGAACCGGTACTCCTGAATGCCGTGTTGAATTTCCTTGCACCGCGCAGAGGCCAGGTGGCACTTGATTGTACTGCGGGGCGAGGCGGCCATGCGTTGGCTTTGGCAAAAGCGGTAATGCCGGGGGGCTTGGTGCTGTGTGTGGATGTAGATCCTGACAATCTTGCTTATGCCCGTACACGCCTGGGGCCATGGGGGGAAAACTGTCGTTACTTTCAGGCTAATTTTGCCCAGGCCGACGAGGTGCTTCAAGCGGCAGGTGTATCAGGTGTGGATCTGGTATTGGCGGATTTAGGGGTATCCACCAACCAGTTGACTCAAGACCGCCATGGTTTGAGTTTTTCGGTTGATGCACCGCTGGATATGCGCTTGGACCCCGAGTTGACTATCACCGCCGCCGACTTAATGGCCAAACTTCCGGAAAAGGAACTTGCAGATATGCTTTTCACCCTGGCGCAGGAACGCTGGTCCAGGCGAATTGCCCGACGCATCGTGCAGGTTCGGCGGACCACACCCATTACCAGCACCCGACAACTGGCAGACTTGGTGCGGCAGGTCGTTCCACCAGTACCAGGGCAGCATAAAATTGATCCGGCCACGAAAACCTTTCAGGCGCTGCGGATGGCCGTGAACGCGGAACTTGAGAATCTTGGCACCTTGCTAAAGCAGGTGCCGCAATTCATCAAGCCGGGTGGCCGCGCCGCTTTTATCAGCTTTCATTCGGGCGAAGATCGGCTGGTTAAACACGCGATGCTGGAATGGCAAGCGCAGAACAGGTGCCTTGTGCTGACGAAAAAACCTGTGATGCCTGACGAGGTAGAGATCGAGTCTAATCCACGCTGCCGCAGTGCCCGGCTAAGGGCGGCAGAATTTGCTGTCTCGACCGGTGAGCCACCACAGTAACGGCGACTGGCTGGGACGAACTGGCCGTCCGCCGCAGGCGACGGCCGTATATCAGAATGATGAGATGGTGCCCAATGGAGCGGCAACATCCTGAATTTACACGGAGGTTTTTTATGAACCGCGAAACCAAGTTTGGCCTGATTACCGGATTGCTGTTGATTGTGGCGATTGGCATGCTTATTTCACGCTACCTAAGCTCCCGCACCGCACCGGCAATTCAAACTCCCAGCCTGCAAAGTCTGGGGGGAAATTTCCGCAAGCAAATTATTTCTCCCGCCGGAACGGCACTTATTCCGCCGGCTTTGCAATCCCATCCATCAGGACAAAGTGCGACCACAGCTCCATCCGCTCTGGCAGAAGAATTACCCCCCTCTTCCCAGGGCCAAATCACCACTACTTTTCCAGCAACGCAGCCATCTGCCTTGGCAGGCACAACGGGACAAACTTCGGCCCTGGTTCCCACGACCGGTGCAGCGGTCTCGGTGGTAAGCAATGTCAGAGATCCGATTGCCAGCGCCAACCCGAAAACATCAAGAGAATATACGGTTAAAGCCGGCGATACCCTCTGGCGTATTGCACGCAGATTCTATCACCAGGTGGGGCCGACCCAACTGGCCCTGATCGTTCGTGCGAATCCCGGGAAGTTATCCTCGGCCAAGTCGATGCTGCAGATTGGAGAAACACTGACCATACCCACAGTTCCAGCTTCCGGTCAAATTCGTCTGACACAGATGGCCGCCATATCTATGGGCACTGTGCCGATTCCCACCACGGCAACTAATTTATCCAGCCTCCCCACCCATCACGTAACAACCAAAGCCCGCATGGTCACCTATAAAGTGCGTGCCGGCGACACGCTTTATTCCATTGCTCGCAAAATTTTCGGTGCGGGTTCTCATGCGGCGATTGCCCACATCATGCGGGAAAACCATATTCGCAAGGCCCGCGATCTGCGCGTCGGTCAGATTTTGCACATTGGCAAACCCTTGTAAGATAATTTTGGCAGGTCCGGACTGGGCAATATTAGCCCAGAGTATTGGCATCAGCTACATGCGATCATGGTGCAGACTGGCGGGTACCTCGTGCATAAAAATAACCGCGCCAGGCGAGAATGCGCCAACACGCCGCGATGCACACCCGCCAGACCTAATCTCTGTCGGCCTGCCGATTTTGTCCTGCGCCATGCTGAAAATCATTGGCGAAAGCCTGGCGAAGCCGGCATGCGGCAACTTCTAATCACTGCATTTCTGATCGGCCGCCAAATGCAAGATGGTTTGCGGCGGCAATTCGTAAATACCGTGTTTGCGCAAGCTCGGACGGTCTGATTCCTGCTGTGTGCCATCCAGCACGTCGGTTATTCTAACGGAGCGTTCCAGAGACAACCGTATGGCGGCAAAGGTCCAAAGGATCAGCCGATTCTCACTGCGATAAACCACGCCCGCTTCGGCAGGCAGTATCTTCCTTTCCAACATATCCGGCTCCACGTGGTTAAAAGCCTTTAATAACCGCCAATGGGCCAAAGTGGGTATGTCTTCCACCCCGCCTATGGAGCCGTAGCGAAAACTCAAGGCGTTGTGTTGCACATTCCAATAGATAATCCAGACCATACGGTAAGCCAGCCCACGAAAGAAAATATCCAACGGATCGTGGCCCGCCCGCGCAATGGCCGGCCCATCAAATTCCACCAGACAATCGGCCCAGATCGGCATAGAGCCAATGCGCTTATCCACCGCCGGACCATGGCGATGAATTCCGAATACGCCCAGGTCTTCGTTGCAATAGTCATAGCCGATTCGCTGCATAGCCACCATCAGGTCCAGATGGGCCGCGTACTGGCTTAAAATAGCGCTCGGTCCTTGCACCGCAGGCCTATAATTACCCAGCAACTCCGTTTGATCCGCGGTGGCACCCTGAACCGATTGATCTGCCGTGTTTTGCACCCAATGAAACTTATCGCTGGAAAGATTAAAACTGCTGTCCAGAAATATTCCCTCCAGGCCGATTCGATCATGCAATTCCCTCCATCGCCGTATCCAGTAATCACGAATCGTCGGGTCACGCAGGTTCAGCACCGCAAATACCGGCGTGTAATGATCCGCCTCAATCGCATTGGACGGGTTGCGTACGTAGGCGGCCCTGGCCGTAGCCAGGATCTGGTCTACGGAATCTTCCCCCGGCATAAATCGAATGCGATCCGCATTGCCATTTCGATTGCGAAAAATCTCCGTCAGCACAGATAACGACGTGTTGCCCCACATTTCCACCTTGGCACCCGCGGCCCGCACAAACTGGCATAAGGCCCGAAGTTTATCTTCCCCGACACTTTCCGGAATTTTATAATCAACCGTGCAGCACATGTTGCTCACGCCCCAAACATTCATATTGTTCGCACAGTGATTGGCCAGTCCGATTTTTCTAACACCCGCCGCCAGCAGCTTGGCGGCCCCCTGCGTGCGATAACGGTCCAGATCGGCCACCCCCCATTCTTCCATCAACCCGTAGGTAGTTACCCGCTGCCGCTTCATGCCTATCTGATTGTGCAGATGATTGAAAACAGTTTCGCGAATGTCGTGGTACACATTCAGCCGCTCCACCCGATCCAATGGGCCAGCCAGCCAGAGCACTTCCATCGGCGATGTGGTGAATTGAGTTGCCAGATCGCTACAATGCTCATGCCAGTGAACCATCTGCCCACGGCCACGCGGTTTTTCAAACAGCGATCGAATATGGGCCGTGCGCGTGGCCCAGGTGACAAGCGTCCCGGCCGGGCCACTGGTAAAAGTGAATCCCTGTAATTCAGTCTGCAGCGGCAGAAACTGAAAAACTGAGGGATTGGCAGCGCTGGGCAGATACCATTCGCTGGAATAAAATTGTGCTTCTTCAGTAAACGGGACTTGGGATGGCACAAAACAGTTCCGCAACCAGAATTCGTTCCCAAGTATGGAACCCCCGGGTTCCCAGGTACCACGATCCAGCACTTTATAAATCGGAATATCTTTGCTTGTATACTTGTATTGATAAGAAAACCCGATCCATATCTGATCAGCAATTTGCCTTTCCACAGGTATCAGAACCAATTCCAACATGGTGCCTTCCGCGGGTACGGCAAGGCTCGTCCAGTCCGCCGTTATATAGCGGTTCCGCACACTATGAACCATCCATTCCATGATACCCCGCTGCTCCCGGGAAGCGGTAAAAGTCAGGCGTACACCGGAGTTATCCCCGGAATAGTCCTGCAGACGGTAATCCAGGAGTTGCACGCCCCACGGATTGCGAATTTCCACAAACATCGGACGTGCCGCACTCCGAAGCGCCACGCCGTTGGCCGATACCGCTCCCAAACCTGAATAGTTTTCATTTTGCCACACAAAAGGGAGGCTGATCCCGTTGGAGAATATAGTTTTGTCAGGCAACGCCGCAACCACTCCTTGATTTTTAAGACTAATCCAACACGACCATTAAACCATGCTTCAGTTGCCCGTGTTACTTTTCCCAGCCAAAGGCAAGCTCATTGGCCCAGTGCGGTTCCCATTGGGCATCCAGAGCCGGCGTGTTCACGCGGGAGGCCAGCCGATGCATCGGCAGTTCCATCAGCGGCCCGCCTCATCCACTTTAAGGCAAAGAGGAAGACACCTGTCCTGCCACCATCAAACCCCGAAGACTGAAGCTCCCATACACTCCACTATAATACCATAACAAACCGAGGGCCAAGACTAAGATCATTGCCATCCCGCTTGAAGAAACGCCTCTTGGCCCCGGTAACATCGCCTGATTGAGCGAATACACCCACTATGGAGCAGTTATTGAGTGACGCCACGGTCCTCCTCGGAAGCAGTAAAAGACAGGCGTACACCAGAGCCATGGAACAGTCCTTCCTTGCCTGTCTTCCTTTCTCACCGGCAGGTACGGGGCAGCGCATGCTGTGGGAGAGTACTCAGGAACAGCCAATTGCCTTTCTGCCACAACGTCAGCGGCATCATGGACGGCTTGCCGGCGGGGCTGGACGAGCTGGCGTGACCGATCCAGCGATCTCCTTGCTGGCGTAAATGTGCCGCAAGGGCGATTCTGGACAATGACGCCACGGCCTGTACACGAGAGGCAAAGCACGCCAGCCAGAGGGTGTCGCCATAGGCCCGCCGATCCAAACCATCGAGGTATTGCTGTATGGCATGAGAAGAACCCGAAGTAGACCATGTCCCCGGCTGATGGTATTTGGCTCGCCAAATGATCTGCGGTTCCACCTTGCACGCAGCCTGGACGCCGCGGTATTCGGTCTTGTCAGCCTGTATCCAGCCCATGCGCGTTGCAGGCCCCAAGTGCGATGGTGCAAAGGGCGGCGGCACAAAATCCGGTGCCAATGGGGCACGTTCGAGCAAAGATGGACGAGACCGCGTCCAGCCGGGCGCGGCCACTACGCCATCAATCAATCCTTGATCTAGAAAGGCGTGGACGGCAAGGACCGCTGTCCAGCCCCCATTTATGATCCCACTTGAACGTATAGGTTTCGCACACATTAACATTAATTCACTCGTATAGTCTGTTCATTGAACAAGGCGTAGTGGGCGCGGGGATTCAGCCTGGCTCGGACCGCCCCACGGCCGGAGGGAAGAGAGTTGCAATGCCGGGTGGGGGTGCAGGGGCGGGTGGAAGAACCCGCCCCTGCGCCGCGTGCGGCAAACTCGTCCGGAGTCCGGTAGGCCAGACTTGAATGCGGACGCTCTCGATTGTATTGCCGACGATACCGCTGACAGATCGCCTGTGCATGGGCCAGAGTTCCGAATGTTTCCATATCCAGACACTCGCGGCGCAAGGTTCCGTTAAACCGCTCATTGGTTCTGTTCTGCCAGGGGCTTGCAGGATCAATGTGCCGGCAGGTAACCCCCGCCTGCTGGAGCCTCCGAATCAGGGCCTTGGCGATAAATTCCGGGCCGTTATCGCAACGGACGAAGGGTGGTGTTCCATAATGGCTGAACAGTCGCAGAAGCGTCTGGGCCACCATGGTGGCGTTCATACGCCGTCCCACCTCCAATGCCAGGACCGGTCGGGTGTATTCATCCTCCACGGTGAGGATTTTGCGCTTGCGGCCGTCGTCTGTGGCGTCCAAGACCAAATCCTACGCCCACACATGGTTGGGATATAGCGCCCGGCAGGGTGTTCGCGTGCCCTGCCCTCGGCGTTGGCGCAGCTTTCTGCGGGGTAGTGTGAGACGGTATTTCGGGCACAAACGTCGAATTCTTTTCACATTCAATCTTTCCTGCCGGCCCTGGAGCATCCACTGCCGCCGGATCCGCTGGTGCAACATCCGGTAGCCGGCACATGGATATCGCCGGGCCAGGTCGCACCGCAGCCGCACCAATGCCGTATCCTCCTCTTGTGGCTGGTAGGCCAACCAACGACGGCTCGGGCCTACCAGACTACAGGCCCGCCGCCGGGGCCTTGTCGGCCATGGAGCTAACCGGGATTAACCATCTTGATTAGACCGAGACTGCTTCGCGGCCTGTAAATGCTGCCGCTGCCAGCGACCACCCAAGCACTATACTCGAACCTAACGCCACGCTTGCGTTTTTTTTGACGAAACGCCGGTTAATTTGCCGTAATGTGAAGCGTATATCCTGCGAAATTTTCCTGGCAGCGAAGGATATAAATCATCGATCCGGCCGATGAGAATGCGGAGGCTCCCGCCCGGCCCTCTTGCCCAGCAATAACCACCCCATCCGCATGGGTGATACATGCGGCTGCCCACATGCCACCGGAGACCAATTCATCGCCACAAGCTGGCGATGCGCATCTTTAAGTGGTCCCGTGTAGTGATATCGCAGTAAATTCATCCGCATTCTCATTCCAACGTGAAAGTGCTGGTGCCCCGTGCGTTTGAGCACGCTGTTGGCGGGAATTGCCAAGTCCACAGTCCAGACGTACTTTTTACCGTCACGATGGATCGACGCAGCCGTCCGCAGGCCGCGTATATCGTAGCCAAGATCAGGCCAATAATTTCGCCGTAAAATATCCCCCGCCAGAACACCATCAGCCTGCGATCGCGGCCTGGTGGTAATTAAAGTATTCTGCTCCAATACACCATTGGCCGGCGAAACCTCGATCTCAAAATATTGCCGGCTGTCACCCACCGGATCCAAAAACACTTCCGCTACATCGCCGCGATAGTGCGGCGCGTTTCGCTTTTTCCCATAAGGGGCATAGGGCTTCGGACCCAGACAGTCAAAACGGATATACAGCCAATCCCGATTCCACTGCAACCAAATCTTTGTCGGCAAGGGATGGCCGGCCGAATTACAGCCCAGTGAAAGCGTCAAATGCCCGATAAGAGGCGGGCCGGCCCAGGCTGGATCCGACGGCCGGGCTGTAACGCCCGGCGTAACTGCGGCGTGCGGAACATCCAGATGTGGAATTGCTGCGGGCAGAGTCGCATAACAGCGCTGGCCCGCTGCCAAGCCTATCCACAACAACACGATACACAGCGTCGGCCAAAAAAGGCGAACGCCATTGCCCTGGCCGCCATCAAGCAAGCCGTCGCCCGTCGCTGACTGAAAATTGGCACTTCGTAAACAAATTTGCATTAACGCACCGCATCACTGGCCACCGCATCTCATTTCTAACCACCCGGATATACCATCGCGTCTTTGGCTTTTCTGGTCCGCGCCTCGCCGCGTGACAGCTTGTGCCCTGCCGCCGCAACTGTCAAGTCCTGGTCTAAAGTTGTCACATTATTGTTCATTGTTCGCATCCAAGTTTAACTTCTTTCTGGGAATCGCATGGGGGTGTCTGCGCAGCGCAGCGAGTCCGACCGCAGCCCAGCAGACGCCCCCACGCGGCGCGGTTTTCCGTCCTCGTGCCGGACCTTCTGTCACGCCGTATCGCCTGCCGGTTTTGGCCTTACCGTCTGGGGTATTATCCCATCGCTGTGCACCTGCTGGGGAACACGCATCTGGAGCTTCCCGTGCGGGCGGCATTGGTTGTATATCGCTACCGCCTCCGCCACCGCAGGACCCACCATCGCCTTGCGGCTAAAGCTGATCCCCATCCCCAGTTCCTGCTTGAGAATCCCGTTGAGTCGTTCCGCTTTCCCATTCTCGTAACAGTGACTCTCTTCCGTCATGCTTATTCCCAGCTCCGCGGCCTGCAACTGCTTGATATACGCCTGGCAGCAGTATTGGCTGCCCCGATCCGAATGGTGCACCGCATAGGCTCCAGCAGGTAATTGCTTGATCGCCTGGGCTCCGGCCCGGATCACGCCTTCCATCTCCAAGGTATCGCTGCTGTCGAATCCCACGATCTTCCGACTATACGCATCCATCACCAGGCTCAAAGACATAAACCCTTCATCCGTGCGGATGTACGTTATGTCGCTAACCCATAGCTGATGCGGACTGGTCACCGGCATATTCTTGGCAAGGTTAGGATACACCGCAAATCCATGCCTGCTGTCGGTTGTGCGGACACCACGCTTGGGACGTTCTATGAGCATATTGTGCCGCCTTAATAACGAAAAACACCGGTCTCGACCTAGCGCCACGCCCGCCACCTCCAACTCGGGTTGTATCAGGTACATTAACTTCCGACATCCCAAACGCGGCATATAACAGCGCTCCTTGCGGATGAGTTCCAGCACGAATGCTTCCTCCACCGTCAAACGTTCCCGCACCAGCCGCTGTTTGCAATAATTCTGCCGCGTCATGCCCACCAGTCGGCATAGCACCTTCACCCCACGCAGTTGCTGCTCTCCGACGGCGTGGACCGCCTCCCATCGGACTTTTTTTTAAAACTCTCCACCTCCTGCCCCAACTGCTCGCAGGCCAGCTTCAAAAATGTCGCATTCAGCACATTCTCCGCTTGGGTTTTACCCAAGGCCTGCTCCAACTGCGCTATACGCTTTTTGTACTCCCGTATCCGATCTTGTTCGTCTGGCTTTTCCACCCGTACCACCTTCGCTTGTAAATGATTCCTACCGTAGTGTTTTATCCATTTCTGTACCGTTGTCGCGCCTGGAATCCCGTGGTGCAACCGCGCCTGGGTAATCGAAGCAAATCGACCATCCTCCAACTCGGCAACCGCCTGCCTCTTGAAGCACTCACTATACCGCTTTATTACCCGTACCCGCATACCAAAACTCCTGATATTTCCATTGCCATAAGTGACAACCTATATCAGGACGTGACATTTCCTGTTACCCATAAACATTGCAACTCCTTCCGGGTCTGCGGCCCAAACACTTGAAACCCTCCCGCAAGATAAACACAACCCTGCGGAAGCCTGATACGCTTGAATAATTTTAGCCGATGCCAAACGGTGCCACAAGACAAAAATCACCGTATTTTCTATTACTTTACATTAATTCGGTATGTATAACGCGATTTTCCATCAAACATGGATAATAAATTTAATTTCATCTTACAATAAATCGTTGCTTGTATCGCAGTTATAGGCCAGTTACGGCCATATTTTTTGGCAACGGCGGCAGGGAATTTGGACGGTTGGCTCCTCGAGAAGCCTCGGCGGCCAAGATGCCCCCCAATACCACAGCGGACTTGCAGATCACCATTTGCTTTCGGTATGGCTTTGCCAAAAATCATGCCCCATCATGTTAACCCGGATTATTCACACGCTTTTGTGCAAATCATATGTAACGGCTTTAGGTTAAATGGGATACATCAAAAAATTCCGCTCCTATTTTTCTGCACACTGCTTTTTGAAATGCTTTATTCACGGGCTTTTCAGGCGACTGTGAATAATCCGGGTTAAGGTGGAGATTTGAGCGAGCGAGCAGATCAACCACCGGATTATCCTCTCAGCGCGGCTGCAGCCGCAGGAGTTAGAAGCCAGGTGCCGATGTGGCACGCTTCGTGGATGAAGAAGAATTGGACATATGTCTGTGAGGTCGGAAATCCTAGTGCTTTGCCGGCAAGCCACAGGATTACAGTTAAGTACACGATTAAATGTATAGTCGCTGATCCGGTGCGTGCACTCTCCGCCACGCGGTTTGCAAGCCGCGTATACCCGCCAGATCTGCTGACCCACAAGCCTCGTCATGGCCTGGGCCTATTATTTCCTCGAGCCTGCTTTGGCCGTGATGCTTTCGCCGGACGATGCCCGTCGGATAAGCTCCGCGCTAAGCTGGACATGGGTTGCCGGAAGTCCCGGTTCCTCCAGGCGCTGGCGCATCAACCGATAGGCGGTCACGCCCAGTCCCGCAGCGGGTTGGCGCATGGTGGTCAGCGGCACCTGCAGGTGGGCAGCCATGGGTAGATCGTCAAAACTTCCCAGGCGTAGTTGCTGGGGAATGGCCCAGCCGTCCTCCAGAGCGCAGCGCATGATCGGGGCGGCCCGGGAATCGGAAACGACCAGCACGGCTTCGGGTTTTCGCTGGCGCAGTTTTTCCAGTACCAAGGTGTTGTTCCGCAGGTCAAGATGGTGTACCGCACTGTCGTCCGGCCGCAGGCCATGGGCCTCAAATGCCGCCATGTAGCCGGCGATACGCGCTTCCTGCGTGGGGTGGCGGAAAGTGCTGCCGAAAAAGTCGATTCTCCGGCAGCCCAGTCGAATAAAATGCTGGGTCAGGTGGAACCCGGCTCCGAAATTGTCGATTCCCACCAAATCCAGATGGCTGCGCGCCGGATAACGCACGATGTCGCCATCGATGAGCACCACGGGAATTCGGGCGGCGGCGAATTCTTCCACCAAGGCGACGGTCGGGGAGATATTATCGGCCGGCGAAATTTCCAGCGGCATTAGAAATACGCCGGCCACTTTTTGTTGAATCAACCGGCGCGCAATCTCCTGATAGCGCAACTGCAGGCCGGCGGCATTCGTATGGCCGTCCCATTGCGGATCCTGCAGCAGCATCATGGAGTGCTCCATACTGGCGCGGTGGGCCAGTTCACTGCCAAGCCCAGCAAAAATCGTCTGTTCCTGGTCCTGCCGGGCCAAGCCCAGCAACACAGCTCCGAAGGTGAGGGTGCGGCGCGACGGAAGACCGATGACAACCGTGCCGGCTTTGCGGCCGCGCTGCAGCAAGTGTTCCGCCACCAGCCTCCGTATGGCGGCGGTGGCGGTAGGCCGCGATACATCAAAAAGGCGGGCCAGTTCAAGTTCGGTCGGGATGCGTTCGCCGGGACGGAACTTTCCACTATCAATTCCCGCAAAGAGAAAATGATAAATCTTATTTGATTTTCGCGGCACACGCATGAAATTACTCTCGTAGAGCCTGTCTGATAATCACGACGGGGACGAAGTGTGAATTATGCCAACTGGTGATCCGGTATGCAATCCCGAAACGAATTGGATGCCTGACACGTTATGCGGCCCGTCTTGGAACACAGCAATGGAATATGATGATTCTTGAAATGCCCCAGGTCTTCCGCCAACGCCCCCCACGCTGGAAAATCATCTGCACCCATTCGCAGGCCGCCCCTGCACCAATAATCCTGTCACCATTCGCACTCCCGCATATTACATCACGCACCCGATGAATGGGTCCGAAAATACGCCACTAGTCATGATTTATTGTAAACTCACATAAAATTTATTATGCATGTTTGCTGGCAAATCACTGTATACCTACAGCTTTATTGTAAAGCAATAGGAAATCCGGTGTTTTTTCCTTGTGGCGCCGTTTTGTATTGGTTATAATTCCTAGATGTATCAGGTTCTGCGGGGTTGTGTTGATCCTGTGGAAGAGTTTCCAGTGTCTTGGGACGCAGGTCCGGAAGGAGTTTCAGATGTGCATGGTTAATGCAAAACGCATGGTTGTTTTGGCGGCGGCAGCCGCAGCCGCTTGTTTGGCGGCAAACGGCATGGTTCGGGCGGCGTCGCAATCGATTGTCGTGGCGAATCCAAGTTTCGAGGATAACTCGATCACGACGGGTGTGGGCTATGGGGCGATCAACGATTGGACCAGCTCTAACCTGTCCAACACAGGCTTGAACACGGTGGGCGGCCCGTTCGCCACGGGTACCACAATTCCGGACGGCGGGCAGGTGGCGTTCATTCAGTCGAATTTTACGACTGGCTCGACCGGTGAATCGCTGAGCCAAACCTTATCTGGTTTGATCCCCGGCGAACAGTATTGGTTTCAACTCTTTTATAACGCCCGGCAAAATTACAGCCAGCCGACACTCTCGGTAACATACGGAAGCCAAACTTTGGCCAATATTGCCAATATTCCCGTAACCAACTCCAACTACACGTTTCTCAATGTTCCATTTACCCCGGCCGCGTCATCCGGCACACTGACAATATCAAATAATGACACTACAACGAGCGGCAACAGCTCGCTGTTGCTGGACGCGGTTTCGGTCATTGAGCGCGGGGCCGGTCAGGTGGTAATCGCCAATCCGAGTTTCCAGGGCAGCTCGGCCGACCTGCAACTCTTCAACGGTGGTTACGGCTATTCACCGGCCATCGCCGGCTGGAACATCGGCGGCAGCAGCGTCTTCACTGGCATAAATAAGTTGGGGGGACCATTCTACGATAACGGCGTCGCTCCGGATGGCACCAAAGTAGCGTACCTGCAACATATTAACACCAACCCCGCGACCACAATCAGCCAGACGCTCGGAGGCTTGATAGCCGGGGATACGTACAAGTTGACCTTTTATTACAACGCGCGAGCGGCTACCGCCGATCCACTGATGGAAGTGAGCCTCGGTGGCACCACCTTCACGCCCACCGGCGGCCTTGATGTGGCACCGGTCGGCGGGAGCAATCCATTTTATGAAGGGCAGTATTTTTACACGGCGACTGGACCCACTGCCGTGCTTAGCTTCGGCAACATCAATCCAACGGCGTCCGATTCGAGCCTGCTGCTGAACGATGTAAGCTTGCAGGTCGTTCCCGAACCAGCCACGCTGGGCCTGATGGGTGCCATGGGCGTCGGCCTGCTTTTGGTGGGTCGTAAACGCACACGTGCTTGAAAGCACGCTTTTCCAAAGGAATACCGGTGGTCCATCGCTGCCGGCCCCTTTCACTAGTGCAGCCGTGTGCTGTTTGTGCTTGGTGCTGATCGGCTGGCGGCGAGCCTACGGAATCAGCCACCAACCGCCAGGGTGGATACTCAAATCGTTCCCGTGTCGAAGTGCCGCCGATGAATGAGGGATGAGAGTGGGTACGAGGGGCAGGTATCGGTCATCGTTACGTATGGTGCCCGTGGTTTTCATGGACTGAAAGGAGATACCGATGCGGCGGTCCCCACAGGGTTTTACTCTCGTGGAACTTTTGGTGGTGATTTTGATCATCGCCATTTTAATTGCACTGCTGCTGCCGGCGCTGGCCGCGGCGCGAACCCAGTCGGAAGAGGTGGTTTGCGCCGCAAACCTGCGATCGATCGGCCAAGGCATATTTGAATACGCCGATGAACAGCGCGGAGCGTATCCGATGCCCGCAACTACGTTTATACTCAATCAGGCCTCGGCCAGCGGCCGCTCCTGGCCCTTTGCCCAGCTCGCCGTCACGGTGTCTGGCAGTTGGAACACGATTGTAAATTCCTCCGGCGGTGAGGTTCCCTGGGGCATGGGGGATTTATACCAAACGGGAATCATCACCACGCCGCAGGTGTTTTATTGCACGCAGCCGGGAATATGGGGGGATGTGGGGCCTTCCCAGAACAATATGGATTGGCAAGGTTTGGGCTACGCGCTGCAGCAGAACCCGCAGTGGCTGCAACATCCTCTGGCGGCCAATGGAATTAACTGGGGCAGCATTTATGTTGGGTACTGCTATTATTACCAATTTCCCAATACCGTAGCCAATCTGTGGCCCTCACCATATGTCTTGCCGCATCCGCAGCACCCATTTGTCCAGCAACCCACCAGCCCCCCTGGAGATCTGCTCATGTCCGACATCATTGCGCCCGGCAACGACAGCACCTCCCCCGGATGGTCCAACCACGTTACCACCGGTGCCCAGCTAAACCCCTACAACGCCTACGGCATACCGGGGCCGGCTCCGGATGGCGGAAACAGCCTGTATAACGATGGCTCGGTGGAATGGCATCAGTTTTACAAGATGCATGCGATTGTGCAGGGCATTGACGGCGTGGAATTCTGGGATTAACGGTTTGTTCCGGCGAATGGCCAGCCGCATGGCATCGAAATAATCATAACAACAAGAAGGGTGACTATTGGTAAATCGACGGGATTTTTGCCGGCTGGCAGCGGCAGGCGCCGTGGCAGTCACGTTGCGGCCTGGAACAAGCGTGTTGGCCGCGGGCCATGCCGCTGGAACTTTCAAGGCTTCGGTGCGGCGCTGGTGGTTTCTGGGGCCGGTTCCGTGTGCCAATGCCGCCGAATTTAACGCACCCACGGCGGTTGAGCATGGGGCGGTCGACTTTGTCGTGCCAGCCACTATTCTGGGCCGACACCTGCAGTGGCAACCAGGAATTTCACCCGGCGACCATATTGATTTGTACGCGCGATATTTTCCCGATATTACGAATTATTATGCTTATGGCGGTATTCGTGTTTTCGCCTCGGAGGCAACCGCGGCCACGGCCAGCGTCGGGGTGGATAACGTGATGCGGCTGTTTGTCAACGGCAAACTGGAACTCGATTATTCATCCGGCGGCGCGGCGACGCCCGGCCAAAGGCGGGTCAGGATCAGCCTCCGCAAGGGGTGGAATACCGTTCTGGCAAAAGTATGGAACCTGGGCGGACCGTGGGGTTTTTATCTGGAACTGGAATCCCCGGTGGCGCTGCGAATCGAACCGACGGAAGCCCAAGTGCCCTACCGGGCCACGGGTTGGCGGAATGTGGCGTATTGGCGCGAGCCGGGGGTTCAAGTTGAAACCAGCATGTCCGAGTCGGCAGCGCTGAGCTCGGTGCATACCGCGCGGCGGCTCAATGACGGCCGGAAGTTTTCGCCCGGCGCTGATCCCGGGTCCCTCTGCTGGACCACCGATCCGTATCACGATTTGCCCTGCTGGGTATGGTTTGGATTTGCCGGCCCGCGGCGTATCAGCCGCGTGATTGTGTATGGCGGTGAGGCGAATTTGCAGCCGGTGGAGTTCCTCGGTCAGACCTCGGATGACGCGGGGGCTACGCTGCGGGAGCTTTTTCGGGTGAATAACGCGCGGTTTGACCCGGCCACGCTTTCCTACAGTGTGGATTTCGAGCCGGTCGATACAGATAATTTTCGGTTGCTGATCGTGCGCAGCGCCGGGCCGGAGACCCCGCAATCCAACTGGGCGCAGCTTTCGGAGGTTGAAGTTTATGGGGATAATGCCCCGGTGGCCAAAAAGGCCGCCCAGCCGGACGATGGGGCGAGCGCGGCCTTGGTGCCCGCTTCACGATTTCAAAGCGACGCGGCCTTTTCGCCGCACGTTAAGGACAATGGACGAACGCTGGATATCTCCACGCCGTGGTACAAAATTCAACTGGACAAGTACCGCCCGCGCATCGCGTATCTGGCGTGGGACAGCCTGGGCCGGGGCAATCTGGGGGTTAATTTTCTAAGGGGCACCGGCGGGTTCCCACGGTTGACGCTTCCAATTTATGGGGCCGTCGCGCCCCGGCCCGGCAGCCTGACGCGAAAAGGCAATGTTTTTGAATATGAGGCGGTGGGCGTGGCACCGGGCGTAGCGGTGCGCGTGGCTTTGAAAATGGGCGAGCGGGATTTTGACCTGGAGCTGACGGCGGTGGCGGATCGCAAAACCGCCCTGCGCGGCGGCCTTTTCCGCTTCGACTTCGCGGCCAACCAGACTCCCACGACTTTTGTCTGCCGGCCGGAGAAAATTTTCAATTTTGTCTCCATCCCATGCTATCTGCATGCCCCGGACTTTGGCACGGCGTTTATCACCAGCAGCAACAAAGACACCTGTTTTTATCGTACGCCAGCGGGAATTTTTCCGGCGCTGGATTACCATGTTGAAATAGCTTTGCAAATACCGGCGCGCCCGGATCGGCTTTGTGAACTAAACGCCGGCGTCTGGCGGGACACGCTGCACTTTGCCATTGAAACCATCCGTCCGCTGCCGGACCTGACCGCATCTGATGCGCGGCTGCGTCGACTGCCGGCCTGGGCGCTGAATCTGACACAGTGGCGACCGGACACGGGCATTATCAGCAACAGCGTGGTGAGTGTAAATTGCGGATTGTCGATGCTGTTTTATGCGGAAATGGCAGCGTTTTCGCCGATGCTGAAGGCGGGCATCTCGGCAATGGAATTGGTGCGGGCGTCGGTGCATCGCTATTTTAACGGAGCGCCGGGTTATTATATGCCGCCGCGCAATGTCTACGCGGCCCGCGGCGATTGGCAATCGTCACGGGAGACACCGGCTTATTTGATTATCTGCGCCTGGTATGTGATACGTACCATCGGCGGCATGCCGGAACTTGGTGAAAGTCTTCAGGCTCTGGAATGTATCGCCGGTGCAATAGAATCGCTGGACACCAACGATGACGGCCTGGCGGACCACGGGAACGGGATGTGGTTTGATTGTTATAATATTCACGGCGCGGATGCCTATTCCAATGCCGCCAATTACCGGGCATTTCGCTGCCTGGCGGAGTTGGAAAACTCGGCCGGCCGCCCGGCCATGGCGGCGCATTATCATCAGAACGCCGAGCGCATTAAAAATGTGTATATGAGGACGTTTTTTAATCCGGCTACCGGCGTGCTGGCGGGATGGCGGGATGAAAAGGGGCAACTCCATGATTACATGTTCCCATGGGTGAACGGTTTTGCGATTCACCAGGGACTGGTACCCGACCGGCAGGCTAATGCAATCCTGGATCGCCTGCTGGCGCAGCTCAAAAAGGACGGGTTTAAGTCGTACTGGTTTGGTTTGCCCACCAACCTGCTTCCTATTCACCCCGCCGATTATATACCACATACCAGTGGTGCCCCGACCAACCCATCGGGCACGGACACCTGGCAGCAATATATGAACGGCGGAGCATGTCCGACTTTCGTCTACTATGTTATTCAGTCATTTTACAAACTGGGACGACGCCGCGACGCGGAAAAAATGCTCTGGCCTCTGGTTGGCTCGTTTGAAAAGGGAACCTTTAACGCGGGTGTGCAGGCGTCGGCGAAATGGCCACGGCGCAATCCCATCAGCAGCGCGTTTTACGTGTGGAACGGCTCGCAAGCCTCCGGCGAGGGATATTTACCGGAGGACTGGCAGGCCATGACGGCGATATTCACCGGGCACTATGGTATTGGCCTTAATGACCAGGGCTGGCACTTGGAGCCTTGGTCGCCGCTAAAGGGGCAACAGATCAAATGGGGCCTGCCCTTTATGGGCAAGGTCGTGGAGAGAATCGGATAAGGGGTCTTCGCAGCCACCAGTACCGCGGTCTGCAGCCGCATGGGAATACGGGCCATCAGGAACAGGGTGATGGCTCAGAATTGTTTTTTATTTGGAGTTAAGACATGACGAACATGAACCGACGAGATTTTGTGGAGCGCATTGGATTAAGCGCGGCGGGGCTGATGGTTTTGCAGGCTGGGCCGGCGGTTCGCGCGGCATCGCTGTCGCTGGCGAGCGAGGCCGGCGACGGTGCCAGGATGGCCGGTTTGTTTGCCACGCCGCCTTTCGATTGCGGACCGTGGGTGTACTGGTTCTGGCTGGATGTAAATGTCACACGCGCAGGGATTACTGCGGATATGGAGGCGATGAAAGCGGTGGGCGTGGCGGGTGTATTGATTATGGATGTGGATCAAGGCACGCCGCCAAGCTTCAATGGAGCCAAATTCGGCGATGCCAAATGGTACGAACTATTTAAGTTTGCCTGCCAGGAAGCGCATCGTCTGGGTCTGCACATCAACATGACCAATGACGCCGGCTGGTGTGGCAGCGGCGGGCCGTGGGTAACACCGGAACTTTCGATGCAGCGCGTGGTGTGGAGCGACACCGCCATCGCCGGGGGCCGAAAATTTAATGATGTGTTGCCGCAGCCGCAGGCAAAGTTGAACTTTTACCGCGATATCGCCGTATTGGCCTTCCCTACACCGGCGCAAGGATATGCCATCGGGAACCTCAAAGAACAAACCGACGTCAACACGGCGTACAATATTTTTGCCGCCGCAACATGGCCGACCCTTAAGCCCGGTCAAGAGATTTCCAGGAAGTCGATTCTAAATTTGACCCGTCAAATGGATCGCAACGGGCGGCTGACATGGACCGTGCCGGCGGGAAAGTGGACTGTGCTGCGGCTTGGCCATACCACTACGGGGGTGGATAACCATCCGGCACCGGCGGGCGGATTGGGCTTGGAAACCGACAAGCTTAGCCGGAAGGCCACTATTTTTCAGTTCAATTCCCTGATGGAGCGAATCATCAGGCAGATTGGCCCATTGGTGGGTAAAACGCTGGTGTCCACGCATATTGACAGTTGGGAAACCGGTTCGCAGAATTGGACGCCGACGTTTGCCGCGGATTTCAAAAAATTACGCGGTTACGACCTAACGCCGTACCTGCCGGTATTTGCCGGACTGGTGGTGGAAAGCTTAGAAGTGTCTGAGCGATTCCTGTGGGATGTGCGCCAGACTGTGGGCGATTTACTGGTTGAAAATTATGCCGCCGCCATGCGCCAGGTCGCCAGGAAACATGGATTGCGGCTGTCTATTGAAGGTTATTTTGGTGAACCTGCCAGCGATATCCGTTACGGGGGACAGGCGGTTGAGCCGATGTCGGAATGCTGGTCCTGGCCACGGTTTGGGGCCATGGGGTCGGTCATAGAGATGACCTCCGCCGGGCACGTCTATGGCCACAATATCATCGGTCAGGAAACCTGTACGGCCGACGCTAATGAAAAATGGCAGGGCTATCCGGCGGTGGTCAAGGATATTTGCGATTGGACCCTCGCGGAGGGCATCAACCGCTTTGTTTTCCATCGCTACGCCATGCAACCGTGGACCAACCCACACTACGCGCCGGGCATGTCCATGGGACCATGGGGATTGCATTATGAGCGTACCCAAACCTGGTGGTATTTAACCAAACCATGGCACGATTATGTGGCGCGGTGCTGCTGGCTGCTGCGGCACGGTCATTTTGTGGCGGATGTGTGCTACATGCAGGCGGAAGGAATGCCTCGGACGTTTTCACCGCCGTCCAATATCCCGGGTAATCCGCCGCCCCGTCCGGGTTACAACTACGATGGATGTCCGGCGGAAGTGGTGCGCACGGATATGGAGTATAAAGCCGGGTTTTTAACCCTGCCCGGCGGCATGAGATATCGCGTTTTGGTACTTTCCAATTCCCCAACGATGAGGCCGGAACTTCTTAAGAAAATCAAACTGCTGGTGGATGCCGGCGCGACGGTCATTGGTCCGCAGCCGCAATCTTCGCCCAGCTTGAGTAATTTCCCTCATTGCGATAGTGAGGTTCAAACACTAGCCGCGGAATTATGGGGGACGAAAAAAATAATCACCGGTAAAACCGCGGAAGAGGTTCTCTCGGCACGCGGCATCCAGCCTGATTTTGCCTGTGATCAAGTTATGGTGCGCTGGACGCATCGGCAAACCGCGGATATGGATATCTATTTTGTGGCCAACGGCGAAGCCGCGGCGACACTGCCCTACGCCGGCCGGGCGATGCTCGCCAATTGTGCTTTTCGAATCAGCGGTGTCGCGCCGGAATTGTGGAATCCGGAAACTGGAACCATGCGCCCTGCGCCGGCGTACCGTGTTGAGGGTGGCCGAACGCACATACCGCTTGTTCTGGGACCCAAGGAATCGGTCTTTGTGGTTTTTCGGAATGGTAACGCGCACCGTCCGGAGAATATTATTACCAGCGCCAGTCACAGCGGGAAGGTTTTCTTGTCTACCGATGCGCCGGCACATGTGGTTATGCCAAAAAACATCCGAGTTTTACAGGCTATTTATGGCAAACCCGGCCAACCCAAACACCTGCGGAATGTAACGGCTATCGTGCAAAAACTAGTGGCTGCCGGCCACAATGGCTTTCCGGTGGTCCAGATCGCCGCCATCGGGGGCGACCCGGATCCATACGTGGTTAAGACTTTGGATATTAAGTACGAAGTGAGTGGTCGTATTGGGCGGGTTAGTTTTCAGGATGGCGGCTGGGTGTGGTTTCCCATCCCGGGAGGAGAGACTTTTCGCCGGCCTGCGCTGCTGGAGATGGAAAATGACGGGAACGTACGGGGGGTATTTACGGAGGCGGGTCGGTACCAGTTTGCGTTGGCCTCTGGTCGTCGGACCACAGTTGCGATTCCCAGCGTACCCCGGCCGATTTCCATCACCGGCCCATGGCGGGTGGCGTTTCCCGCCGGCTGGGGGGCTCCGGCGGAGATCCATCTTCAGCACCTGATTGCCTGGAACAAGCATCCGGATGCGGGCGTACGTTATTTTTCGGGTACGGCGGAATATCGGGCCGAATTTATGACTCCGGCAGGCTTACCGGCACCGCATCGACGCATATATTTGGATCTGGGCGAGGTTGCGGTCATGGCCCAGCCAACGCTTAATGGTCACGAGCTGGGAATTCTGTGGAAGCCGCCATTTAAGGTTGACGTTACCGCGGTATTGCAGCCAGGCCGCAATCAACTTCGCGTCCGCGTAACCAATCTGTGGATTAACCGGATGATCGGAGATGAGCAACTACCGCCGGACTGCGACCAGGCTCCGAATGGTCATTTGCGTAAGTGGCCGCAATGGCTGCTCGATGGCAAGCCCAGCCCGACCGGGCGATTTACATTTACTACCTGGCGGCTATGGGGTAAAACTGACCCATTGGCGGAATCTGGCTTGATCGGTCCGGTTCAACTAATCTTCGCTGAGACCGCAACCATTTTGAAAGGCAACCTGAAATGACCACCCGGCCGGTACACCATCAACTCAAAGTTGGAATTTTTGGCGTCGGCCTGGCGGCGTACTGGCCGCAATTTGCGGGGCTGAGGCAGCGTTTGGACGGCTACGTCACCAAGGTGGCCGGTCGTTTGTGCAGGCCTGGCGTGGAACTGGTGAATCTGGGCTTAATCGATACACCGGAAAAGGCTTTCGACGCCGGCCATCGGTTTCGCCAGGCGGATGTGGACATCATATTTCTCTACGTTACCACGTATGCACTTTCGTCGGTGGTTCTGCCGGTGGTGCAGCGGGCCAAAGTGCCGGTGATTATCCTGAATCTACAGCCTGATCATGCGATTGATTATGATCGATTCAATAAGATGGGAGATCGTACCCGCATGACCGGCGAATGGCTGGCCTTTTGCTCGGCATGCCCGGTTCCGGAAATCGCCAATGTGTTTCGGCGGACCGGGGTGAATTTCCATCAGGTAACGGGCGTATTAGATGGAGATTCGAATTGCTGGAATGAAATTTCTGACTGGTTGGATGCCGCCGAGGTAGCACACACCATGTTTCATAATCGTTTGGGTCTGCTGGGACATTATTATGGGGGCATGCTGGATATATATACGGACCTCACTCGCCAATGTGCTGTCTTCGGTGGGCACATTGAAATGCTGGAGGTGGGGGAACTGGCCGCTTTGGCGGCAAAAGTGTCGAGATCGGACATGGGCCGGCGGGTTCGACTGTTTCAGCAGAAATTTATCATTCAATCGGATTGCAGTGATGCCGAACTGGCTCGCGCCGCCCGCACTTCCATCGCGCTGGATCGTCTGGTGGAGAACCATGGCCTTGGGGCCATGGCGTACTACCAGATGGGGTTGGGTAACGCGGCGGAAGAAAATACAATGACTTCGATCATACTTGGTACATCATTGCTGACCGCCGGCGGTATTCCGGTGGCGGGAGAATATGAGGTCAAGAATGTACAGGCAATGAAAATTATGGATAGCCTTGGCGTTGGCGGTTCGTTCACGGAATACTACGCCATTGATTTCAAAGACGACGTGGTGTTGATGGGCCACGATGGCCCAGGCCATATTGCCATTGCGCAGGGCAAACCCCGGGTGCGACCTCTGCGTGTATACCACGGCAAAGTCGGGCGTGGTCTTTCGGTGGAGATGGCGGTCAGGCATGGCCCGGTGACGCTTCTGTCTGTGGTGGAAAGCGCGGATGACCGGCTCAAACTGCTGGTGGCGGAGGGGCAGTCAGAAGCTGGGCCGATTCTGGCCATTGGTAACACCAACAGTCGCTATCGATTTTCCATCGGAGTTCGTGAATTTATCAACCAGTGGAACAGTCATGGTCCAGCCCATCACTGTGCTGTGGGGGTGGGCCATGTGGCAAGTAAGATTGATAAACTCGCCAAACTGCTGGGAGTGCTGACCGTGCGGGTTTGTTAGTAGCAACACGAAAGGAGAAGTAAATGGCGGCAAATCCGGCACTGGGTGTGGTATTTCATTGGATCGGCGGGTTAGCCTCGGCGAGTTTTTATGTGCCGTATCGCAAGGTGCGGCATTGGTCGTGGGAAACGTATTGGCTGGTGGGAGGATTTTTTTCATGGATTATTGCCCCGGTAGTTTTTGCCACGCTGCTGGTGCCGGATTTCTGGCGTGCAATTTTGAGTCCAAAATCCGAAACCATCCATTATTTCAGCAATACAATACAACTGCACAATAGTGGTATCCTCCTGCTAACCTACATGTTCGGTGCGTTGTGGGGATTGGGCGGATTAACCTTTGGCTTGACTATGCGTTACCTTGGTATTGGACTGGGAATGGCCATTGCGCTGAGCTATTGCGCCGCTTTTGGCACGCTGATGCCGCCGATTTTTAACGGTTCGATTGTGCATATTGCCCATACGCTTTCCGGGCAGATCATTTTATTGGGGGTGGTGGTATGTCTGCTGGGCATTGGCCTAAGCGGGGCGGCGGGAATGGCCAAGGAAAAAGAAATGCCGGAAGCGCAGAAAAAAGCTACCGTGAAGGAGTTCAACTTTGGTAAAGGCATTCTGGTAGCCACGTTCTCGGGGATTATGAGCGCGAGCTTTGCCTATGGCCTGGCGGCGGGCACGCCGATTAATGTCATGGCCCGACATCTGTTGGCGCAGCATCACCGCGCTGTATTTTGGGATGGTCTGCCGGCGTTGATTGTCGTACTGTTGGGCGGATTTACCACCAATTTCATCTGGTGCGCGGTTTTGCACCTGCGACATCGCAGTGCCCATGAATACCTGGCCTCCAGGGCCAGGGCGGATGAAAATCGCCTGGTGACGGCGGTGGATGGTCCGGGTTATACCGAGCTGCCGGAAGCTTTACCTGCGGTGAAGGCTGCTGACAGCCGGCGGATTCCCGTTCCACTGCTGCTCAATTATGCCTTTTGCGCCGTAGCGGGTACGCTGTGGTACCTGCAGTTTTTCTTTTATACCATGGGGCAAACGCAAATGGGGCCGTATAAATTTTCCGGGTGGACGCTGCACATGGCCAGTATCATTATTTTTGCCACATTGTGGGGGGTAGTGCTGCATGAATGGAAAGGCTCGAGCAAACGTACGCATATCATCATCGGCGCAGGTTTGGCGGTGCTGATTGGCTCGACGGTAATTGTGGGCTATGGCAATTATTTAAAAATCAGGCAAAAGACATCCGCGCCGGCGGTGCATAAAGCACAGGCGGCCCTGCGGTCCCAGGGAGGTTTCAGGGCGAAGGATTCATTGGCGAGTGTGTGGAGACTACCATAATGTTCAGCAGTGCAGTGGTTTATACACGACGTATATTTTCCAAGTTGTGGCTATTGGTGTTTGTGGCCAGTATGGTTGTCGGTGGAAGATTATATGCAGGAACCATTGCGGCACCGATTCATCTGCGATGTGATGGGTCGCACAATCCAGAGGCAATAAATTCCACCGAGCCGTTTTTGAGTTGGGTCGTGCCATGGAAACGTCGAGGAGAGACGCAAAGTGCCTATCAGCTTTTGATTGCCGGCTCACGGGCGCTGCTGGCTGCCAACAAGGTCAATTTGTTTGACACGGGCAAAGTTTTCAGTTCGCAGTCTGTCAACGTTCAATACGTGCTCCACGGTACGCCGCCACTGGCGTCCGGGAGGCGTTATTTCTGGAAGGTGCGCGTGTGGAACCAGGCGGGAGTGGAATCTGCCTGGAGCAAGGTAAACTATTGGCGGGAAGGCTTGTTGTCGCATGGAAATTGGAACAAGGCCCAATGGATCGGTATTCCACGTCCGCGCCAAAGCATGGCTTTGCATCCGTGTTTCTGGATCTGGTACCCGGAAGGATCGCCAGCCCAGGCTGCCCCGGTCGGTTCGCGCTATTTCCGCAGGATTATTAAACTTCCGGCCCGGCCGCGGCTGGTTTCGGCAACATGCACCATGACCGCAGATAATGCTTTTGTTATGCGGATCAATGGTCATCGCGCCGCCAGTGGCAGCAATTTTAACACGGCACCAATTACGCAGGTAACGGAGCTTTTTCATCCCGGGCGCAATGTCGTGGATTTAACGGCGGTGAATCAGGGCCGCACACCCAATCCCGCCGGCCTTATCGGCGATCTGCATTTTGTATTTGCGCATGGCAAATCCCTGGACATTCGCACCAATGCACGCTGGCAAGCAGCCCGGCAGCCGAACCGGGGTTGGAAATCATCTCTGGTGCTGGGCCGCTATGGCATGGGGCCGTGGGGCCAGGTGGGCGTATCGACGCGCCGGCAATCCGCGGTTTACCTGCGGCACAAATTTACACTGCGTGCTCCCGTTGAACGAGCCATTGTGTATTTCTGCGGTCTGGGCTTAAGCAAGCTCTATTTTAACGGTCACGCCGCCAGTCACAACCAGCTTTCTCCACCGTTGAGTTGGTATCCCAAGCGGTGTTATTATGTTGCGTACAATGTAACCAAGCTGTTGCGACCGGGCAGCAACGTCATGGGCGCGATTCTAGGTAATGGTCGCATGTATGGTATGCCGGGCTACACCATCAACATTCCACCACGGATGATTTTGTTGTTGCGTATCCGCTATGCCGATGGGTCCAAGGCCGTGGTTGTCAGTAATAATCAATGGAAAGAAACGGAACACGGACCGATCCGGATGAACAATGAATACAATGGTGAAACCTATGACACTCGCATGGAAATGCCCGGCTGGGATACCGTGGGTTTTGATGCCGCCGGATGGAAACCTGCCCGATCGGTGCATTCACCGGGTGGACGTCTGGTGGCCGAATGTCAGCCGCCGATTCGGGTGACGCAGGTGATTCATCCGGTCGCGGTACTGCATGTCGGCAAAGGCCGGTGGATTTTCGACATGGGCCAGAATATGGTGGGCTGGTGTGAGATTCATGTGAATGGTCCAGCGGGCACAACACTGGTGCTGCGGCACGCGGAGGCGCTGACCCGCGACGGCCATCGCTGGATGCCGGCCCTGGGGCCAGGCCGACGCCTGATTGCCGCAGAGAAGGCCCACCCTGGCGGACTGGGACTGTACACCGCGAATCTTCGCTCGGCCCAACAAACCGACACGCTGATTCTTAACGGCAAGCCCATCATCTGGCATCCGATTTTCACCTATCACGGTTTTCGGTATGTGGAATTGATGGGTTATCCGGGTCGGCCGAATCGTTCCACCCTGGAGGGCCAGGAAGTGCACGATGAGTTGTCGGCGGCCGGCGGGTTTGCCTGTTCGGACCCGTTGGTGAATCAGATTTATCATAATTGTAAATGGGGAATCCAGGACAACTACCGCAGCATTCCGACCGATTGTCCGCAGCGAGATGAACGCCAGGGATGGATGGGGGATCGCAGCGCGGAATCAAAGGGTGAAATGTTCATTTACAATGTTGAGCGATTTTATGATAAGTGGTTGTGGGATATCCAAGATGGGCAAAAACCCGATGGGGACATCGCCGATGTCAATCCGCCGTATTGGAATATCTACAGCCACGACGTAACCTGGCCCGGCACGTTCATCATGGTGGCAGACCATCTTTACGTGCAATATGGGCAAACTGCTCCTATCCGGGAGCATTATGCGGCCATGGTTCGGTGGGTCGATTATCAGATGAAAATGGTTCACCAGGGGATTGATTCGAATGGCGGCTTCGGCGACTGGGATTCGCCGCCGCATGCCCATTCCACCAACATTGGCTCGCACGATCCCAACCGCAGCACGCCAGGCCCGCTGCTGGCTACGGCCAGCATGTATAAGTATCTGCGTATTATGGCCAGGTTTGCCGGGTTATTGCATAAACCAGCCGATCAGCGGCGCTGGTTGGCTGATGCCAGGAACCTGTACGCGGGCTTCCAGACCCTGTGGGATGCCAAGGGTGGTTTCTATGGCAATGGTTCTGATACTTCCTGCCTTCTCCCGCTGGCGGTGGGAATCATTCCAGCCGCCCGGCAGGCGGCAGTGGAACATCGTCTGGTCTGGCTGATTCACCAGCATCAACATGGGCATTTGTATTGCGGCCTTATTGGCATGCAATGGGCATTTGCGGCGTTAAACTGCATTCACGAAACACCTCTGGCCTGGACATGGCTTAATAAGACTACGTATCCAAGTTACGGTTACATGATCAAACACGGTGCCACCACCCTATGGGAAAACTGGAACGGCAACACTGCCGGCTCGGGTATGAATTCGATGAATCATGTGATGCTTATCGGCGATATGGTGAGCTGGTTGTATCAGGATTTGGGGGGAATCCGGGCTGATGTCGCAGATCCTGGCTTCAAGCGAATCATCATGTGCCCGCATCTGGAGAAGAATCTCACGTGGTTTAAGTGCTTTCACCGCTCGCCTTATGGCACCATTGTGAGCAACTGGAAAATAACCCGCAATCATCAGTTCCACTGGCACGTGGAAATTCCCGCCAATTCCAGTGCGCTGGTGGAAATTCCAACCAGGTCCGCGGCGGCGGTGCGTTTGAATTCCAAGGCACTGCCGAAGAAAAGCTGGATCAAATACGTGCGGATGGCCAGAGGTCGTGCGATATACCGGGTTCAATCCGGAACATATAATTTCAGCGCACCGTTGCCCTGATTTTGAGCGCCGCAAATGTGGTTCACAACCGGAGCACGCCAGTGGTGATGATTACAAAATGGTGTGGATGCCCACCGCGCCGGTTCCTGCGGTGTCTGATGCTTGTCCTGACACTCTGGTTGGTGTCCCATAAGCAAGCCTTGTCGGCATCAGCACAATTTCCAGCCCCTTCACGTCCATGGTGTCTGGGACATAGTCGGTACTTTGCCATTTGCGTCATCGACAGGGCTACGGGACGTGGCATTCCTCTGGTACGTCTGCAAACCGACAACGCAATCCGCTTCTATACCGACAGCAATGGGATTGTCGCTTTTTACGAACCGGGCCTTATGCATCGGCACGTTTTCTTTTCCATCAAAAGCCCGGGCTACCGCTATCCCAAAAATGGCTTTGGGTTTCGCGGTATTTCGCTGCGGATTCATCCGGGCGGACATACCACCTTGCGTATGCGGCGGGTGGAGATTGCCCAGCGGCTTTACCGTATAACGGGGGCGGGAATTTACCGCGACAGCTTGTTGGTGGGTGCGGCAATCCCGATCCGGCAGCCGGTACTGAACGGATCGGTATTCGGCAGTGATGGAGCCATGCCCACCGTGTTTAAGGGCAAAATTTACTGGTTCTGGGGTGATACGCTGGAGCCGCAGTACCCTCTCGGCAATTTTGCGGTAACCGGAGCCACATCAATGCTGCCTGGAAAGGGCGGGTTGAATCCACAAGTGGGCATCAATTTGCATTATTTTCTGGATCGTCATGGTCGACCCGCGCCCATGACCGCCATTCCCGGCCCCGGACCCACCTGGATTGCCGCGCCCACGGTGCTGCCCGATCGTCACGGGCGATCCGCCCTGTATGCCACTTTCATGAAAGTAGGCAAGCATTTTGATCTTTATCGGCGGGGACTTCTCAAGTTCAACACATACAAACATCAGTTTCAAACGGTGACGACATTTTCATCCGCCTGGCCTCTGCTCCAGCATGGTGCCCCACCGGACGGGCACACCTTTATCACCCAACGCCATGGTCAACGCTGGATTTACTTTGCAAATCCTTTGCCGCTGATCCGCGTTCCGGCTCTGGCCAGCGCCTTGGCCTCCATGGACGACTATCAGGCCTTTACCTGCCTGCAACCAGGTAGCAATGCGCAACATCCGCGTTTTAATCTCGGCCAGAATGGTGCCCTTCGCTGGCGCTGGCAAACAAACACTGGACCAGTGAATCCGTGGACATTCGACCGGTGGAACCAACAGGGCAAAGTTCACCTGTACATTGCCCCGATACGGGATGTAACCACCGGTAAGCCGGTAATTATTCATGCCGGTTGCGTGAATTGGAATCCGTACCTGAATCGGTGGCTGCTGATCGGCGAAAGCGCTAACGCTTTGCAGGCAACCATTCAAAAGAAAATGATCAACGGCAAACCGTGGGTATGCACAGCCAACATTCACCTTAAACGCATCGGCAACAAGGGCTGGATGGTGGTCAACAACGGCAGTACCAGTTCGCTCGGTGATATCTATGCCGCCGTCGGCGATACACCGCTGGGGCCTTGGGTGTATGCCCAACGGGTGGTTAATTTTCCCCGGATGAGCTTTTATAATCCGAGCGAAGATTGGTTTTTCAATCAGCACCGGAGTCGGATAGTATTTTTTGAAGCAACTTATTGTAATATGTTCAGTTCTTCGCGTACACCTACGCCCCGCTACAACTACAATCAGTTGATGTACTCTCTGAACTTGGCTGACACCCGGTTGCTCCTGCCAGTAGCGCTGTATGGCACCGGCCCGGCGAATCCCGCCGTGGCTCTTCGGCCAGCAAACAGGCTTCGCCATGCACGTGTTGGCCGGTACATTGCCTTTTTTGCCTTATCCCAGACCCGCCCCGGTTGGCAAGCTGTTTACGTAGCATCGTCGGCGAGCGCCGGTTCTTGGCTTACACCGCGCGCACCCGGCAGCCATGCCCAGCCGCTGTTTTACGCGTACCCGATAAACGCGAGCCATGCGCCCAAGGGCCTGGTCGCCCTTGAACGTCTGGTTGGCCCGGACGGAAAGTATCTCTATACCACAAAAAGCAGGTTAAAAGTTCCCGGCTACCGGCATAGCGGCAAACCGTTCTGCCGGGTATGGCCGGCGGGATGGTTCGCGGCTTTGCCTTATGCGGTGGGAAATCCGGCAGAGAATCACTAATGTGCTCCATAAATGATATAATAACATTACGAAGCCACGTTATCGGTTGTCTAAAAACAACTAAAAATTGGCGTTTTCAAGCGATTTATGCCAAAAGGTGGTTGGACAATAATTGCGGTAAAATAGCCCTGAAAAAATTTATTTTTTCTCTTGCAATGCAATTTACGATCTGTTATGATATGGCTTATCGAAGGTTGCAGAGTTGTGTTGATCCTGCGGCATGGTTTCAAGTGTTTTGGGCCACAGGCCCGGAAGGAGTTACGTATGTTTATGGGTAACAGGAAATGTATGGTTGTGCTCATGGGGCTGGCGGCATCGGCGTTGGCGCTCGCCCCGCCGATCGCGCCACCGGCTGCGGCCTCGATCACGCTGCCGGTCTTGCCGTCTGGACTGATGGTGAATTACGAGTCCGCCAATTACGACGCCAGCACCGGTGTTTGGACTGACACCTCCGGCAACGCCAACAACGCCAGCGTGGCCAATGCTGCTACCTATAACCAACTTTCCTCAAACGGTACGCCCACGCTGGTTACCAATGCCACACCGAACGGGTCGTCGGCGGTCCAATTCACATTCTCGGCGACCGCGCCGGGGACGCTCGGCCAATCGCTTGGCCTGACGACACCGCTGAGCTCCAGCATAGGCTTCACGATTTTCGCCTATATATTGCCGTCATCCGCGATGGCCACGGCCAATGGCGGATTTGTGGGAGGGCAGGGAGGCTCGCTTGAATACCGTCTCGCGAATACGTTCCATCAGGACCTGCTTGTGGAGGACACTGCAGATTTGGGCATGTCCAGCACCGCCCTGTCCGACGCCAGTTGGAACAATATCAACGTCACCGCCAGCAGTGTTGGGGGTGGCGGTGGATATTTCCGCTTCAACGGAAGTGCAGATGGCACCACCACCGCGCCGAGTGGCGCCTTTAACCCGATCCAGGCGATAGGCGACGGTAATGTCAATGGTACCGAATACTTCGCGGGGGAGATCGCGGGGTTGCAGATTTACAGCGGCGAATTGACCGGTGCCCAGCGAACGACCGTGGAGACTTATTTTACCGATCTCTACGCCATCCCCGAACCCGCCACGCTGGGCCTGCTGGCGGCTATGGGTGTCGGACTGCTTTTGCTGGGTCGTAAGCGCCCACAAGCGTGAGAGCCACGCTTTTTCCAGAGGCCGGTGGCACCATGCCATCAGCCTCTTTTTCTCTGGTGCGGCGGCATATCAACTGGGCTTACTACTGATTGGGTAGTGCGACGAACGGCTATGTAATGGTGGACTCATGAATGTGTTGTACCCTTTACGATGTCGCGGTGAGGATAGCCAGGGGCGTGATGCGTATTTACGTATCAGGAAGTGCTGCTGTCTTCCAACACGACGTAGCCGTAGCTGCTTTCGCCAGCCCCTACACGGTTTTACTCTCGTCGAGCTATTGGTGGTCATCTCCATCATCGCCTTGCTCATTTCTCTGCTGTTGCCGGCTTTGGCCTCCGCCCGGCAAAGTGCCCAGCAGATCGTTTGCGCAAGCAATATGCGCCAGCTGGGCCAGGCGCTGCACGAGTATTTCGTCACGGACAACGGTTTTTTTCCGCTCGACGGCCTGCTGTTTCCGCATAAGGCCAGCTTTCCGCCGTACAGCAACGCCAAATCTAGTACCGACGTCCAGACAGCAACATTCTGGAACAACCAGCAGGATTGGCGCGTGCAGGCGGGTGTTCTCTACAACCAGCTCAATGGCTCGCTGGCCCAGATGAGTACTGCTACGCCCTACACCATTTCTCCCACCTCCACCACCCCCGCACCGGGCAGCCCGCCACCGCTCAATCCGCAATATGCCAAAATCTTCATGTGCCCGTCCGATATGGGCAACCGCAATTCCGCTACCGCTTTAACCATGGGGCCAAGTGCCCTTCCTGGCTGCGGCGCAATTAGCGTAGGGCCATCCACCACCGGTGGTTATTGGAGTTATTCGGTCAATTCTCTGGTCAACTCGCAGTCCATCACGCTGGCCACTATTTATCCACCGACGACATCCGGCGGTGTTCCTTCCACACCGTGGAGCTATCCACTGCGCGCCGACGCCATTCAAAATAACGCGTTCGCAGTGTTTATTGAGGAGTCCGCCCTTTTATCCAATTTCAATGATGAAGTATTGGATCCTCCCGCCTTCAATCTGGGTGATCATTTAACTTCCCGCCATAACGGTCAGGGCAATATCGGCTTCCTGGATGGCAGCGTGCAAAGCGTGCCCGCGGTGGAATTTAACAATGCCCCGTCGGTTACCGGTGGTGGCACTTATTCTTTGCAATCCGCTATGCAATACCCCATTACTCGATGGTTTATTCCGGTGTTGCCGTAAAGATTCCTTCCATTCCATTCGCGGCAAAAAAATAATGTGACCGTTCACGGGCCATAAATTTGCAAAAAAATCACCAAAATGATGTGGAACCCAGAGTTAATGAGGCGTAAAAAACATACAAAATCAAGATATTAAAAGTTGAAAAGTGGCATTTTTATATTTGTTGTACCACTTTTATTCGTACCCGGAAAGACTGGAAAATTTCGCAATATCAGAAACTTATTGTTTTTTGGAGATACCCTGATGAAGTTGTTACACCGTTTTCCCTTGCTGGCTGCGGCTATTGCCTTGGTGGCATTGGCCGGTTGTCGTGCGCCGCTGGCAGTCAATCGTTCTCTGGTTCCACAACACAGCGCCTTTCAGGACAAAAACCTGCTGGGGGTCTGGCGATTGCAACATCATCATGGTGCCGGCAAACCGGTTCAAACCATCTTGTTTGTTTATCCCTTGGGTACAAAGAGGTATTTGCTCACCTGCTGCAACTTCAGGGCGGCGGCCACGTCCGATGGGCAGCCGAAACTTCAAGCAGTGCTTGCCGGCACGTTTATCGGCAGCTTAACGAGAATCCATGGTCGGCTGTGGATGAGTTGCCGCTCCATGGATCCACGCCTGATTTATTCACCCGCCATGGAAGCGTGGTGGAAAACACATGCGCCGGCTGGGCAACCCACGAAGTATGCCGCGACCCTGAAAAAGATGGGGATGGCGGCGGGGCGGGCTACTGGAATGGCACGGGTCTTTTACCTGGTTAAACTGCAAAAGGTGTTGCCAAATAGGCTGGAGGTGTACCCGCTGTTGGTGCCCCAAAACGGTCAACATGCCGTTTTTAACGTACCTACGGGCATCCTCCATAACCGGAAAAAACTCCGCGTTTTTCTCAATTCCCACACGCTGGCGCACTTACTGCCCCGGCAGCCGTTGGTGCTGGACCGCTTGCCTTGGGCGCAGGCCGCTCCTTATATGCCGGCGCAATAAGGAGCCAATCGCAGAGGTTAGCGTTGTCGTGAAGAGCCTTGCTGTTTGGAGATTGAAACCCAATAACGTGGAATAATGCCACCACGAACTCTTTGCCGATATGCCGGATATGCCTCCGGAAATTGTCGTTGCATGAGTTTCTCTTCCTGCATGGACTTGATCCAGGCTGCCATAATAAATGCCACCAGCATCGTCAGGCCACCTGTCGTCGGCCATAACGCCAATGCCGTCCCGGTGTACGCCAGCAACAATCCGGTATAAATGGGATGCCGCACCACGGCGTAAGGCCCGCGACAAATCAATGCATGATCTTTTTTCACCGTTGCGATGCCGCTCCAATTCTTTCCCAGAATCGTGCGTGCCCAAATGGCAAACGCGATGCCACCGGCGCACAAAACCACTCCGATTATCCGCTGTCCGGGCGATACGAACAGCAGCGGTATGTTCCTCCACGACCCGTGTGAAATAATCATGAATGCAAATAACAGCGGCAACACGTAACTCAACTGTGTCGGCAAGCTTTGGCGATAAACGGTTATTTTGTTGTTGAATGCACGTATCAGCCAATAAGCGCTCACTGTCAGCCACAGGCCTTGAATAATACGTACCGTTATCCAATGATCTAACCCCATATCCTCTAATCCTGCTAAAATCGTCTTTTGTTTCTGTGATCATGATCACGTGATAAATGGTGTGTTAACGCTGTGTGTCGGATAAACAACCTAACCGCCTCGCTACATCGAACCACCGCACCAATGTCGTCGTTGTACGTAACGCAAAGCCTGCGGGCACGCTGCAGTCGCGTAAGATAGTAAAGGGCCGCTTGTCAGCGGGTTTTCAAAAGCGGTTGATAAAAGAATATGACCGCTATATTATTTCCTTTTAATAAATTGTTATTGCCGCCAGTATTCATATTACGCATCTTAACGCGAGGTAACTTGATAGCTGCCGGGGGTATCAATTCTTATATACCTTCGCCGCCCCATGGTGTAAATCATCCTTGGCCGTTTTCCATTGAGACGGATATGCAGGCCGCGAACACCAACTGTTGCGGCCACGCCAGGTGGCAGCCGCAATGATACCACACGTTCCGTCGCAGTCTTTTCGGCTTTCACCTCAATATTGCCGCGGGGTGTCGGTACCCGGCCGGCAACCCAGGCCAGATTCCCCAGATGCGGTATAACGGTCGCCTTGGCAAAACCTGCTGCGGTCGGTTGCACCCCCAGCACGTACTCGGTAAGCCAGGTCGTAACCCCACAAGACCAGCCATGGCACAAACTTACAAAATATCCAGGACGATTATCCGCCTGCAAATAGCGGTGAAAATGTTTTTTCGGCCAGCGTGGATCATAAGCCTCCCAAAACGTCGTAGCACCTTCATGGATCATACCTCCCCAGTAGGAACGGATGAATCGCAGAGCCTGCATGGTGCGTCCTAAATTCCCCAGCGATTGAAGCACAAAGTAGTTATAATAAGGTGTGGTCACCTGCCGCCAGGCCGGACAACCGGGGCCAAGAATGGTTTTGGCAATAGCCTGCCGTTGTATTCTATCGGCGACGCCGGCATAAATTGCCATGGCATTGACCTGCCGCAGGCGGGTAAACGTATGAGTTTTGGCATTTGGCAGATAACGGCGGGCCGCGGTTACAAGCCGCCTATACCAATGCAGGTATATTTCGGCTCCGGCCTTGTCCTGGATTGCTTGAAGCAGAAATGCCGCCCGCTGTACGGCCAGGCAGGTGTATAAGTCTACGGCGACACGTTCCTGGGGCGTGTCGCCGGAATTCAGATGGGGAGCCCAATCGGTAAAACACCAATGATTCCACTTGTTGGTAAAAATGTTACGATGGTCAAATCCACGTTTCATATAACGCAGCATGGATAACAGCATCCGGCGCTGCCGACGAATATATTGTATATCTCCTGTGTGCATGTAAAGATCATACAATGCACAGATCCATGCATTCGAATATCCTACGATTCCGTTGATGTAATTTTCCGGCAGGGCCGCCGGTGGCTTATTCCCTTGAGCATTACGCCTCAGGGCGCTCATCGTTCGCTCGAGCAGAAATTTATTAAGAAAAACATTTTCAATCACACTGCCCTCAATCTGCAGATCGCCCATCCACATTCCACGGTCACGTTTAGGTGCATCATAGATGTGATTTTGCATGCACAGGTGTACAGTGTACGCTCCTGTATACCATATACGGGTCAACAGGGGACTGGAGCAGGCAAAAGTCCCGCGGTACTTAACGGGACTGTATTGAAAATCGAGTTGCAGGCTATTGATATGGATTGGTACTGTCCCGAGGAAACGAATGGCGGCATAGCGAAATCCAAAACTTTGCGGAACCGTCGCGGCGATGGTATGTGTGGACAAATGCAGAGTTTGTATGTCGGCCCAGGGACCATCACCGGCCTCAACCCCCGGATACAGAGCCTCGCCAGCGGACTCTCCCATATGAACCAGCAGCGTCCCATGGTTGCCGCGAAACTTAAGCTGGCCGGTTACCTCCCGGCCAAAATCCAGCAGCAATTCGGGGCTGCCTGCGGCTGATGCCGGCCAACCTGCCTGCACCGCCCTGCCAATATTGCGGTCAACATGCGCAGCACTCCGGATCGTAAGTTGAAAATTGTGTATCGTGCCGCCGTCCGCATTATCACCTATGAACACAGCGGAAATTTTATGCAGATCCGCCGGCGTCAAGGACCCGGCGGTGCAGGTGCGGTTTGACAAGCCGCGGCCATCCCAGAAGCTCACCCTGCCGTTGCCTGAGTTGATGCTGATTTGAAACCTCTGGGTCACACGGTTACCAGCCTTGGCATAGGTTGTCCGGCCGTGGTGCGTGCCGCCACCCCAAAAAGTTTGTGCCGACACTTGCTGCTTAACCAGTTTGTACAGCACCCACGCCATAGAGGACGGATTGTTGGGATTGGCTGTGGTCTTGCCGCCAAAGCCCAAGGCCAGCCATGGTCCGGCACTGCTGGCATGCGGCACAAGCGTGGCTGAGAGAGTATAGATGTGATCCGGCAATATCGTAAGGGGCAAATAGGCGCTGCCATTGACAGTGATGGCCACGGCGACATCCGAACCACTTGCCAAAAATTGCCCAGGTGCGGCATTCCAGGTGGCGTTTGTGGTATTAATGGGTGCCGGGGCGGTTCCGTTAATGTCTTCCGGATGAGCAACGCTGCCTCGCTCAAAATCATCATGGTAAACCAGTTTTTCCGGCACCTCATGCGGCCGCGGATGCACCAGCAGTGCGGGCTGCCTGCCGCGAAGCAGCGTTGTTATTCCGGCAAAGGCCCGTCTGTCGTGAACCACGTAGACGCGACACGGCCGAAGATAAAGATGCGCCAACCGCGGGTTGGTCTTTAATCTCTGAAACCGTGTAACATCATACGTAGGATCCAGGGCTGTAGGAGGTTGGAGAAACACACTTATACCGTTTTTTTCCGTCGGCGAACCATAAGCCGGCCCCAGCATTTCTATTTTGCTGAACTCCGGCATGAAAGAGAAATGGGAGATGGTTTGGACCGCTACCGCCGCGCCGCTACCGCCGGTAAAGCCGACCCAGGCTTTCGAAGCCGGCGCCCAAAAGGCAAGGCGGGTTTGCCACGTGGCACCGGTTTGCATATCCTTAAGCGCCACGTGCAGCATCAGGCCGTTAAAATTAAGTTGCACGCGTATCCGATGCCCCGAACCCAGGTGTACCGCGCCGGTGGGTATGAAAGCTCCAATATGACCGCAGGCCGGCCCCGCGTAGAAGCCGCTGCCTTTTCCGAGGATGTTAAATGCCACCGCCGCGCTGTCGCTAATTCCGCCGTAACCTAATTCTGCACCATTACCGCCGAGAGCGCGGCCTCCGCGTGGATCGCGCTCCAGCACAAAAGCGAACCCATCGCCTCCTGCCACACCGGTCTGATAGGTAAATTGGGCACGAAACGCACTGCTGCGCCAGGGACTTGCCGAGAAAGCAGAAGTCGCTTCATCAGGCTTGCCGTTGGTTAAGGTAAGAACAGTGCAGGCTTTATTAAATCCCACCGCTTTAGCTGTGCTGTTGACTGCCCCAAAATGGGAAAACAAGCCGAGTGTGGCTGGCTTTGCGGGGCGACTTGACATGGATGGCGGCCTGTCATCCGGAGCGCTACCCCAATGCCGGTCAGGCTTGTCTCCAAGGGCAACGAACATTGACCCTCCGCGGACGATGGCTGCTTGTTTAATCCAGCAATGGGGCGACGGCGTGCCGTCGAGGGTAACAGATTGAATGTATTGATTCCTGGCTGAAGCCTTGGGAGAGTTGATTGTAAAGGTTTTGCCTCGGTATGGTGATCGCAAGTGAATAACAACATGGCGAAAAACGGGTGAGCAGAGTTCGAAAGCCGGCCGCCCCGGATCTGCCGGGTACATGCCCATCATGCTGAATATTACCCAGGAGGACATTGCGCCGCAGTCATCATTGCCGGCAAGTCCCGTGGGAGTAACGTTGTAGTCTTGCTGAACCAGGCGGCGAACCAGTTCCTGTGTTTTCCATGGCTGTCTGCAATAGTCATAAAGAAACGGCGCTTCGATATCGGGTTCATTGTAAGCATTGTAATAGCGTCCGCTCCACTCAAGGGTGATATAATGGAAGAAGCGGTTCAAACGCTGTATAAAACGATGTTGCCCCATCCGTTGAATTAGCCCGGCGATGTCCTGCGGCACGTACCACTGGTATTCCCACGCAGGACCTTCCACATAAGGGTGTGCGGCAAAGGTGAACGGCCGTGCCGCCGGATTAAAAGGCGAAGCCCAGCGGCCATTTTTCAGCCGGGGGCGCATAAACTTTGTGGTCGGATCGAAAAGATTTATCCAATACATGGCGCGGTGCCGCAGACGCCGGGCATCCGCGGTTCTGCCCAAATCCCTGGCTACCCTTGCCAGCGCCGAATAGGCGTAGCAGCCCTCCTCGGTTTTAGAGACCGAGCCGCCAATTCCACTGTCGGTGGGAATATAATGAAGTTTGTTCATATAAGCGATGCCTGTTTCACCAGTATAGGCTTTCCCGGGCGGAGCAGGCTCCGTAGCATCCTTAAACATTGCGCGGTAGGCCGCTTTCATGTTGAAATCATGCAGGCCATATTCCCACGCCGTACATATTACCGTGGTCAGCGGACTTCCTACCATAATATTGGTATATTTGTTGGCTTCCGGCCAACGCGGCATCCACCCTCCCTGTCGCACGTCGCGCACCAGCGACTGGCACATCTGCTCCATGCGCCCGGGCGCAACCAGCGCCAACAATGGTACTTCGTCACGATAGATGTCCCATCCGGAATAATCTGTGTATTGTATCCCCCCGGGGCTAAGATCATGGATGCGGTTATCAAATCCGATATAGCGACCATTTACATCCGAAAAAATACTCGGCATCAGCAGGCTGTGATACAACGCCGTGTAAAAAATCATCTTCTGCGCCGCAGTACCACCGTGCACGCTGATACGATGAAGAATGTGGTTCCACGCCTGCATCGCAGCTTGGCGTACCTGGTTGAATGACTTTCCGCCCAGTTCCGCGGCCAGATTTTTGCGAGCGTCATCTATACTCACATAGGAAATGCCTATTTTTACGGTAATGATGCGTGGTCCTTGCGGCGACCAGCTTACGTATGCACCTACATGCGGTTGTCCCACACCGGACTGCATCGCCTGACCAGAGCCACTTGTTCTTTCTTTATTCGCCTTCCATGTTCCATAACGCCAAAACGGCGAACTGAACTGCATCACAAAATAGACCGTGTAATATGGCGAGCCTTGTGCCATACAGCGGCTGGTGACCAAGCCTTCCACTTCGCGCGGACCTGCTATCCGAACCTGCGCTGCACGTGTACGGGTCATCGTATGGCTGATGGGAATAAGCAGGTTGGCGCGTTTTCCGGATGGAAACGTAAAGCGTGCCATGCTCGCTCGCGTGGCCGATGTTAATTCCACATTTACATTCGGTGTGAGCAGCCGCACCTGATAATAACCAACTTGTGCGGATTCCTGCCGATGGCTGAAACGCGATGTATAATGTTGTGTGTTCACGGATCCGGTGGTAGCGGTAAAAAATACATCCCCTTCGTCATTCATCCCCACGCCGGACATATGGAGCATGCTGAAACCGAGTATTCTGGAATCCCGATAATAGTATCCCATGGACCGCGGTCGTGTATCCGGACTAATCTGCACCATACCAAATGGCATCACCGGGCCGGGGAATTCTGCACCCGTGTTGGCGGTACCAATGAAGGGATTCACAAATGCTGTCAGTGGCGCTCGCCCGGACTTTCCTGGCATAATTTCCGGGAGGCCCAGCATCCGGCGCAGTTGTGGTAGCGTCAATGTTGCTACGCGCCGCGGCTGGAGCGATACAAAGGTAAAATGGCTGATTTTCTGTACCGCGGTGGCTGCACCGCTCGCCCCGGTAAAGCCTACGTACGCCCGGCGGTTTTCCGGTGCAAAGGGTGACGTCATCCGGTAAATTGCGTGCGTTTTCATATCTGCAAGAGTAACACGCAAAATCACCCCATTGAAAATCGCCGTTACGCGTATCAAATCGCCGCTGGACAGATTGACCGGAGAGACGGGGGTGAAGGGGCCGGTCTGACCATTCATACCCAGAAGAGAAATGCCGTTCGAAAGAACATCCAACTCCAGGGCGTAACTGCCATTGATAGAATTATTTTGACCGCCCAACCCCAAATTTCCGCCGTTGCCTCCCAACGCCCGGACTCCACGCGGATCTCGTTGCAGCACAAGGGCCACCCCGTCGCCACCGCCGCCTGACGGAACTTTAGCTTGGTAGGTGAAAGCCGCCCGGAACGCGCCAACGCGTTGCCTGGTCGGAAAAAAGCAACTCGTCGCCTCGTTACGCTTGCCATCCGTAAGGATCAGTATAGTTTTGGACTTTTTCAATTTCGAGGATGTGCCGGCGGTATTCACTGCCGCAAAGCCCTCGAATCCCTGAATATTACCACGCCCCACCGCCGAGCAGGCCAGTAATACAATCAACAGAATCGCGAGGAATACCGTTCTATGGTTTCTCATCAGTTATCGTCTCCTATGGCAGAGGTCAGTCGGTTCCAGTTCGCCAGCGAATTTGGAATGATGCTATTCCCAGAAATCGAAAATGCTAAGCGTGTAATTGCAGTGCAGTTGGGATGGACCTTTCCATTCCACCGAACCATCGCTGTATAAAATATTGGATCCCGCCGCACTACCAGAGTCCACATGGTTGGAAATGGGCTCTGGCCACTGCGAAAAGAACCAGTTGCCTCCGTAACTTGCCGTGAGATCGCTACCCATAATACCGTGCGGATTGTGCAAACCTTGCTGTGTAAACAATGCTGACGGATCAAGATAATTTATATTTGAGGTTACCTGTGTCCATGGATTGGTCACAGTACCAGTGGTTGCGCCCGAGTTGCCTTGCGCCCGGCCCACCCAATAACAGTAGCCAAGGTAAACATTGGTCCACCACGTTATATTGTTATCGGCGGTTTGGGCCAGATTCGGCTGCCATACCGGGGCATACGTGGGCAGATAATTACTTGGATTGGCCGGGCCGAAAAAACCCGCCTGCGGACAATAAAAGAATGTCGGATTTGTAATGATACCGTCGGTAAATAACAGCCCAAAGCCCCACGGAGTCGGAATTTCCGCGGACTCTCCCGTATTACGTGAAAGATGTCCAAAAGGCCAATCGCCAGGATCCGTAGGCGGATAGGCTTGATATTCTTCCACGTAAATTTGCACACCCTGCCCCAACTCACGCAAATTCGAGGCACAGATCATTTCTTCCGCGTCATTATGGGCGGAGGAGAGCGCCGGCAAAAGCAACGCAATGAGCAACGCAATAATAAAAATCACCACCAAAAGTTCCACGAGGGTAAAACCGTATAGGGGCCGTTGGAAACAATTACGCTTCCGCGACGGCATGCCGGGATCGGACTTCTGCCAACTGCTGCCACAAAGAGACGTCTTAGACCGGAAGTTGCCGGCGTTTACTAACCAGTCGTAACCTGTGGTTTTCATAAATCTACCCTTACTATCTTTGCCGTGATTCCAAATGGCCGCAGTCTCCATCTGTGGCACTGATCATCGGGTGTTACGCAGAGCCATAAAAAATTGTGCCATCGCGGCATGTATTTCCGGATTACCGCCGGCCAGGCCTATAGCCATAGTTCTCTGCAGGTCATTTCCACCATTTCGGAATGGTGCGGGAAACATCGCTTGTATTTGCTCAACCACCGCCTGTCGCTGCTTTTTAGTAGCATCAGCAAAGACTAAAGATCGCATCGCAAAACGTAAACGCGTTCGTTCGACCACCGCGCGTTGCTGTTCGGGAGTGGCATGGGCAAAGGCTAGGAAGAAAACTTCGTACCGCCAACGACGTTTTTGTGACAGAACGTGACGTTGGGTGGCGGTCATCTTGTGCCAGACCACACCACTCACCGGGTGAAGCCGGGGAAATGCCAAAGGTGCGCCACGCATTTTCGCCAGCATTCCCCATACCTTTGGCGGAATGCCTGCCACTGGAGTGGGCCGGGCCATCAGAATGATTCGCCCATAAACCAGTGCAATTCCAAATAGCAGCAAAACCAGCACAATCAGCGACCGCCGTTTGCGAAAAGATCGCGTAAGTCCAACGCTATCCAGCATTCTTCGCATGATAAATTCCCTTTGCTCGCAGGAGATCGAAAAGCTGCCGGTTGTGCTAGGCCGGCGGGCATACGTCTACAACCTCAGACAACGTGGGCCATACTCTCCATATCCATTTTTAATACCCCATATAAAAGCCTTCGGGCAGCGCCTGGGGCGCGGAAATCCGATGAAACACCCATGGTTTTTTTGCGGCAAGTTTTGCGCCGGCGGGGCTGGAAATAAACTTCACCAGAGCCGCTGGCGAATCCATCGCCTTCCCCGCAATGGAGATATTCTTTGCCAAATGACCACTCATATAAGGCGTGATCGCAATTTTATCAGGGGTGATGGAATCCATCCGGACCACAAAATAAACATGCGCCATACCAGTTCTTCTCGCCGATGCGATTAAGGATTGCGTAAACTGCTTCTGCCCATCTTTACCCGCTTGCAGATCTTTTTTCAGCGTAGCTATATTCCCGCGTTGATCGATGAGGTTAGGCATAAATACCTGGCAGGATAAATATTGATGTGCATCCACCGTGGTCAACCACGCCTCAATCAATCCGCAGCCAATTTGCTGCTGCCTTGCCCCAAAACGCACCGCCTCCACCAGATAACTGCGAGGACCTCGCGGGTAGATAGCCAACGTGGTCTGCACGCCCTCTTTATCCTTGCGGCTCCACACACCCAACAGAGTGCGATCTGGTGTGGCCGTCGCCATCGAACTTAGAGGCTGGTTAAAATACTCTGGGCCAGCGCACCCGCCGATAATTGCTGTTAATAGAACAGCCATTACACCCATAAAAACCAATCGAATTGTTGACATTGTCAGCACTCCTTTATTTTCCATCCGGTATTTCAAAAAAAACAGTTCGTGTTTCAAAATGTCGATGCCGACCGACACCTACCGTTATGGACTGGTGTAAAATGCGACCGGCAGGGCCGATTTTGCGGTGGCCCGCTCAAATACCCGCGACTGGCTTGCGGCCAGTTGCCGTCCGGCGGGACTGCGAATAAACGCTACCAACGCCTTGCGCGAACTCACTATGCCTTCCGCCATCGTTAGCGATCCGAGAGCGTTTTTGCCCAGCATGGGCGTAATGACAATCCGATTCGGACTCATCGAATCCAGTCGCAAGGCGAAATATGTTCGAGCCAGGCCGGTCTCTCGCGCTGAATCAATCATCGTCCTTACCAGGGAACGCCGCGCGCCGCCGTCGGCGGTCAGGCTTTTTTGCAGAGTGGCAATGTTTTCCGGCTGGTCGGTAAGATTGGGCAACATCCATTGGCAAAATAAATAGCGATGCCCACCTACTCGCTGCAGTTGTGCCGTCGCCAACCCGCAGCCGATCAGTGGCCGTCTGGTGAAAAATGGCACTGCCTGCACCAGATAAGATCGTCTCCGCAGAGGATAAACCACGGCCGTTAGATTAACACCCTTCTTGTGGCTGTGCCAATTCCAGATCCCCACCAAAGCCAGATTTGGTTTCGCACCGACCGTCGGGTGGTGCCCGGCGCAGCCGGCACACGACATGAGCAAAGTCCCGAAGATGAGTGGAATTACGCTGGGCACTCGAAGCTGAGCCATGGTCATGTTAAAACTCCTTTTCTTTCTTACAACCGTTACCCGGCAAATTACCGGTTCCGCCAACACCGCCGCTTCTGATTTCAGCAGCAAACGGCACCGCCACCCTCTCACCTTCTCCTTGATGGCGGTAATGTTACATCAACCGGCAATAAAAAGCAAGTCTTATTTTTCATTAGTTATCCTGTGTATCGTGCGTTTATACCTATTTAAAGCCAGATATAGTGAATAATATTTACTATATCATTTAAGTAACTTCGGTTGGTGTCCGGCCATATAAGCCCCAATCAATAGCCGCACCAGTTGCGAAGGCGTTACCACACGAATCGAAGGCCCCAGATGCCGCGCTACATACAGGGCGGCCCCGTACTGTCGCAGCGCCTTGGTGTCGGGCTTTAAAGCGAAGCTGGACCAAGCATGAATACCCAGCCATGCAAAATGGCTGTCCAAAGAGGTTGGCGGGTGGTTGGCCCAGGCGTTAAGCTCCGTCGCCGCGTAATTCGGCCACTGAAAATACGCACTGTTGACGTTTTTCCCCTGGTTCCACAAAAAACTCCGCGCGGAAATCACTGGCATCGGCACGCCATGTGGACGGGGAACCCATAAAATTTTGCCACGTCCCGCCGCATAAGGATTGAACTGAATCACGAAAAGGCCCTGAATATCGGGTAATTGTCTGGTCAACACCTGATAGGCTCGCCGGGCCGCCGGTGAATTCCACGTTTTTGTAAAAACCAGCAACGTGTGAATATGCAGACGCTCCAAATTGGGCCGTACGCTGCGCATCAAAGCTATCAGCGCCGGCATGCCGCCACGAAGTTGTCCGTATTCATCCAGATAAAAATAGCCCAATCCGTATTGAAATAACTGATCGCTCGGCCGAGCCTTCTTGTCCATCCATTGCAGTTGCCATGGATTAGCCTGTGCCAGATCCACCAGCGGCAAGCTCCAGCCAAACGGAATCGCGCCCCGCGATGGAGAATCCCACAAATTTCGCTGGGAACAATAATTGCCGATCGCCCACTGCACGTTATCACCGTCGCTAAGAATAAAACTCAGATAATGAAACTTGGGATTGTAGTGCTGCTGAACCTTACCTTTGTTCTTTTGGCGGGCGTAGATTGTGGCGGGCGGATGTCCGGAGGAAAGCACCGGTAGATTGCTGGCGCAATCTGCCGCCTCCACTCGCAGCGCGTACTTGGACGCCGCCTCCACCACGCCCAGTTCATTCATTCCCCATCCCAGGACGATCCCTCCCGGACGAATCAGCCTTATGCCGCGTTTGTATCCACCGCCATGCACGTCAATGGTAACCAGTGCTTGCGAAGCTACAGCCTCATCACGCAAATTAGGCTGGTCAGGGTTTAGAAGAAACAGTTGCCGATGAGAAAAATGGTTGTCGAGCTTGGCCAGCACCCAGTGAAACGTCTTGCCCCGTGCATCAGCCATCATCCGCAACCCGCACGCGCGCGCCTTTGGCAGCAAAGCTGAGGTAATGGCGATGGCATGAAGCTTGGCGCAAAGAGTGGTGGCCCAGTTCACCGAAATATCCCGTGATGGATGAGGCCCTGGTGTGGAATAAAGAATATATCCGCGTATAATTCCAAGTTTATGGTAATGACGAACAAGTGCCCAAAGCCGACCCGGTGCATGAAGAAAATCCACTCTTCTGTGGAAATAGGCCAGGAACAACTTCCGCCAACGAGTATAATTCTTGTTGTGCATGGTCAGCCAGATCATCGAGCCGGATCTGGCAGTGCGTGCATGAAGTGCCACCACGCCTGAAAGTGTTTCTGCCGCAATTTGATCGGCATAACTTGCATATTTTGCCACTGAACAGCGGTAAATTCGTTGAGGAACCGGAAATGTAGTCCACCAGCGGGAGACACTGGCCGCAACTCCTTTTTCGGCGCACAACCCCAGAGACAACGCCAGCACACATCCGACGCCAACTTTGCCATAGCGGTAAAATATTGCGTGAATCCACATCGAAAGTTCCTTTTTAGTCCACGACCGCATTTGCCTCTTTACCGACAATAATGCTATAATAACAATATCGTGGTGGTTGTGTGGATTTTGACGGACTTCCAGACGATGATTAGACCCAAAGCCGCGTTGACAGTTCCGCTCCCTCGCGAGCCGATACGCAACGGCAAGAAAAATAAATACGAGCGCGTTTATGAAGCACTCTTGAAATCGATTAATTCCGGTCAATATCACCGAGGTGCCCGGCTGCCCACAGAGAGCGATCTGATGGAGCAGTTTAACGTCTCCCGAATTACGGTGGTGCGGGCCTTGCGCGACTTACAGGTGCGGGGTCTGGTACGTCGCCGCCGCGGTTCCGGCAGTTTTGTGCAGGGCCCGCCGGAGTTGGTCACCAAACCGTTTGGCCTCGTGGTCACGGACGTTGAACAGGGCAGTATCTTTTCGACCGTCCAGCACATTCTGCTGCGTGAAGCGCAAAAACTTCATTGGCACATCGTCGTTGACGGTATCACCGGACATGAAACACCCGCGACCGTGGAGCAAATGTGCCGCCGTATCGTTGATAGTGGCGCACAAGGAGTGTTTTATCTTCCCCAAAGTGTGTCGCACGCGCAGGCGATACTTAATGAAAAAATTGGAGATTTTTTTTCAGTAAGTCACGTTCCTCTGGTGTTACTGGATCGCGATCTGCATAAGCTGCATCAACGCAGCAATTTTGACGTTGTCGGCAGTGACAATCGCCAGGGAGGTTTTCTCGCTGCGCAACATCTGATTCATCGTGGTTGCCGCCGTATCGTTTTTCTGACCGGTGAGGAAAAATATCCCACGGTGGAATCACGCATGGCCGGAGCCCGAGATGCCGTGCAGGCGGCCGGAAAAGTTAAATTTGATGTACACGTCGGCGAATCCGATGACCTGAATTTTATCCGCGGTGTGCTCTCAGAACGTTCTCCAGACGCGCTGATGTGCGACAATGACATGACCGCGGCCAAGGCTATGCGCAACCTCATCAACATGGGTATCAAAATACCCGACCAAATCAAAATCACCGGCTTTGATGATACCATCACCGCATCGCTATTACCTATACCTCTGACCACTGTGCGACAAGCCGCCGAGGCCATTGCTATTAACGCCACCCTCATGATGAACCAGCGACTGTCGCGGCCAAATATGCCAGCGGTAACTGTGAATATCGCCTGCGAGTTAATCATCCGCCAATCAACTCAATAAGCACGCTTTCGTTTTCGTTCGCGCAACGCTCAAAAGCAGCCGAAACAGTCTATGAAGGCTGCCAGATATACCCAAGAGCCTCTTAGCCCCAATACGGTTTACTTAAGGAGAAATAGCGAAAAACAAGGGCCTCGATTGCCGATAAAAGTTTTGTGATCAGAACTTTTTAGCAAGGAGGACCTTCTCATGCATATTATCGTCCATGGAAGGACGATTGATTCACAAGAAATCGTTGCGGTTCCGCCGTCCAAGGATCGGCAGTTTCTGGAAGCCTTGGCGCGGTACATTCCGCCGGTGCTGATTAAACAGGTGCTGGATCGCACGGGTCGCAGCATTTCCCGACAGCGACGACTACCGGCGTCTTCGGTGGTATGGCTGGTTATTGCCATTGGTCTGTGGGGTGATCGTGATATTCCGGCCCTGTGGCGGCAGGTGGCCGGCACGTTGCACGACCTGCTGCAAGCGGCGGGGTTTGGCCAACCACCGCCCGGCAAATAGGCCCTCAGCAAAACCCGTTCCCGGTTGGGTGCCCGGCCGCTGCGGCAACTGTTTATGGCCGTATCGCGCCCCCTGGCACGGCGCACAACGCGCGGGGCCTTCTATCGCGGCCTGTGTTTGATGATCGTCGATAGTCAAAAACTCCTGCTGCCGGACACCCCTGCCAATCGGAAAGCCTTCGGCAAACATACGACCCGTCGTTTCGGCCGCATGGTGCCCGCAGGATATCCCCAGGTTCATCTGATGCGACTACTGGAGGCCGGCACACACCTGACGGTTGAACTGCTGGTCAAGCCCTGCAAAAAACATGAATATCTACTGGCCGGGGCGCTGATGCACAAGGCCCGATCCCTGCTGGATTTAATCCTCTGGGATTGCGGGTTCTACGGCTATAGCCTGCTGCGCCAGGCGATCGATACGAGCCGATACGTCTTGGGGCGTGTCTCCAGTACGGTAGTATTTGAAGCGGTACAAACGCTCCCCGATGGTTCTTTTCTGGCGCGAATATATCCCTCCTGGCAGGCTCGTCGGCGAGGCCGGGACGGTAGGATTGTGCGTGTGATTTCCTACAGTTTCAAGGACCCCAACCGTCCCGACCATGGACAACGCCATCGCCTGGTCACCACACTTCTGGATGCCCGGAAGTACCCGGCCCGGGAACTCGTGGTGTTGTACCATCAACGCTGGGAAATCGAAATCGATAACGACGAAATAACCACCCATCAACTCCACCGGCACGTGGAACTGCGCAGCGGTACGCCGGTGAACATCGTACAGGAAATCTATGGTATTTTTCTGGCGCACAATACCATCCGCACCTTGATGCACGAAGCGGCCTTACGGGTGGATAGGGACCCTCGAACCCTGAGCTTTATCCACGCCGTGCGGGTTATCAAGGATGCCATTCCATTGTTACGGGCCGCCGGTTCCAAGCAACTGCCAAAATTGTATGACGGTCTACTGGCCCAGATCGGCCGGGGAATTTTGCCGCCCAGAGATGGTCGAATCAACCCGCGCGTGGTGAAAATAAAAATGTCCAACTACAAGAAAAAACGCCCCGAAGACTTGTCGCCACCACAACCTTCCGTTGCATTCCAGGAGGATATCGTGATCCTTAAGTAAACCGTATTGCTCTTAGCCCAACCTTCACACTTCGGCCCGATTTGAGAAATATTTTGGGAATTTTTTGGACGTGGCGCAGCGCTGTCCTGCGATCCTCAAATGACGCCACCGGAACATCAAGACTTTCAGCATATAAGTATTGGCGGATCAAGGTTGCCCAATAGCTAAAAAAAAGAGCGGTGCTGCATCAAGAACATCACCGCCTTTTTCATTCTCGATGACCGACCGGTCAGGTCGATCATCGGTGGATTTTTCCGCGTCTCATTTTCGTGCCGCCTCCAACAGCAGTAATCAGCACCAGCGAAAATAACAGCGCCGCCAGGGCTGGTCCCAGTATGCCCAGGACCATCGCCACGAGCATGGTCAGGATCATCATGGACCACCACCTTCCTCAAACACGACGGGCTTCCCGTCGGCGGGTATTGACCCTGATGCGACGACCGGAAGAGTCGCTGCCAACGCCGTCCAGGTGGGGAAGGTTGCTATCCCTGACATAAGGCCCATGACAAAGGCCACCAGCACCTGCCACCGAAGACCCGCCAGCCAGATCAGGATGACCGCGGCGGCTACATCCGCCAGAATACCCATAGGGCTCTTCCAGCCAGCCGCACCACCGCCCCACAATCGCAGGCCATCCATAACCCAGGCCAGAACCAGTATTGCTACCTTGCGACGACGACTGATGGCATGATTCCCAACGAGCAGAGTAAATTGCGTATTCATCGGAATTTTCCTTTCTCATGTTTTCGCCGGGCTGCTGAACTCCACGCGGATGTGCAGGTCCGGCCACAGCGGATGGACCACCAAGTCTAGAAAGTGCCGCAACACCTCCACGGCCCTGGCACGCACCAGTGGTTTCAGGAATCTCCTTTGGGCTTGCAGAATAACCACAGCCCGCAATCGGGCTTTGGCTTTGCGTTCCACACTCCCCAGATTGAACAGTGCCCAGCCATCGGAGCCATGGACCATGATCTTTTCGGAATCGGGTTGGATCTGCACCATGCCGGTATCCAGCACCGGCGCTGGAAAGCGACAGGTCAAGGTTTGACTGGCCGCATCGTAAGTAAAATCGTTGGCAGTAAGTTGCCCCAACCGCTCCACAAACTGCACGCGATTGCCCGGGGCCATGACATCCGCGGTGGTGGTGCCCCAGCAAATACCCAGCCAATACGTGGACTGGTGCAGATTAACCCATGCGGTTACTTGCAGCCGGCAGACCACGAGGTCCGCCTTACGGTGTAAGCTTTCGACCGCAGCGGTGATGACCGCGCCGACGCGATCCCGGGGCAAAAAGAATCGCCCGGCGGTATTGCCGGCGATGGCAATCGTTTTGACAGCAATCAGGCCGACCATGGACAGGGCGGCGATCAGCAGCACCACAGGCAGAAAACGAACCAAGATACGAGATGATTTGGAATTGAACATAAAACTCTTCCTCCGTATGTGTAAAATTAGTAAAAAATGGAAAGGCCCCCACGCGGCTCCGCCATCAGGCTGTACCGCGTGGGAGACCAGGAAAACGATGTTTAGTTGTTGTTGTAACCGGACATGGTCAGGGCATTTCGGTAGGCACGTTGTTTGAATTGGTCAGAAAGCCCAAACCAGATGGAGTTCAAACGCCGTTCAGCACGGGTGTGTGCATCAGAACCGCGAAACGTTCGCTGGTGATCGGCCCATTCACTCACGGAATTGTAGGCACTCCAAGCGGTACCGGTAATTCCAGGCAGCCGGTTGCGGACATTTTCAGAGTTAGCCCACCAGCGTTCGATGACGGCATTGCGACTTTTTTGTGTTGTTTGATTTTTGGCCGGTGGCAGCAAACTATTGAAATACTTATCCAGCCATGCAGAATTGACGCTCTGATGGGTCAAAGCCTGCAATTCCTCGCCAAAAACGTCCAGCCGCCGGGTGATGATGCCCAGCTTCTGACGGGCGGCCAGCACACGGTCATGCAGGTTTTCATAGTGCCGAATGCTTTCACCAACGCCATCCCGACCCTGTAATGCCAGATTCAGGGTATTCTGACATACTACGCGAATGGTCGTTGGCAACATCCTCAAGGCCCCCAGACCATCGTGGTTATTCACCAATAGTACATACGGCTCGATCATATCCTCACTCCCAAGCCGGAATTCTCTGGGGATGCGGGCGAGCATCCACACTCGCCGACCACCTTGAAGGCTTCCTGCGGTCTCAAACATAGCCAGCTTTTCGCCGACCAAGGAATCCATAAAGTCAAAAGCATCACAGTTTTGAAATACCCTGTAACGCTCGCTGACCACGCCGAGCACCGCATGGGTATCGCTACGGACATTGGCTTTGTGGTGTGGCACATCCCGGCGTTCGGTGTTCTGGATGGCTTGCAGCGGCCATTGTTCCACCGTCCAGTCTAGATGGGCAATTCGCAGGGCATCCAAACCGGTTAAGGCATTTTTCACAACGGTTCCCAAGCCATGCCATGGTGGTTCGCCGGCAACAAAGACTGCGGCTTTGCCGGTGGATTCATCGATTTCATGGGGCATAAAAATCTCCTTGTTAATTGGCGTTACACTCAGACAATCCAGCCCCCGACCTGGGAATTGTTGATCGGGGGCTGGATGAGAACTTACCGCCGTGTTACAGCACGGCGGAGGTGGTTTGCCCGTTCAAGCGACGGAAACCACGGGATCGCAATGGTTGCCATCGCCTGGCATGGTGCTTGGCCAGTCGATGACGTTCTGCCTGAATTGCCATCTGGATATTGACTCCCAAATGACGTATTTCTGAGGGGGTTAGTGCACTAAGGGAAATGATGGTCATAAAAACTCCGTTCTTCCGCCAACTGGCGGAGTAAAGGTAATAAAAACAACTGGTTGAAGGTGTAAGGACGAAATGGGTCTGTGGAGATCAGCAGCTTGTGCTATTGCCCGCCCATGCCGGACAGCGGCTTTTGAATGGGCAGGTGGTGCAGTTTTGTGGGCTTGGTGCAGGGTAAAAGTTGCCCGCCTGCATGGCCTGATATACCTGTCGAAACGTGCTGGTTATCTGCTCCAGCACGGTAACATCGCTGTCGGCTGGAGGTACGGGCAGCAGATCAAATGCGGGTGTTTTGGCTTTGGTCAACACCCCAAAATGCAATTGCACCGGCGTATCACCAGTAACCTGACTGGTGAGTATTTCATAGAGCCGGAGTTGATCGGCAGCTTCGGCAACTTTGGCTTGGTTCCACCGACTTCTACTTGTCTTGAAATCTACCAGGTGAATAGCTCCGGCAGCGGCATAAATCAGGTCCACACGCGCCATCACCTCGGGTAAATCACTGGCCAACGGGGAGCAAAAAGACTCCTCGATGCCAATAACTTCACCTTGAGGATTGGCCAAGGGGCTTTGAAGAAAAGCGGCAAACATGCCCCGTGCGGTGTTTTCCAAGGTGGAAACATCTTCCAGCTTATTAAAGCGAATTGGAGTGCCCGGCTCCTCTTCATATTCCCAGGAGGTGTGATAAGCATCCATCAAGGTGATGTCATCAATTTTCAGCCCTTCCATGCGTGCTCGAAAATAAGATTCCAGTCCCGCATGTACCGCTGATCCGAACTTGAGGCTCGAAGCGATAAAATCCTTAGGTGGCCGGGCGATGTAGGAAAAATAAAACTTCTGTGGGCACGCCCGCATTAAGGATACCTGACTCCAACTTAGATGATCTGGCAGGATGGAGGCTGGAGTTTCCTCCACCGGCAGACTCTCGGTTCGGGGTAAGCCTTGTGTGGCAATCATCGCACGCCTGCCTTTCTGGAGCCATTGGTTGCCGGAAGGTTCTTCAAATAGTCGATGAAGGAACTGGCTTGGCGAATGGTCAAATCATCAAGCCTACAGCCACATTCATCCTCACATTCGACCTGTGGATCGATACCATGGCGTTGAGCGATGGCGTATATGGCTCGCTTTTGGGATGCAGTTAAAGGTGGTTTGGAAGCACCGTTTTTGGTGGTACTGTTGGCAACACCATTAGAGGGGAATCGGTTGGGGGTTTGGCCATTAACCTTTACGTGGCCATTGCCTTTGGCATGACCTTGGCCATTATTCGCCGGTTCAGCAGGTTCACCAGTCAATGCTGTTGCGGCCCGATCCAACGCTTCTTGGGCCTGCTGGTAGAGTGCGGCAATCTGCCTTTGCAATTCTGCGGGTTTGGTTAAAAGTGCAGAATCCAGTTCGGCAGTGAGATTGATGCTCTGGCCTTGGGATTGATAGTCACAAGAGCTTTTGCGCGACAACCCAACATTTGTGGAAATAGGCATAAAAACTCCTTTGCCCTTAAAGGGCGGAAAAAATAAATGGGACAAAACGTATAAAGAATCATGCACCAGCCGCAATATCCATGAAGGCTGTCAAAAACTCTTCATATCCGGCTGGTGGTGGCTACAGGTCATGCAAAAGCCCTGATACTTGGCACCTTGGATATGCTGAAGGTGAGACCATCCAAACGTAGTGGCCATCTTTGTATCAGCGGCAAAGGCTTCATCACCACAACATCGACAGTGCAGATGGATGCCGGTGAATGTTAAGCCACATTGCCGCAGTACCTGGTCCGCCATTTTCTTGAATTTTTTTCTCATATCTACTCCTTTCAATTCAATAGCATCAAAAAACAGGGTGGCGGTATTGTGAATATGGCAGGGTGGGAGGTTTGGAGAATAATTAAATAATCCCACGTAACTATGACGCAAAAAGGGGCGGATTTTCAGCGTATTACATGGGTTTATGCAGCAAATTGTGTTAGAATGAACCTATGAGCATTGGCGTGAATTAGCAGGATAACCTGATGAAGTCCCTCATCAATTCAGTTCCACCAATTCCTGATAAGCTTACCGGTCAGGTGGAATACGCCGCGTATCGGGCGGGAATCGAATTCAACCATATCTTTTGGCTGTTACATCGCAGGCCCACGGGGTACGAAAAACACCTCAAAGACGCCTGCTCAATGTTCTCGCAAGTCTGGCAGATTTTATGCAGCCGCCGCGTTGGACATTTTCTGGAAGAAATTGATGCCGTGGTCAAAGATATAGGCCGAAGAATCCAAACTGGTCAGCTTAATCAGAATTATGTGCCAGCATTTTTGCACCAATTGGATACTTTGAAATTGAAGGCACACAGTCATCACAAAGTTGGACCGCAGCTATATGCCCTATGGAATGTAGGATTATTGGTGGATATGACCACGCACCCCATCGCCAAATTCCCGGGGCGGATTCAGAGTGTAAATGCTATGGATGGGACTCCACCAGTGCTTTGGACGAGCGAATTCGCTGGCAATGGCAATCTTCCCCCAACGCCTCTTTGGCCATTTGCAGATGCGCACCCCAACAAGGGCTGGACAGTCCGAGATGAGTGGCTTAGGAACATTCAGCTTCTCTTGAGTCAGGCACAGGTACTAGTGTAGTGTCTCAAGCAGATGGTATCTTATCCAAAGTATTTCTTGCTCGGCGGATTTTATCGAGAATATTCTCCACTTTGGCCGTCCACACGAACGCCTTGGGGGCGGCGTTATGGCTGACGA
>JAJYDW010000063.1 GCA_021790385.1 Planctomycetota bacterium
CAGCCGCAGGCGGTCTTTGTGGCGATCCAGGCGCAGCCCGACCCGGCCACAGACGATCTTCCAGCCCCCTTTTTCCGCACTGCAAGTCCAGCGCGGGCTGCGGTCACTCTGGGCAAGGGCATACAGCGGATTGGGCGGAACCTCCCGTCGAAACACCATCCCCATGATCATCCATTGCTCATAGGCCCCTTCCACCGTGGTAACCCGGACGTGCCACTGCCGCGGCTGATGCAACTCCCGTCCATCCGCCGGATACGGGAACTCATCGGTCTGCTGCCAGTACAGAGTCTGGGGTTCCAGAATCTGCACCCTGGCCCGGGCCTGTGTGCCCCATACCCGCCAGCCATAAAACTCCGCCTCCCGTTGTGCCGCGTCCCAACGCGGCTCTTCATAACTGTGCAGCATAACATCGATATTCCCCGGCTGTTTGAGCACCACATGATCCACCGTCAGCAGCAATGGAAACTCTCCCTGTCGCCAGAACCACACATGCCGCCGCACCATTACCGGCTGGCTGGCATACGCCGCAGCACATTCGCCAATGACATAATCATAATCTGGGGTTAGTTCTACATGTTCCAACTGGCCGCAGGCGTGGAGATTGCGGATACTCTGCCCCTGATTGTTGATCAATACAGCATTATGCGCCAGGGTTTGAATGGCAAAGCCTTTCATGTGTGGGTGGTGATAGGTGGGATAGTAGCCGGCATCAATGAAGATCGGCTCGCCAAAAGCCTGCACAAAAAAAGAGTTCTGATCCGCATGGGCATGACCGAAAGAACCAGCCGTGCCGCTGCGGAAGCATAGCATCACATCGTCCTGTGCCTGGCCCAGTGCGGTATGGCAGCCCACCATGCCTACATCGGCAAAGACCCGGGATGACGCTGCGGGAGGATGCGGGGAGGTCAAACGCGGCACATCCCAGGTACGCAGCAGAAACAACAACGCCAGCCATTGACCTGACGCCGGGCCGTGATCGACCTGAAAGCCTTGGAAAGGTTCAAATTCGCCATCCGCATACGCAATCCACTCCGGCTTGTGGAGCAACACACCCAGATACCGCATTATGGCCAAGTCGTGGGCGCTGGGGCGGATGTGGGTATCATCGCCAAAGCAACCCGCCCGGGCGTACGGCGGCATCATGTACCACTTGAAATACCCCGTCCCCTGCATAAACGCCGTGGCCAGCAGGTCCGGGCCGCCCAGTTCTTTCAGCGCTTCCATGGAGCTGACCATCGGCGTTAAGTGCCATTTCCAATAGGCCGGACCCATCCACCAACCCCCATCCTTGCCGCCAAAGCAGGGCCAGTGTTTCATCATTCGCAGGGACCAATAATCCAATGCTTTTTGTCCTGCTGCCGTCCGACCATGCGACTTGAGAATGCAGCCGAGCTCGGCGTAGATGCAGGCAATCGAAAAGGCATGGGAATCCCGAGGAAACGCATCAACGCGCATCACATCGAGGACGTCCCGCATTTTTGTCACAAAGGCTTCCGTTCCGTCTAAAAATGCCGTTTTTTCCTGTGTCGTTAAATCATCTGCACACATATCCATGAAATTGGCGGTATGCTCGACAATTTCACATAAATCATAATCGCCCACCCATGGATCACATTCTGATGAGTGACACCATGTGCGATAATCACTGGCGCGATGCCTCATGGCGTCCATCCAGCCGGGAAACCCAAATCGTGCGGCGATGGCGGCCAGGAGCATCTTTTCGCCGAATGGACGAAGGTTTTGCTGATAGGCCTTGGCACCTTGCGCATGAGATTCCGTTACCACCGTGTAGGCCGGTAAATCTGGACATTGGTGTTCGCCATAGCGATCACCAAACATTTTGCTCCAATGCGCAGCCACGTTCTGTCGACGAAATGGCGCTACCAGATGTGAGGGGATCCGAAAACACGGCAGTGGTTCGGCGGCAAAACCCGCGGAATCCATCTGCCGCAAGGTCTGCCGGAAGATTTCCAGCAAATAACCTGTTACCGGTGGCGCATGACGCACATCGGCAAGATTTCGTGGCAGTCGTTTCCATAATGGAGAGTGGACAGTAACTGGGTTATTTGTCAGCATGAATGTTCGATCCTCTGGCCAGTACCACAATATCTTGCGAACTGCGGAGACCTCAACAAAGTCCGACTTGGGGCACAGTTCGCCTGTGCCCCTATGTTAGCCCATTGCAGCAATGATGGATAGACACTATTTGTATCACGAAAGGACGATCTTTTATCACGCCCGAAAACATTAACGCCCAGCACCGGCGAAATGGGATAACGGCGTCAGCCGCGATTGGAGGCGTGTTGGTGGCAGGCCAAAGCGCAGGTGCCGCTGTTCGTCCCGGTAGGCTCGCGGCGTTTTTCCGGAGTGTTTGCGGAAGGCCAATGTAAATTGTCGCCGTGAAAAAAAACCGGCGTGGGCCGCCACATGCTCCACTGGCAGATCGGTGTCCAATAAAAGTTGTTCGGCACGCTCAAACCGCATCCGGTTGATTTCCGCGGCCGGGCTGCGTCCGATCGCATCGAGCAATCGCCGCTCCAGCGTGGCACGCGAGACCTCCAGATAATTAGCCATCTTTTTAACTGAAATACCCTCCCCAATGCGATCTCGTATGAGACCTAGTGCCCGGCGAACCAGTTCGTCTTCCAGAGCAAATAGATCGGACGATTGGCGGGTTATGACCCGCACGGGCGGGAAAAACACGCTTTCCGGCTTGAATCCTTTTTTTCGTGTAATCATACGGTGCAGTATGGTTACCGCCGTCGCGCCGATTTGTTGCGTATTCAGCGCAATGCTGGATATTTTAGGATCGCGCAACTGTCCGAATAAATCGTCATCGTTACAGCCCAGAACAGCCACGTCCTCGGGGACCGCCAGGCCCTGATTCGCACATGCTTCCACCAGGTATGCCGCCAGAGAATCTGCCGTGGCAAAAATCGCGCACGGCCGTTCCAGATGTGCTAGCCAGGCGACAATGGCATGGAGCAGGTGTTCGGTAGATATTTGCGCAAATTTTTCGGCCTCATGCAGTTGCGGCTTGAGACCGCTCCGCGCGGCGCGACTCTCAAACCCGCGCCAGCGCATGGCCGACCAGTATTGGTTCGCCAGGCCAAAGCAGATCAAGCGTCTAAATCCCCGGGAAATCAGGTAATCAGCGGCTACTCGGCCGACTTCCAGATCATCTGGGCAGACGCGTGGAAAGCCCAGCGTCGGCACATTGGCCGATACGTCCACAATCGGCAGACGAACTGTCATGAGTCCCTCCAGCGTCTTACGCACCTTATGCTCCACAGGGTGTCCGCCAATAATTATGCCGGATAGCTTCAAACGCTTCAGACCGACCAATTGTTGATAATCAAATGTCTGATTCAAAAATATCCGCAGGTGTGGATATTTTTGGCCGGCAGCGGTAACCGCACGCAAAACGCTGCGATTGTAGGATGTGGTAATATCACCCCAGAACATAATGCGGTTGTGATGGAAGCCTGAAACCGCACGCGATGCCGTTACGCTCATCAATGAAAACTCCGATTTTCCCCCGGATTTTAACATGCTATTCCGATAGCGGCAATTGGATACGACCAGCGGGGGCTCGGTACAACAGCATTTTGCCTTGGCAAATATCCCATCGCCGTGGATAATTCTCTTCGCCTGCCCTAACTGCTCCGGCGGCCACGCGGTAAAGCCCCGGGCCAGCACGAAGGAGGTCAATGAGGATATTATGAATCAACCTGCATCACCCGCTGCAACCCCGCAGCAGCTTGAACAAATCGCTTGGCGCGCGGCCCAGTTGATCCGCCCCGGCCAGCGCGTCGGCATGGGCAGCGGACGGGCAGCCCATGCCTTTGTCCGCGCCATGGGCCAAAGAATTCACGCCGAATCTCTGCCTGTTGTGGGTATCCCATCATCCGAATCCACCGCCCAATTGGCACGCAGCAGCGGCGTGCCATTGGGAACACTCGACGAAATCACCGCACTCGATATTGCGGTGGATGGTGCTGACGAAGTGGACCCACACATGAATTTGCTCAAGGGTGGTGGAGGCGATCTGCTGCGGGAAAAACTCATCGCCTCCATGGCGGCAAGAATCATCATACTTGTCGGTCAGGAAAAATTGGTGCCCCAGCTGGGTGCAAAGTTTCCCGTTTTTGTGGAAGTAGTTACCTTCGCTTTGCCCGTCGTAAGCCGTAAACTTACCGCCATGGGTGCCACCGTCCAGATCCGCCTGCGACCCGATGGAAACATATTCTTGACCGATAACGGCAACCCCATCCTGCACGCGGTCTTTGGTCCGCCACCGCATCATTTAAGTAACCCCGAAGAATTGGACCGTCAGTTACACCATATTCCCGGCATCATCGAAACCGGTATTTTCCTGAACATGGCCCAGGAAATATTAGTGGCCAACTTTGACGGCACCATCGAACACCGCCGGCACAACCCATCATAAAATCAAGGCCACCCGCCGGTTGCCCCGGAATGGCTGCCAGTTCATCCATCTTTCTCTTCCGACTTTTTCCGCTCGGCCGCCTTGCTCACAAAACGTAAGATCAATCCTGGAATATCCACGCGTGAGGCCACCTCGACCGCCGCCGTACGCACAACTGCCGACAGCAGCCGACCCGCAGAACCACGGGATGCGGCCTGCGGAGCACTTTTCGATGCCGACGTGCCAACGCCTTCGTGTACATCAGAGCCGCCCTCATCGGCCCTGGTCCCAGTGCGGCTCAAGGGTTTGTCCTTGCCCGCCAGCCACGGCAGTAAAATCCCGGCGATCCCTGCCGTTACCATAGAGGGCCCCAGATGTCGCCGAAAAAAACGTGCTACAGACAAGCGCTGCCGTAAATGGCGCATGCCGGCATGAATTTCATCATCCAGTTCATCCAGACACTGCTCCCGCTGGCTTTCCAGATGTAAAATCTGCTCTTCCAGAGTCATCGTGAACCTCCTGAACTTGCCGCCGGCTCAGTGGCCCTATCGCCAGTTGCCCCGTGCCAATTTTTAACAACCAGAAGCAACACTCCGGCCCCAGCCAGATGCACCGCCGCAAAAATCAGACACACCTCAATCGGCCCCATCACCAGCAGCAACGCCTTGAACACAGCCACGTAAAGAAAGACCAGTCCCAGCAGCAACAGCAAAAAAGTCCCCACTACCAGCATCATCGTTAGCAGCACTTCGCGCATGGTTGCCGCGAAACGCAACCCGATGAGCTGAGTTTGAATCTCGAAAAGCCGAAGTAATTTCGATACCACACTTTTGAATGTAACCGCCCCCGTCGCCGGAGACTGACTGCCCGCACCGAGCCTGGGCGAATCTTGTCCAGATGCAGGCTCCTCAGCCATGGTCCAACCTCCATTTCACTTTAACGCCGCCGCCCTGCCGCTAGTTCAGGAATCCGGCACCACCATAAAACACATCCCTCCCCCTTGCCGCCACCAACATGTAGCTGCAAAACGTATCATGCCGTTGTCTGGCACAAACTGCCCACCGCCCATTTGTCCCCCGGTGTTGCCGCACCAAAACGCCCATCAGGAACGCCGCCGCAGCGCCAACCCGATTACCAATCCGGCCGCGGCGGCTATTCCCAGCGCCATGTACGGATTTCGCTGTACATAATCCACCACCGTGTCGTTGACATCCGAAGCACTGTCGGCCAGTTTGCCACCTTTTTCATGCACCCAGCCGGCTGTATTGTGCTTCAGGTCCCGGGCGTAGTCCGCCGCCGCCCGACGTGCTTCCACCGCCAGATCCAGCACTGCTTCCTTGGCATGAGTGTACTTCTGATGCAGTTCATCCGAATGTTTTCTTTGAGCCTTTTCGACTTCAGATACATCAGCTTCCGTCATGGGACAACTCCTTTCGTAAAAAAACGCCAGCCCTTGAGACCCGCCCCGTGCGATTTCATCATGGCCGGCCGAAGGTGCCGAGCAACAGTTTTCCTAATTAATCCTACGCACTGTTTCCGCGCTAATCAACTGACTCCCACGACGATTGTTTATTCCCGGCGGCACCATCATACGATACCAATTCTGGTCGGTGTAAGTTTGCCGTCCAGACCGCCCAATTCTCAAACGCAAAAGGACACTTGGGCGTCCCCCCATGTTTCATCATATTTGCGATATTTCTATCCGACCAGCGTTTCGAAATCGGCCCATCCGACAAAAAGAAAATGGCCAGCAGCCTCATACAATTGTGCGGCAGGACCGTTATAAGAACACTTTTTTCACCTTGTCACCAATCTGCCGATCGTGTGGATTCGCCACCCCGCCGTGCCCCGCTAGAGTTGGTCCGCACTGACAGCGTTACGTCTCACTTTTATGCGAGAGGGATGCACGTTGGGCCGCTGGCCGGTAACATTCACATCCACGCGGAAGGCAGTGTTTAACCTTAGCGGTACACCCGATTGGAGTCCAGCTTATGAAAAAAGAACTCTCCCGCATTGCCCCACTGCGCGCCGGTGTCGTCACTGGCATCGTCGTCGGTGTCGCTTCTATAACTTTCATGTTGATCTGTGGGCTGTTTGTGCTCATCATCACGCTGTTGGGAGCACATATTTCCATTCCGCCCGGCTTTTTCCTTCTGATTGACTTCTTATTCGGTCCCGTATTCTACGCAATGGCAGGCTTTATCGGCGGACTGATTGGTGCGGCGATTTATAATCTGGTGGCGAAGTGGTCCGGCGGATTGGAATTTGAATTCCGCGATCTGGAACCAACCTCGCCCTGATCCGGTCTGATGCACTGTGGCCGGATGCTGCACTGTCGATCCCAGGCGCGCAATGACACGCATCCGTGTTATCTCCTTTGAACACAGTCACCGTCTACCACGTTGTAGTTGATAGATTATTTCTGTCATGATAACCTAATTTATTAGGCTTAATAAATAAGGACTATTGATGGAATATCGGTGGCTCTTTCTTGCACGCATCGCCGCATGGGTTGGAATCGGCCTGGTTCTCCAGGCAACTGGTCGCGCTGTGGCCTCCTTACCGGCGGAAGCGATAACCACGCCAACCACTGCGCCGGTACCACTGCCGTCCGCCAGCGATGGTGCCTACGGTGATACCCTCACCGGAAACTGGTTTGGCTGGCGCGATGATCTGGCACATCATGGGGTTAGTTTCGCCGGTGGAGCCATCAGCGACGAGAGCTGGAATTTGCGGGGCGGCTTGAGCACGCAAAAAACGATTGCCCGCGTGCAAGTAAACTTGGGCGTTGCCCTGGATACCAAGAGGCTGCTGGGGTGGTCGGGCGGAAAACTCAACGCCACGGTGCGATTCCAGTTCGGCTCAAACGCCAACAACCTTCAACTTGGCTCAATTCAGGGCTTTTCCCTCATGGACAACGGCGCTCCCCGCATCCAGCTTTACGACTTTTACTACCGTCAGCGCTTGTTTCAACACCAACTCTCCGTGCGAATCGGCACCATGGACGCCAACGCCTTTTTCGATATTCCCGCCGATGCTTCCGACTTTGCAAATCCATCCGCGACCGACCCGCCGCTGTATTTGCAAAATGCTCCCCCGTTTGTCGCCCCAGCTCTGGAAGTCACCTGGCATCCGGCCCCTCTGACCACGCTGCTGATGGGAGCGTTTTACAACAATCGCTTCCACCCCAGCCTATTGGATACCATGCTCAACACGCTTGAACCGGTGAATCAGCCAGTAGGAACATTTTACACGATGGAGGTGGACCAGGCGTATCGTTTCGGGGCACGGATGCCGGGCATGGTGGGAATCGGCGGCTTCTGGCGGACGGGAAAACTGCCTAAGCTCAACGGCAATTTCCAATCCGGAGCCGGCGGTGGATACCTTTTCGTTGATCAAACCATTTGGCAAAGCCGGCACGCAATTCATCGGCTGGCCTTTTTCGGAAATGTGACCGGTAATGACCCACACGTAAGTGAAATTGATTGCTCCCTGCAGACTGGCATGCTGGATGTCGGCCCCATCCCGGGACGAGACCACGATAAGATCGGACTGGGGCTGGATTGGGCGCACATCAGTTCCCTGGCGGCCACGCCCAAGCCCTACGAACTTGTTACGGAAGTCTTCTATGAATTGGCGTGCGGCCACGGCATGGCGATCCAACCGGACCTGCAGTACTTTATTAATACCGGCGGCGGCACACATCCGGATGGTCTGATTGCCCTGATCCGGGTAAGCGTTGAATTTTAGCTTGTTGGCACAGTCCGCACTTGAATTAACTTGACAGGCCTTTCGCTATAACCTAGAATATTAGGCGTTGAAAGTTAGGTGAAGAAAAAGTATAGGTGAACCTGATGGCTTACGGCGACACCCCTACGGATCGGGAACTGGAAATCTTAAAAATCCTCTGGGATCGCGGCGATTCCACGGTGCGAGAGGTCTTTGACATCATGCGCGAGCAGGAAAATATCGCCCAGAATACGGTGCAGACATTCCTGCGACTCATGGAAGAAAAACAACTGGTCCGCCATGTGGTGCGGGGCCGGGCCTTTGTGTATCAGCCGCTGTACACCCGGCAACGGATATTATCGCGATTCGTCAGCAGCATATTTGACGGTGCCGTGAGCGAACTGGTGCTTCAGGCACTGCGACTGAAAAAGCTCTCCGGCCACGAGATTGAGGAAATTGAAGCGATGATTCGTTCCAGCCGCCGAGCCTGATAAACATGGTACCCATTGGAAAGTGTCCATGAGTTTTACCCTCGATTGGATTATCGACTCCGCCACCGCCGGCACCATCCTTTGCGCAGGCGGGCTCCTGGTGCTGGCGTTTGTTCGTGGGTCAGGTCTGAAGCAGCGCTGGGGCGAAGCAATTATGGCCGCATGTATGATGGCCGCCTTGATCACCCTGCTTCCCGGTCGGCCACAGCTTTCTCTTTCGTTGATTCATCTGGGTGGCAAGTCCGCAGACATGGCTGATCAATCCGGCCAACGCCTGCACATCGGGCCACTGGTGGGCCACTTAACAGGTGTTCGCCGTACTGGGCAGGAAGTCAAGAATAAAGCTGATCACGGTAAACAGGCTTTGCCCGCCTCACTGGAACAGCGATTGAAAAACAGCGTGGAAGCAAACGGATTGTGGTGGCTACCCATCATCTACTTATGCGGCATGGTATTCATGCTGGCGCGACTGGCCATAGGGCAATGGATTCTTTGGCGGCTGTACGCGGCCGCACGACCCGCCTTGGCATCCGCACAGCACCAATGGAACAATCTGCTTGGCGGCTGGCCGAACTCCAGATGGAACCGTCGCCCGCGTCTGCTGGCTGTTGCCCATATACGCAGCCCGCTGACGTTTGGCATTTGGCGGCCCGTCGTGCTTATTCCGCCGAGCCTGTGCAAACCGTGCCGGGCCATGGAACTGCAAGCGGTGCTGCTGCACGAACTGGCGCATATTCAACGCCGCGACACCCTGGCCGATGCCGTCGCAGTTCTGTCCGGCGTTTTCTTTTTCTATCAACCGCTGCTGTGGTGGCTGCGGCGTAAGGTGCGACTGTACCGGGAATACGTTGCGGATCAGCAGGCGGCCATGAGCATGGCTTCGCCAGGTTGTTACGCTACCTGTCTTCTGGAATTGGCTCGTAGCGGCGGCCCCCTGCTGAAGTGGCCGGGACCGGCCGCTCCGTTGCTGCGCTCTCATTCCGAGTTTTATCAACGCATGAAGCAGTTGCTGCGTCATCCGGCAGCCAAGTCGGCGGAATCCACTACACAACTCAAATGGATGGTAAGTGCGGCAGTGGTACTGGCCATGGTCACCACCACTATAACGTTACGCGCTGGTGCCGGCATGCCGTTATGGACACAACCCGGCATCATGGCGCTGGCCAACTTACGTGCCCCAGTTGCAGGTACTGTTTCCGAGCGCTCACATCGAACTTTCAACCCGGCTGTCGCGGTAGATCGGGGCATGGCTTACCTGCTGCGTCATCAGGGGAAACAAGGTCAATGGCTCGGGCGATATGGGCCAGCGGTAACAGCACTGGTGGTCAAGGCCCTGGTCGCAAGCGGTCATTCATGGACCGCCCGTCCGGTGCGCAACGCCTTGACCTACATAGAATCATGCAGGCATGCCGACGGCGGATTTTACACGAATGCAGAACCAGCCTACAACACGGCCATCGTCATTCGGACACTCGCATCGCTGCCGTCACACCGTTTTGTCCGGCAAGTGGCGTGCGGGCTGCATTTTCTCAAAGCCGCCGAAGCCATGGCCGCCACGGCCCCCACTCCGACGGAAACAAGCTGGCTGGATCCCGACGGCTTGCATTCCGCCCTGGATGCCCAATCAACCACGGAAGCGTTGCGCAGTGCCGGGCGGTCCGCCGCAGATGCCGCCATGCGGCAGTCTTTAGCGATACTGCGCCACGATTCCGCCTGGATCAACTACATTTTGGACCCACAGGAACGTTCGGCGGATGCAATCCTATACAACTACGGCCGGCTGACTTATGCGCAGCTCAAAAGCATGATTTATGCCGGCTTAAGCCGTAACGACCCCCGCGTACGGCGGATGGTTCGCTGGATTCGCGGTCATTACACGCTTAAGGTCAATCCGGCCAGTAACAGCGCACGAGGCCGCTACTATTATTATCTTACATTTGCCAAAGTATTACGGGCGCATGGATCTCCCACAATCACTGATGCCATGGGTGTGCAGCACCACTGGCAGCAGGAATTGTACCGGCAACTTGCCGCAACCCAGCTAGCAAACGGCAGTTGGGTCAATCACCATTCATCCGCGTATCTGGAAGGAAATCCGATGATGGCCACCACCTACGCAGTGTTGACACTGGAGCAATTGGAAAAACCATTGCCATGAAATAACCAACAAAGCAGGTATTTGATGCGTATCAATATGAGTGAATTTTTCAGGAGAATGACCATGACAAAACACCTTTCCTTCGTGGCTGTCGCGGGAGCCTTGTTTCTGGCCATGGCTGGCTTTAGCCGCCATGCCGGAGCGGCAATGTCAGCGAGTGTAACTATCAGAACAACAGCCGCCACACCGGCGACACAGGTTCCGCTGGTAGCGGGTGTGAAGGTGAAAAGTGCGGTACTGGCCCACGGGCTGAATTATCTGTTAAAAACGCAGGGGAAAAATGGATCATGGATGTCGTTTGCCGGTCCTGCAGTTACCGCACTGGCGGTCAAGGCGCTGGTTCAGGCCGGTGTGCCGGCAAGCAACCCGGCGATTGTAAAGGCAATGAAATTCATTGAAGCAACCCATCAGCCCGACGGAGGCTTTTATGTGGGTAACGCCCTGCAAAATTACAATACCTGCATTGTGCTTAGCACGCTGGCGGTGCTGTCGCGGAAGCAATATCAAAAGCAGATTACCGAAGCCCAGAAATATCTGATTTCGCTGCAGCGCGTCGGCCCGATGAAAAATAACAAAGGCCAGATCATCACGCCTAAAAGCGGGTGGTACGGCGGTGTGGGATACGGCACGGGCCGGCCTGATTTGTCCAACACATCCTTTTTTATCAGCGCCCTGCACGACAGCGGCCTACCCGCCAGCAATCCCGCCATTCAACGGGCTTTGGTTTTTGTCAGCCACTGCCAGGAAGATTCTGAAACCAATCCGATGCCCTTTGCCCGCGGCCTGCACAATGGTGGATTTATTTACAGTGCGGCAGAAGGTGGGATATCCTCTGCCGGCGACCGCGATCAGGTCAATGGCACTTCCATCCTTTCAGCCTATGGATCGATGACCTACGCCGGGCTTAAAAGTATGGTCTATGCCGGCTTGACCAAAAAAAGCCGGCGGGTGAAAGCCGCCATCGAATGGATTCGCGGTCATTGGAGCCTTAGCTACAATCCCGGCACCGGCGAAAGCAAAGAAGGCCTGTTTTACTATTACCTGATGTTCGGCAAGGCCTTTCACGCCCTGGGAATCAAGACCATCACGGATGTCAACGGAATTAAGCACAACTGGCGGCGGGAATTAACCGCCAAGCTGGCATCTTTACAGCGTAAGGATGGATCGTGGAAAAATATCTGGAGCACTCGATGGCTGGAATTTAACCCTCAATTGGTAACCTGTTATGCCTGCCTGGACCTGGAGGCAGCGGGCCAATAATGTACTGATGATTTACCGCGGATAGTCCGTTGGCTGCTGCACCTGCCGACACCACGCCCGGTGCAAGGCTGTAACGATCAGGTGCTGTGCATACCCGTCCGCACACAACTTACTTTTGCGAGATTTTATGTCTGAAATACGTATTGCCATTGCCGGCGTCGGCAACTGCGCCAGTTCCCTCGTGCAAGGTCTGAGTTTCTATCGCCAAAGCGGCGAGGCCGTGGGACTTATGCATCCGGACCTGGGCGGCTACAGCGTCGGGGATATACATTTAGCGTGCGCTTTTGATGTAGATAAGCGGAAAATTGGCCAACCGGTGGGTCAGGCTATTTTCACCGTTCCTAACAATGCCCGCGTTTTCTTCCCCCAGCCGGAAGATGATGGCGCGTTGGTACATGCAGGCCCGCTGGGTGATGGCGTGGCGGCGCACTTGACTGCGCCGGACGAATCCCAGCATGTGGAAGTGGCCGAAAAATCCCGCCAGACAGACCTGGCGGACGTGGTGAACATCCTGCGGCGCACCGGTGCCCAGGTACTGCTGAATTATCTGCCTGTCGGCTCGCAACAAGGCAGCGAAGTGTATGCCCAGGCCTGCCTGGAAGCCCATATCGCCATGGTGAACTGCATTCCCGTTTTCATTGCCAGTGACGCGCAGTGGTCCAGACGATTTGCCGATGCCGGGTTGCCGATAATCGGCGACGATGTGAAATCGCAGTTCGGGGCTACCATTGTTCATCGCCTGCTGATGGCTCTGGCCCAGCAACGCGGAATAACCATTGACTCCAGCTATCAGCTCAATGTTGGAGGAAACAACGATTTTCTTAATATGCTGGAGCGTGGCCGTTTGAAAAATAAAAAAATCAGCAAGACCGAGGCGGTTACCAGCCAGATTGTCGGCGGCATGGATGAAGAGCATATTCACATCGGCCCGTCGGATTACATCCGTTTCCTGCACGACAATAAGGTGTGCTACGTACGTATGAACGCCCGCGGTTTTGGCGGCCTGCCCATGGAACTGGATTTAAAACTGTCCGTGGAAGATTCACCCAATTCCGCCGGTGTGGTGGTGGATGCCATTCGCTGTGCGGCCTTGGGCCTGCAACATAAATGCGGCGGTGCCTTGACCGAAGTTTCCGCGGCGCTGATGAAACATCCACCCCGGCAGATGTCCGATCCGGATGCCGCGGCCGCCATGGAATCCTGGATCGTCCGGCACGCACCTGCCCCTGCCTCTTAGCCTGGCGGCCCCAAAAGACGCAGATAAGGCAACAATCGCCACTGCGGGTCTGAACCAGTGCCGGAGCAGTCTGATGCTCGATTGCATCCGTTATATGGTTTCAGCAATTAACCAGCCGAGGCTAAAAGTAATAATGCACACCAAAGCCAATGTACTGAACTTGATTGACATAAAATTGACCATTCTGGTCATGGCCATTGTAAAATTCCAGCAGAAATTGCATTTTGGGGCTGGTGAGGCGATTTTTCTCAATCTGAATTCCCGCCCTTAAAGATACATCCGTATCCCAGTTGGTTTGATCCCAATTTTTGAAATCCGCTCCGGCTACCGGAGACACCCGCAAAAAGCCCAGCCGCATGAACATCGGACCATGAAATTCCGCACCGTAGTGCACGCGCCAATGGCCCAGATCAGCAGGTGCCACATCCAGCAGATAACCGCCACCGGCGTAAATGCGGAACATCCGATGATAAAAATCCACCGAACCGATGGCATTGATTTCTTCATAACTGATTTTCTGTCGCAATTGCAGATATTGCGGATTATCGACCAACAGTTCATCGCCCAGATGCGAACTTTGATGGTAATAACGCAAAATAAAGGAAAGATTTTTATGCCGGAAGGCCGCGTATCCGCCGACGAAATAATCGGCATTTTGCAGATCATTGTGCGTGGTGTCGGTATTAAAAAATGCGAATACCGTAGCCTGCAAACCATATTCCATCTGCCAATGATCCGGCAGATTTTTTCTGTCCAGCGGCACGGTATCCCCAATGCTTACCTGAATAACATCCTTGAGTCCGCTGATGGGATGATAGGGCGAAAAGTGTTCATACTCGGCGGAAAAGCCCGGCCAGCGTGGATCGGCCAGCAACGGGGCAAAAAGTCGCCCCGCCGGAAACGCACCCGTAGGCAGGCGGTATAAGTTCTGATGGCCCACGTGTGATTGTAAGCTGACCTCATCCGGCAACGAGGCCGCCGACCCAGAGCCATGGCCCGTCGGAGGTATGCTGCCGATGGCCGGCATGGTGGCGGGGCCAAAACCGGTATGAGCCTGTACCGGATGGCGGGCCGATTCGATGATGATTTTTATCCGTCGGCCATGGGCAATGCTGGTCAACATACGCTGCACACGCCGCTGCTGGGTGGCATCTTTTTTCGGCAGCTCCAGCACGATAGTGCCGCGTTCCACGATCACTTGTTCGCCGGAAATATGAAACTGTACCTGTAAAACACCGGTGATATAGCCTTCCATAAAACGATTTTCGACCGGCGCAGTCGCATGTGCATGGTTACAGGATAATCCAAACCCAATCAGGACCGCCAATAAAGCGACCATTTTTTTTCGCATCATGATGTTCCTTTTTCAAAGACCTTGTGGGGTGGCTGGTGGAACTCCACTGCAGAAGTTGGGTCTGTTTCGCAGTAACCCCAGGGAGTTGGTCACCGCTCAGGAGGCTGACACCACCGCCAGCCGAACGCTGCCGGCACCGGTTCCAGCCGGAGGATCCGCAGGCTGCCGCACCGCCCGCCCAGCGGTAATATCCAACATGCGGTGCAACGCCTCCCTCGACCAATACGCATCCACTGCATTAACCTTGATCTGATTGACCACGTGCCCCCGCACCAGTTCATCCAATACCCAAAGCAAATGCGGTTGATCAATACGGTACATGGTGGTACACAAACACTGACAATCTGAAAGGATGGTGATGATTTGCTCCGGATGGGCCTTGGCCAGCCGATTGACCATGTGAACTTCCGTGCCGATGGACCATTTGCTGCCGGCCGGAGCCGATTCAACTTGTTTACGGATAAATTCCGTGGATCCTGCAAGGTCTGCCTTCTGCACCACTTCCCACCGGCACTCTGGATGCACCAGCACCTTAACGCCGGGAATTTTTGCCCGCGATTGATCTACGTGTTCTGGCCGAAACAACTGGTGCACACTGCAATGGCCTTTCCATAAAATGAACCGGGCCTCACGAATTTGCTGCGTACTTAGCCCCCCCATGGGTTGGCGATAATCCCACACTACCATGGTTTCCAGCGGAAAGCCCATCCGGTAAGCAGTGTTGCGGCCCAGGTGTTGATCCGGGAAAAAAATAACCTTGCGGTCGGGCCGGTCTTGCGGCCCCTGGCCTTCCAGTGCCCAGGTCAAAATTTTGTCACAATTACTGCTGGTACAAACTGCCCCCCCATTTTTACCGACAAAACTTTTGACCGCCGCGGTGGAATTAATGTAGGTAATGGGAATAAGACTGAAGTTTGGGTTGTCGGCGCAGGCTTGCTGAATGGCAAGCCAGGCATCAGCCACGTCGTCGAGGTCGGCCATGTCGGCCATGGAGCAGCCGGCACCCAAATCCGGCAGAATCACTTTCTGATAATCCGCCGTGAGCACATCCGCGGATTCGGCCATAAAATGAACCCCGCAGAAAACCACAAATTCCGCATCTTTGAGTTTGGCCGCCTCGCAGGATAAATTGAAAGAATCGCCGACAAAATCCGCAAATTGCACCACTTCATCCTGCTGATAATGATGGCCCAGCACCACCAGCCGAGAACCCAATTGCTGCTTGCGAACGCGAATTTCCGCGGCCAATTGCGCCGGAGGCATTTGCATATAAGATGTCGGAATGGGCTGCTGATAGTTCATGGCGAAAAACACCCCTTAGGCTAACTATTATAGCCAAAATGCGGGCCAATGTCGCGGCTATGCTGCAAGTCCCGGAACCACCCGACGGCGAAGGCCAAAGGCTTTTTATGGTCAACAAAGGTGGCAGAAAACGTCAAGGCTAAGTTGCAGGGCTGCACTATATTTGCATTATTACCGACTTTGCCGCTAATGTAATAGGTTATTCATCTGGGAACTACCGCATGGTATGGAAACTACCCGGCGTTCCAGGCATGTTGAAAGGATTCGTGCGATGAAACTCAAACAGATGTTCTGGACCATGATGGTCAGCGTTACTCTCACGACGGCTGGCTGTGCCACCCACAACAATACCTTTATCAAAGCCCCTCATGTCAACGTGGACCACGCCCTGGCTCCGGGCGAATGGGGATTGCGCAAGCTTTCGCCGGCGGAGTATCCGAATATGGAAGCCGCTTTTATGGACAAAAAGGGTCTGATCACCGCGATTGATCGGTCTTTGAAATTTCTGGCGGCACCGTCGAGCGAAAAATTCTTTCCGGACGGCCCCATTACCCATCGGCAGGAAGTCAACTCGCTGCTGGATTTCCGGTATATGCTGCAGACCATTCAATCGCCGGCGCAGTTTCAGCAGATGATTCTCACCCGCTATGATGTGTACATTGCCAAGGGTTATGACAATAAAGGCAGCGTCTGGTACACCGGATACTATACGCCCATCCTCAACGGCAGCCTTACCGAAACGTCCGAATACCGGTACCCCGTTTATCAACGCCCGGCCAACCTGGTGAGTAATCCGATTACCGGGGCTATTCTGGGCGAGCAACTGCCCAACGGCACCATCTTGCCCAAGTACCCGACACGCAGAGAAATTGTTAGCCAACATCTGCTGGCCGGCCATGAACTGGTCTGGTTTGCCACCCCGCTGGATGCGTACGTGGCGGAAATTCAAGGCTCCGCCAAAGTTGATCTGACCAATGGCCAGGTGATGACCATTGGCTATGCCGGGGACAACGGACGCACGTACTACGGTCTGGGTCAGGCATTGGTGGCCGCCAAGGCCATTTCACGCCGGGCACTTTCACTGCCGGCCATTTATGCCTACGATCAGCAGCACCCCAAAGAGGTGGAAGCGTACATCATGAAAAATCGTTTCATGGCATTTCTGAAAGTTTATGATCCGGCCCATTGGCCGCTGGGATCGCTGGGAGTTAAAGTGACGGCCCATCGCACCCTGGCAACAGATAAAACCATTGAAGCGCCGCCCTACCAAAGCATATTTCCACGGGGTGCAATGACTTTTGTGGCCACCAAAATGCCCAGTATCAGCGGGAACATCCATCCGTTTTCCGGCTTTTTACTGGATCAGGACACCGGAGGGGCCATTCGCGCCGCAGGACGAGCGGATATTTATATGGGTGTCGGACCCCAAGCCGGTGCTCAGGCTGGTTATGAACTTAGTAAAGGCAAGTTGTATTACTTATTCCTGAAACCCGGCCTGACACCGCTGAACGGCTCGGCCCCGGCGAATAACAATTCCGGTGTTACGCCACCTTCTCAAAACGGACCACCCACCACTGCTCCCACGCCAATGCAGGAAATGTTTCCCGGAGCCAAATAGCGCCCGACAGGCAGAGCATGAGGCGGCAACGCAGGAGACAGAAGGGGGACGAAGACGGGAGTCGGGAGTAGGGAGTTGGGAGTTACCTATTCACCACAGAGGGCACAGAGGTACGCAAAGGACGGGGCGCGGCTCGGATATTCGGGAGGCAATCAGCGGTTGGCGATTGTACTGGTTCAGCGTGAAAAGGAGAATCAATCCCGGTGCCTAAGGGACTGAGGCTCTCGGTCTGTTTTGTATTAAAATGCATCGCGAAGGGGTTGTCAATCGGGCTGGCTGCATGGCGTGATGGAGTTCCAGGCGTCTCCGGCGTCGCATTTGCCTCGCTTGGTGGAGTTTCTCGTCGCGGGCGGCAAATATCTGGGTATCGCGTCCGGCCAGTTTGTCCTCGGGGGTTACATAGCCCGTGGCGCTGTGGAGCCTTACGGTGTTGTAATGCCGCACGTAGGCTTCGATGATGTCTTTGGCCTGCTGCAGGTTCAGGGGTGTTTTGGGGCGGATGCACTCGTGTTTGAGGCTTCGGTGCCAGCGTTCGATCTTGCCGTTGCTTTGG
>JAJYDW010000013.1 GCA_021790385.1 Planctomycetota bacterium
TCCAGATGCTTCAGCCGCATCCGCTGGTTGCGATCACATATAAGCGCCGATGATGCATAATTTGCCATGAACAAAGCATACCATGCCAGCATCTATATGTCAAGTCATTTACGAGACACTACACTAGGTGGTGGGTGGAATTTGGCCGCAATGCCAAATCCCCAGGCCCGCAACTGCGCCCTCAACCGACCGGCCGCTTTAAGCCCCACCAGGTGCAACCATCAATTGCGGCGATTGTCCTGCAAATAATGGCACATCTGCCCGTTTATTTCGGGAGCCGGGGGCGTCTTCGCCCGCCGTAGCCAGACCTCGTCGGCACCGGCTTGACTTGCCACCGGCCCAGCGGCTATAATTCGTTAGTTGACGAAGTGTGGAAGTGTTTTCCACCGGTTCAAGCCATTTGGAGCCGCCATGAAAATGCGGGAATTTATCCAGGTTACCCAGGCCCTGGCAGACCCCGCGCGGGTGCGGGCGCTTTTGGCCCTGCGCGATGGGGAACTGTGCCTGTGCCAGATTATTGAACTGCTGGGCCTGGCGCCGTCCACCGTTTCACGTCATTTGAATCTGCTTTATCAGGCCCAACTGGTGCAGCGACGCAAACAGGGGCGGTGGATGTATTTTACCCTCGCCGGTAAAACCGCCACGCCCCCCGTGCAGCAGGCCATTGCCTGGGCTGCTGCCGCACTGGCCACGGATCCGTTGATAAAACAAGATGCCCGGCGCATTAAAACCCTGTGCCGGCAGAACCTTGTGGAGCTTTGTGCATGTTATCGCCCAAATTAAAAATACTCTTTTTATGCACCGGCAATTCCTGCCGCAGTCAGATGGCTGAAGGCTGGGCCAGGGCCTTACAAGGTGATGTTCTGGAACCCTATTCGGCGGGCCTTGAAACCCATGGGCTGAATCCACATGCCGTCCAGGTCATGGCCGAAGCCGGTGTGGATATCAGCGGCCACCGGTCCAAAAATGTCAGTGACCTCATCCATGTCCCCTTCGACGCCGTGATTACCGTATGTTCTCACGCCCACGAAACCTGCCCCGCCTGGCTGGGTAAAAAAACTACGCTCCTGCACGTGGGCTTTGATGACCCGCCCCGGCTGGCCAAAACCGCCGTAACCCCGCAGGAGGCCATGGGCCATTACCGGCGGGTACGCGATGAAATTCGGGCGTTTGTGCAAACGCTGCCGAAATTACTGGCAAAAAATGCAGTATCAATACACGCCCACACGAATGAAAGGAGCCAATCATGAAAATTCTGGTAGAAGTCTTCGATCCTGCCATGTGTTGTTCCACCGGCGTATGCGGGCCGGATGCAGGCAAAGCCGGAACACAGGGCAAGTGGCGGGAAAAAGTAATGGATTTGTGGCGATTGGCGTAAGCAGACCATAAAAGAGTAGGGCGAATATGTCCCACGTATTCACAAAACTTTCCATTCTCGACCGTTTCCTCACCTTGTGGATTTTCGTGGCCATGGGTACAGGCATCGGCCTGGGATATCTATGGCCCGGCTTGCCGCGGCTGATGGGCCATTTTGAATTCGGCACTACCAACCTGCTGCTGGCGGCAGGCCTGATTCTGATGATGTATCCACCATTGGCCAAGGTCCGCTACGAAGATCTCGGCAGGGTATTTGTCAACCTCCCGGTATTGGGGCTTTCTTTGCTGCAGAATTGGGTTATCGGGCCGCTGTTGATGTTTGCCCTGGCGGCCCTGTTTTTACATGGCCATCCGCTGTTTATGATCGGGCTGATCTTCATCGGCCTGGCCCGCTGCATTGCCATGGTTGTTGTGTGGAACGATCTGGCCCGCGGCGATACCGATTATGCCGCCGGGCTGGTGGCATTTAACAGCGTGTTTCAGGTCATGTTTTACAGTGTTTACGCCTGGCTGTTTATCAAGGTGCTGCCGCCACTGGTGGGCTTGCACTTTCCGGCGGTGAATCTGGCGGGAATATCCATTGCCAGCATCGCCCGCAGCGTCTTTATCTATCTGGGCATTCCTTTCATCGCCGGCCTGCTCACACGCGTGGCGTTGATACGTATACGCGGCAAAACCTGGTATGAACAGCATTTTATCCCGCGCATCAGCCCCCTTACTCTGGTGGCACTGCTGTTTACCATTGTAGTGATGTTTGCCTACCAGGGCCGCCAGATTGTCGCAGAGCCTGCTTCGGTGGTATTGATCGCCACACCGCTGCTGATTTATTTTGTGCTGATGTTTCTAATCAGTTTTTGGATGGGCCGGCGGGTACGTGCCAGCTACGCCCAGACCACCACCATGGCCTTTACCGCGGCGAGTAATAATTTTGAGTTGGCCATTGCCGTGGCTGTGGCCTTGTTTGGCGTGGCCAGCCCGGTGGCATTTACAGCCGTCATTGGCCCCTTGGTGGAAGTGCCGGTGATGATTGGCCTGGTCAATGTAGCCCTGTATTTTGGCCGGCATGTTTTCGGCACCGCCGGTACAGCCGAGCCGCTACCGGCGTGCAACGCAACGATCAAGGAGTCCCAACATGTCTGATTCCATTGTGGAAACTGTAAAAGCCCGCTATGGGGCCGTGGCCGAATCTTCTCTTTCCAGTCAGGATGCCGGAGTGCGCGCTGTGGCCGAGGCATTTGGCTATTCAACTGCGGAACTCCTGGCCATACCCGCCGAGGCCAATATGGGCCTTTCCTGCGGCAATCCAACAGCAATGGCCAGCCTTAAGCCCGGCGAAACCGTGGTGGACCTTGGTAGCGGCGGCGGGTTGGATGTATTTCTGGCCGCAACGAAAGTGGGTCCGCAAGGCAAAGCCATCGGTATTGATATGACCCCGGCCATGATCCAACGCGCACAAAAAAATGCCGCCTGCGGTGCGGATGGCCGGCCCTACAACAATGTCGAATTCATTCTTTCCTCCATGGATCACACCACCTTGCCTGACAGCAGTGTCGATTGCGTTATTTCCAATTGCGTGATCAATTTAGCCGCGGACAAGCCGGCAGTGTTTCGCGAAATCGCCCGGATACTTAAGCCCGGCGGGCGGTTGGCTATCAGCGATATTGCCCTTAAAAAGCCTTTGCCGCCGGAACTGGCGGATAATATTGCCGCCTATGTAGGCTGCCTTGCGGGAGCAATATCGATGAAGGATTATGAACGGCGACTTATCCATGCCGGATTTGAGCAGGTGGCCGTCATCGATAGCAATGCAGATTTAAACAGCTACACCAAAGCGGACAGCCAGTGCGGCTGCTGTTCGCCGCGGATGGATGATCCGGCCGACCAAGGCACAGATGCGTTGAAACCCGGGGACGATTCGCCCTTACGGGTGCTGCCTGCCACGTGCTGCGATCAGAATGCAGTGCAACGAGTCGGCGGGGTGGAAAAGCCTCTTCATGCCGCGATGCGCGATGTGCTGGCCCGCTACAACATCAACGATTATGCCGCCAGCGTGAAAGTGCTGGCCATCAAGCCGGCATAGGGGCATGGCCCCGTGTAGTCTTGACCTGCAGTTGTTTGCGGGGTTCGACACCACACGGCACGGCAACTTCACGGCGGGTTCGCCATCCGTGCAGATTGACATTCGCACGGTTCGGGCGGCGTTCCAGGACGGGTTGTCATTTGAGCGGAAGGATAATGGGGAGATAGCCGTCGGCATCCGGCCGGATCAACTGGTGAATTATGCGCTGAATGCGAGCGAATTGCACTGCCAGGGACGCCACGCGTCGACCTTTCGGTTGATAAGCCGGGCTTCGGGGCTTCAAAAAATATCTGATAATGAACTCAACCAGATGAGTGAGGCACGACGACGAATCATACAACGGATCAGCCGGTTGTCACGGGACGGCAACTTTCAGCAGCAGGTCCTGCAGGCCTATGACCATCGGTGTGCCGTTACGCGATCGCCACTGCGGCTGGTCGAAGCGGCACATATCTTGCCTGTTGGTGCACCTGACAGCACAGATGTTGTCACCAACGGGCTGGCACTGTCTCCGACCTACCACCGAGCATTTGATAGTGGATTAATCTACCTGATCGACCGTTATGAGATGAAGGTGAATCCGGCCAAGGAAGTAGAACTTCGCGGCCTGAACTTAGCCGGGGGCATCGACGCCTTCAAAGCCCCGCTCGGTGGCATCCTCCTGCCTCCGGGCGCCCGGCAACGGCCCCGACTCGACCTGATTCTTAAGGCCAATCGTTTCAGGTTGATTGCAACGTGAATAACGGGCCAGAAAAATTTATGAGGCGTGCTAACGTTGCCCACGCAATTTGATTTTTCACCGTCCGGATTTCACCTTGCCGCAACTTGAACCTTGAACACCTTGACGTGGCACGTATAGGCAGCACTTCATTATGTATGATATTTCTGCATGCGAATACATTGTTCAGGCAGAATTGGAGTGTCCAACGGTCCCGTTTGAATCCAGTTGGGGTATTATGTTATCGTGCATATTCGTTTATTTATCCGGGGAATAGAGAAGTTTTTTCCCGAGGGCGTTTTTGCGCTGCCGGCGCATTAACAGCCATTCCAGAGCTGTGGTTGGTGCTGTTGCCGTGCAGGCCCGCCGGTTTACGCTGGTGTACGACCAACCATCGTTGACAGAATTGGGATATCGTGCTATTGTTATCCTAAAATGCAGGGGCGGTACCCGTTTTTGGCGTGCGTATGTCGGCGATGATCGTAGCAATTCCCAAGGAAACCTTTGTCGGCGAATGTCGCGTGGCGCTCACACCGTCGCGCATCGGTTCTTTGATCAAAGCCGGTTTTGAAATTCGCATCGAGGCTGGGGCGGGCGTAGCCGCCGGTTTTGCCGACGCGGTCTATCAGCAGCGGCAGGCCGTGATCGTGGCCGACCGTGGCAGCCTGCTTTCGGCTGCGGATGTGGTGTTGCAAGTTCGCACTGCGGGTGCCAATCCGGAATTCGGGCACAAGGATCTGGCATTTATGAAGCCCGGTGCAGTGATTATCGGCTTGGCCGAGCCATTGATGCAGCGATCCGCTATTGAAGCCTTCGCCGGGGGCAAAGTCGTGCTTTTAGCCATGGAACTTATTCCGCGGATCAGCCGGGCGCAAAGCATGGATGCCCTTTCATCCATGGCCAGTTTGTCAGGCTACAAAGCGGTGCTGATGGCGGTCAACGAATTGCCGCGCATTTGTCCGATGATGATGACGGCCGCCGGTACTATCACTCCCGCCAAGGTGCTGGTGATTGGGGCGGGTGTGGCCGGACTCCAGGCCGTGGCTACTGCCCGGCGTCTGGGTGCCGCGGTCAGCGCGTATGATGTGCGGCCCGCGGTAAAAGAACAGATTTTGAGTCTGGGCGCCAAGTTTGTGGAATTGCCGCTGGAAACCAAAGATTCCCAAACCGCCGGTGGCTACGCCAAAGAGCAATCCGCCGAACAGCAGCACCGCCAAAGCGAACTGATGGCCAGCGTGGTGCGTGAATCGGACGTGGTCATCAGTACCGCCGCCATTCCCGGCAAAAAAGCACCTGTCCTGGTTACCGCCGAGATGGTAGGCAACATGAAAGCCGGAGCGGTGATTGTAGACCTTGCCGCCGGTTCCGGCGGCAACTGCGAATTGACCAAGCCCGGACAAACCGTGGAAGTGGGTGGCGTGCGGATCATGGGGCCGGTCAATCTACCTTCCACGCTGGCGTATCATGCCAGCGAACTCTACTCCAATAACGTGTCCAACCTGCTGCTGCATTTGACCAAAGCCGGCCAGGTTGTTCTGGATGATAAGGACCAGATCACACACGACGTGCTGGTGACGCGCGACGGCCAGGTGGTGAACGCCGGCGTGCGGGCGGCCTGGGGCCTGCCTTCTTCAACGCCGTCATGAAACAAGGAGTTGCGTCATGGGTTCAAGCCTGACTTCCAATTTATTTGTCTTTATTCTGGCGGCTTTTCTGGGTTATGAAGTGGTGCGCCGGGTATCGCCGCAGTTGCACACCCCGCTTATGTCGCTGACCAACGCCATATCCGCCATCTCTGTGGTCGGGGCGATTACCATCGCCGGGTCCCACCGCGGCGGTGTGTTGCTGATGAGTCTGGGGGCCATCGCCGTCGCCTGTGCGATGATCAATGTGGTCGGCGGTTTTATGATCACCGACCGGATGCTGAAGATGTTTAAGAAACGCAAGGATAAATGATGGTTGCCGCCGCTAAGACTACAGCATTGCACGCCGCGACCACCTGGCCGCACACCGCCCATTGGCCGTGGTACGTAACGCTGGTATACATGGCCGCGGCGGTGATGTTTGCCCTGTCGCTCAAATGGCTAAGCTCGCATAAAACGGCGCGGCGCGGTGTGAAAATCGGCGAAATCGGCATGGCTGCGGCGATTTTGGCGACGCTGTTTCTGCCGGAGGTGCGGCAATACAACTGGATTTTCGCCGGGGCTGTCATCGGTGCCGCCATCGGCGTGCTGCTGGCCGTGCTGACTCCCATGACCGCCGTGCCCCAGCAGACCGCTCTCTCCCACGCCTTTGGCGCCCTGGCGGCGGCACTGGTGGGCACGGCCGAATTCTACGGCCATCATGCCCAGTTGACCGCCGGCAGCACTGCCGCAATCGGTCTGGAAAGCCTGCTTGGCTATCTCACGTTCACCGGCAGCTTGATAGCCGCCGGCAAACTCCAAGAGGTGTTGCCGACCCGGCCCATCAGTTACCCGTTGCAGAATCCCATTAATCTTTCCGTGCTCGCTGCGGCAGTGGCCTGTGGTGTGTGGATGTGCATCTCGCCGCACATCGTGTTTTTGTATCCGGTGTTTGTGGGGCTGTCGCTGCTTTTTGGTGTGCTCCTGATCATTCCGATCGGCGGCGGTGATATGCCCACCGTCATTGCCCTGCTGAACAGCTATGCCGGGCTTTCCGCCTCGGCCATGGGGTTTGTAGTAAATAATAAATTACTGATCATAGCCGGCGCGCTGGAAGGTTCTTCCGGTTTCATTCTTTCCATGATTATGTGCCAGGCCATGAATCGCTCGTTTCTTAATGTGCTGTTCGGGCAGGCGGCCAATGGGAAAAGTGCTCCTGCTGATGACGTGTACGGCGGGAAAATAAGAACTACCACCGCCGAGGAGGTGGCCGATATTCTCGCCTCCGCCCGGCGTGTGGTGATTGTGCCCGGCTACGGGTTGGCGGTGGCCCAGGCCCAGCACGTAACCGGCGAACTGTTCGAGCTGCTGGATTCCAAAGGGGTGGATGTGCAGTTTGCCATTCATCCCGTGGCCGGCCGCATGCCGGGGCACATGAATGTGCTACTGGCCGAGGCCGATATTCCCTATGATCGCCTGCAGGAAATGGAGCAAATCAATGAGCAGTTCGCCGATGTAGACGTGGTAATTGTCAATGGTGCCAACGACGTGGTCAACCCGGACGCCCGCGACAATCCCGGCAGCCCCATCGCCGGCATGCCCATTTTAAATGTGGACAAGGCCCGGATTGTGGTGGTGATTAAACGCTCTTTAAGCCCGGGATTTGCCGGCATCGCCAACCCTCTATTTGCCCGCGACAATTGCCTGATGCTTTTTGCCGACGGCAAAAAAGCCACGCTGGATATCATTCAGGAAGTGAAAAAACTTTGATGCGCCCGGGACAGCGTTTCGGATGGAGCGTTCGCTGCGGAGGGGGGGCCAGCGTCCAGCGTTGCCTATCTGCTCCAATGGCCGTATAATTTCGAGTTGGCAAGTTTCTGGATGTTTCGTCGTCGTGGTGCGACGGCCGGGAACAAGCTTGGCTGGCGGCCGGTCCTGGCGGACATTAGCGCACGCGGCACAGCCCAGGCGAATGTCACGAAGTTCGGTGCGCAACCATCCCCACCCGCATCGGAGCATTTTCGATATTTTCCCTCCAGGATGCTCAGCGGCTACGTGCGTGTTGCGACATTTTATAGAAAGGGTTATTGCTCATGGTGGATTTTAAGTTACTCAAAGAGCTGGGTTTGGACGACGATACGGCCAACCAGGAAGTGAAGAATGTAGTGGCCGCGCAGATGCCCGGCGGCGACCTCGGGCAGATGATGGAGAAGAGCGGACAGGCGTTTACCAACGGCTCGATTCTCAAGGGGAAAATTGTCAATATCCGCGGCGACGATGTGGTGGTGGAAATCGGCCTTAAGAGCGAAGGCGTGTTGTCACGTTCCCGCGAGTTTGATTCTCCGGCGGAAGTGGAAATCGGGGATGAAATCGATGTGCTGCTGGAACAGGTGGAATCGGAAAACGGCCTGGTGCAAATTTCCAAGCGCAAGGCGGATCGCATTCGCGGCTGGGAATCGATTGTGCAGACCAAAAAGGAAGGAGATCCTGTTTCCGGTAAAGTAACCCGCAAAATCAAGGGCGGGCTGCTGGTAGATATCGGGGTGCCGGTGTTCCTGCCGGCCTCGCAGGTGGATATCCGCCGACCGGGTGAAATTGGTGAATTCGTCGGCCGGGTCATTGACGCGGAAATTCTCAAAATCGATTTGGAACGTAAAAACATCGTCATTTCGCGGCGCAAGCTTTTGGAAAAGCATCGCATCGAAGCCAAACAGAAACTCTTTGACGATATTCAGGTCGGCCAGACGCGCAAAGGCACCGTCAAGAACATAGCAGATTTTGGCGCATTTGTGGATTTGGGCGGTGTGGACGGTTTGCTGCACATTACGGATATGAGTTGGGGCCGCGTGAATCATCCCAGCGATATGGTCAAACTGGATCAGGACATCGAGGTGGTGGTGCTGAATGTGGACCGCGACCGGGAAAAAATTGCGCTGGGCCTCAAGCAGAAGCAGGCCTCACCCTGGGAACAAGTCGAAGAAAAATACATTGTCGGCAGCCGGCTCAAGGGCACCGTGACCAATATTATGACCTACGGCGCTTTTGTTAAGCTGGAAGAAGGAGTGGAAGGCCTGGTGCATATTTCCGAAATGAGCTGGACCAAACGCATCAATCACCCCAGTGAAATGCTTTCCGTGGGGGAGGAAATTGATGTAGTGGTTCTGGAAGTGGACAAAAACAAGCAGGAAATCAGCCTGGGCATCAAGCAAACCGAAGCCAATCCGTGGACGGTTCTGGGCGAAAAATACCCAGCGGGAACGGTGGTTGCCGGCAAGGTGCGCAATTTGACCAACTACGGCGCGTTTGTCGAAATTGAAGAAGGCATTGATGGTCTGCTGCATGTAAGTGACATCAGTTGGACCAAGAAAATCACCCATCCCAGTGAAGCGCTTAAAAAGGGTGATGAAATTAAGTGCGTCGTTTTGAGTGTGGATCAGGAGAAAAACCGCGTCGCGCTGGGACTGCGGCAACTCACGGAAGATCCGTGGGTTCATGCCATTCCGTCCAATTACCATCCCGGCATGATCGTGAAGGGCAAAGTCACCAAGATCACCAACTTTGGGGTGTTTGTGGAACTTGAGCCTGAACTGGAAGGCCTGTTGCACATCAGCGAGATTTCCGAAAATAAAGTGGAAAATCCGCAGGATGTGGTCAAACTGGGTGATGAACTGGAAGTCAAAATTATCCGTGTAGACCTGGAAGACCGCAAAATCGGGCTTTCGCTGAAACGGGCTCAACAGGGTGAAGATCAGGGTGAAGAGAGCAAACCTGTCCGCAAGTTCAAGGGCGGATTGGAAGGCTAAGTTCGCAAATTCATGGACTGATTTTTCCAGGGCACGGCCAAAAGCCGTGCCCTTTTTTATGGTGGGTGCGATTGGCCGTTCACCCCGCCGCGACTGAGGGACTAAGTCGGCTATCAAGACGGATTCCGTCATTTTTAATGCCCTTGCTTTTGCGCCGGCTTGGGTTATATTGGTTGCGGTTACATTCGCCGAGAAGGCCCGGAGAAAATGGTTTCATCGGGTACGCCGGCTTTGGAGCGGCCCATGGCCGCAGGCAACCGCTTCACCTTTGGCAACGGCTGACAGCCGAGCGGGTGAGGTTTTGTTTGCGGGGTTTGTGGCTTGCGGAATCAGGAGTTTTTATGTCCCGTTATCTGGGTCCCAAGGTTCGTTTATCACGCCGGCTGGGCGTGGCAATCGCCGATCTTCCAAAACATAACAAGAGCGAGTTTGTAGCGCCGGGCATGCATGGCTTTCGGGCCAAGCGGCTTTCGGAATATGGCATTCGTCTGCGCGAAAAGCAGCGCATGAAGGCTCATTACAGCGTGCTGGAAAAACAGTTTCGCCGGTATATGGCCATGGCCAAAAAGGCCAAGGGTAACACCGCCGTTACGTTGCAGCAGCTTCTGGAAACACGGTTGGATAACGTGGTTCGGCGGCTGGGGGTTACACGTTCGATCTGGGCGGCCCGGCAGTTGGTGGCGCATGGACAGGTGAAAGTGGATGGCAAGAAGGTGGACGTGGCGAGTTTCCAGGTGGTGCCGGGCGCGGTGATTACCTTCCGCGAAAAAGTGCATAAGATGCTGCGTGAAAACATGGAAAGCCTGGCCGGTCATCAAACGCCGTCGTGGTTGGAATTTAATCCGGCCCAGTTGGAAGCCAGGGTGGTGGGGTTGCCGCAGCCGGAACAAATTCCCTTTGAAATCAACCCCAGCCTGATCATTGAATTTTATCGTTGATCGCGGCTCGCTTGAGGCGATGGGCCTTGATGCGCAGGTAAATCAGATACGCCAGTATCAATGCGTTACCCACCAAAATACCGATGCGCAGAACATCCGGCTTGCGGGTAATTTCGTAAATTTCCAGCGGCAGCAGGAAGGCGGTATCAATGAGAACCAGGTACTCGGCCCAGACTTTTTCAAAATATAATCCAAAGCCTTCGATGGCGAACATGACGGCGTAGAAAAACGTTCCGCCCGCAATCATTTCCATGGTTTGCGGAGTGAGCAGATGGAGACGGTCGATGATGGGGTCGATGAAGCGATTGTGCGGGTCGAGACGCACATAGTTGACCCAATGGGTCATCAGACGGGCCAAGTTGGTTTTACGAAACACAATGGCGGCCACGCCCGCGGCCACCATCACCGTGGCCTTGAACAACTTGAACAAGGCGATGGTAAGCAGGATGCGATTGTGGTGCTTCCTAGGGGCACTTTTGCCAGGCCCGGCGGCCTGCGAACCCGAGGCAACCGCGGCGACGGGATCTTTGGGTGGCTTGTTCATGCGCCGGCTCCGAGCGATGTTTTCAGACCAAGCAAGGCCCCGATGGCTGCGGCTATCTGGGCGGAGATAAGGTCCACCCCGGCGGCGTTGGGGTGTACGCCGTCGGCGGCCACCCAGTGGACCAGGGGTGTGTGAGCGGCCATGTTTAATACGTGCTCTCGTACATCTACCAGCGGCACGCCCTGGCGGGCGGCCCACTGGGCGAAGGATTGTTGATAGACGCTGCGCCAGTGGTGCCGCAGGGCAAAAATTTCCGGCAAGGCCCCATAAAACAACCGATTGGCGCGTTCATCGGGCAGTGCGGCGATGGGGGCAATGGTCAGGTAAAGCAGTACGTGGGCCTGGGGGGCCAGTTCCCGGCACGTAGCGAGAATCTGATCCCAGATATGTGTAAAGTTGCTAAGTCCCGCCTGCTGGTCATTGGAATTGTTAAAGGCGCAGGATTCCAGCACCAGGATATCGGGCTTGAGCACGGGCAGCGGCTGCATACGCTCCCGGCCATGCCAGTATTCATAACGCAGCCGATAGAGCACCAGTTCTGCGCGGGTGGCGCCGATGCCGTAATTGAACAGTTCGGCATCTACACGCGGCTGCAAATTGGCGAGGTGTTCGGCCAAGGCCCGCGGCGGGCGATGCAGGTATTCGGTCATGGAATCGCCATAGATGGCTATACGCATAAAAGTCCCGGTATATGTATTGCATCATGGTCGGCAGCATTATAGGCCAACCCTGACCATCACCATCAGGCCGCCTGACATTACACCCTGGCGGGCTTGTCTGCATCTGCTCTATCCACCCAGAAACTAATTGTATCACAGGCCATACGATCCGGCTATCGCCGATTTCAACCAGTGGCGTCTCTGCGCAGTTGGAATACGTAGCTGGCTGGAAGGCTTATCGTGGACGGTCAAACCGGCCGAAGCGCACGGCCAGCGTGGGCAAAATTATCAGATTGAGCAGGGTGGAGGTACACAAGCCGCCCACAATGACCTGGGCCAGCGGGCCTTCAATTTCTCGCCCCGGCGCGCCGCTGCCCAATGCCAGTGGCAGCAGGCCCATGGCGGCCACCAGTGCGGTCATCAGAATTGCCGGCAGCCGGTCCACCGCGCCGTCAATGGCGGTTTGCACATTCCAGGTGCGGCCTTCGCGGGCCACCAGGTGCTGGTAATGGGAAAGCAGCATGATGGAATTGCGCAGAGTAATGCCAAAGAGAGTGATAAACCCCACCATGGCTCCCAGGGACAGTACCCCGCCGCAAATCCACGCCGCCAGCACGCCGCCCACCAGAGCCAGGGGCAGGTTGATCAGCAGCAGCAGGACATTGTTGAAATATTTCAGCACCACCAGCAACAGCAGCAAAATGCCCAGCAGGGCAATAGCGGAATGCACCAGCAGGTCATGCCGGGCCTGGGCGGCTGCTTCGGCAGAACCGGTAAAATTGACCACAACTCCGGCGGGCAGGTGCAATTGCGCCAGGGCTTTTCTGGCGGCGTGCACGTATTGGCCGGCAGTGGTGCCGGCCAGGTGAATGTTGATGGTTTGGGCGCGTTGGCCATTGATATGCGAAATACGATAAAACCCGCTGGATTCATAGATACGGGCGAGCGCAGAAAGAGGCAGCCAGTTGCCGCCAGGGGTGCGTATAAGCATGGTACGCAGGGCAGAAATGCGTTGGCTGTGGGCCGGGGAAAGGGTAGCCACCACCGGCCAAATACGTGTGCCATGGTAAATGTGTCCGACGGAGCGGCCGCGGGTCAGCAGGCGCACCTGGCTTAGCACGGCCATGGGGGTAAGACCCCAGCGGCGCAGTTGCCGGTAACGCGGCCGAACCTGGATTTCCGGAGCATTCCAGGCGGTTTGCGGGGCCACACTGCGGGCACCGGAAATATTTTTGAGGGCGGCAGTGAGCATGGACGCGGCCTTTTCAATGGCCGAAAACTTATTGCCGATGACTTGCACCGCCACCGGCGAGCCGGAACCGGAAATAGTTTCGTTGATGCGTTCGGATAACACGGTATTGTAGTATAGCAGTACCCCGGGGAACTTAGTGATCAGCCGATGCATATCCGCCCGGAATTGCCGGGCCTGGCCCGTGCTAAGAGGTTTCATGCGGATCAGGTATTCGCTGTATTGCGGCCCCAGCACATCGCCACCCAGGTTCGACCTCCCAGACCGCTGTTCAACCTGCTGGATGAAGGGAATATTATCGAGGTCCGCGGTAACACGGTTGCCGATGGCGATGGATTGCTTAAGAGAAGATCCCGCCACCAAGGCCAGATGCACCACGTAGTTGCGTTCATTCAGGCGTGGGAAAAATTCGGTTTTCAGCCAGGGCAGCAGGGCCAGTCCGCCCAATGTTATCAGCACCACCAGCGCTATGGCTGCGGTTCGCCATTGTTCCACCTGCGTAAGCAAACGGCGATAGCCGCGCTTGAGGTGGCTGGTCAGCCAGGCGTCGTGGCGGGTGACGGCCACCGATGGCAGCAGCGTCATACATAACGCGGGAGTAAGGGTCAGGGCCAGAACAAGCGAAGAAATAACCGCGGCAATGTAGGCCACAGCCAGCGGCGCAAAAAAACGACCGGACAGACCACTAAGGCCGAAAATCGGGAGAAATATGAGAATGACAGCGGCTGTGGCGAACACCACGGCACTACGTACCTCCAGCGACGCAGAAAGTACCACGCCCAGGGCCGCACGTGGTGCTGCGGAAAGGGCGTTGAGACGCAGTCGACGGGTGATGTTTTCCACATCAATGACCGCATCGTCCACCACTTCGCCGATGGCCACCGCCAGACCACCCAGCGTCATGGTATTGAGTGTTTCACCCATGTGGGTAAGGATGGTAATAGCGGCCAGCAGGGAAAGGGGAATGGCGAGGCAGGAAATGAGGCTGGTGCGCCAGTCGCCCAGAAACAGCACCAGCACCAGAATCACCAGGCCCGCCCCGATCAGCAGAGAATCGATCAGGTTGTGCAGGGCGGTGGTAACAAAATTGGAGGATTGCAGGATTTTGCCGTGCAGGACAATGCCGCGTTGGGTGAGTACGGGCTGCAGCGCGGCCAGGGCTTTTTGCACGCCCGCGCTTACCGCCAGCAGGTTGGAACCATACGCCTGGCCGATCATCAACAGCACGCCGGGCCGCCCCATGATGGATACGGCTCCTACCTGCGGCAGATGGCTGATGCGAATATGGGCCACATCCGCAAGTGTTACCACCTGGCTGCCGTGGATGAGCACCGGCGTTTGGCCCAGTTGTTTCAAGGATTGAACCTGCCCATGCACCCGCAGGGTCATATCTTGATTGGGCGTGGTAACAAACCCCGCACCCACCAGCCCGGTGGCCTGCCGAGCCGCGGCCAACACCTGGCTTATGCTTAAGCCGTATTGAATCAAGCGTCCGGGCCTAAGCTCTATGCGATAATCTTTTTGCAATCCCCCGTAAATGACCACTTCAGATACACCATGCACAGCCAGCAAGCGCGGCTGCATCACCCAGTCCGCCACGGTGCGCAGGCGGCGGATGTCGTTGGTTTTGCTGGTGATGCCCACCACTGTTACCCAGCGAATGGAACTGCTTAAAGGCATTAGCACCGGGGTATGAACATGCGGAGGCAACGTGCCCGCCACTTGTGCCAACCGCTCTGAAACGGCCTGCCGGTCGCGATAAATGTTCGAGCCGCTGGGAAAAAGCACTTTAACGATCGATATTCCCTGCATGGAATTGGAAAAAGTGTCCTGGGCACCTACGCCACCGGCCAGAGCTTGTTCAATGGGAGTGGTAACAAGTTTTTCGACCTGGCTGGGGCTGAAACCCGGAGCCAGGGTTTTTATTTTTAATTGCGGTTGAATGAAATTCGGGTAAACATCGTAACGGGCCATGGTGATGGAATAAATACCGTAGCCCACCAGCATACACGCCAGTGCGATGATGATACCGCGAAAATGCAAAGAAAAATTTACAATACGTTTGAGCATTCGCCCGCCTTAAAAAATTGCACCATCGCCATTACCCCGATTTTTTCAGAGTAGATTGCAGTTGAATTGTCATCAGCAATTGTGCACCACGTATCACGATGGGCTGCAGTGGCAGTGTGCCGGGTCGCACCGCAAAGCCTCCCGGCACCGTTACAGGATGGATAAGCGGCCGCAATACAAACACGCCCTGGGCCTGCTGAAGATAAACCCAGCGCCGGCCCCGCCACCATACCGCTGCGGATCGGGGGATAATGGTGCGGCGGACGGCGGCGGCCATGGTAGGTACGCGGGCGGTGATAGCCATGTCCGGCCGGAGGGTTCCAGAATTATTTATCGCATACAGGATGGCAAGGCCGCGGGTTTGGCGGCTGGCTGCCGGGCCAATGGTCACCGGCTTGGCCACCAGCCAGTGCTTGTGGCCCAGAGCTTGCACGTGGACGGGCGCAGCCATGGCCACTTTTCCCGACTCTGCAGCGGGCAGGGCCACAGCCGCCAAAAGAGTGTGGAAATTTTCCACCTTCAGAATCGGCTGGTTCGCAGCCACCGCCGCGCCGGGATGAGCCAGCACCGCGGTGACCAGGCCGGTCTGGAAAACCGGCAGGGGCAGCATGGCTCCTGCGGCCCCGGCCTTTAGTTGCCGGGCAATGGCGGCAATGCTGTGCTGATCGGACTTTACCCGTGACCGGGCCGCTGCCCGCGCGGCCTGTGCTTGTTGCAAACTCCGCAGGGATACAGCCTGGTTTTGGCGATACAGCGATTTTTCACGCATGTATGCGGCGGCCGCAGTGGTACGTGCCACCTTGGCCGCAACAAGGTCTGCCTGCACTTTGGTAAGCTCCAGGGCGAGGGTGATGCGCAAGGTGGTGGAAACCACTGGCTTTACGCCCGCCACAAGCTGGCCTTGCGTTACCGTCTGGCCAAGGTGCGGCCAGGGTTGGCCCGGCATGGCAAACACCACTCCCGCCAGCGGCGAGGAAAGGGTAAATAAGGCATCCGGGTTGCGCTGCAACTGCCCGTAAAGCGTGACCATGGGTTGCACGGCGGCCGTTTTCAGGGGCGAAGTTTGAAGATTGAGCGTTTTTTGCTGGGCTGCGGTCAGGTGAATGACGGTGGCGGCCTGAAGTACGGCGGAAGCCAGGGCCACGTAGACACCAGCGGCCACCGCCGCTGATAAGCCACAGTGCCAATGCCGGTGTTGTGGCGGGATGATGTTCATGGCTGCAATCCTTTCGGTTGGGCAGGGGTGCGGCCCAGCGGCTTTTCCAGAAGGTTATCCAGATGGCCCAGGGCCAGAGCGGCCTGGCGGCGCTCGTGCAGCGCCAGGAGCTGATACGTCATTAAGGCGAATTGGGCTTCGGCCAGAGCCAGGCGGCTTTGGGCACCGGCGTGAAAAGCCTCGCGGGTCAGGTGCCATTGGCGGCGCTGGCGGAGGGCAATGGCCCGGGCCGCCCGCCATTGACGCAAGTCCGCTCGATACGTGGCCAGGCCGGTGCCAATGGCCGTAATGACCATGGTTTGCTGTTGCCGCAGATTGGCGGCAATGAGCCGGCGGTGGGCATTGGCAGCCGCGATGGCCCCCTGATTTTGATTAAACACCGGTAGAGTCATGGAAAAGCCCAGGGTAAATTCATTGGCCCCCTGGTCAAACTTGTACCCCGGCCCCAAATGAATATCCGGATATTGCCGGGCCACCTGCAGCTTGAATGCCGCTTCCGCGGCCTGGTACTGTTCCAGTAGTGATTGTATATCCATGCGATTAAGCAAGGCCGCCCGAACCAATGGGCGCAGTTTCAACGCCCGCACCCGCGGCAAGGTCCACAGGTGCGGGGTAAACCATTTTACCCCCGCCAAAGCCCGCGCTGGCACCGAAAGTGCCGCAGCCAGTTGACTCCGTCGCTGCCTCATCCGGCCCTGCCCGGCCAGCAGGGCCAGGGCCGCCTGGCGAGTCTGAATCTGGGCGGCTGCAAAAACCGGACGGGAAATATCTCCAGCGGCAAAACGCGCCTTGAGCAGAGACGCAATCAGGCGGGTATCCGCGGCCTGACGGGCCAGCAGCCGCACGTGCTTGCGGGCATAAAGATATGTAATAAATGCCCGGCGGATGGTTTGCCGCACGTTCCATGCGGTCTGGCCGAAATTAAATCGGCCGGCGTGAATAAGTGCCGCGGCCTGGGCCATACGATCCTGGCGGCGACCGGCCGTTTCAATGGGAATATCAAAGTTAAACCCCAAAATCCACGGCGACACGCCCGGGGACACCTTAGCCGCATACGTAGGCGATAGCCCAACAGTGGGATTGGGCGATTGGGAGGCGGTAATCAGGTTGGCCTGAGCCAGCGCGATTTGCGCCGCTTGCACCCGCAGTGCGGCACTGTAATACCAGCCCGTGGCCACCAGCGTGCTTAGGGTTTGCCGGTGTGGAAAGCCGGGCGGCATACGGATGGGTTGAGCGGCGATGAATTTGCGAAGGTGGGGATTGGTCAAGGATCGATGTTGAAAGTGGGAATGGAAGGTGGCCGGGTGCAGCGGTTGAGCGTGGTACTGGGCGCAGCCGTCCAAAGCCAGAAACAGCGTCCATGCCGCCATGGCACCAAGCCCGAAAAATCGCCCGTGCCGCGGACTAAGTTGTTGCGGTGCGTTGATCAACGATTGGGTTTTCCTTTCCAATGAACTTACGCCAGCAATGGGGTAGAAGTTCGGCCCAGCCTCATACGTTGATGATAGTGTTGTGGTGGAAGTGCGCCAACCCGATGGAGGCGAGAGGGCGGTTCTGCGGAGTGATTCCGCACCTTACCTCGTTGCGGGCAGCAAATGCTGGGCCCGCATTATCCGCCCCCATGGCAGGATAACTTAAAACCAGGGGATGCCCGTGCAGGGAAAGACCGCAGGCGATAATCGACCGCGGCAAACACCCGGACGGCAACTCAACAAAATTCATTGTGTTACCACAACCCTGAATAGGAGAAACGAAATGAAAGTCAAATTCCTGAAAGATTATCTGGGCCATCACAAAGACACCGTGCTGGATATTGCCGACGATCAGGCCCAACCGCTGCTCGATGCAGGTGTCTGCCAGGCGGTGGAAGCCCGGCCGGAGGAACTGGATCAGGCGGTGGCAGCCATCCAGAAATCGATGAACGAGCAACTGGAAAGCGCCGCCCAGAAAATCACCAAACGTGTGATTGAGCAGGTATCAAAAGGTATTTCCGGGGTGCGGCCCAGCATTGTCATCGGGCCGGACCGGGCCGATCTGGACCCCACCGGCGGATTCAAAAATCTTGGTGAATTTGCGGCGGTGGTGCGAAAGCATTCGCTGGGGCACTTTACCGACGAGCGGCTAAGCCGGATGATTGCCAAGGCGGACGGCATGAACGAAACGGCCCTGTCCGACGGCGGCGCCCTGGTGCCTACGGAATATGCCAACCAACTGTACCGGGATGTTCTGGCGGAATCGGTGCTCTTTGACAAGGCCCGCAAATATCCGATCAACCTGGGCAATTCACTTTTTATACCGGTGCGTTCCATGCTGGATCTGGGGACTACCGCAGCCAGCGGCGGTTCGCTGGGCACGTGGTTGACCGCCGGTGGCGTTACCGCTGACGGCGTACCCATCCCCGCCCAGAAGCCGGTATACAGCCGCGTGCAGATGACGTTGAACCGCTGGGGAGCACTGCTTCCGGTAACCGACGAGTTGCTGCAGGACAACAATGTGGCGCTGGCGAATTTCATCCTGGATGAAGGGGGCATTGCCCTGGCCTGGGATTTGAACAATGCGTTTATCAATGGTTCCGGCCAGGGTCAGCCGCAGGGGGTACTCTCGTCTTCGGCGCTGATTACGGTGGCTGCGGATACGAGCCAGACGCCGTTTACAATTACATACAGCAACCTGGTGAACATGAAAAGCCGGCTCTGGACCATTCGCCCCGGAGACATGTCCGGCGTGGTGTGGATAGCGCATCCGGACTGCGAAGCCCAGTTTGAACAGCTCAAGGATGCGGCAGGCCGGAATCTGTATTTTGCGGCCGGCACCATCGGGCAGACGCCCAATGCGAAGCTGTTTGGCATTCCGGTGGTGTACAGCTACCACTGTTCGGCGGTGGGCAGCATCGGCGATGTGATTCTGGCCGATTTCAGTCAGTATTTTGTGTCCACGAAGGTCAATGGCGGCCTGGAAACGGCCATGTCCATGCACCTGTATTTTGATTCGGCGGAGGTGGCGTATCGCATACTCTACCGTATCGATGGCAAGGTAGCCCGCCAGTTGCCGCTCACCATTCCCAGCAGTACCAACACCCGCAGCGGCTTTGTGGCGCTGGCCGCACGGCAGCCGATCAGTTGATGAGTCCGGGCAAAGCCGGGTCGGAAAACGGGTGGTCGGCTGTGGTCAACGCGCCCGTTCCGGCCTGGCCCGGCAGCCATTGGCGTGTGCAGATGTGCCAAGTTCCACAGGATTCAGTCATGCAGACAATTACCGCCGAGATCGGCATGAATTTACTGGTGCAGTGGTCGCTGGTGGGCGGCTTTTTAATCGGGCTGCTGGGCAGCATGGTAACCGCGGCTGGATACGTATCCGCTTTGCGCATCACGCAGCGGGAACATTCGCGGCGGCTGGATGCCATGGAACAAAGTTCGCAACTGGCCAATGAACGAATGCTGCGGATGGAGCAGGGCATCGCCAAATTGCTGGAACGTACTCGGCACATGGGATAAGGGGCTGTCCGGTCCAGGCGGTCCTGCACAAATTCACAGCGTCCGGCACATTAAAAACGGAGTGAAATACATGTTGCAATATCATCAATCAAAAATGGTTCGTATCGCGCTTCTGGGTTTAGTCACCATTGGGTTGGCAGGTTGTAAAAGTCAGCCCTGGACCGGACTGGAGATGGCCCCACCGGTGGAACCGCAAATCGCAGGGCTGGTGCCGCAACTCGCCCAGGTGCAGGCTCTTAATCACGCGGCCCGGAGGCAGGTGCAGCACCTTACACCGGCCAATGTGCCGGCCCAAAAGCCCAAAGTATTGGCCACTCTGGCAGTGCAGCGACGGGCGTTGTACCAGGCCGCAGCAACCGTGGCCATGGTACGAACTGCCGCCGGTCGTGAAGATCAGGCCGCACAACAGGCCGTTGCGGCCGCCCGGCACGCCGCAGAGCAACTCACCGCTACACGCGAACTGCTGCAACAAGCCCAGCAGCGCTATCGCGATGCCTGGCTGGGTGGCAAGGCCCATCGGCTGCTGGACTGGATTGTGGGCTTATCCGTGGCCGCAGTGTTGCTGGATTTTCTGGCCGATGCGTTTTTGGGAGTCGGGTTTAATCCCCTGGAATGGATCGCCGGGCTTTCCGGCCTGGCGAAAAAAAAGATGGTTTAAATTTATAAGGAGAATCGTATGTATATGATGGAAATTGCCCTGGGGTTTTGTGGTGGTGCTGCGGCAGTCTTGGCAGTGCAGGCACTGGTGGAACACAAACGGTATGCCGATGCCGCCCGCACCGATATGGCCGCGCTTCGCGATGAACTGCGAAAATTGACCGCCGATGCCGTGTCCGAAATTCGTCGCCTTACCGGCAAACCATAGCGCGGTGGTGCCGGCGGCTGGGGAGTGTGGCGCAGTCTGCCGCCGGTGGTTTCCGACAGATGGCAGGCATCAGGTATAAAGGTTCCGCGGATGCGTATGTTAATCAAATGGCCCACTCGCCAGAGGCCGCAGAAATTTCTGGAAAATCTGGCGCGTTGGCGGGCGATGCTTTCCGGTTGCAACCAGGTGCACTTTTTAATATCCGTGGATGAAGATGATAGCACCATGAACCAGCCGGCGATACGTAAGGCGCTGGCGGCGATGGCCAACGTAACTCTGCGCGTGGGGCCGGCGGGCCGGAGTAAAATAGCCGCCTGCAATGCGGATGTGGATGCGTGGGTACGCGAAACATCCTTAACTCCCCACGTGCTGGTACTGGCCAGTGATGATATGGTGCCGCAGGTGCCTGGTTATGACCAGCTCATCACCACCACCATGGCGGAAGTATTTCCCAATGTGGACGGAGCGCTGCATTTTGATGATGGTTACCATGGCGGCAACCGGGTGATCACGCTTTCGGTGCTGGGCTGGAATCTGTATACCAAGTTCGGCTATTTGTATCAGCCGGAGTACCAATCCTTTTTCTGCGATAACGAATTCACCGATGTAACCCGGGCCATCGGGGCGTATCATTATGATCCGCGGGTAATTGTGCGCCATTGTCATGTCGGACGAACCCCCGATGCGCTCTATCGCCGGAATCAGGCCTGCTGGCTGCAGGACCAAAACACGTATCACCGGCGCCACCAGGCAGGTTTTGGCCTGCGGGAGCCGATCTTAAGCATTTTGATTCCCACCCTGCCGGTACGCCACGCCAGCCTGCAACAACTGCTGGACAATCTCAATCGGCAGACCGCGGCGTTGGGGAATCCATGGGCGGTTGAAATTCGCATCAACCGTGATGGCGGCGAAAAACCTGTGGGCGTGAAACGCAATGAATTATTGGCCACAGCCCGCGGCCAATACGTGGCATTTATTGATGATGATGATCAAGTAGCCACGGACTATATGGCAGAAATCCTTGCGGCCCTGGCCCGGCATCCGGGGGCGGATTGTGTGGTATTTGCCGGCGAATTAACCGTGGATGGCCATATTGCCGGTCCGTTTGACTTTGGCCTGGAACACCGCCGTTATTATCAGCGGGGCGGCGTGTACTATCGCACTCCCAACCATTTGTGTCCGGTAAAACGGGCCTTGGCCGTGGCCACGGGCTTTCCAACCATCAACCGGGGCGAAGACACGGATTATGCCGTGCGCCTGTATCCGCAATTACAATCGCAGGCAGCGGTCCGCCGGTCCGCTGCCGCGCACGAAAAATCAGATCATCCGGACCGGATGGTTAAAAAAACGCTTTATTTCTATCGCTTCAGCACGCGCGGCACAAAAACACAAAAGCCGATAACCTGAACGTGTTCCGGCCGGGCATCATCCCCAATCCCTGTTTTTAACTGATGCTTTCAGATGTTATGGGCACGTCCGAAGAGTGTTGCCGGATGGGTGTACACTTTGTTTATATTCGCCGCTCATTCCACCGATAGAAACTGCTGTCCCGCCCATGTGGTGGAGTCGTTTAGTCGTATAAAGGGGTTTACATTATGAGTAGTCCGTGGAGAGATTCAACGCCCGGTAGTGAAACTATGGGTCCCTGGAACACGCCAATCACTGGTACCAAGACCGAATCTGCGGCAGTACCATCGAATACAGCGATTGGTTCCGCGGACGAAAGCCCGACGTGCGTGGTGACCTTAGGCGATGGAGAACTGGTATCGGCACCACCGCTGCAAATTCCCTCTACAATTGCCAAGACGGATGAGCCGGCGGTGGCGGCGAAATTCCCGCGGCGCCGGGTGGAGGCAGCCTGTATTGGGGTGGCGGAATTAGGATGCGTGGCCTTGCTAAGTGGCTTGTACTTTCTGCCCAAGGGCATCGGCCACAGCGAATTTATGAATTCGGTAAAAACCGGCGGTTCCCTGGCCTCTATCCCCGGCATGTTGCAGATGGCGGAATTTGTGGCCGGCGGGGCCGGCCTGATCCTGATTCCACTGATGGCCGGTGCGCGGCGCGGAAAGGTGCTGCTGAATGTGGGCTTTGGCCTGATGGGATTGTTGATACTGGCCCTGCTAAGCCAATATTCCATGGGTTTTAACCTGGTGTTCATGCCTATGCTGGCCTTGTTGTCCCTGGTATTTTTTGACACCATCGCCAGGTTTGTCCACGTATTACCACAGGAGCCAAACATAGCCCGCTGGCGGCTGGCTACGGCTTGCCTGGTCACGGGAGTATGGCTGCTGCCGGCGTTGGCTTCCCTGCGTGGTGCCAATGCCCTGCTGGGTGTGCGGCTTCCGGATGGATCTTTCATGGAGCACCTGCTTACCGCAGGCTGCATTGCCGGTGAATTGGCCGGCCTGCTGGGGTTGATTGCCTGCGCCATTCCCAAGTCCAAATTCACACTGCAACTGGCGCGGCTGATGGGCGTGGTGGCCATGATGTCCTGCTCCCTGGTGGCACTGGTGGCTACGCTGACGGTTTCCGGTGTTTTGCGGGGCGATATGCACTGGTTTGGCGTGGAACTGGTCTGGATTATTCTGCTGGTTTTCGGCTGTCTGATGCTGGTGTGGTCCGGCATGATGCAGCGACTGGCCGTGAAGGTTCAGGACTCCATTCAAGAATCGCCGGCGGCAGCCTGAGAGCGCCCACCGGCAGCGTTCATCGATTTTTACTGTGGAGTGCGGTATTGGGCCGGGGTTTATACCTCGGCCCTTTTCTATTGGCGGGAGCTATTTTTAAGCGGGCTGATTCCTATGCTGGAACCAGAAAAATGTTGACGGCTGCGGCCGATATTAAATAACCAACGGTCATTTCCAACTCTGCCGCCATATTTAATAGGACCCTTCAGAAATATTTGTGGTTTGCTCATCCCCATGGTCGAATGCAGGAGTATGTGGGGCGTGGCCGCGAGGTTGTGCAAGCCCTGCGTGCATTGTTGTGTGGCCGGGTGTTGAATCAGAGGTAAATATGAAAAGACATCATCATCATCGCGGTTTTTCGCTCACGGAATTGCTGGTGGCTCTGGCCGTGCTTACCGTCCTGGCAGCCATACTTATCGCCGGCCTGGCCCGGGCCCGTGAATACGCACGCATTTCGCAATGTCTTTCCAACCTGCATCAACTTTCGCTGGCCGCCTTAAGCTACGCCCAGCATAATGAAGGGGCCTTACCCAGCGACTATAAAATGCCGGGCGGCTATTGGTATCCTGAAATTACTCACTATGACAACAATATTGCCGCCAACGCCATTTGCCCGGATGCGGCTGCGCCATCCAATGGCATCGGCACCGCCACCACGGCCTGGGGACCGGTGAACCCGGACGGCCCATACCCCTGGTTGCAGGGAACCACTTCCAGCTACGGGCTTAATAATTATGCCAATCCAGGCGGCACTATTCCCGGCATTGCCAGCGTTGGCGAACTTACCCTGGGTGGCAACCAGACCTATCAGCAAATAGCCCAGGGTGCCCTTACCTCCGCCACCGGCATTACCGCCAGCGGGGACGTGAGCATTTACGGTAACCTGCAGGCCGGCGGCAGTATTAACACCAGCGGCAATTTTTATATCAGCGGCACGGAGACACCGAACATGCCCGCTCTCCAGCCTCCGAGTGTATCCAACATTTTCCAAACTATCCAAAACACGGATAATCCCACCCCGATTTCCGGCGATACCACGGTCATCAACTTCAACAACAATCCATACCAGATCATCAATGGCGACTTTTCGCCCAATGGCCAGATTCAGATTATCGGCAGCGGTACGCTTCTGGTGACCGGAAGCATTGACGTCAGCAGTTGGTTCCCGGCCAACGGTACGGGTACGGCCAACATTAACCTGGTGTGCCTGGGAAGCATCAATTTTTCAGGCCAGGTGAATATCAACGGGGGCATTTATGCCGGCGGCAACCTGAACTTAAGCGGCAAATATAACCTGGGTGGCGTGCTGGTGTCCGATGGGGCTTTGGCCGACACCGGCAGCGGTACGTACAGTCAAAAGCCCCCACCCTCGTATGACCCGCGGTCCGGAGGGCGCGATCTGCTTGATTCCCAGCCGCTTTTCGCCGATTGCATCTGGGTGGACGGCAGCCCCACGGCCATCGATGCCGTGCCCACCAATACCCAGCTTGGAGATCAGAGCCTCAACGCCAATGACCAGATGGGGCGATTCTGCATTAACCGCCATCTGGGGCAAATCAACGTATCGTTTACGGATGGCTCAGCCCATACCGTTCCGCTGGCCCAGTTGTGGCAGTTGAACTGGTCCAGCAGTTTCCGTGCCCAAAATGTGGTGGTGCCGTAGCCTGTTACCATAACCTGTGTACCCACGGCCCGATGGTGCGGCAGGCTTCCTGGGTCCGGTGGAGGTGCAGGTGGAGCCTGGCAAGCGTGTCCAACTGTGCCACGGCGATCTGCTGCTCCGGTCAGGCTGGCCGGCGATGGTTCAAGGGTGGCGCTGTCGGCTGGGACCGATATTAAAAGCGAACTGGTTGTTTCTAACGCTGCCGCCATATTTAATCGGACCTTTCAAAAATCGTTATAGTACGTGTATACGTGTGGTCGAATAAACAGGTGTGAAGAGGCTCTCTGGCGGGTGGAACGCTTAGCTCGTACGAAGCGGGGATGTGGGGACAGTTTCAGCAGGATGGACATGAAGTTACGGCATCGCAAATACGGTTTTTCACTCACGGAAATAATTGTCGTCATGGCAATTATGGCGGTTCTGGCCACTATTTTGCTGGCCGTCCTGGCCCGGGCCCGCGAATACGCGCGCATTGCTACGTGCCTGTCCAATTTACACCAGTTATCGCTGGCCGCCTTAAGCTACGCCCAGCATGACCGCGGGGCCTTGCCCAGTGATTATCAAATGCCGGGCGGCTATTGGTACAAGGAAATAGCCCCGTATGATAATGACATCGCCGCCAATGCCATCTGCCCCGATGCGACCACGCCATCCAACGACATCGGTACTGCCACCACGGCCTGGGGACCGGTGAACCCGGCCGGCCCATACGGCTGGTTGCAGAGAACTACTTCCAGCTACGGACTTAATAATTTCGTCAACCCCGGCAATAGCATCCCGGGAATCTCCAGCTTCGCTTCGTTGAGCCTCAGCGGCAATCAGACTTTTTATGGTACCATCGCCTCTGCCGCCGGTATTTCAGGAGGCGGCAACCTGACTGTGTACGGCAATCTGCAGGCCGGTGGGACGATTAACACCCATGGCCACGTGTACATCAGCGGAACCCAAACTCCCAATATGCCAAGCCAGCAGCCGCCCAGCGTGGCCACCATTTTTCACAATATTGAGAATACAAATAATCCCACCCCGATTTCCGGAAGTACGCGGGTGATCAACTTCAATAGCAATCCGTACCAGATCATCAACGGTGACTTTTCGCCCAGAGGCCAAATCCAGATCATCGGCATCGGCACGCTGCTGGTGAGCGGGGATATCGATATTTCCGGCTGGTTTCCCGCCAATGGGCTGGGCACCGCCAATATCAATCTGGTTTGCCTGGGCGATATCAATTTTTCGGGGCAGGTGAATATCAACGGGGGAATTTATGCCGGTGGGGGGCTTTCGCTCAGCGGCCGGTATAACCTAAGCGGCGTGATGGTGGCGGATGGCGCGTTTGATGACAGCGGACGCGGCACCTACGTACAGAGACCGCCGCCGTCGTTTGACCCGCGGGCCGGAGGGCGCAGCCTTACCGAAGCCCAACCGCTGTTTGGTGATTGTATCTGGGTGGATGGCAGCCCGGCAGCCACCGATGCCGTGCCCACCAATCTCACCTTGGGAGACCAAACCCTGAATGCCAACGATCAGATGGGCCGGTTTTGCATTGACCGCCATTTGGGGCAGATCAACGAGTCGTTTACGGATGGCTCGGCGCATACCGTTCCGCTGGCCCAGTTGTGGCAACTCAACTGGTCGGGCAATTTCCGGGCGAAAAATGTGGTGGTGCCATAAGGCAGGTGGTCAATTCGTGGAGCCACAGCCAATTTCCGGAGGTGTCCAGTGGATATCTCCAAGTCCTTAAAAAAATGTAATGGTATTGGTAACTCTCCAATAGTAAATAGGTTACGAATTATTTTATGGGGTGTGGTCTGAACCGTTATTGGACAGGGCTGCACGATCGAGGACTGCCAGCGTAAGTATAAGGTGAGGCCGGAGATTTGAATCTTCTTGCCTCTGGCGGCTGAGGGAGCCTGGATCTACCACGGACGGGGTTGTTGAGGGGTCTGGGTTTAATTTTGATGGGTGGAAAAACTGATGGATAAGTCCGAACTTTTTCCAGGATGGCGATTTTATAGGACCATGTAAGATTTTCCGAATATTTTTGGGGGAAATATTTTCCATCCGCCGTTTTATGACTATGGTTTTAGCATCGCTTAGGTGCGGCGGCCCATGTGGCGTGCTTCCTTGGCGAGGGCACTAAAAGTGCAGTGGCGAGCAGTAGCTTTTATGAGCCGGTCGCCAAGAGAAAACAAGTAAGTGTCTGGCCGCTGTTATGTGGCCAGGCTGCGGTTTGCCGGTTGTGTCGGCGGATCGTTATCAAAATAAAGGTCTTTTGAAAGGAGACAGCATCATGCGTAATGTCAAAATATCAGCGCTTGGAATTTGCGCCTTGGCTGCGGCCAGTGTCATGGGTTTGGGTGCCCATTCAGGACGGGCTAACCTCATCACAGATGTGATAACGGGTACGGGGAATCAAACCAACACCCCCTCAACATTTTCGGGTACCGTCACATTGCGGTTCGATACCACGGCAGGAACTTTGTCCATCACGATGGACAATACCACTTCCGAAACTTATGCAGCCGGTGATCTTATGCAGGGCATGAGTTTCAATATTTCCACCACCGGGGGTGGGTCGCTGTCAACGGCCACATTCTCTTCCGTTACCGGCAACCTCATCAACGTGGCCAGTGATGGTACTTACAGCAGTGCCGGGGCAGCCGCCGTTACCGGAGGAACGAACAATATAACGGGGACAAGCAATTGGGTGCTTTCGTCAACGGCAACCGGCCTTACATTGAAGACCAGCAGTGGTTTCACGCTGATTGGAGACCCCACCGGCGGAAATTACAGCGCCGCCAATAGCAGCATTAAAGGCAACGGTCCACATAATCCCTTCCTGCAAAATTCACCGACATTCGTGCTTGATCTTCCGAATATTGTGGGCGCAAGCAACGTGGATGTGACATGGGCTACGATTTATTACACCACGGGTGGCGTCGAGACCACGACCCGCATCAATGGCGGAACGCCGTTGCCTGAGCCAGCGGCCCTTTCGCTGTTTTCCATTCCGGCCATTGGTTTGCTGCTGCGGAAGCGGCGCGTGGCCTGAGCCGGTGGAATTTTCCGCGGATCCCGTCCTTTGCGGCGGCAAAGAGCTTTCAAACGCTGGCCGGGCTAATGCCATTGGGCATTGGCCCGGCTGCGGTGCTTCAAAGACGGGATGGGAGCCGGTTTCGGTAACACCCTTGACGTTTACCGGATGCAGTAATATAATAATACAGATAGTTCCTTATTGGATCAAAGCCTCGTTGATCTGTCCTGGCACCAGTAGGGTTCGTAAGCGAGTGGTTTCTGCCTGACCTGATGGCTGGCAGGGGTGGATGAAAAAAACGATCCGGCTCGTGTTGCGCCGGTGGCAGGCTCTGGTTGATGTCTGTTACCATGGCACAATTCGCCCGGCCTGATATTGATGTTTTGGTTCTCTACCGTGGGGCTGTGTAGGCCTCTGCGGCACAGAACCGGCCCTCAAGAAAGGAGCTACCACCATGTTGGCTCCAGCTTTAACTACGTATGTGTTCCACAATTTGTCTACAGGTTCTATGAAATCCAGGCGGTACCGCCGCACGACACGCGCCTCCTGCAAGGGGCCGTCGCTCCGTCATGGCGGGTTTACCCTTACGGAATTGCTGGTGGCGGTAGCCATCATAGGCATACTCATCGCCATCGTACTGACCTGTCTGGCCCGGGCCCGCGAATATGCCCGCACCGCGCAGTGCCTATCCAATTTGCATCAACTTTCACTGGCGGCGCTTGCGTATGCCCAGCATAACCGGGGAATGATGCCATCCGACGGGCTTACCATGGGTGGTTACTGGTACCCCGAAATTAAACCTTACGACAACAACATCACCGCCAACGGCCTGTGTCCAGATGCCGCCACACCGGTCGATCCGGCTGCCACCGACCAGGGTATTGGAACCGCCAGCCAAGCGTGGGGTCTGGTAGATCCCGTTGGGGCCTATGGCTGGCTGCAAGGCACCACCTGCAGTTACGGCATGAACACCCACGCCGGTGGTGACAGCGTTATCCCCGCAGTGGCAGCCTTTGGCAAAGTAACACTGGGGGGCAATACCAACTATTACGGAGGCATTGCCTCGGCCACCACCATTGAAGCCAACGGCAGCGCTTTGATCACCGGTGCGATGGAATCCGGCGGGGCTATTACTCTGCACGGCGGCATTACGGTGCAGGGTGCACAGTTGCCCGATATGCCCGGTATGCAACCGCCTGATGTAACCGCCATATACAACCAGATCATGCAGACGGATAATCCGGCTCCGGTTATTTCGGGCAACACCATTGACTTTACCAACAACCCGTATCTTTATATTAATGGTAATTTTGATGCCAGCGGACAGATGACTATTATCGGTTCCGGCACGCTGCTGGTGTCCGGCAATGTGACGGTGGACGGGATATTTCCTTCGCAGGGAGCTGCCAACATCAATATCGTTACTCTTGGCAGTGTTACCATTCACGGCCAACTGGATCTCAATGGCAGCATCTATGCTCAGGGAAACTTTACCAACAGCGGCAACCAGGGCATCCACGGCGTATTGGATATCGGCGGATATTATGATGACCACGGCAAAGGCTATATTGCCATCGCGGCCCCACCGCCCTTCGATCCGCGGGCCAACGGCAATCAAATCGTGGAATCGCAGCCGCTGTTTGGTGATTGCATCTGGGTGGATGGCAGCCCGGCAGCATCCGATGCCGTGCCCAGCAATACCCAGCTTGGCGATCCCACGCTTAACGCTCAGGATCAAATGGCCAGATTCTGCATTGACCGTCATCTGGGCTGTGTTAATATCTCCTTTACGGATGGCTCGGCTCATACCGTTCCGCTGGCCCAGTTGTGGCAACTTAACTGGTCCGGCAATTTCCGGGCGAAAAATGTGGTGGAGCCATAACGGCCGGCGGCCAACGCGGACCGCGATTTTTCTGTCCCGCCGTCCACCCCTGGCGTGGGCAGAAGGACCCGCCGGAAAGTATGAAGTTATTGCTGTGTGATCCCTTTAGGGGGGCGGGCATTCCTGCCCGTCTCTATTTCAAAATACCTGGGCCCAGGCTGTGATTCCTTTGGTGACGGTTGCCACAATGCCCGGCCGCAACCAAACGTGCATTGATATCATCCACGCCCGGCTGAGGTATATTTACCCTCAATTCTTAATTTCCACCCGGTTTGTTGGGCCAGTAAAAATACCAGCCCGCCCACTCGGCATTCCACGTATCCACCCAGGCATGTGCCGGATCGGCCTTAGGATTTACGTATACCGGTGGCTTGCCATGCTCGCTGGGTTGCAGCGGTGGGGTGTGGGCTTCAGCCCAGTCGCTGGTGGTGAGGGCAGAGGTTACATTGCCGGAAACCGGGTCGTAATAGCTGGGGTGGTCGATCCCGGCCACGTGGCCGTCCGCATAAAGAGTATTTTCAAATGCTGCTTTCTGCGGATCGGTCTGGCTTGGATGGTTAATCAGATATAAATTGCCCTGTCCGCCGCCACCGCCCCAGGTAACACAATCCGCAGCCAGAATATCGCTGGGCTTTCCAAATTCGGTGGTGGCGGGTTTGTTTTCGCCGTTGCCCCAGGCCAGTTGGGTGGAACTGGGGGCGTTATTATTAAAGCCGTTGGTTAAAATTATGCCCGGTTGGGACCAGCCGGAGGTCTGGTATTCCTGAAAATTGCCAGGCTGGCGCAGCAATGCCCCGGCCACGTAAGCATACGTGGTGGTAATCATGTAGCCCCAATCTCCCGGCTGATAACAGGCGAAAAGATCATCCGTGAATTGGCAGCTCGGGCAGATCATCCATGGGGCCAGAGTAATTTTCGGCTCCGCACTGGCGGGCAGATTATAGCCGCTTTCAGTGCTAAGGTTTTTTGGTAATCCGCCATCCACACCCATGGTGGTGGGGTCCATGCCGTCCTGATCAGGTTGCAAGCACAGGGGCAGCGGAAGGCCCTCGTTGGCCGAGGCAATGGGGGTGGCATCGGTCAGGCCGGAGATGTGGCTTTTGCCATGGGCAGAAATCTGGGTATGAAAAGCTGTGCCAAAATAACTGGAAATGGTTTTGGTGCTGTAGCCGGTGCCGCCGTATTCCAGAAAGGTGGAATAAGGCGTGCCGTAACGCAGCCACGCCGCCCCGGCGTTGACCTTGGTCTGGTTATTGGAATCTAAATTCAAGCCCAGCGGAAATTGCGTAGCCACCATGGGGTCGGAGCTAAGCCAACTGGGCAGGCCATTGACATTTTGCGGATTGCCTTCGCCAAAGGCCCAGGAGGTGGGAAAATAGCCGTGGTTATCCTGGGCGAAGCTTTGGGCCACAAGTCCCCACGTATGCAAGTTAGCCGCGCACACGGCCCGATTGGCCAGTTCCCTGGCCCGCGAAAGGGTGGGCAGCAATAGAGCAATGAGGACGGCGATTATAAACATCACCACCAATAATTCCACGAAGGTAAAACCTTCGCGCTGGTGGCGGCGCGGGTATAGAGTGGTTGTAAATGTCGGCGTTGGCATGCTCGTAGCCCTTCTCTTGCGTCACCCTGTCCCGGCTGGAGCAAACCATGCAATGTTCATCAGCCGGAACCGGCTCCATACTACAAAAAGATTACCACTCGGACCTTGCCGTGGCTGTTTTAGATTCTCGGACGTACCAGCGCAAAAAAGGGCCGCGGAAGTTGTTGGCTTCCGCGGCGCTTGTTTTAACTATTTATTGACCCGCCGGTATTGGCTGCATTAGCGGGCTTTGATACTGCCCATGGGCAGGTTTCGGCCATCAGGCGCGGAGAGTTTTCTTCCGCGGCAGAAGCAGAATTCCCAGGCCCATGGCACCCATCATCGCCAGGCTGGCGGGTTCCGGGAGCGGGCTGCCGGTATTGATGGAGACTGTGCTAAGCAGCACGCTGCCGGAGATGGTGCTGCAGTTCTGGTCCTGCCAGTCCCAGCAATTGTTGTTGTTATCCCAGTTGTCGTCGTCGCCCTGGATAAAACCCGTTTCGGTGATATCCAGATAAGTGTTGGCCCCGGGCTGGGTTAGGGAGAAGCTGGCGGTGGCGATGTCGCCGGTGGCATTATTCCAATTGCCGGAGGCAACCTTATCACTGCCCAGTTTTCCGGCCGTATTGGAACTGTAAATGGCATAAGCATCACCGGAGGATTGTTGCACGCTGCCGATGGTGATGGTGACGGGGTTGTTTCCGTCGGGCAGGGCCGCCAACACGTTGGCCATATTCAGTTGGATAAACTGGCCATGGCCAATTTCGTGATCGGGACCGTTGGCCAGACCCAGACCGGTTTCGGCGGCTGAACCACTCTTGTAATAAAGCGCGGTTTCGTTGGTGTAGTATTGGGTGCTTTGCTTGTTGAACCCTGTGGCCGTGATCTGGATGGTGGGGGTGGTGGTGGAATTAAAAGTGGCGACATTGCCGAGGTTGCCGGTTGTGCCGGCGAAATCAAACGAGATGGTGCTGGCACTGGCCTGGCCCACGGCGGCGGCCAGAAGCGCTGCGCCTCCAACGATGGAAGCGACTTTCAGGGAGGTGGTGGAATAGAGGTAGTTACGCATGGTTATGTCTCCTTTCAAAATGACGATTACATCTACCTTGGGTTGATTGAAACCATCAGCCAACCGGATTTCAGTTGCTGGATCGCGGTTGCGATTCTTAACGCACTGCTATGGTCATGTACCGCAGGCCGACGCTTCGACGACTGTCGCTCGGACTATCGGGTCGCCATTCAACCTGCGTGATATTGAGAGCGTTATCTTGAAGAGGCCTGGAAGAGGCTTTCCTTTACTCTCTGCCTGCCATGGGCACTTTAAGCTCTCTTTTTTCCAGCCAGGGCCTTAAACGCCCCGGCGGCCATCTGAATTTGTTCCGGGCCATTGTCAGGCCAGTAACTTCGGATAACACTTAAACCATAGTCAGAAATCGGAAGATGGAAAGTAAATTGGTAAAAAATGGAAAAATTTTCGAATTGCTCGTCTGTGCCTATTTTAGGCGCTATTATAAGACTTTCACCAGCCGATGGTGCACCGTGCGCCACGACCATCCAACATCCAATATTGTCCGGGAAATTCGCGCGGGTGAAAGCCTCGAGATAATTTTGTCCGATGCGAAGGCCTGCTGCGGAGGCAGGTCCGAGGTTAGGCGAGCGGTATGGAAGTACTGGCAAGTTAAGCGCATGCAGCAGCGCGGCGGGCGAGGGGCTAAATAAAATCTCCCCGGAATCGCTTAGGGCAATTTTATCAGCGCCTTTTTTCTGGCATACCGTTGGCGTGCCAGTTCCTTCTCTCGCTCCAATCGGGCCAGCCCCTCTAACATGCCGGTATCCACTTGGCCATCCATCAAGGTCATCTGGTAAAACAGCACGTCATATTTACTCGGTGGACGCCCGCGCAAAAGCGTATGGAGCAACAGGGCGATCACCATGACATAGAAGATAAAATGCATACCCTCCCGGTTATGCGTGACCATGTGGGTAAAATGGTTGTGGACCTTGATCCAGCGGAAAAATAGTTCGATCGGCCATCGCTGCTGATACAGCAGCCCGATGATATAGGCCGGCAATTCTAATAAATCCGTGATCAGGCGAATGGGACGATCCGGACAGGCGGGATTCATGAGGATAATCTCGCGTACCAGTCGGCGGGGTATTTTCGAGCGTGCCGCGCCGGAAAAATGGCCGACATTGACAACGATATTCAAATGTTCTATTATTCTATTGATTAGGTGATAAGGCCATGAAAAACAACCGCCCCAATCCGAATCGCGCATTTAAGGATGCTGCTTACGTGCAGTTGGCACGCATCGGCAAGGCCGTGGCCAGCCCCAAACGTTTCGAATTGCTGGACCTGCTGGCCCAGGGGCCGCGTAGCGTCGAGGCGCTCGCCAAAGAAGCCGGGGCCACGGTGGCCAATGCTTCTCAGCACCTGCAAGTTCTCCGCCGGGCCGGCCTGGTTGAAACCGAGCGGCATGGTCTGTTCATCACCTATCGCCTTGCCGATGTGTCCGTGGCGGAATTACTTCGTCATTTGCAGCGCTTGGCGGAAAATCGACTGGCCGAGCTCGAACGCATCGCCCGCGATTTCCTTTCCCGCCACGGGCCGATGGAAACAGTGAATTCCCGTGAACTGCGGCAACGTCTCCGCAACGACGGCGTGACGCTCATTGACGTTCGGCCATCGGAAGAGTTCTTGGCGGGTCACATTCCGGGCGCCATTTCCATTCCTCTGCCTCAACTCAGGGATCGTCTGGTGGACTTTCCGAAGGACAGGCAGGTCATCGCTTATTGCCGCGGCCCCTATTGCGTGCTGGCGGTAGAGGCAGTCAAGATACTTCAGGCCAGCGGTATTCGTGCCGCTCGTTTAGCGGAGTCCGTGCATGATTGGCGGGCCGAGCGCGGCACGCTGGTCGGGGGAGGCGTACGTCGATGATACGTATTATCATCCTTGGCGGATCCTTCGGCGGATTAACCGCGGCCTTGGAACTGCGCCAGCGGTTGGGACCCGACCAATGTGACATCCTCCTGCTGGCAAAGGACGACCGTTTTGTTTTTATACCGTCGCTGCCTTGGGTGGCCATTGGCACCAGGACGTTGGAACAAATTTCGTTTCCTCTGGCCAAGACATTGAAGCGAAAAACCATCCGGTTTTCCCAGCAGGCAGCCCGGCAAATTGACCCGGCAAAACGTCTGGTCCACACCGATCAGGAAGATCACCATTACGATTATCTGGTCATCGCCACCGGCCACCGCAGCGCCAACGAAGCCGTGCCGGGTTTAGGTCCCTTTGATGGTCCGGGCCATTCCCTCATGTCACCGCCCGAGGTGCTCGAGGCGCGGCAGTCGCTCAAGGATTTTCTTCTCAACCCCGGACCGCTCGTGGTGGGATGCGCCCCCGGTGCCAGTTGCATTGGCCCGTCGTACGAATTCGCCTTTGCAATGGATCATTTGCTGCGCCATCGCAAAATCCGCCATCGGGTGCCCATCACGCTTGTCACGCCGGAACCGTTTCCCGGACATTTTGGGTTGGGTGGCGTTGGCAACACACGGCGGTTTGTGGAAGACGCTCTGGAAAAACGCGAAATCAGATATCACACGTCGGCCGTCGTTTCCCGAATTACCAGTACAGCCGTGGAGCTGGCCGATGGCCCCAAGATCGAGTCCTGTTTCTCGCTTATTCTACCGCCGCTGGCAGGTGTGAAAGCTGTGACGGACTCGCCGGGATTGGCGAACGCCAAAGGGTTCATCCCCGTCGATGAATATTACCGTCATCCGGCTTTTCCAAATATTTATGCCGCGGGCGTGGCTGTAGCCATGGCGCCCGTTGCGCCAACGCCGGTCCCCGTCAATTTTCCCAAGACGGGCGGAATGACCGAGCAGATGGCCAGAGCAGTCGCCCACAATATGGCCGCCGACATTCAGGGTGGCGCCAGAATCTCCAAGGATCTGTTTGCGGAATGCATTATGGACATGGGCGATACCGCCGCTTACTTCAAGGCCGAGCCGGTGCGCCCTCCGCGCAATGTTGCGCGCATGGCCGGGGGAAAACGCTGGCTCTGGGCCAAGAAGGCCTTTGAGCGGTACTACCTGTGGAAGGCCCGACGCGGAAAGACTTTCGCCGCGGGCTGGGGCTGGTAACGGGATAAGCTGCGAAGTCGCGCCATAACGGTGCCAGTATTTGACTTACTTACCAGGAATATCGAGCGGTTTATAGCGATTAGATCGAAAGGAACATTGGCTCATGAAACTAGCGATTGTGATTTCTACCAATGAAGCGGAAACTATGTTTAATGCCTTGCGTCTGGGCGTCTTTGCCCGCAAACAGGGCGATGAAACGGGCGTCTTCCTGATCGGAAAAGCCGTGGAAATCGAGCAAATCATCAATCCCAAGTTTGACATCAAGCAGCAGGCCCGGGCGTTCCTCGATAGCGGCGGGCGCATCTTGGCCTGCGGCACATGCCTGAAGTTGCGCCAGTCCGCCGGTTCGGAGGTCTGCCCGCTTTCCACCATGAAAGACCTTTATGACCTGATCCGAAACGCTGATCGCGTAGTGAGTTTTTAGCCTATGAAACGCATTTATCTCGACTTTAATGCCAGCACGCCGCCGGCACCTCAAGTTGTCAAAGCGATGAGGCCGCTCCTGGCGGACTTTTACGGAAATCCTTCGAGCCACCACTGGGCTGGAATTCACGCCAAAGAGGCGCTGGAACATGCACGCGGCCAGGTGGCGGCGCTGCTGGCTTGCCGCTCCGATGAAATCGTCTTTACCAGCGGCGGCACCGAGGCCAACAACCATGCCATCAAAGGCGTATTTCAGACACGGGGTAAACCAGGCGGCCACATCATCACCACCCAAATCGAACATCCGGCCGTCTTGCAGCCCTGCCGCTTTCTGGAGCGGCTGGGCGCCAAGGTCACTTACCTGCCGGTGGACTCCCATGGTCTGGTGGATCCCGATGACGTGCGTAAGGCCATCACCACACAGACGATTCTGGTCACGGTCATGCACGCGAATAATGAAGTCGGGACCATTCAGCCGATTGCAGAAATCAGCCGGATCACGCGCCAGCGCGACATTCTATTGCACACCGATGCGGCCCAATCCGTCGGCAAGCTCCCCACACGAGTGGCGGAATTGGGCGTGGATTTGTTGTCCGTCGCCGGCCACAAGCTGTATGGCCCCAAGGGTGTGGGCTCGCTTTACATTCGGCATGGCGTTCAACTCGAGCCGCTGCTGCATGGCGCGGGTCATGAATCCGGCCGGCGGCCCGGGACGGAAAACGTGTTGCTTGACGTCGGTCTGGGTGCGGCTTGTGAAGCGGCCCAACCCTGGCTCGGCATGGCCGCGGTCCAGAGGCTGCGGGATTATTTTTGGCAACGATTAAGCACTGAATTCGGCGCGGCGGTTGTGCTCAACGGCCATCCCACCGAACGGCTGCCTAATACGCTCAATATCTCATTTCCCGGAAGAATTGGTTCGGACGTGCTGGAATCCATGGAAGGCGTGGCCGCTTCAACCGGTTCCGCATGCCATACCGGCAGCACGGAAAATTCACCCGTCCTGAAAGCGATGCAAATCCGGCCTGAAGTGGCGATAGGAGCCATCCGCTTTAGTCTGGGTCGCAGCACCACACAGGATGAGATAGATGGCGTGGTAGAACAACTCCACCGGGTTCTGCAAGAAAACGGTCGCCGATAACCGCCTGTGGTGCCAACATCAATCTGACAGGGTTGACCTGTTCCCTCAACCGCTTTTACCCGCACATTCAACCACACCGTTGGCTTCGAATCATTTTATGATCGGCTCTCAGTTCGCACCGCTGTGCACACCATTGCAACAATTCCCGCCCTGATTGGAGCTGGGAGCCTCGTCCAAAATTCGGCCACGATTGCAAAGCACCAGTACAAAAACAACTTCGTGTTTTTTGATCAAAGGGCGGGTATGATAACGGCGTCAATGGAGTGAGGCGGAGTATTATTAGATGCAGGAAGCATACATTCACCGTTGCCAATGTCCGGTTTGCTGAGAGTCAAGGCCGCAGCCTGCGGCATCTCAGCGATGAGTTGAGGAAGCAAGGCTTGGAGGTCTGTCCGAATACTGCAGGGCGCTTACTGCGCAAGGGAAAATTCTCGTTGAAATCCAACCGCAAGGGACAAACCGGTCCACCTTATCCCGACCGGAATTTGCAGTTCCAGAACATCCAGCAAAAGCGTGGGCAATTCACGGCTGCAGGCTAGCCGGTGGAAGTAACCATGACGCAGGTGGGCACACCCAAGCATCCGCGGCTGCGCGTCACCATACGAGGCGCTGAACTCAATGCGGCAATGAAAAAAACGATCACGACGGTGCTCAATCGCCTGCTCGGCCTTCAACTCGATCTGGCCCCCTTTTACCGCTTCGCCCGGAATCATCCCCCCTTGCATGCCCTCGCCCGCCAATTTCGCGGCATGAAGCCACCACGGTTCACCGGCGCTTTTGAGGGCATTATTAACGCCATCGTCTGCCAGCAATTGACCCTCACCGTGGGCATCCGCTTACTAAACCAAATCGCCGCAACGTATGGTGCGACAATGCAGGTGGATGGCACGACCGTTCACGCCTTTCCACAACCGCGCGAACTGGCTTCCACGTCGCCGACAAGGTTGCGAAAGATGGGTTTGAGCTGGCACAAAAGCCGGGCCATGATTGAATTGGCCCAGTTCGTCGTTGCCGGCCGGTTAGACCCGGAGACCATTGCCAATTTGCCCGATCAGGAAGCGCTGGAACGATTGCAGAATGTGCGCGGCGTTGGCCGCTGGACCGCCCAATACGTGCTCCTCCGGGGGTTGGGGCGAACGCATCTGTTTCCCGGTGACGACGTGGGGGCGCGCAACAACCTGCGTGCCTGGTTAAATCTTGCCGAACCATTGGATTATGCGGGGGTCCAGCGCACCCTTGAGCCGTGGAAGGGCTATGGTGGTTTGATTTATTTTCATCTGCTTTTTTGGGCCGCCTGGCCCAAGCCAGCCATATTCAACCCAATGGCGGCCCGTAGCCCGACCTCACGTTCCGCCTTTGCCCGGCTGATATTGACCGGCAACACTTCCAAATGCAACGGCCAACCGGTTCCAGCCGTTGATGCTGACGATGGCCATGGTCAGGTTCACCATTTCCTTTTCGGAGAATTGCCGCCTTACCCGCAGGTACAGTTCTTCCGACACATGGTTATTGGCAAGGAGGGTGATGGCCTCGGTCCATTCCAAAGCCGCCCGCTCCCGCGCGTCAAAAAAAGGTGCCTCTTTCCAAGCAGAAAGCAGGTACAGCCGCTGCTCGCTTTCACCACCGGCTCGGGCATCTTTGGTGTGCATATCAATACAAAATGCGCAACCGTTGATTTGCGAAGCCCGCAAGCGGACCAGCTCCAGCAAAGACTTTTCCAGCCCGCAGTTCCGCACAAAATTCTCCACGCCCCGCATCGCCTGATAGGCCTCGGGCACTACCGCTTTGTACGCCAACCGGCTTTCCATAATCATATCCTTCAGGTGGTTAAAGGCGCTCATCCGCTTCCAAGTTACCATGCCATGTCTGGCGCCGCCAACACACCGCGCGACACCCATAAAAGCCAGTAGCCCGCTTTCGCACACCATATTCCCTGGGTACGATATAAACTAGCTCAAGCAAGGAGACATACGATGGAATCACCTGCGGATATAAACAAGGCTACCTGGCCCAATGGGCCGGCCAATTTGTCCCGTTTGATTGAAACCCAACCCGGATCCGTCGTCAGCCGGGTGTTGCTCAAGCGTAAAACCGGCAATGTTACACTCTTTGCATTTGCCCCCGGTCAGGATCTTTCCGAACACACTGCGCCGTTCGACGCCCTGCTTCAGGTCCTGCAAGGCCAGGCCACAATCTCCATTGCCGGTAACCCATTCACCGTACGGGCCGGTGAAGCCATCTTGTTACCGGCGGGCAAACCGCACGCGGTTCAGGCGGTCTCGGCATTGCACATGCTCTTGACGATGATTCGGGAGTAGCACGTGATGTCCAAAATCCAGATAAAACGGGTGTACGAAACGCCAGCGCCCGAAGATGGAGTCCGAGTTTTAGTGGAACGGCTTTGGCCTCGCGGCCTTACCAAGGCCAAGGCGAAAATTGACCTCTGGCGGAAAGACATCGCTCCGAGTCCAGAATTGCGCACTTGGTTTGCCCACGATCCCGCAAGATGGGAGGCATTCAAAAACAGGTATTGGCGGGAATTGCGCTCCAATCCAGCGGCCGTACAAACATTGCGCGAACATATCCAAAAGGGCCACGTCACCCTGGTCTATGCTGCGCACGACCAATGGCACAACGGAGCGCTGGCCCTACTGGAATTTCTGGATTTGCCGCAAAACTGATGGATCTGTCACGGTGGGCAAAACCTCCTTTGGCAGCGCTGATGAAGAAGTATTTTCCCTTGGCTTTGCAGCCTGCGGAGCAACCACTAAATCACGCGCAGTGGCGGCAAGCCCCGAATCCACCACCAGCTTGACCACATCATTATGAAAGAATAACGCAATGGTCCAGTCCATCATTACCCGAAGCCGCCGCCGCGTCCGCCATGCTTAAAACATTAAATCTTTACACCATCTCCGGCGGGGTGCAAACGCCGGCCAAAACCGATGAGACCGGCTTTGCTACCAGTGCCAAGGGGACGTTGCTGTTTGCCGATGTCAAGAACCATGTCGTCTACCAACTTACCGCGACCCATGGGTTTAGTCTCAACCAGGCATTTTCCGCCGATAAGACCAACCACTGGCTGGATACTCTCAACTTTAACACCGGCCTGCTTACACCGGTGGTCACGGGGCTGGGACAGCCGGCGGGTATCGGCTATATTGCTGATCCTGCCAGCACTCTTCCCGATCTGGCCGGATTGGCGCTGTTAGCACCGGCTAGCGCCTTGTTGCTGCTGGGCCAACGAACCCGGCGGTGGGCATAAATAGCTATCACGGAACTTGAGGCTGCAAAAAGGCCCCGCCCAAAGACCGGGGCCTTGGGCTTGCCCGGCCCGAAGGCCCAAGTCAGCCGGTGCTTTTGATAAGCCCGGTGCCGCGTGGTCGGCGGACGGCAACGGTTTCAACTTGCTCTGCGGCAGGTGGCCGCGGGAATCATTCCGCCGCCATGCGTCGCAGCACGGTGTGTAAGATTCCGCCGTTGCGGTAGTATTCCACCTCTACGGGCGTATCGATGCGGCAGATGGCGGAAAATTCCACCGTGCGGCCATCGGCCCGGCGGGCCACCACACGGATGTCCTGCCGCGGTTTTACATCTTCTGGTATGTCAATATCATAAGTTTCCACACCCGTTAAACCCAATTCGGCGGCGGTCTGCCCTTTGTGAAATGTCAGCGGCAAAACGCCCATGCCCACCAGATTGCTGCGGTGAATACGCTCAAAACTTTCGGCGATCACCGCCCGCACGCCCAATAAAAATGTACCTTTGGCGGCCCAGTCGCGGCTGGAACCCATGCCGTAATCCTTGCCCGCCAATATCACCAGCGGCACACTCTGGCGATGGTAGTTGACGGCGGCATCGTAAATGGACTTCACCTGCTGATCCGTAAAGTCCCTGGTAACACCGCCTTCGGTGCCGGGGGTGAGTTTATTTTTGACGCGGATATTGGCAAAGGTGCCGCGGGTCATCACGCGATCGTTGCCGCGGCGGGAACCGTAGCTGTTGAACATGGCCGGGGTAACACCATGTTCCAGCAAAAAGCGACCGGCCGGGCCGTCCTTTTTTATTGAACCGGCGGGGCTGATATGGTCGGTGGTAATGGAATCTCCGAGATAGGCCAGACAGCGGGCATTTTTGACCGCGGTGATGGCGGCGACTTTGGGATCCATGCCGACGAAAAAGGGCGGCTCTTGAATGTACGTACTGTTTTCATCCCAATCAAAAACCTCGCCCCGGCTGGTCTTAATCGCTTTCCATTCCGGCGAACCTTCAAACACGTTGGCGTATTGGCGGCGGAAGTGTTCACTAAGGACGTTTTTGGCAACCGCCTCATCCACCTCGCGCTGGCTGGGCCAGATATCCGCGAGCAGCACCGGTTTGCCGTCGGCACCATGCCCCAAGGGCGTGCGTTGAAAGTCGATATCCACCGTACCGGCCAGGGCGTAGGCCACCACCAGCGGGGGCGAAGCCAGGTAATTGGCCTTGACGTCGGGACTGATGCGCCCCTCAAAGTTGCGGTTGCCGGAAAGCACCGCTGCCGCGACCAGGTCGCCTTCGGCAATGGCGCGGCTGATGGGTTCGGGCAGCGGGCCGGAATTGCCGATGCACGTGGTGCAGCCAAAACCGACCAGGAAAAATCCACATTCTTCCAATGCGCCCACCAGGCCGGCCTTGGTCAGGTAATCCATGACTACCTTGGACCCCGGAGCCAGCGAGGTTTTCACCCATGGTTTGCGGGTCAGGCCGAACTTGCGGGCCTTTTGGGCGACCAAGCCCGCGGCGATCATGACGCTGGGGTTGCTGGTGTTGGTGCAACTGGTGATGGCCGCAATCACCACCGCGCCGTGCTTCAGGGCGAAGTTATGCCCGTCGTATTGCACCGGTACGCCGTCAAAGCCCACATCCGTTTTCACGGCTGCCGGGGCAGTGGCTGCGGTACCGCTGCCGTTACCGCCTTCGCCTTCCCAGCTTTGCATATTGGATCCGCGTCCGGTGGAGGCTTTGCCATAGACCAGCGAAAGATCCTGCCGCCATTGCGATTGCATGGCGCTAAGAGCCACACGATCCTGCGGTCGGCGCGGGCCGGCCAGGGACGGCTCCACCGAAGCTAAATCCAGGGAAAGAGTGCTGCTGTAAGTGATTTCGCGGGTATCCTGCCGCCACAACCCCTGGGCTTTGGCGTATTGTTCCACGGTGGCAATCAGATCGTCCGGTCGGCCGGAGAGGCGCAGGTATTGAAGCGTTTGGTCGTCCACCGGAAAATAGCCGATGGTGGCACCGTATTCCGGGGCCATGTTGGCAATGGTGGCCCGGTTGGCCACGCTCATGGCGGCCAGACCCGGCCCGAAAAATTCCACAAATTTATCTACCACGCCGTGCTCGCGCAGCATTTGCGTAATGGTAAGCACCAAGTCGGTGGCAGTGCAGCCTTCGCTTAATTCGCCGGTGAGCTTGAACCCCACCACTTCCGGCAGCAGCATATAAATGGGCTGGCCGAGCATCACAGCTTCGGCCTCAATTCCGCCCACGCCCCAGCCGACAACGCCCAAACCGTTGATCATGGTGGTGTGCGAATCGGTGCCGACCAGCGAATCGGGGTAGAGCACGGAATCTTTTTCCCACACCACCTTGGCCAGATATTCCAGATTAACCTGATGCACAATACCGGTGGCCGGCGGCACCACCCGGAAATTCTCAAACGCCTGCTGCCCCCATTTTAAGAACTGATAGCGCTCCAGGTTGCGATTAAACTCATGTTGGCTGTTGATTTCCAGGGCCGCACTGCTGGCAAAAGCATCCACCTGCACGCTATGGTCAATCACCAGGTCGCACGGCACCAGTGGATTTACTTTTTTCGGATCGCCGCCCAGACGCAACATCGCAGCCCGCATGGCGGCCAAGTCCACCACGGCCGGTACACCGGTAAAATCCTGAAGAACCACGCGGCCGGGCATGAAGGGCACTTCAATGCGTGCCGGTTTACGGGCATCGTACTGAGCCAGTGCTTCCACATCCTTGGGTTCCACGATGCCGCCATCGCAATTACGCAAACACGATTCCAGCAGCACTTTAATGCTGTACGGCAGTTTATCCACCGGAGCAAGATGCTTGAGGGCATCAAGGCGATAAATGGTTTTGGGACCTATTTTCGTATTGAGTGTGGTTCGAGAGTTAAAAAAATCCTTACGCTCGGATGCAGTCATTCTAAAATCCTTCAAAAATCCGCCAGGCTGGTGGTGGATGGTGCCAAGGCTTGGCACCCCCGCCCCCGCTTGCGCGCCGTCCGATATTTTAGCGTCGGTGCGCCTACTTGCCACATGCCGTGCGGCAGGAACTGTTTCCATGGATATGGGACTGCTATAACCATCGTCCAATGGCCGATAAAGAAAATGGGGAATAGTCGGCGGACTGCCGGGGGCGTGTGTGACCGTTGCGCCAGGGGGCATGTGGGGTCCCGCTTGCCAGGATTGCAGCGCTGGCATAGGCTTAATGACCGCGGGGGTGTTCGCTGTAGGTTTAACAAAAGGGTGATGGCCGGCATGACATCTGAAAAAATGACCACGGCAAACCTCAAGTATTTTGTTCTGGACACCAGCGTATTGCTGCATAATCCCAATGCCTTATTTTCGTTTGCGGATAACGAAGTGGTCATTGCGTTTGATGTGCTGGAAGAGTTGGATAAATTCAAAAAAGATTCCAACGATGTGGGGCGCAATTCGCGCATGGTCATTCGCCACCTGGATCAATTGCGGGAGAAAGGACGGCTGGCTGCCGGTGTAAAATGGAACGGCCACGGCGGGGTGATTCGCGTGGCCATGGACCCGGTCCATGTGCCGGGCCTTAGCGAAAGCGTGCCGGACAATCGGATTATTTCCGCGGCGTACAAGCTCAAGCAGGCGGGCAAAACCGTCATCTTCATCAGCAAGGATATTAACGCCCGGATCAAGTCTGATGCCTTGGGCATTGAGACCCAGGATTTTGAATCGCAAAAGGTGGATTACGAAACCCTGTACGCCGGCTACCGTGAACTCACGGTGGATAGCGTTTTGATTGACCGTTTGTACGCGGAAAAACGCCTATCCATCAAAGACCCGGTGCTCACGGCGCTCAAGCCGGCGTTGTGTCCGAATGAATATGTGCTGTTTCACTCCAGTGCCGACGCTAATCAGACCGGACTGGCCCGTTATGTTTCCAGCCTGGAATCGCTGCTGCCGCTGACGCGCAGTAAAAAAGCCTGTTTCGGAATTATTCCACGCAATGTCCAGCAAACCATGGCCCTGGATTTGCTGCTCGATGATGATGTGCAGATGGTTACGCTGATGGGTACCGCCGGTACCGGTAAAACCCTGCTGGCCCTGGCGGCCGGCATGACCAAAGTCTTTAACGAACAGCGCTATGAACGCATGTTGGTGGCCCGGCCCATTATGCCGCTGGGGCGGGATATCGGTTTTCTGCCCGGCAGCAAGGATGAAAAGATGGCCGCCTGGATGCAGCCAATCTTCGACAACCTGGAATTCCTGCTCACGGATCGACGGATTCACAGCGGCGAAAGCGTCAATGTGGAAGGCAAGCTCAAGGCCTTAATCGACGGCGGCAAAGTGGTGCTGGAAGCGTTGACCTATATCCGCGGGCGCAGCATTCCGCACCAATTTATGGTCGTCGATGAGGCCCAGAACCTGACCCCGCACGAAATTAAAACTATTGCCAGCCGGGTGGGCGAGGGTACCAAAATTGTCCTCACCGGCGATGCCGAACAAATTGACAATCCGTATCTGGATGCCAATTCCAACGGATTGTCCTTTACCATTGAAAAATTGAAATCCTCCGACATCGTGGGGCACGTAACTCTGGAGCGCCCGGAGCGCAGCTCGCTGGCCAGCCTGGTGGTGAAGGAACTATAGGCTTAGCTCGATGTTCAGCCTCCCTTTGTCCGGCCGCACGCACCTGCGGGCGGCGTTGCCAGGGAACCTGCCAGCTTGGCAGGTACAAGCCTTGAATTCAGCTTGATTCGCTCTTTTGTCGGGTGGTGGCTGCGGCTGAACTGCAAAGTGTAAGTGGCTATTTTATAATAACTTACGATGTGGCAACAAAATTAACGCAACGATTCGGCACGGCTTTTGTTTTACTTATTATAGGTTCGGTAAACTCCGCGGTAGCGCGGGTGAAACAGGTGGTTCGGGCCACCGCGCCGACAACTGCCCCGAAACGCTGTCGGCGTTGTTGCACTTCCTGCTGCAGGTGACTTGGCGGAGCGTTCCGCCAAGCCGAACCAAGGTGACTATTTTCAAAGGAGACCATGTTATGTTAGACCTTACCTATCGCCCATTTTTTCCCTTGGCCCAGCTTCAAGAGGACTTAGGCGACATTTTTGACAATGCCTTTGCCCCCATGACGGCGACGCGCATGTCCGACCAGACCTACCCGGCCGTGAATCTCTGGGAACAGGGTGATGCGGTGACACTGGAAGCGGAATTGCCGGGCGTGGATATTAAAAATGTCGAAATTCTGGCCACCGGCAATCAGATCACGTTAAAAGTAACAAGGCCCGCGGCCGAAGGGGCGGAAAACTCCGGCCGTACGTGGCACCGGCGTGAGCGTGTGTTTGGCAGTTTTGCACGCACGGTGACCATGCCTTGGGATTTGGCTACGGACAAGATTGAAGCGTCTTTGAAAGATGGCGTGCTGAGGGTACATCTGCCCAAGGCGGAATCGAGCAAGCCGCGGAAAATTAAGCTGCTTGCGACGTGATTATCGCCGCAGCAACGCTCTGGAATATGGTGTCGCCGGTCGATATCGGCGAGTCAATTTGAACAGCTTGTTTTGCAAGGAGAATTTTTATGAATACGGTGGCAATGGAAAAACGTGCGGCGACGGAGGCCGCCCCGGAAAAATTAAGTGCGGATGTCTTTTACACTCCCGCAGTTGATATCTGGGAAAATGATGACGGTTTTACATTTTTGATGGACCTGCCCGGGGTCAAAATTGACGACATCGACATTACCTTCAACGGTGGCGTACTGACGGTAGAAGCGAAAGCGGCATCACGACAGTGCGAAGAAGATCGTCGTTTGCTGGAAGAATACCGGGTCGGCCACTTCCGCCGATCTTTTGACATCAGTGTTCCTATTCACAGCGAGGGTATTACCGCGGGGCTTAAAAATGGCGAACTGACCCTGTGGGTGCCCAAGGCTCAAGCGGCGCGAACGCGGAAAGTTGCTGTGAAAGCAGAGTGAGTATTTGCCGATGGCCGGCCCCGCATGGTGGGGAATCCATGGGCTTTTACGAAAGGAGAATTTTATGAAACTCTTAGCAAAAAAACCGCAAAAAACGGGTGAGTCAAACTTGGCTGACCGCCGGGTGGAAAGGGCGGCGGGACCGTCGGAAATCCGGCGGCAGGTAGATCGGGCCTTCAACCGGCTGTGGCAATCGCTGGGCAAAAATGGCCTGGCGGGGGCGGGTCCGCAATTGGCCTGGCCGGCCATGGACATGACTGATGAATCCGGGGCCATCGTGCTGCGGATCGATGCGCCGGGATTGAAGAATGAAGATGTTTCTGTGGAAGTCACGGGGCACCTGTTGATCATCCGCGGATCACGGAGTGAACAGTACCAGGAGAAAAGGACGGGTTGGTACCGCCACGAGCGGGCCAGCGGTAGTTTCTACCGCACCGTGCCCCTGCCTGGTTATGTCGATGCCGACAAGATTGAGGCCCGTTATGACCAGGGCGTGATTACCGTTACCATTCCGAAAAAACCTGGTGACGGTCCGCGAAAAATTCCGCTCTCTACGTAGTATAAACGCCTCTGGCCATGGCCAAACTGTCAGAAAGGATGCCAGACCCTTTACGCAAATAAAGCAGCCCGGATATTAAGAGTCCGGGCTGCTGTCAGAATTTCTGTTGGCCGACTGCCGGCCGGGGGAGGCGTTACCAGTTGCCGTTTTCCACATCACGTACCGGAGCCATCCACACATCGAACGATTCCGGGGCACCGGCACTCCAGGCTGCAAAGACCGCGGCACTTCCGGTAGATCCACAGGATGCGGCACCATCAGTGGCAACGGCGCTGTTGTCATAACTGTAAATGGAATCTGAACCTTCGCCTACGTAGGGGTTGTCCTTCCAAACCACGTGATCGTCGCCATAGCCCACGTTCTGGCCGTCCCCGGCATGATTGCCGGAATTAAAGATATAATCGCCATAGGTATTAACCAGTCCCAGCAGAGGATCGCGGGCCATAGGGCCGCCGCCGGCGGTGTCGTTGGCGGGTGCCATATCTGCAGCCAGGGGCAGGTCTGCGGTGGTGGTATTGGTCCACCAGGCTCCTACGCTCCCGCTGGTGCCGTTCCACGGAAAGTCGATGGAATAGCTTTCGCCTACGCCCACGCCGGACGTGGTGTTGTTGACAATGCCAAAATTATCGAAGTATTCACTGCTGGCGTTGTAAAGCTCTGAAGGCAGCGTGGCATAGGGGTCGGACGGACAGATAAAGCTTTTCGCCGTCATCTGGCCGTTCAAGGTCAGCAGCCACATGGAAGCCAGTGGTGAACTGGTCATGGGGCCGGTCGCAAAGGCCTGCTGGCCCGCGGCATCCGCCGTCACGGATGTATCTGTTACGGTCATGTTGGCACCGTTTTCATACGTAGTAGAGGTGGGAGCCTGGGCCGCCGGAAAAATCAGGCTGTTGTCCTGAGCGTAAACAATCATGGATTGAATAAGGCTGCGTACATTCACCGAGCACACCGCCCGATTGGCCAATTCCCGGGCTTTCGCCAGGGCCGGCAGCAAAATGGCGATCAACAGGGCGATGATGGAGATAACCACGAGTAGTTCAATAAGTGTGAACCCACGAAGTGGTTGGCGATGGTTCCGCATGAAAAGCACTCCAGTAAATAAACCCACGTCCTGCGGCAGCCGGAAACCAATTCCGGGACAACTACAGCCGATATCATCGACTGAACTTGAGTCTTCATTCATGAAAAAGCGGCAGGTGATGGCTATCGGACGTTGACGACCCCGGCTTGCTTGCCGGACCAACGGAGGCACATACTAAATATGTCTGGAAAGGCGTGCAGATATGCTGTGGCCAGGGCCGATAACATCGGCTGCATCAGCACCTGCGAAAATACATTGCCCCAGTGCAATCGCGATCCAAATTGATCCAGCCAGCGATCGCGATAGGCTTCGCCGATTACAGTCAGATCTTCACCGCCTGCCAGAGCCGTACGATGCTCACTAATCACCCGGCCCAGCAGTTGGCCCGCGTCCAGCGCCAGAGTCAGCCCCTCGCCGATCAGGGCATGAACCTCACCGGCCGCGTTGCCGACAAAGAAACGTCCGTCGGCATAAATCTGCCGCACCCCCGGTTCCATAGGCCCGCACGCCAAAAAATCGCCGATGGGGCGGGCGTGACGGAGGCATCGACCAAAGCCATTATTGTGCTCCTGCAAATAACCATACAATTCCGCCGCGGAACCATACTGACGCAACAGCCTCCGCTCCACCACAAATGCCAGATTGTACCGGGGCATGCACGTAACAGGTCCGGCATTTGGGGCTGAGCCGCTGCCGCCCGTACGTACCAGCCCTGCATACAAACCTTCCACTCCGCCAATGGCGATGGTGTCATCCGGCAGGTGAACATTTTCCAGGTGGATCTTAAAACACAGGCAGCCGGCGATGCCAGAATGCGGTGCATCCGGCCGGCCGACGGTATGGACGGTGCCAGGCGAGAGAGAATTCATCGCTCCCAGTCGGGGAGAGCCATGCGCCAAAACCACCATCCGGGCACGTAGTGGTCGGGGTGAACCGCCATAGAAAATCTCAAAGCCCGTCCGGGCACCGCCCCGCACCTGGCTTACATGCACCGGCTGGAATATGGCCACACCCAATTTCGCGGCCCGCTGGAGCAAAATAAAATCCAGCACATCGCGGCCAATCGCCCGGGCGCAATGGCCGTCGGCGTGGACAGGCAATGCGCCGCGCAGTTCCAGCCCCCATTCAGGATAGACCGCCACATATTTTAGGGCAGGACCCGCCATGGCATGCAGCCGCGAGGCCACATTCAAATCGGCCAAGACGCTCCACCCGGCCGGAGAAATGAATTCTCCACACACCTTCTGCCGGGGAAAGTTTTTTTGTTCCAGTACGCAAACATCCAGACCTGACCGGGCCATAAACGCCGCTGCGGAAGCCCCGGCCGGGCCTCCGCCAATTACCGCAACATCGTAGTTTTTGTGCGCCGTGTTCAAAGGTGCCCACTTATTGAGCTGCGGCCCGGCCCTCGGTCATCACCAGGTGCATCTGGTTTTGCACCTTCTGGGCCAGGTTGATTTGGTTGGCAGCCACGAGTTTGCTTTCCAGACGTTTGCCCACCCGGTACCAGTCGCTTTCTTTCATAAAAATGCCCATCACCCGTGACGGCGGCCTTATTTTCAGCCAGGTCGTTTCCCACAATTTCAGCACGCGGTTTTTATGCCCCTGCTCTTTTAGAATATCCTGGGCGCCGGCCAATGCTCCCAGCACAAACGGGCCGGCGCTGGCAAAACGGTTAATCACATCCATGTAACATTCGCCTGCCCGGTTCAGATGACCGGCTTTCTTCCACATGGCCGCCTGATACATGCGTACCTCGCCGGCGAGGTCAAAACGGGTATTTTCAAAGAGCATGAATTCCCGGTTCCATAACTGATTTTGCTGCTCGACATTTTTGACCGTTAAAATCATGGGCGTAAGCACGGCCATGATAAAATCAGGATATCGATTCTGGCACACGCGAATCAATGCCGTTGCCCAATCGGCTTTCTGGTCATAACTCATCTGCCCCTGGCTGGCCAATCGGCTGACCATGAACCACTCCGGCGCATAACCATTGCATTGATGCACCGCCCGCCGCAGCAGCGTGAGCATCTGCTTGACGGTTGCAGGCCGGGGCCGTCGGCGCAGAGCATCCACATGCTGCGGTGGCCGCGGTGGGGCAAATGCCTGATGGTGCGATTGCATCAGCATCAGCCGCCCCGCGGCATCCGTCAGTGCTTCGGCATTCCAGCGCTGGCGCGCGGTGGTGTGAATAAGCTGGGCGCTAAGTGAAATGTAGGTATCGGGTTCCTGCTGGCGCGTCTGGGGGTTCATCACGTGTCCCTGTATGCCGCGGTATTCCTGATATCGACCGCTGAGAAAATTCCACCAGCCTTGACCGCCCGACGATTGAAGAAAACCCACCCACGCATGGCCCGCGTCATTGCCCATGGCGGTGTCGTAGGCGGAGGGGATGCCGATGGCCTTGGCCACTTCGCTGGAAAAAAAGGCCTGATCTACGCACACCCCACCGTAGCGTTTGATGTTGGGCAGGGTAAAACCGGCGGTATCAATCCGCAGTTTGTGCCCCTGCAGAAAACCAAAATCGTAGCGGATGCTGAAAAACAACTCTCCTACATTGGCATCGCCGTGGTAATGGGCCAGCGCCCAGCGCATATCGGCAATGCTCGATCCGCCATCCACGACGTAAATCAGCAGTTCCGCCGGCACTCGCCGGATGCCATAAAACATGTGATCCTGATAGCGCACGTAATACTTAAACAGGGCTACGGGGTCCGGTGAATGGCCCTGGTTTTCGTTGATCTGCAAAGTTAAGGGGGTATAAAGAACCGAACAGATTGCGGCAGTCAGGTTCGGATATTCCGCTGCCCGTCGGCCCAGCTTGTGCCGCAGATGATCGAGCATGGCATAAATTGCGGGCATGGCAGCTTTCTGCGATTTAACCAGAAACACCAGCGTTTTCGCCAGAGGATGATTTTTACGCAGGTATTGCAGCAGTGCCAGCCGCGTTTGGGCACCGGGCACGGCAGATAACTGCGTTACCAGCAACCGGGCGAAGTCCACCTGACGCAGGGTGGCAATATCGGCAGGACGGGCATAGGCAATAGCCTCATCACACAACTGATCCAAGGCGGTTTTGGCGGTGGAAAAGTCTCCATCCTTTTGTAGCCGCTTTAAAATACCGTCGGTTCGGCGCAAGGCCCAAACGTGAAAACTGAGTTTCTTGACCGGTTGGGTGGTGGCCGGGGCTTTTTGAACGGTAACGGCGGGCTTTTTGGCCGCGGGTGCGTGGGTACCGCCGGCTGCCGCAGCCTGCTGGGCTTCTTCCCGGGCCAGTCGTACCGCCGCCGATAGCTGCGCCCGTAAGGGTACAGTGCCCGCCATCATCAGGCCGCAAGCTGCACTGGCCAGCAACAAAAGTTTTTTCATGGCAATACTCCAAATTTATCCCGGTGGCGGCAAAACACGCAATTTCTGGGTCCTCCTTTCGATGATGCAGCATTCAACATAGCAAGTTGCCAACTGGAGTTCAACTGCGGCTGCGGCGGGCCGGTGAGGGAGATTGTTGGCGCTATCTAGTTTCGGGTATAGTTTACTTGATGTTTTTAAGGTGCGACCACGGCGGCCGACTGCGGCACCCTTTACCGGAGTACGCCCATGAAACTTGTGTATAAAATTCTGGTCTTTGCGGCTTTGCTGATCATTATTGTGGTAGCGGTGGGGCTGTTTTCAATCGACGGCCTGATCCGCCAGGCCGTGCAATCGCAGGCGACCACAGCGCTGGGCTGTAAAGCCCACCTCGCGGATGCTTCCCTGAGTCTTTTTGCCGGCAAACTTGGATTAACCGGCCTGACGGTTGCCCAACCCTCCGGCTACGGCCAAGGCCGGCTGTTGCAGATGCAGTCCTGCCATATCACGGTGAGTGTTCATTCCCTACTGGGCCACACGGTGCAGGTTAAAACCATCCGCATTGACGGTATGCTGGTGAATATCGATCAACATGGTTTAAGCAGCAATGTTCAGCACGTACTCAATTACATTCATAAACATGAACAACCGGCGCCGGCAGCCGGCAGTCCGGCCTCGACTGGTGGCAAACAGTTGCAGATCAATCAGGTTATTCTCACCAATGTTACCGTGCATGTAGCCGTTACCGATTGGCCCGGTATAGCACCGTCCATCACCATTCCGCTCAAGCAGATTGAAATTAATCAGCCGACCAATCCCCACGGCCGGCCGTTGCGCATTGCCGACCTGGTGCGGCAGATACTGGTACAGGTGGTGGGCCAGGCCATGCGCAGCAGCAAAATGCCGCAGGTGGTTCATCAATCCCTGGGTAATGTTGAGAATTTGCTCCAGAACACCGGATCGCTGCTGCAAAAAGACACCAACAACCTGGTGGGCGGTTTGAATTCATCGCTCAACAAGCTGTTCCACAGCGGCACGAGCAAGAAATAACCGCCGCAATTGGTCGGGCGGCGTGGGGGGCAAAGTCAATCTGGTATTTCGCCGGCGTCCCACAACTGCAGATTGCCATTGGCCTGATAAAAGGCCAGCCCGAAGGCGTTGCCGGGAACCATGGATCCGTTGGGCCGGGGCTTGGTAAGCTCAATGTTCACGCCCAGCGTAACGGTGCCATCCGCGGTTTTCACTCTGTAAGTCCATGATGCCGGGCTGGCGGACGTGCCGTTGTAACCGCCGGTCTGCGTAACGCTGACGGCAAACACCGGCGAACCAACGGCATAAATCAGGGCCATGGCCCGCGGCGGAGTTTCCTGGGTGTAGCCCACACCCAGAGCGGTATGAAATGAATTCATTGCCAGGGTATGCACATCGCCCAAACTATTTTCCGCCAGGTTCAGCACCAGCATATTGTTGTTGCCGGTGTCAATCATCGCTTCGGGCATGGCCAGGTTTTCCGCAGCCAGGGCGCAACTGTTGCCGCTGATAAGGTGCCCCGCGTATTTACCACCACCGGTTTCGACGGCGGTAATCTTCACCACCATCATGCGCGGCCCGGACGGTGCCGCCGCCAGACCCATCACCGCTCCGCCCCCGGCCAGACGGGTCATCGCCAGAGATTCTCCACCCAGCAAGGCGGCATTGGTATTCACCTGGTGGATAATGTCATTGACGTGGTCCGCGATATCGCAGAACGGTTCTTCGCGGGCACTCCATGTTGGAATCGGTGGATGCATCATTTTGTGCGGCCCCTTAAGTAATATCCGGAAAGGCGGTGTTAAAATCGGTCTGGCCGTAAATCACGAACCGCCCCCAACCATTGCCGGCCGTGGCCGAACCGTCCGTAACCATGCTGCCGGCAATGCCCGCCGGAACCGAACCGTCCACATTTTTGAAAACGGCGTATTCATCCCAGGTTTGCGGGTTGTACGCAAAGCTATACGTATTGCGATACCAGATGCCGTCCCGGGTGCTGCCGTTGATCGGCAGGCACAGCCATGTTCGCGGCGGATAGCCGCGCCACACAACGGAATTCACCAGCCCGGCATATTGCACAGTCAGCGTTTCGGGATCTGCGGTTTGCAGAAAATGAAACGAAAGCGTGGCATTCAGCATCACCCGCTTCAATTCCGCAACCATGGTCTGCGGCTGACCGCCCTGCGGCGTATAGTTCACCGCGGCCAGATTGTTGTTGGCATCGTACGGACGCAGCAACTGCACCAGCCCGGCGTTGTAGCTTTTCAGATAAGCCGAAGGGTATTGGTCCCATTCGTATCGGCAATAGATATCAAAACAATCCGGCCCCAGGCACACCGCCCGCACGGCCCGCACGATGGCTCCAGGCTCGTTGGGGTGGGGCGTATTCACCGCAGGAATCACAAAACCGGTGGTGGAATCGGTGGCCGTGGCCGCCATGATCGGCCTCTGCGTAGGCGTATATTCTTCCAGGCCGGTAACCTGAAACTTGCGCACAATGCGGTAGCCGGTGGTGGTCCATTCCAGCGGATTGGGCAAAAGTAAATCTTCTTTGATGCTGATGGGCATGATTGGCGTGTAGGGCGCACATGGCGGGGGATAATATGAAAGCAGCGCCCGGGCCGGCCGGAGCTGCAGCTTCACACCTGGTTATCCCCCATCATGTGGGCACTACACCCGTTTTATGGTGAATTTGGTAACCGCGGATTATGTCAGCTCAGTGGTGGCCGGTGCCGGCAACATCAGCAGTGCTACGCTCAACAATATAATAACCGCGGCCAGTGTGATGGCCCAAACTTTTTGCCGGCGGCAGTTGGTGCCCAACCGCTGGGTGGAAAAATACGATGCCCCTTCGACCGGCTATTTAATGCTGCGGCAAACACCCGTGCTGGCCCTGAATCTGGTAACCCTGTATCCACAATCTGCCAGTCCCCTCACTTATAACGCCAATCAGTTTGACCTTCAGGCCGGTACCGGGCGAATTTCGCTCTTGCCCGATTCAACCACCGCTTTTCCCGATTTCTATTTTTTGGGGACGCAGGTCGATGGCAGCTTTCCCGGCCTTGGCCGTGGCATTATTCAGGTGGATTACACCGCCGGCCTGGGCTTTTTAACCACAGCCACCGCGCCCATCGCCCCGGGAATTCAGACCGTGCCGGTATCGGCCACCAGCGGCCTGGCCGGTGAGGGCAACTTACTTGGGTTGTGGCAGATTTCCGTGGGCACCGCCCTGACGGTAGACCCCGGGCTACTTACCCAGGAAACCATTACCGTTACCGGCGTTTCCATCACCACAATGACCGCTGCTTTTTCGCAGCCGCACGCCAATCAGGCCCAAGTTGTTGGAACCTTAATTCCCGCAGATCTGCAACTGGCGGTGGCGCTGATCGTGGGGAATCTGATCAATCAGCCGGATTTGACCAAAAGCCGCGAATCGCTCGGGCGAACCATGGGCTATGAATATTTTGTCCGCCCCGGCGATCTGGTGCTAACGCCCGAAATAAAAGCCATCCTTGGTCGCTACCGTGATGTGCTGGTGTAAACGTTGCCGCAGCCGGAACTGGAATGGCATAAAACCGCCAACCCGGCCGTGAGAGTCCCAAAGTATGCATCTGATAAAGGCCCCGTCGCATGAGTTTGTTTTTATTGTGCCCTGGTCAAATATCCGTAGAGCGCGCCGCGGTCAGCACAGATGCCACCGGCGGTATCGTCCGCCAATGGCAGACGGTGGCCGCTAACATCCCCGCCACCATTCTTACTCTGCGGGCGAGTGCCAATGCCGGTATGAATCGCCGGGGCATTGTAACCACGCATCTGATTATTTCGCCGGCAAATCCGACGGCACGTATCGGCGACCGGGTCAGTGATGGTACGTTCTGGTACCTGGTGCGGTTCACAGCCGACCTGGGCAATCGAGGCCGGGCGTGGGCAATTTTCGCCCAGCTTATAGACCCGCAGTCTTAATACGTGCTGCGGCAGCAGCGGGAGCCATCATGCAAAGTTTAATTCCGGGTCTTATCGCCGCAATTCTGGCCGATAGCCAGGTTGCCGGCTTGCTGGCCCAGAACCAGATATATATCGGGGCAGCTCCGGAAACCGCACCCATGCCCTTTTTAACCCTGGCCACAACCGCAGGCCGGCCCACACGGCATGATTTTGCCGGCAATCGCCTGACCGAAACCATGGTGGTGCTGACTGCCGTGGGCGAAAGCCTGCCGGTGCTGCTGGAAATTGCCGACCAGCTTGCCGCTCTGCTGGATGCTGCGAGTTTCCCTCTGGCTGCAGGGGTGCTGCTGGGGGTATGGCAGCAGCAGGCTCCAGAACCCACACTGGCCGGCTTTGATGCCGCCAATGATGAAGTCTATCGGGTGGCAAGTCGTTTCCGCTGTCAGGTGTATGAAATGGTCCGCCAGCCGTAACCATGATTTTCAGAAATGTTCCTTGTACGTAGTGTAGTCCTTATTGGAGAAACCCCATGTCCACCACCACACCGCTTTCCGGCCTGACGGCCACGGTTACTTTGCCGCCGGGAATCACCGCTCAGGTTTATGACTGCCAGTTGGAGGAGGAATTTCGCGAGGGTGATTCCGAATCGTTTGCGGATGCGGGTTACGGATCGGGCGTACTGACCGGCCAGCGCCTCAAGGGCACCATTGTCGGATGGCTAAGCCAGAATGACCCGGGCCTGGGCACCATGCATTCGCAGGTGCCGATTGTTTTTACTGCCGCGGATGGCTGTGTGATTTCCGGCAATTTTAACGTAACCCAATTTCGGTTGCGGTTGCGGGTGGGGCAGGTAAGCGTGTTTACCGCGGAAGTAGCCTCCGTGGGGCCGTACACCAAGGTCTGGATTCTTTCCTGATATGACGGAAAATTGTGGTAGAAAATGCCATGAACCAAAATATGAACTTTGTAGAAGCAACTGATGCCCCGGTGATGTGGCTGTGGGGGGATACGTGCGTGATCCTGCCGGTGTGGACCATTGATGATTTGAAAGTGGTGCTGGCCCGGCTGCAGGCGGAAAAAATCTCCCATCTGCGCCAGGCCTGTGCGGAAGTGGAACTTTCTAAGGTAGAACGGACGTATGTGCTGGCGCGGGCACACTGGCAACGCCTTGGGCCTGCGGATGCGGTGGCCTATTTTCGCACCGTGGAAGGGGTGCAAGAAGCCCTCCGCCACGCTTTAACCAAAGCGGGTATCGGCCCGCAGCAGATACAGGCCATGCTGGATGCTACACCGTTTTCGGAGTTGCTGGAACTAGCGCGGGATGTGCTGCGGCTGGAATCGCCCACTGTGCCGCCCGCACCGCCCGCCGCCGGCCATGAACACCAGGGGGATACCCCCAACCCTTTTGCTGTTCCATCGCCGGCGATTTAGAACATTCCCCGGATTTTCTCTGGCTGGAAGATCTGCGGATGTGGTACCCCGGCCTTGCGCCGGGCGGTTGTTCCTGGACAAAATGCCGGGCCTTATGGTTGCGGGCCAATGGCGGAGGCTGTATGCCCGCCGGCCCATGGAACCGCAGTGCGGCCGGGCCGGTTGAATCTTGGGAAATGACCAAAATAAAGGAATTGGAGGCCTGGCTTGACGCACAGCATTCGTCCAACCACGTACGTACCAACTGACCACCCGGCCGCGGACCAACATGCCTCCGACGGCTTTCCGGATTTTGGCAGTCTGGATGGTTTGGAAGCGGCCCTTGGCAGTGCGGAATTGGCCGCAGCCGATCCCGCCCAGGACAGGGGACGGCAGCGCGCCATCAACCAGGGCTTTTTGCCGGCATCATCAGCCCGCGGCTTGCACTTCATGGCTTCCCGGCCAGCGCACCAGTCTGCCCGTGGGCCGGGGGCCGTGGCGGCGAATGCGGCTGCACAGTCGGCAAGCCGCGGAACCGGGGACAGGCTGGCGGAACTGGCCCAAATGCAAGAGCGCCATAGCCGGGCCTTGGAAAAAATTACCGAGTTGGTGCAGCGGCGGCGTGAGAAAACCATGGATGCGGCGGGGAATCAGCCGTTTGAGTTTGGGCCGTAGGATGGCGGCTGGCACGCAGAGGCACAGAGCAATAAGTACCTGCCCCCCTTTCTTGTATCGGTGAATTCCACCACTTTCAGCCAAAAATGTCAGGCCATTACTTTCAACTGCGTGCCGCCGGGGCGGCGAGCAAGCGACCGGCTTTCAGAGGCCGGCATCGGTGGGGGTGTGAGCCAAGGGTGCAATTATTGGCGCTGCACCAAATTGACCATGTGAAATACGAATTTTTGCTTGTGCCCGTTGGGATGCCAATTCACGGCATAGTGGTGCGTGCGGGCCCAGAATTCCAAGGCCCGGCACGTGCCAAAGCCGCTGGGCCGCACCAGAAAAATCAGCAGGGTGCTACGGGGGCGATGGCGGCGAAACACCCCTGGTCCGTGGCGTGGGGAAATCAGGTTCGCCAGCGTATAGGGAACCGCTCCCGCGCGGCGGGTGTAAACCTGGTTGTCGAACAGTACGTTTTTAATATGAAAATCGGTGGCCGTCAGCGGCCATATCCGGTTTTTGGCCACCTCAAAAAACACCGTCTGGCGGTTGGCGGTGTTGCGTACGTAGGGAATGTAAAAGCGAACGGTATGGGCCTTGCGCACCTTGGCCAAGGCCGCCGCTTTTTTCCGGGCCGCGGCCAGGCAATTCGGCCATGGCTGCTTGGTGGCGCGGGGGAGCGAAAGCCAGGGACAGGTGGCTGGTCTTGGCCAGCCTTCGGGAGAAGCACGAACAGCATTACCATCGCGCGATGGCTGATTTTCGCAAAGCTGCGGCGGCGGGCAGTGCAAATGCGATGTTTAACATTGGCGTGCTTTATGCCGATGGCCAAGGCGTCCCCCAGGATTATGCCAAGGCGATGGAATGGTATCGCAAGGGTGCGGCGGCAGGGAGTGGGCGGGCGATGGCCTCCATTGGTGATCTCTACGATTACGGCCACGGCGTCCCCCAGGATTACGCCAAGGCGATGGAATGGTATCGCAAGGGTGCGGCGGCGGGGAGTAGGTTGGCGATGTTTGGGATTGGCTATCTTTATGACCAAGGCCAAGGCGTCCCCCAGGATTACGCCAAGGCATTGCGCTGGATGCGCAAGGCGGAGGCCAGCGGTGATCCACTGGTCGCAGCCTTGGCGAAAATGGTCATTGCCAAGATCAAGCAAGCCCAAGCCGCGCAAAACAGTGGGCAGTAATGGCGTTGGTCCCAGGTCCGGGGGCAATTATCCTCGCTTTTCAGTGGAGTGGATGATGAAGGTGATCAAGGTAATGGCGGTAATTGCCTTAATTATCGTGACATTTTTTTACTTCCTGCGGCATGATTTGGTCCTGGTCTCGCTTAGCTGGCGCCCGTCGCTCATCGGCGCCGGCCCCGTGCTCGACGTCACGAATGAAGGCTCTCATAAACTGATAAATGTATGGATCGATTACACTTCTTCCACGGGAGTCAAGCAGAAGGTGATTGTGGACTCAGCGCTCAATTCTCAGGATATGCTTGAGCTTAGGTGGCTCCAAGGCTACTCATTCAAGCCTGGCAGAGTTACTATCAAATCTTCTGGACAGAAGCTTTTCAGGCGGCCGATTTTTTGATTCCGTCCTCGTAAATAATCCCGACGATAATATCCTTAATCTGTTCGGCTCCATTGAGTCGCTGGAAGTTTCTCTGGGCGCTTTGACCGAGCTTGTAAACCATCGCCAGACCTGCCGCACGGCTGGCGTTATTTCGTGTCTTGTTATGTGGGTAAAAGATGTCGGGTACCTTTTCTCACGCCGGCCGCGGAAAGCTGAAGCGGTACTCGCCCGAGCCAACGGTACAACGCACCACGCCCGCTTTGCTTGCCATGTTCTTAATGCCCGCAGCCTTGCCCAGCGGCCCGTTGTCCAGACGCACCTGCCGCGGATTACCACACGGCAAAACCACGGTAGCGGCGGCATTGGCGGGAACGGTTACTTCCAACATGACGGTTTTGCCCTGCACCTTCCAGTACGAACTTAGCGGGCCATAGGCGGTTTGCAGGGCGGCCTTCACCCAGGTGATGCGCCGGGCGGCATCGGAATCGCGCGGCGGCAGTTGTGGAGCAATCACCGCGTGCTGGTAGCCGGTGGTATTTTCGTCCATATCCAGGCCGGCCACCCGCTGATAAAGCCATTGGCCGATAGCCCCATAGGCGTAATGATTAAACGAATTCATGCCGGGGTCCTGAAAGCCTTTGTCCGGGGTCCAGCCGTCCCAGCGTTCCCAGATGGTGGTGGCCCCATTTTTTACCGGGAACAGCCAGGATGGATAATCTTCCGCCAGCAGCAGGCGGTAGGCAACATCGGTACGGGCGGCGCTGCTAAGCACAAAATTAAGGTCCTTGACTCCCAGAAAGCCCGTGGATAAATGCCAGTTGCGATTTTTCCAGGTGTTGGTGTAGCGGCCCTTTTCCAGATCGAACACCAGGCGATCCGCGGCCGCTTTCCGCAGCTTCTGCGGCAATAGATCAAAAGCCAGGGCCAGTACGTACGCGGTCTGGGTATCGCCAAGCACCCGCCCGGCCGGGGTTACGTAATGCTGGACAAACACCTTCTGGAACCGGCGGAACATGGCCGAAAAATGCGTAACATCCGCCTTTTTCCCAAGCACACCGGCAATGCGTGAAAGCAGGTCAGCGCTGTGGGCGGCAAACGCTGTGGCAATAAGGTCCGGCGGAGTGTTGGCATCATGATGCAGCCAGTCGCCGAAGTTATGCCGCGTATCCACATTGGCCGTAGAGAGATACTTGCCATAACGCACCATATTGTTGTAATGGCGTTCCAGAATGCGTGTATCGCCATAGCACCAATACATGGTCCACGGCACAATGATACCGGCATCGGCCCAGCCCGGCCCGCCATCACCGCCATTTTTCGCCAGCATATCCGGGGCCACCATCGGGTACGTACCCTTTGGTGCCTGGGCATCATTAAGATCAATCAGCCATTTGGTGAAAAATGAGGCTACGTCAAAATTAAACGCGGCGGTGCGGCAGAATACCTGGGCATCGCCGGTCCAGCCCAGGCGTTCATCGCGCTGCGGACAGTCGGTGGGTATGTCAATAAAGTTGCCCTTTTGTCCCCACACAATGTTGTGCTGGAGCTGGTTGATAAGCTTGTCGGAACATTCAAAGGTGCCGGCCGGTTCCATATCGGAATGTATGACCACCGCTTCCAAAACGTCGGCGGCGGGAACAAAGTCCGCCATTTCCCGGCCATCGGGCCCGCGGACGGTCAATTCGGCGTAGCGAAAGCCCTTGAATGTGAAACGCGGTTCAAAAACGCCCGCCCCGCTGCCGCCGGTAATATACGTATCGGTGCATGTGGCATGGCGCAGGTTGGTGGTGTAAAGGGTGCCATCCGGGTTGAGTACCTCCGCATGGCGCAGGGTAAAGGTGGTGCCGGTGGGCAGGCCGGCGGGGGTTTTCAGCCGCAGCCAACCCACCAGGTTCTGCCCCATATCAAAAATATGCACGCCCGGCTTGGGTTGCGTGCGGTTCATCACCGGCAGGGTGGAAATGCGGCGGATTCGCGGCCCCGGCGAGGCCACCACGGCCAGGCGGGACGCGGCCGCCTTCCCGCCGGCAGATTTGGCCCAGGGCAACGGCATGAGGGCCAGTTTCGGCGGCGTCTGCGGAATGTTGTGCAAACCTTCCACGCAGCCGGACCAGGTGCTATCGTCAAAGCCCACAGTGTTCCAGCCGGGCTGTTCCAGCCGGGCGTCAAAGATTTCACCATCATAATGCTCTGCTTCCAGAAGTGGGCCGGTGCCGGCTTTGAAATGCTCATCGCTGACCAGCGTCACCGTGGAACCATCCTGCAATTCCACCTGAAGCTGCAAAAGCAGCGCCGGTGCCGCACCGTAGGATGGATGTCCCTGATTGGACCAGCCTAATCGGCTGGCAAACCAGCCGCGGGCCAGTTGCACTCCCAGCGCGTTGGTATTGGCGCTAAGCATATCGGTAACGTCGTAGGTCTGGTATTGCACACGCTGGGAATAATCGGTCCAGCCGGGGGTTAAATAATCCGTGCCCACGCGGCGGCCATTGATATAAAGCTCGTAATGACCCAGAGCGGCTACGTACACCCGTACCCGCCGCACCGGTCCGGCCAGGTCAAATGTGCGCCGCAGCAGTGGACACGGTACCGGATTGCCATCGGTGAGCTTCAAACCGGAACTGATCCATTTCGCCTGCCAGTCCGTACGCTTCAGCAGCCCCATTTCCCAGAACGCCGGCTCGCTGTATGGCCCAGGCTCATTGCCACCGGTCCAGATACGTACTTTCCAGTAGTACCGGCAGCCCGATTTAAGCGCCGGGCCGCCGTACACAATATGCCGGCTCTGGCTGCCGGCAACCCGGCCGGAATCCCATACGTCGGCCTGATCGGCCCGCAGCTTTTCCAGGCTGCCGGCCACCAGCACCTGGTACGCCGTCTGGGTTACGCTACGCTGACCGGGCCGGGCATTGACCAGCCAGAACAGCCGTGGCCGCATTTCTTCCAGACCGATAGGATCGACCAGATATTCGCATTGGAGTTTAACGGGGGGAAGGGGGGTGATATTGTTTTTCATGGTTGCATCTTCCTGTTCTGATATCGCCAATACCATGATACGGTCTATTCTCCGCACCACCGGTGCTTACCCTATCCGTAATTTCAATCTCCTGCAAACCTCTGGATAAGGTGCCAGGTCAATTGAATTTGACCCGGTGCCGGACACATATTATGATCACTTTTATGCGTCGCGCGAAACGCCAGTTGGCCGGCAATCAGGTTTGCCATTTGCCTAATCTCGGCAATGGCCGGATGGATATATTTAACAGTGTGTGGGATGTCCGGACGTTTCAGCATGATATTGCGACGGGTTATACGTATAGCCGGTCATCTGGGGCTGGAATCATCGCTGCACGCGGATTTGCCCGCAGGTGGAGAGCGGCTGCGGCAGTTGCCTTATAAGCGAATTCCGCCAGTAATAAACTGACCCTTAGTGATATGGAGACACACCATGGTCAAACATGCTACATCGTCCAAGCCATCCCCGCAAGACCTGATGCTCGCAAGGCTTTTGCAAATGCACTTTTCCTTTGCGCCGGCCAAGATACTCAGCGCGGCGCTGCAATTGAAATTGTTTTCCCACATCGCCGCAGGGCACCACACCGCCAGGGCCATCGCCGGGGCGGCCCGTGCTGATGAACGCGGCATCCGCATGGAGCTTGATGCCCTGGTGGCGCTGGATCTGCTGGCCAAACGCGGCGGGGCGTATTGGCTTATACCGCCGTCAAGCCGCTATCTGGTGCGGGAAAGTCCGGATTATTTTGGTTCCATGCTCGAACACGACGCACTGTGGGACGCCTGGACGCCCCTGACATCCGTTGTTCGCACGGGCCGGCCATACCGCAAAGTGGAACAGCGGAAAAAGGCAGAGAAATTTTTCCCCGCCCTGGTGCGCAGTTTGCACATTATGAACTGCGGGCCGGCGCATCGGCTGGCCGAGCTGCTGGGGGCCGGAAAAACACGCCACGGTCTGCGGGTGTTGGATGTGGCGTGCGGTTCCGGCATATGGGGCATTGCCGTGGCCGAGGCGGATTCCACCGCCCGCGTTGTCGCACATGATTTTCCCGGTGTGCTGGCCACCACCCGCCGATATGTACGCCGCCATCAACTCGGTAAGCAATTTGAATATCTGCCCGGTGATCTTCGCAAGGTGAATTTTGGCCAAGGGCAATTTGATGTGGCCCTGCTGGGCAATATTGTGCATTCCGAGGGTGAACGTTCTTCCCGTGACCTTTTCAAGCGGCTGCACAAGGCCCTCAAGCCGGGTGGATGCGTGGTGATCATTGATATGATTCCCAATGATCAACGCACCGGCCCGGCGTTTCCGATTTTTTTCGCCATCAACATGCTCGTCAATACCGCTAACGGAGATACCTACACGCTGGCGGAGTACCGGCAATGGCTTGCTGCCGCGGGTTTCCGGCAGGTACGTCCTGCCCCGATCGGATCGCATTCGCCGGCCATTATCGCCACGCGCGCATAATGCCGTGCCGCCTGTGCTGTTCCCGACCTCTTTTACCACCCCTTATCCCTCATAGGCGCCAACTTAGCGAAGCGGGTTTTCGTTTTCTTTTGCCGTGACACAGCCCCCGGCGAATCGTGGGCCGGTAGCGCAGGACGTTTTCCAAGCCGATGGGCGGAATAATGGTAGACACCAGTTCTCTGAAGATCAGGGCCTGTTCACGCCAGCGGCTTCGCTGCGGTTGGATCGCTATATCCCCAGGGGAAAAAATGCTCGGCTTGTCGCCAGAGCTTTTCCACCAGTAAGGCGACAAATAATTTGCCGTTTAGCCAAGCCCGTGAACTGCCGTCAGTTCGCTTGGGAAGCAGCCCTAGCCCCATAATGGATTTCATACGGTTGAACACCAGTTCTATCTGCCAGCGTACCTGATAGACTCTGAACACCTCGCGGTTCGGCATTTCCCTGGCATCCACGCTGGTCCTAATCATGACGTAATGAGCCATCATCCGCCCCAAACGCCCCAGCTTACGATCACAGCGGCTGGCCGCACGGCGGCGGCGACGCAACTCCCTTAACGCGCTGACGCAGCTTCGCTTGACCACCAACAGCCGGCCTTTATACCACTGACTTGGCCCCTTGACCCAAGCTGTCCATGCGGCAGCCTGCCTCACCTTCAGGCTACGAATGCGTTTGAACACTTCGATTCGCTTCCCTTTTGATCGTATAACGGTAAGGCCATCGGATTGAGCCGCATGAGCGCCTCGCCCCGATCACGGTCACGCACTGCGATCACACGCCCACGCTGGCAACGCGGCGGCGACGCAGCAACATCAATCCGACAGCACCGATCCCCAAAATAACCATTGGGGCGGGCTCCGGAACGCTACCGGAGTAGAATACCAGAGGCGGTGCGCCGGGGGTTGAAGAGTCTGCGGCGTAGGTAAAATTAAAATCGCTGGAGCCCCATGTCTGGGCGTTGAATATTTCAAAGCGGTAAAGCCCGGCGGAGGAGAATGTGACTGCGGTATTAGTGGACACGTTGGCGCCGAGTGAATTATCAGCATTTTGGGCCACCACCACCGTGCCACTGGCGGTTGTGCCGTTGCCGCCCAGGAACACCTCCGTGCCGTCATCGTTATTGTTGAGGTTGAAATCGTAGGTTTGGCCGGCCTGGGAAACATAAACGTAGCCGATCTCATCACGAATGGCATCGTTGGGTATACCCGTGTGAATTCCACTATTGGTATTGATGCCGGTGTCCGTGGCGGAGCCTGTGACCGTTGCGGAGTAATTTCCAGAGCCTCCGGCCGGTGATGGGCTGACGGTGATGCTGCCGTTGATGGCCAGCATTTCCAGGTTGGCCATGCCTTGCAGCGTCGGGTAGCCGAGATCGGTGGTGTTGCTACCCTCCAGGTAGCTGCCGCCATAGTACAGGTATTGTGTCGGCGTGATGCCGTAATTGGTTTCGCTAAGCCCCAGCGTAAGGCCCACTGTGCTTGTGGCCACCGGACCGCTGGCCGTATAGGTGTTCGGCACCGAGCTCGGTGGGGTCACTATGGCGGCCTGGGTCTCGGAGGTGATGGCGGTATTCATCGCGATCCCACAAAAAAAGAGGGTGGTGACGCTGGCCATTTTGGAAAAACGGGGTCTCATGGTGTTCTCCATTAAAGAAGGTAACGATGTCATCTGGCGGGTCGGGGGCATCACGCGGTTTTTCGGCCGCGGGCCGCCCGGCCACGCTTACACGTAATATCTATAGTCACAAATAGAGCATTGGAAAGAAAATCCCGTTTTTTTTCCGCACTACCACGGTATTCGGGATATTCCATCCGCCTTCAGCACGACCATCACGGTTCCTGCGCTCAAAGACGAGGGCTCTACTCGCCAATGTCTGGCTCCCGGAGCATTACAGGTTTGCAGCCGTTCTTGCGAGCTGCTCTCCCCTCATCTTTATATTAGGCACGTATATTGCCACAGTCAAAAAAAATCTGTTTTTTGTGGCGCCCCGCGATCTTTCGCCGTCAAAACGTTACATTGGCGTCGGTCCATGCGCCAAGACCTGAACCGCCGCGCTGCGCGGCCCGCTTGGACAGCGAACCTCGCCAGCGCTATATGGCGAATTTAGGTTAACGCTTATGCCCTTATCCCCGCCATGATGTGACTAATACCACGCCATGGACCATAACACAAAATCCGCCGGCGATTACTGGCTGCCCATCGGCTCGCCGTTTTTAACCAATCTCGGCGGCCGCCCTGTTCCCACCGATGCCCAGCTTATGCTGGAATACCTCACCAATGATCTGGCCTATACCTGTGCCAACTGGAACGCCGCCGCCTGCGCCCGCGTACGCTTACGCCTTTATGCCCAGCGCGGGCCAGGCCACAAGCACACCTGCCCATTTCCCGCCCGGCCCGTAGAATCCGCCGAACTACGCCGGCTCAAAGGCAATCCTAATCTCGCCGGCCGCCTCGCCCACGCCGACGACATCGAAGAAATTACCGACCATCCCATCATCAACCTGCTGGAACGGGATAACGACGGCCTCAACGGCTATCAGCTCCGCTATATGACCGGAGTTTATATGGAAGTGTTCGGCGGGGCCTACTGGCTGCTGGAACCGGGCCTTTTTGAACCCGTCCGGCAAATTAAAATTTTGCCCACTCAGCGCGTCATGCCCCTGCGCGATAACGACCTGGCAGTGGTTGGCTACAAATACATGCCCGCCCTCCAGGGCAACTGGCTATCTCTTAACAAAAACAACGTGCTCGATTTTCGCTTCCCCGCGGTGGAAGACCCCTACGGCGGCCGCCACGCACCCTTGCGTTCCGCCTACATGCAGGCCCAGCTTGCCAGCAAATACAGCCTGTATCAAAATGAACTCATGGATAACCGGGCCCGCATTGACGGCACCTTTATCCCGCAGGAACACCTCACCCGCCAGGAATCCCGCCGCGCGGAAGAATTGTGGAACCAGAAATTCAAACGCGGCGGCAACGGCCGCATCTTGGTAGCCGAACAGGCCGGCAGCTTTGTCCCCGCCCGCTACCCGCCCACAGACCTTGGCCCGTTAAAAATCAGCCAGGAAAGTCTCAAGCGTCTGGCCAACGCCTTTGGCGTGCCCGAAGCCCTGCTCTCCAAGGATTCCACGTATGCCAACATGCAGGCCAGTTTAACCCTTTACGCCCGCAACACCATTTTGCCCCGCGTTTTAATCCTGGAACAAAAACTCAATGAAATGCTGGTGTCGCGCTACGGACCGCGACTCTTTCTGGCGGCGGCAAATCCGGTGCCCGCCGATGAAACTTTCGAACTTCAGAAAGTGCAGATCGCCATCCACGCCGGCGTGCTGACTCCCGACGAAATCCGAGTGGCCGCCGGCTTTAAACCTCTGGCAGACCAGGCTACGTATACCAACCCCGCGCGCCAGGCGGACCAGCTTACCACCGCACCATCCATGCAGACAAACCCAAACCCGGCCCCAACCCCTGATAATCTCACGCCCCAGCCGCCATCAACCGCACCCGACGGGGCGGCATCTTCCGCCACCGTCAAATTGCTGCTGGCCATCAATAGAGCCGTGGCCGCCGGCCAAATGCGGCGCTTGGTTGCCATTCACGTGCTCATGCGGGAACTCAACATGAATGCGGCCCAGGCCCGCCAATTGGTTGGCCGCCGCAAACGCCCCGGCCATCAATCCGCCGCCGTACCGGGGCCGCTTGAGCCCACGCCCGCCGCGGCACCACAAAATGTTCCCCAGCCTCCGCCACAGCCACCCGCACCCGTAGCGACAACCCTTCCAGCCCACGAATATGCAGAGCTAAAAGAACCGCCTCCGAACAATCCGATAAAGGTGCAACACCCTGATGATACGCAAATCCTTTGAAAGTGAAATTTTAGATGTCGCCCCCGGCCGACGCGAAGTGGTGGCGTGCATTTCCACCGCAGCCATTGACCGCGATGCTGAAGTTGTTTTGCCGCACGGACTGGTCAAAAAGCACTATGGCGGCCTGACCGTCTTTTATGACCACGATACCGCCAAACCCCTGGGTGTTACCCAATGGGTGAAGCAGGCGGATGGACGGGTGCTGGCCAAATACCGGGCTTCGGACAAAACCCAATTTGCGCGGGACATGTTTGCCCTGGCCCAGGATGGCGTGCTCAAAAGTTACAGCATCGGCTTTCTGCCACGGGCTTATTCCGCCCCTACACCGGAGGAACTCCGCCTGCGACCGGAATTAAAAGCCGCCCGACGGGTTTATCGCCAATGGGAACTGCTGGAATTTTCGCTGGTGGGTATTGCCGCCAATCCGGAAGCTACCATGCTGGCCATCAGCAAAAAAGTCAGCCCACAAACCTGGGCAACATTGGCGGCTTTGCGACAATCATCTGCCGAAATCACCGGCCCACAAGTGAAGGCCACAGGCGCTGACACCGGCATCGCCGATGCACGTACAGCCCGGTCTCTGTCCCCTGCCGAAATCGCTGCAGTTATTTCCTCGCGGCTTTGCCCATGCGATATGGATGATCTGGTCACGCGTTCTTTTGACCTGGTGGCCGGCCGCCTTGGTTAACGAACCGTGCACAAATAACTCCATATGTTACCGCGCATCTTCCGGCGGTTCCTCCCCGCCTCTGCGGTGAATACGTATATCTCAACTCGCGGTCAGCAGTCAGCGATCCGCTTGGCGGCGGATGCTGCGGGCCGCAGCCCGCGCTCCCCGCGGCCCCCGGCAATTGCCGCTTTTTACGCCTGTCCTATGCTGCGCTGCAGTTCCAGCATTTTCCGGGCTACCGGCGTAAGCCCAACGCTGTACGCTGCCACCGGCTGAGCCAAATCCAGCAGGGCATATTGATCATGTTCTTCCGTATTCAGCGATCCAAGCAAGGTATCGATGGGGCCTTTCAGCGGGGCGTGCCAGGCCAATTCCGGCTGGCCTAAAAAATCGTCCCGCAGCAGTGCCAGCACCCGTGGCGGGGCCAAAAAATGCTCCGGCGTTATCTGCAGCTCTTCATGCAATTCCTGGTACAGATGGCGCAGCAGAAAATTGGTATCCAGCGACTGACCCGCCACTTCCGGCGCATCCAGCACTCCGCCGAAAAGATGCACCCGCCCTGGATATGCCGCCACCGCCTGGCTGCGCACCCCCAAAATAGCCTGATGGTTCATGGTCAGCAGGATGCTGTTGCCCAGCGCCGGGCTGATGGCCTCCGGGGCGTTGGCCAAAAACCAGGCCCGGTCGCGCATACAGGTTACCACAAATGTTTTGTAATCCGTAGGCGAAAGCGAAAGTTCCAGCCGATTGTTACGTACTTCCGCCGCCCGCAACTCCGCCACCAGGCCGTTGTACAGCATCCGGTTATTGTGCCGGGCCTCGGCACAATACCTGTCCCACCGTTCCTCGATGTAGTCACCGGCGCTGCTGGAAATTGGCCGCGGCTGCGGATCCCAACGAATGGTAATCTGATCCGTCGTAAAAGGGCCACGGGCCAATATATCTGGGGGCGTACACATCGTCGGGCATTGTACTGCATAGCTTGGAATTGCCAAATCCACACCTTTGTTATTTCTGCCTCCATTTGTCATGTTGACCATGGCCCGACCGTCACCCCGGATTTATCCATAACCATGTCCGGCTATAAACCCCTGGAGGTTACCCATGGATGCTCTACTGGAAAAAGTTGCCCTCACCACCATTTCCCCGGACCCAGCCAATGTGCGAAAGCACAGCCGCCGGAACATACAGGCCATCAAGGCCAGCCTGCAACGCTTTGGCCAGCAGAAACCCATTGTAGTGGATGCCAACAATGTGGTACGTGCCGGCAACGGAACCCTGGCTGCGGCTGCGGAACTTGGCTGGAAGGAAATAACCATCATTCGCACCCAACTATCCGGTCCAGATGCCGTGGCCTATGCCATTGCTGATAACCGTACCGCGGAATTGGCCCAGTGGGATGATCAGGCCCTGGCCACGCAGGTGGCGGAATTGGATGAGCAGTTGCAGGCCGCCGCCGGTTTTGCTCAAGAGGAATTGGCCAAGTTGTTGGGTGAGCCGGCCCCCGAACCCAGCGCCGGGGAAGAAGATATGGCTGTACCCGAGCTTTATCAGATTGTCGTAACCTGCCGCGACGAAACGCAGCAGCAGGAGCTTTTTCAGCAGCTCCAAACTCAGGGCTGGGAATGTCGGGTGCTTACGTTGTAGCGCCCCGCGCCCGCATTCACCCAATACTGTCCGGAAAATGATAACACAAAACCAGCGAAGATTTAACACAATCTTAACTTGCGCATTTGCGCCGGATATGTTCTACTGTCAGCCATGAGCAAAGCTGACCAGCCATCTCTGATTCC
>JAJYDW010000064.1 GCA_021790385.1 Planctomycetota bacterium
TTGTCTGTTGCCGATAGCCCTTCCATGGCCGAACTCCTTAAAAAACACCAGCTTCCTTGCCAGTACACCTCGTATTATCCTGCATTTATGCCATTTTTTCACATCCCGACAAAAACGGGCACACCCGCTTTTTCGACCACAAATTGCTTTTTTGCCGTCTATACGTTAGGATGGCGTTATGGCAGTAATAAGCAGAATCAAACCACGTAAAACCTCTACCCGTACCGTTGGCCGTGGGCGTCGTGCTGCGGCGAAAGCTCCTGATTCTCGTAGAGGGCGTACTCCTTCCTCATCGTCACGTGCGGCCAAGCCCGCTGCAACACCGGCGGTAGCGGCTGTGGCTAAACCGGATAAAGCCTATCTACGGGCGATGGAATTTTTACATTCGCATACCGATTACGAACGCATGAGGGTGGTGCGCTACAACACTACCACGTTTAATCTGGATCGCATGCGACTGCTGCTAAAACATCTGGACAATCCGCATTTGCGATTCAAGAGTGTGCATATCGCGGGCACCAAAGGCAAAGGCAGCACTTGTACTATGTTGGCGGCGATGCTGCAAAGCGCAGGTTTTAAGACGGGGTTGTATACCAGTCCCCATGTGCTCAACATGCGCGAAAGAATTGTGATGGATGGGGAGATGATCAGCGAGCAAGATATGGTGCGGCTGGTCAAAAAGATTGAGCCGATTGTGCGAAAAATGAGCAACGATCCGCCCACCTTTTTTGAGATACTAACGGCTATGGCGTTTTCCTATTTTGCGGAACAGGAAGTACAGATCGCGGTTGTGGAAACTGGTCTGGGCGGCCGGCTGGATTCGACCAATGTCCTCATGCCGGAAGTGACGGCCATTACAAACATCAGCTTGGATCACATGGCGATTCTGGGAAACACGGTGGCCCGCATTGCCGAGGAGAAAGCGGGAATTTTCAAAAAAGATATTCCGGCAGTTTCCTGCGATCAGCTACCGGAAGTGAAGGCGTCTTTGGAAAAAATTGCCCGTCAGACCAAAGCTCCGCTGCACTTTGTGGGCAGCGATATTGAATTTTCGTATCGGTTTGAGATCTCACGCCAGGCCGGTCCGCTGGTTCGCGTGACACTCATTACCGAACGTTCGCACTTTGAACACGTTACGGTTCCGTTGATCGGCGAACATCAGGCCGTGAATTGCGGGTTGGCGCTGGCGATTCTGGACCGACTGAAAAGCCGGGGTCTGGCTTTCGACGATATCAAAGCATTGGCGGGGCTGGAGCATGTCAAGCTTCCGGGCCGCATTGAGACAGTCTGGTCGAATCCGCGGGTTATCATTGATGGTGCCCACAACGCCGCATCGGTGCAGGCGCTGTTTCGCGGTATCAGTCAGTATATCGCCTATGACAGCATGGTGGTTATTTTTGGATGCAATTTGGACAAAGACATTGACGGCATGCTCGAACAGGTTTCGCTGGGAGCGGACAAGGTAATTTTTACTCGAGCGCAAAATAATCCCAAAAGTGCCAGTCCGGAAGAGCTTGCCTCTTTGTACGTGGAGCGGTTTGGCAAAATGGCCCAGGTGGCCCAGAGCTTTCCGGAGGCGATGTCGATCGCCATGCGTGCGATTACCCGCGAAGATCTGGTGACGGTAACGGGGTCGTTTTATCTCATCGGAGAAGCGAAGCGGCATTTCATGGAAACTGGTGCGGCAAAAGGGGGGGGGTAAAGCCGGCGACAACATGGCCCGGCTGCCGCGGAAAGAGTTAAGAGGCAGAATTTCAAGCATTGGTGTAAGCGGCGCGGACGAAGGGTTTTCGGCCAGGAGGTGATCGACGATTTTTGCGTCCTCTGAGGCAATTGGCAATGGTGCCGTGATGGTAATAATCGCCTGTTTTTTAAGCACCTCCAGTGATTGACGTTTCTGTTGCCCATTCGTTGGGCAATCGGGAATGTTAAATTTTGCATAAAATGACCATTGGATAGTTTTTTGTGCCAATATCTGCAAGTTTTTTGGCGCCGGGCATGAAGATTGCTTGCGACATACGGGGAACTGGGTACAATTTCCGCCTTTGGTACCCGAAGCCAGTTGGAACTGGGCCTTGTGTTAAAAACAGGCGGTTTGAAGGGTATTTTTACAGGAGTTTCTTCACTATGGGTTCATCCACCGCTCGCCGGGCCGCCATTGCGGCCATGACCAATTTCAAAACCATTGCACCACGCGTAAATTACAAAACCACGCCATTGCATGAGGTCTACGCTTCCAACGTATTTAACGAGGAAGTGCAACGGCAGCGACTGCCCAAACCGGTGTTCAAAAAACTCCAGCAGACGATCAAGAAAGGTGTGGCCATAGACCCGGCTATTGCCGATGCCGTGGCCGTGGCCATGCGTGATTGGGCGATCGAAAAAGGAGCCACGCACTACACCCATTTATTTTATCCGATGACCGGCATAACGGCGGAAAAGCACGACAGCTTCGTGGCACCGACGGATGGCGGTGGTGCGGTGCTGGAATTTTCCGGTAAGGAACTGGTCAAAGGTGAGCCGGATGCGTCGTCCTTTCCGTCCGGTGGCTTGCGTGCCACGTTTGAAGCCCGCGGTTACACCGCATGGGATCCCACATCGCCTGCGTACATTGCGGAAAATCCCAACGGCACCACGCTGGTGATTCCGACGGCGTTTTTCTCCTGGACGGGCGAGGCCCTGGATAAAAAGGTGCCTCTGCTGAGATCGATGGAGGCGTTGTCGCATCAGGCCATTCGTGTTTTGCGGCTCTTTGGAGATACCACCGCCAGCAAAGTATTCACCACGGTCGGTCCGGAGCAGGAGTACTTCCTGATTGATAAAAATTTTTACTGGGCCCGGCCCGATCTGATCAACTGCGGCCGGACGCTTTTCGGTGCCAAACCACCGAAAGGGCAGGAAATGGAAGATCAGTATTTTGCGGCTATTCCGGAGCGTGTTTTAGCCTGCATGCTGGAAGTGGAACAGGAACTTTACAGGCTGGCGGTACCAGTGAAAACCCGCCACAACGAAGTGGCACCCTCGCAGTATGAAATCGCGCCGATTTTTGAAAACAGCAACCTGGCCCATGACCACCAGATGTTAACCATGGCCACCTTGACTAAAACCGCAGATAAGTATGGCCTGGCATGTCTGCTGCATGAAAAGCCGTTTGCAGGGGTGAACGGATCCGGCAAGCACAACAACTGGTCGATGTCAACCGATACCGGCGAAAACTTGCTTAATCCCGGAGATACGCCCCACGCCAATGCGCAGTTCCTTGTTTTCTGTGCGGCGGTCATCCGGGCGGTCAATAAGTATGCGGCGTTGCTGCGCGTAGCCATTGCCTCTGCCGGCAATGATCATCGCCTGGGAGCCAATGAAGCTCCGCCGGCGATCATTTCCATTTACCTTGGAGATCAACTGCAGGATATCATGGACCAGGTCGAAAGCGGCGGTGCCAAGTCCAGCAAGCAGGGCGGGCACATGGAGATTGGCGTAACGGTGCTGCCGAAGATTCCGCGCGAAGCTGGCGATCGCAACCGCACTTCTCCCTTTGCGTTTACGGGCAATAAGTTTGAATTCCGCGCGGTTTCCGCCAATCAATCCATTGCCGGCCCCAATACGGTGCTCAACACCATTGTTGCGGAATCCCTGGATTACATTGCCACCAAGCTGGAGGCGGATAAATCCGCCGGCAAGGATTTTAACAAATCCGTGCAGAAGCTGCTGGCGGATGTTATCAAGGAAAACAAACAGGTGATTTTCAATGGCGATAATTATACCGCCGAATGGCATAAAGAAGCGGAAAAACGCGGCTTGCCGAATTTCAAAACCACGGTGGATGCCATGCCGTCTCTGATCACGAAAGAATCCATTGCGCTGTTCACCAAATACAAGGTGCTAAGCGACAAGGAAATTCACAGCCGGTATGAAATTTACCTGGAAAATTACAACAAGACGGTAACCATAGAAGCGCAGATGACTGCGACCATGGCCCGCACCATGATTATTCCAGCCGGGTTCAAGTATCAGCAGGAGGTTGCGGCATCGATTACCGCCGCCAAGAATGCCGGGATGACCAAAGCGGCGCTGGCGGATCAGGAATTGCTGCTGGCAGAAATTTCCGCAACGGTCAGTTCTCTGCAAAAGGCCACTGCGGATCTGGCCCATGTGCTGGAGCATCACAGCAGTGGCGATGCGATGGCCCATGCTAAATACTGCAAGGGCACGGTGATTCCGGCAATGAATACCGTGCGTGCCGCCGGTGATAAGCTGGAAACCATGATTTCCGATGATGAATGGCCGTTGCCGACCTACCGGGAGATGTTGTTTATTAAATAATCGGAATGGCCGCAGGGCTTTGGATTGTACCGGGGCTGCATCTTGCAAAGGGTGCGGCCCCAATTTATTGAGCTAAGGGGCTGTCAGGAAATAACCTATACCATCCGGCTGGTCTATTTGGCGGCAGGCGTCGCTCCTCAACCGACCCGCTGGCGGGGTATGCGTGTCGCTTGCACCTGGCCGGCGGCCAAAAATCCTGCGCCGTAAAATATGAATTTATTTTTGCACGGCCCTTAACTGAAACAGCCAGTTGATAATCAGCAGCGGAACGCCGATGCAGAGCATGGTATCGGCGAGATTAAAATCAAAAGGCCAGTGGGTGAGCAGGATGAAATCCCGAACGCGGCCATGGTTAAAGAGGCGATCATACAAATTGCCCATGGCTCCGGCCAGGATCAACCCCAGTGCCACGTGAATGATCCATTGCCTGCGCAAAGAGCTCATGAATACGTAAACGACAAAAGCCATGGCCACCAGGCTGATCAGAATAAACAAGACGGCCAATCCCTGCCCGATTCCGAAAACAGCGCCGTTGTTAAGCGTGGTCTCAAGGGTGAGGACATGGGGAATGACGACGTGTATTTTGGAGCCCGGCCCATAGCCGAGAAAAGCGAACGCGGCGTGCTTGGACCATAGGTCGGCGATCAGGCCTCCGATCGCCACCAGTAGAAAGCGGAGCCACGCCGCTGCGGACAACATGGCAGGTTCCAATGGGGTGCCACGCGTGGCGGAGGCCGCGGTGCCTGCTGCAGTGTCGTTGGCCGCAGGTACCGGTTGTGTTGATTCTGCCGTTTTGTTCATACCCATTCCTTCACCAGGTCGCAATTGTAGTCAAAATGTCGGCGGCTTCCAATGGGGCGTTGGGGGGCCAATGGATGAACAGTTGAACCGGCAGGCAGGATGCCCTAAAGTCTTTTTCCTGGCCAGATGGCCGGGCAATGGGTGCGTCATGGCGACGATGGATAAACGGCAGGCGGTCTGAATAGGCAGGCTCTGTCAGCGAGTTAGGGGTTGATGATTATGGACATGCATGCTGTATGGTGGCTTTTAGAAGTGGGCGGAGCTTCACTGCTGGGTGGGGTGGTGGGGGCGATCAGCGGGTTGGGGGGTGGCATTGTCATTGTGCCGGTGCTGACAATTTTTCTGGGCATGCCCATTATCGATGCCATTGGTGCGAGTATTGTATCTGTCATTGCGGTATCCAGTGCCGCCGGATCGGTGTATGTAAAAGACCATGTTACCAACGTGCGTATCGCCATGTTCCTGGAGCTTTCCACCGCCAGCGGTGCGGTCGTGGGTGCTGCGGTGCTGGCCCCCATGCTTAACGCGCAAGTGCTCTCGGTTACTTTTGGTGTGATGTTGCTGGTTTCCTTAATACCAGTGCTGGCGAACATTGGGGAGGAACTGCCAGCGAACATTAAAAATGATCGCATGGCCAACGGACTGAAATTGAACGGTTCCTATTTCGATAAGCTGCTAAAGCGAGAGGTTATGTATAACTGTGCACGTGTTCCTCCGGCGATGGGTGTGATGGCGCTGGCCGGCATTATGGCGGGAATATTGGGGATTGGTGCGGGAGTACTCAAGGTGCTGGCCATGGAGATTTTCATGCGCATGCCGGCGAAGGTTTCTACGGCCACAAGCAACTTTATGATTGGAGTTACGGCGGCGGCGGCGGCGGGGGTGTACCTGCGGCGAGGGGTGGTGCTGCCGTTTCTGGTGGTGCCGGTGGCGGCGGCGGTGCTGGTGGGGGCCATACTGGGCACCAAGCTTATGGAACGTATGTCCAACAACCATGTAAAAAAGATATTTGCCGCGGCCCTTGGTATTGTCGGCTTGGAAATGCTGTTGCGTGGATTGGGTATCAATCTGTAATGACGGGTGTCCACTCTGAAATAATGGAGAATCTTATGCCAGCCAACACTAAACCTTTTGATGAACAACCCGTGGGTGCACCTGCGGTCGTCAACGAATTTATTATTCAAGATGTTTCCGGTTGGGTGTTGCGCATCGGTGTGGCGCTGAGCGTGGCGGTGATGATATTGGGACTGACGCTTAGCTTTGTGCGGCATCCGCCGACAGTCAAGGCCATGGAATCAACGCATTTTACGACCAATCCGGCAGTGATCTGGCATGGTGTCATGCACGGACACGGGGTGGAAATCATTGAGTTAGGCATATTTTTGCTGGTGCTAACGCCCATTATGCGGGTGGCTATGTCGGTGGTGCTGTTTGCGTTTTATGATCATGACTGGATTTATACACTCGTCACGCTGGGGGTATTGCTATTGACCTTGGCGTCATTACTTTTTCTGCGTTAAATATAAATGCGGAAAAATTTACAGGAGCCTATATCAGTGGAACACCGTGGCACGGCGGAAATTTACAGGCACCATACTGATAGTTACCAGGCGAAGTTTAAGCCGGCGCGCCGGAGGTGGCCAGCCTGGCAGCAACCCTGGTTTAGCTGCTGTGGTGTTACGGCGGGAACCGCCAAGCGCAATACTGTATATAATGTCGAAGCGGTAGAACCATACCGCGGCGTCTGATCGTTGGAGCAGAACCATGCCGGAAAAAATAACGGATTTGATTGAGCATCGCTCGGGTGAGCAATATGAACTGCATACGGATTACATCAATCCGGTGTTTGTAAAGATGCTCAAAACCATCGGTTTTGACAAAAATTATATTCGCGGCGAAGGCTGCTATTTGTGGGATACCCAGGGTAATAAGTATTTGGACCTGCTGACCGGGTGGGGGGTATTTATGCTGGGGCGGAATCATCCGAAAATTCGGGCGATACTGAAAGATTTGCTTGATGCAGAAAGTCCCAATCTGGTACGCATGGAGTGCAGTCTGCTAAGCGGTTTGGCGGCGGAAGCACTGGTGCGCCATACGCCGGAGGGGCTTTCACGGGTATTTTTTACCAACAGCGGCGCAGAATCGGTGGAAACGGCGATTAAATTCGCCCGGGCCAATACCGGCCGCAGCCGCATTATTTATTGCGATCATGCGTTTCACGGATTAACCACGGGTGCTTTGGCGATTAATGGGGCGAATTTTTTCCGAGAGCGTTTTGGACCGCTGCTGCCAGATACTCAGGCGATTCCCTTTAATGATATTGCTGCACTGGAGCAGGCGCTGGCGAAAAAGGATGTGGCGGCTTTTATCTTGGAGCCTATTCAAGGCAAAACCTGCGAACTGGTGGGTGATGGCTATCTGGCTGAAGCGCAGCGTTTGTGCAACCGGGCCGGCACCCTGCTGGTGATTGATGAGGTGCAATCAGGATTGGGCCGCACCGGCAAGTGGTTTTGTTTTCAGCATTGGCCGGAGGTGGAGCCGGATATTATTTGCACAGCCAAAGGGCTATCGGGTGGGTTTGTGCCGGTGGGAGCGGTGATTACCCGTCCGCGCATCATGGATTCGGTCTTTAATTCGCTGGAACGCTGCGTGGTGCATTCCAACACGTTTGGACAAAACGATTTGGCCATGGCGGCAGCGCTGGGCAGTATTCGGGTCATTGAAGAAGAAAAACTGGTGGAAAACGCAGCAGAACTGGGTCAATATACCATTGCGCGGCTTACCGAAATCAGTAAGACGTGTCCGTTTGTAACTGAAGTTCGTGGTAAAGGATTGATGTTCGGCATTGATTTTGCTCGACCGAAGGAATCTCTTAAACTCAAATTGGCGTGGGATACACTTCATAAACTTAATTTCGGCGTGTTTGGGCAGATGATCATCATTCCGCTGCTTAATAAGCATCATATTCTTACGCAGGTGGCGGGGTATCATACCGAGGTGATTAAGTTTTTACCGCCGTTGGTGGCGACTCGGGCGGATATGGACTGGTTTTTAACCGCCATGGAAGATGTATTGGCGGATACCCAGCGTGTACCGGGTACGGCCTGGAATACGGTGTTCAGCCTGGCGAAAAATGCGGTAACAGCATGACGATGCAGGATAACAGCGGACCTATCGGGTGGATTATGTTGGCAGTGGCGCGGTCTTTGCCGGACCGCTTGATCGCCCATCGTCCGCCAGCCAGGTGAATATGGGACCAATTCAACGAGTGATTATCCGGGATGCGGTGATGAGCGTGGTGCGTCATCCGCGTCTGACGCTGGTTATCGCGGCCATCCTGTTGATGGTCGGCACTTTGCTGGCGCTGACGCGGCTTACGATCTCGACGGATCAAAACAAGCTTTTCTCGGCCAAGGTTCCATTTTTTCATCACTATCTGGACTTTATCGGGGAATTTCCGGAAAACGAGGCGGTGTATATCACGCTTCAGGCGCGAAATCCGGATCAGCCGCCGCCGGCGCGGCAATGGATTCAATGCGCCAGCGCCATAGCCAAGCGGGTGGAAGGATTGCACAGGTACGTGAATTCCGTGGACAGCCACGTACCCTTGAAAAAGTTAGGTCATCAGGCTCTTTTGTTTGCAGACTGGCCGTTGGTAAGAAAGGCTGCGGCGCAAGCGGATGCGTTTGCGGTGCTGGGCCACGTATGGGGGCAAAGGCCAAGTTTGGTGGAGCGGCTGTTGGGTTCGTCGCGTCTGGAGCGGTTTTTACATTTGGCCGCGGAACAACCGCCGAATGCTTCCGCAGCAAAATTGCTGGCTCCCGTGGCGCAGAGCTTGCGCGAGAGCATACAACCATCAGCAATAAGATCGGCCCGGTCCCCGGATGTGCCGAATTTATCACGTTTGATGGTCGGCTCGCGGATCGATCCCAGCGCTTGGGGCTATTATTATTTTCCCGAGGCCAACAACTCTTCACGTTACCTGCTGGTGATCCGCGTTTATCCGCACTTTACCTATGATTCCCTGGCGGCGACTTCTATTCCGCTCAAGCATATTGATGCAGCCATGAAAACTGCGGTGCGGCCTTTTGCGTCGGAGTTTACAGTTGGCATGACCGGGCGGGCCGTACTTTCGTCGGCGGAAATGCAGATTACCACCCACGATACCGACATTGCGGAAGTTGTGGCCATGATAACAGTGCTGGCCGGTTTGGTGCTTATGCTGCGCTCAGTGTGGTTGGCGATTGCGGCGAGTATATCCCTGGCGGTGGCCATCGGCTGGACCTTTGGATACGCTACGTTGACGGTGGGACAATTGAATTTGCTTTCGACGGTGTTTGTGATCGCGCTGATCGGCATCGGGATGGATTATTTGATTCAAATTGTGATCCGGTATCGGCGCGAGGTACGCCGGTATCAACGGCCCATGGCTGTATGGGTGCGGGTATTCCGATATACCGGTCCGCCGGTAATGACGGCTTGTCTGGGTGCGGCGGGAGCCTTTCTGGTCGCTAATTTAACAGCATTCCGCGGGGCAGCGGAACTGGGGATTATTGCGGGTGGGGGATTGCTGCTCTGTTTACTGGCGGGCTACACAGTATTGCCGGCTCTGCTGGTTTTGTTTCCACCGCAATTTAAGCCGGTACACGCGGCGGCGCGGTATCCGGTCAGCCGGTCTTTCAAACGCAGCAAGTGGCTGCGTTTTTCGGGATTGGTGGTTTGGCTGGCGGTGCTTTTTGCATTGTTGCCGTGGGCGGTTGGGCTGCGGTTTGATCCGAACCTGCTGGATTTACAGGCTCGGGGTCTGGAGTGCGTCAAACTGGTGAAGAAATTGCCCACGTGGTCGGCGGTGGTACTATCGAAGCGGCTTGCATCTTTGCAACCGATCAACCAACGTCTGGTCGAGGCGGCGAGTTTTGCCGGTTCGCCGATTCTTTCGGTCAACAGTCTGCTGGACGCTCAGGCGAAACAGCGATATCTGGCTCAGCATGGCCAGGCGATTGCCAGTATTGATTGGAGTGCTCCACATCCACTTTCTACTGCGGATCTTTCCGCGGTGGCAATGGCGGCATCGCATCTGGCGACGGTTTGGTCCAGGGGTGAAGCGTCGATGAAGGGGGGCCTCAAGGCCTCTGCGGGCGTTGTGGTCAAAAACCTGGATCAATTTGTTAAAGCTGTGGATGGAGCTTCCGCAGCCAATCGCGTGCGGCAGGCGCAGCGTGTGAGTCAATGGCAGCGGGCATTTGCGGGCCAGATAAAGTCCATTGCGCAGACGCTGTGTCCCGGCCCGCTGAATCTGGCCGAGGTGCCGGGGTCGCTCCGACACCACTACGTAAGTAAAAACGGCATTTACGCGTTGTATATTAAGCCTCGATTTAATTTATGGAAGCAGCATAACCTGCGTGAGTTTGTGCATGTACTGCAAGGTGTGCATGGCCAGGCCGGCCTGGTTCCCCACGGCATGGACTTAACCGGTATAGCCCCGCAGATTTACGATTCAACCCGGGCCATTCGCGACGCATTTATCAAAGCTACCGTTTATGCGCTGATTCTGGTGGTGATTCTGGTACTGCTGGATATGCGACGCATCGGCCAGACGCTGGTAACCGTCAGCGTATTGGGGCTGGGGCTTCCAATGCTGGCATGCCTGATGGGGGTGCTGCATATTGACTGGAACTTCGCCAATTTTTTTGGCCTGCCCATTTTAATCGGCGCGGGCCATGAATACGGCGTCTTTATGGTGCACCGTTACCGCGAAGCCATGGATAACCCGCGGCGGGTGTGGCGATTCTGGGATGTCAGCGAACGGGCACTGTTGATGTGCGGGTTTGTTACGTGCAGTAGTTTTGGATTTTTGGCTTTGGGGCGTGATCGGGGGATTGCCAGCCTGGGATTGGTGATGGCTTTGGGTATCGGCTGTATTTATATGGCGGCGGAATTTGTGCTGCGGCCTTTGCTGCAATGGAAGCTGGAGCATAATATGGGAATGGCTGCTTCGGCGGCTTTGGATGCTGAGGTTGAATAATGTCCGCACCTGTTGCAATCTGGCTTTCTGGGCAGCCGGTGGAAGGCCAGGCCAATTCCTATCCGCTGTTTAGCCCGGAAAACGGCCGCAAGATTGCCACGGTTACGCAGGCTTCCCGCAAACAACTGGCGGATGCCATCGCGGCAATGGTGGGCGTGATGCCTGCGGTTCGACAACTGGGCACGCATGTGCGTTTTGAATGGTGTCGAAGCGTTTATGAACAACTTGGACAGCGTTCCGGCGAGTTTGCCCGGTGCATTGCACGGGAAAGCGGCAAGCCGCTGAAACTCGCCGAGGCGGAGGTCGCCAGGGCCTTGACGACGTTTCGTCTGGCGATGGAGGAAAGCACACGGATTGCCGGAGTTCAATTTCCAGTGGATGCCGAGGCAAAATTTACGGGCTACCGCGCAGTGGTGGAAAAGGTACCGGCAGGCCCATGCCTGTTTATCACTCCGTTTAATTTTCCGTTGAATCTGGTGGCGCATAAAGTAGCTCCGGCATTGGCCTGCGGCTGCCCGTTTATCGTTAAGCCGTCGGAGCGCACGGTTATGACGGCGCACCTGCTGGGCGAGTTGCTCAGCAGGGCGAAACTGCCGCCGGGGTATTGGCATATTTTACCCTGTCGACGTGAGGATTTAGATGTTCTGGTGGAAGATGACAGGATCGCTCTTTTGTCCTTTACCGGTTCGGTGCCGGTGGGGTGGAAATTAAAGGCGAAAGCCGGTAAAAAACGGGTGCTGCTGGAACTTGGTAATAACAGCGCGGTGGTGGTAGAGCCGGAGGCAAACCTGCCGGATGCCGTGGAGCGAATTGTGCCAGCGGCTTTTGGTTTTGCCGGGCAGAGTTGTATCAGCGTGCAGCGCATATTTCTCCATGAGTCCATTGTGGTGAAGGCGACCAGGATGCTGGTGGCGAAAACGCGGCGGCTTAAGCTGCGGGATACGCGGGTGGATACCGATGTGGTAGGACCGATGATTGACGAGGCGGCAGCGATACGTGTTGAGACGTGGGTGAATGAGGCGGTGCGGCGGGGCGCGAAGCTGTTATGCGGCGGCCGGCGGGAAGGCAATTACTATTACCCAACATTACTGGCCAATGTCTCCCCTGAATCGCCGCTGATTAACCAGGAGGCGTTCGGGCCGGTGGCGGAAATTGAAACCTACCGGGACTTTGATGATGCGCTGGCTCGCATTAACCAGACCCGCTTCGGGTTGCAGGCCGGTGTATTCACGGATAGTGCGGTCAAAGCCCGCCAGGCATTTGAAGTGTTGGACATGGGGGCCGTTATCATCAATGATGTTCCCACCACGAGAATCGATGCCTTGCCTTATGGTGGCGTGAAAGATTCGGGATTGGGCCGTGAGGGGGTACGATTTGTCATTGAACATTTCACAGAGCATAAGGTGCTCCTGGAACGTACAATACGTGATGTGCATCCCGATGAAAAAAATAGAAAAATAGTGAAATAAGAGGTAGTTGGCGATGTGGAAGAAAAACTCCGGCAATTACGTGCAGTTTCGTACCGCATGGTTAAGCATGATTTTTGTGGGGTGGATGGGAATGGTTGGGGCGGTTAGCGCCCATACCATAACGCCGATGGTTTCGTCAAAGGCTGCCGTCACTGGAAGGCAGTTGCAGCAGGGAATCGAGAATTTAACCTCAGATGTTTATGCCAGGCGGCAGGCCGGCAGCCGATTGCTTGACCAGGCCCTGACGGTGATGACCCGGGCGCTGCTGGAGGTGCGTGGAAAGCAAGCTGGGGCTGCGGCCAAGCCACTGCTGAACTACCAGAAAAATCTGTGGCGTTGGGGATCTGCATTGTTGCGGCTGCCCGTGCGGCGACGTGTGGCACTGATGAAATGGGCCGTGGCCCGCCATGCCCTTTCTGCCATGGCGGGGGCATTTTCGCACCGGGCCGCAGAACGCGCGGCGGCGGCACATGCCCTGGGTAAGATACCAGGTGCGAATGTAAACCCGGTTTTCCTGTTGCTGCTGAATGATCAAAACATGGCTGTGCGAATTACCACCATGGATGTGTTGTGGGACCGTAGGCCTACCCCCGGCCTTCTGAGGGCGGTGTGGCGGCGCGCCATGATTCTTGGACCGCAGCATCCAAAATTTAGCGGATCCGGCCAAACCTCGGTGAAGTTCCGCGGTCGTGTAATCCAAATGATGACTCCCATGATGATGGTTACGGATGCCGGGCCGTGGTGGGGCGTGCAGGATGGCCCGCTGGCGTGCCAGCTTTTATGCCACTGGGGGCCATTGGCCCCGGAGTCCACAGGTTTGGTCGTGCATTATTTAGCGCGTGCGTGTCGGCGGGCGCTGGCCAATCCCGGTCAAGCCGGCTTGGACTTGATGCCGTGGCAGATCAAGGCCTTCCGAGAGGCGGCACTGCTGAATCCGCGGCGGGTTGCGCCGTATTTACTGTACCTGGTGCATAGGCCATTACCGAAGGATATCGACCAGCTTGATTTTAACGGTCTGCTGATGGCCAAGGGGCACTTTGCCTCGAATCGAACATTGCCGTTGGAAATGTTGGTATGGCTGGCGCACCAAAAACCCAAAGATTATCATGTGTCGATGTTTATCATTCCTGTGAATGGCGGCATACCGATTCTGTCCGCCGGTGGGAAAAAGCAGGAGACCACAGACATCGCCCGTATTACCCAATGGTTTGCCGCCCATGGCATTCATGCTGCTACGGCGGCACAATTTCGCAAGCATCGAAAAGCCGGTGGTATACCCGGCGGGATAGGTGCCACGGCTCTGCATCAGCAGGCGAGGCTTTCGACCAGCCAAATGCAGGCGGTGTTGGCGGCCGACGGGGCGTATTGGCGAAGTGTAACGGCACTGGCGTCCAATGTGGCCTCGACTCGCGGGGCCGCCTATGCCAAGATAAAAAAGGCGTGGCTGACGATGGCAATAAATTTAATACGCCTGGCACCGATGAACCATCCACGGCGCGTGGCCCGTGTATTGCGCTATCAGACCATGTTGGCCACCTTGGCCATGGCCATGATGGATGAGCCTTTGGTTCGACGGTTGGGCTTGGTGCGGTGGGGATTTTCTAAGACAATCTGGCCGCGACTTTTGCAAACATGTTCGGCACACGTATCGGTGCGGGTGGCGGCCTGCAGGTCTTTGGAATCGATGGAAGATGTTCATGCGCAGTGGGCTTTGGATCGGATGCTTGCAGATCCGTCAGTGCTGGTGCGCATCACGGCGATGGATGGTTTATGGAATTGCCAACCGTCCATGCGGGCGATAACCGCGGTATGGCGTATGGCGGTGGGCCTGCACGCGCCGGCGCAGAAGGCCATTTTTCGCGGGAAAACGTTGAAACCGGCCGTTCGTCCTGGGCCTTCATTCTGGTACGCAATGGCTCCGGCGATGGAACTGCTGCATCATTGGATCGTGAAGCCTGCAGCCCTGAATAGAGCAATTATCACCTATCTTAAGGTTCTATGTGCAAGCCGCAATAAAAATATTCATGTAAACGAAACACATTTTATTCATTTTTTAAGGCTGACACATTCGCGTCAAGCGGCACCCTATTTGTTGTACCTGGCACATCAACCGCGAAAGCCAGGCATCGCCACCATGTACCAGAGCCACGTGGTGCAATCTTCCAATTGCACCTTTCCACTGGTTTGCCTGGTGATTTTGGCTGGAAAGAAACCGGCGAGTTATCATCTGATTTTCAGTGCGGACCGATGGTGGGTGGGTACGCCAGTCCAGGAACAGCGCATCGTGAAGCAGATTACCACTTGGTACACGGCGCATGGGATTCATGCCGTCCGCCCGTAGCGGCGGTCTGATCAGCCGTGCCGTAACGCTTGCATGCACAAGCCATGCACCGGATACTCAGGCGAGTGTGTCGGAATTGTCTAACTTGATTCTCTACGAAAGGGCAGCAATGCCATCGAGAAAAGCTAGTCATGACTCCGGCCGCAGGCATGAACGTGTCAAGTCCGAACTACGAAAACTGGCTCGCTCGCTGGAGCCTGGCAGTGCGTTGCCGCCCCGGTCAGAGTTGGTGCATCAGTTGCGTGTTGCCCGGGCAACACTGACCCGTGCGGTGCAGCAGTTGGAAACAGAAGGAATTTTAACCATTCGTCCCCGGGTGGGGCTTTACACCACGGAGCGGGCCAGACTATTAAACGTGGCCTTTGCCCAATATTGGGAGCCTTATAACCTCGATTCGTTTGATCTGGCTCTGATGGCGGCGTTAACGCGTAACGGGCCGGATTACGGCCTGTTTGTAGAAGTTCACATGTTGGGTACATATGAACAACCGGATAAAGACCGACTGGCCGCATTTCACCGGCTGGTGGCAGCGCGGCGGTATGTGGGCATATTAAGTATGACTTCGCGTCCCATCAGCGGTTGGCGTGCCGACCTGGAGAAGCTGGGGCTGCCATTGGCCTTTAACCCGGTAATTATCGACCCTTCATCCCTTGAAGAATTGGGAGTAAGCCTGTTATGCCGGCGCGGATGCGGCCGTATTGCCATGCTGAATCATATTGAATCACCGGATGCCGCCGGCGAACGTCGCTACCGCCAGGCCCTGCAGAACCACAGCTTGCCGTACCAACCGGAATGGTACGTATTAATCCCCGACGAACTGCCATGGGAACTTGCAGGCTATCGCCATTTTCGGTCGGCCTGGGAAAAGTGGACACGTAAGCCGGATGGTGTGGTGAGCAGCAACGACCACGTGACGCAGGGGATGTTGCGTGCAGCGCAAGATATGGGAATTAACATTCCCGGCGAGTTGCAGATTGCCACCCATGCCAATCGCGGGTTGTCGCAGTTTACTCATCCGGACATCGTGCGTCTGGAGGTGGATGTTCAGCGGATGGCGCAGATGATGCTGGAAAAAATGCGGGATAAAATTAAAGGCGATCGGGATAAAACTAGTGCCATTATAAAGTTGATTCCAGCCGAAGAGACGAAACAATATGAATCGTAAGCTGATATAATATTCACACTTATATTCACGCATAAAAAAATTACGGAATTTGTTTGACAAGGGTTGTGGAATAGTTAAAATGACAAACATAGTGGCCTAGGCCACGGTCATTGTTGTTTTTAGGGTTCTTATAAGAAGCGGAGGTACGTTGTTATGGAAACGCATGGCAAGACACGCAAGTACGTATCTATGCGGATGAACCTCGCGCCGCAAGGGGTGGCCAAACCGTGGCCGAACGAGACAATCGCCGGAACCCATGCCCGGCACAAGTGTCAGAAATTAAACTTGCCGTTTTTGTGGACCTTTCGGTCTGCGGGGCAAATTTAAGGTATCTCCCGATGGTTGGTACCTGTCCCGAAATCAAACAGGCCCCATTGGCGTTCGGGAGAATTTATAAGGAGGCCATGTTATGGCAGGTAAATTTCAGCCTGGTTTTCGGTCGCTCGTTGCGGCCAACCGCAGTCCCGATAGCTATCGGGATTCGGCGGGTAATCACAACCGCTCCCAGAGGGAGCAAAAGGAGGTTTCCATGTTTCTCTCATCTCGTTTCACCCTATTGGCCGTAGCGGCGGCCGCAACCCTAGGCTTGGGCCTGGCACCAGTAACCCACGCCGACCTCAGCCCCGTTTTCGAGGCGGCTTTGAGCGGCAGCGGGGCGGGTGGAGTAATCAGCGGAACCACCGGTGGTACCGCCATTCTGGTGTCGCAGATGAACGCTACGGCCTCGATTGTCACCGGTACGAATTTAGCCGGCGTGCCGGGGGGCTATCTGAACATCGCCGAAACAGGGGGTTCATATGCAGGTGGATCCGGGGCATCTCTCGTACCAACAACCGCAGCGAACGGATTTGCCTCGTGGTGGTCGGCTACCGGCAGCGGCCCCGGCGGTGCGGACAACACCATCAACGGTTCCTTTGACTATTTTTACGAAGATAGCCTGGCTTCCACCAGTTGGAAAGGCGGCTCCTCCCAGTCGATCTTAACGACCGGAGGAACCGGCCAATTTGGCATCAACTTTGTTTCGCAGCCGAACGGCTTCCAGCTTTGGGTCCATGACGGATCAGCAGGCAACGTAGTAGCAGGCAACTATGGCAACAACGGCTTTAACGGCTCTACCGGCCTGGCGGCGAACACCTTGATACACATCGCTGGCGTCGTTACGACCAACTCAACCACAGGTGATGTAACGGCCACCTTTTACGCCGTCACGGGCAATAACCCCATCATTCCGGGAACCACGCCAGTCTTTGCAACGAATTCCCTCGACACGAGCGGCGTGCCCTTAGCGTTCACGACGACGAGCGTCACTGGTCCGGATTTCGTCTTTGGTTACAATGACGCTGGCTTAGCCCAGACGGAACAATTTGATCAATTTCGGATATATGCCGGCACGCCGACTAGTTTTTCCGCACTGCCGACGGCAATTCCAGAACCAGCGACATTGGGCCTGATGGTGCTGGCTAGTGCGGGCATCCTGCTGCTGCCATGGCGGAAACGGGCCTGACGGTGGGGCTCGTTGGCTCCGCCGAGAGCCGGAACAGGTGGGATGGCCGGGTTTAGCAGCGGAGGCATGGACGCTCCGGGACGGTTTCGGCCAAAAATAGTAAGGAGAAACATGTATGGATAGCTATCAATTTGCCGGACGAGCGAGCGGAATTCAGCAGCCAAAATGCGAGTTGCGAAAGGATCCCATCTCGCGACAACCGTCTCCGTCGGTCTCCTGCTCACCTGTTCACTTGCTCTTCTATTCTCGTGGCCCGCAGGCCACGTCTCCCGTCTCGTGCAGCGGCCCCGTCCGATGGCCCGCAGGCCGCGCGGCGTTCATCTCTGTAGGGGCCTATTGTCAAGGGGATGCTCCGATGGCGAAGGCGTGGGCCTCGGAGGGGGCTGGCGTTATGGAGGTCTCATATC
>JAJYDW010000065.1 GCA_021790385.1 Planctomycetota bacterium
GGCCATTCTGGCATTACGGGCGGCGTGGAAAAGCCAGGATGCACGCTGGGAAAGACTATGGGCCAACCGGCCAGCCTACGTTTCGGCTAAGATCAAAAAAAAGGCTGCATAAACTGTCACAGGCCCACCCGTTTGGTGGACGTAATAAGGTGGTGGTTCATTGAGGAGTTGATGTTAACATGGTTGCGGATGAAAGGAATAAAGCAATGACAAATCAAATAAACAGGCCTTGGCGCAGCGGTGGTATTTTCCTGGCGGTCTCAGCTTTACTGATGGGTTTATTTGTCCTGATCAACTACCATCGCGGTCCGGCCCAAGCGGCCGGCCCGAATTCCGGCGTTGGCAGGGGCCACGCCGCCATTACGCTGCGCGGCCAACTTCTTGGCGGAGGGCATCTGAGCACCGCCAGCTGGAAGGGCAAAGTGATCGTGGTTGATTTCTGGGGCACTTGGTGCCCATGGTGTCTGAGGTTAGCGCCGTACATCGGAAAATTATATCGCCGGTACCATCGCCACGGACTGGAGGTGGTGGGCGTGGCACTCAATGATACCGCAGTGGCGGTTAGCCGTTATCGCAACGCGCATCCCCAAGAAAATTGGCCGCAGATTTTTGATAAACATCCCGGCAACGACACATTAGCACAGAAGCTCGGCATCAGCGGATTGCCGACGGAATTTGTGATTGATCGCCGGGGAATTCTGCGGCATATCATCGTCGGCTACGACCCGCACCAACTGGCCGCCGATGTGCGAAAGTTGTTAGCGAAAATTGTTCCCGCACATTGATATTTGGCGTCATGATGTCGATTCCCTTGAGACGGTCTGGTCACCAGCGATCCTCGTGCGTATGATTGTTTGTGATGCCTGATTTGCGTTACAACATCGGCCAATTGGCCAGAGCCGCCGGAGTGCCGACAACCACGGTGCGTTTTTATGAGCGCAAGCGGCTTATTTCCCCGCCGGGCCGCACCATGAGCAACTACCGGTGGTATGACCAAAACTCTCTGGAGCGATTGCGATTTATCAAACTGGCCCATTCCGGTGGATTTTCACTAAACGATATTCGCGCTATGCTTGAACCCCATGGTGGATCAGCCGCCCAATGCCGCCGCGTGGCGGAACTCATTGCCCATCGACTGGAAAAAGTGAAATCACAAATCAAAGAATTAAAGAGGCTTGAGAAGATTCTGGGTGGCGATCTGCAATTATGCAGCGCCGGGCGCTCACCGCGTTGTGCTGTGGTCGGTGAATTGTGGCGCGCTGCGAAAGACCCGATCTGGGCATGGCGTGATGGTCCGGTCAGCCGCCCACCCAAGGGTTCACGATCGCATCGCCCATGATTCCAAAATGTCGCGTATTGCCGGTCGCCAGCGTTAGCTTATGAACCAATGCGGTGGCAGCCAGCAGGGCGTCCATCGTTTCCATGGCGTGTCTGCGGTTCTCACATTGCGCTACCACGACTCCCCAATGCTGGGCAACGCGGGCATCAACGGGCAATATTCTGCCTTCAAATCGATCGGGCAACGCTTCGGACAGCCAGATATGCAGGCGGGAGCGTTTGGCACCCGTCGGCAACTTTTCCACGCCGTGATGCAGCTCCGCAAGCGTAACAACACTGATATAAAGCAAATCTTCAGAAATTCGGTCCAGCCAAGAAATAACCGCTTGGCTGGGATCGAGCCTCGCCAATTCCGAGATAACATTTGTGTCCAGCAGAAATTTCATAAATCAGCTTTCCGCCATTTTCCTCTCAAACGTCGAGGTTCCAGACCCGAACCCCGAAGGGGCGAGTTCATTAGAAAGTCGGTCAGGCTCTTGGATCGCTTGGCTTTGGCTTCCCAATCCCGCACAGAGGCCACGACAACCGCGGGTCGGCCATGCCGCGTCACGGTCTGCGGCCCTTGCGATTTGGCCTGTTCCAGTAGCGCACTGAATTGTGACTTGGCGGTGGCTACGGGCCAGTAGTGCGTGTGTTTCATATTATTGTGCTCCATAGGTAAACCAATATGACTATAATAGTCATAAATAGAACGGCCGTCAGTATCCATCGCTTCGTCAGTGTTGTTCCGCCGAGGCTATGTCCGCTCACCATTTGCCGCTGTAGCACGCCCACCGATAACACCGCGAAAATCACCCTCTTAAAAATAATTACATCTCCGCTTGACCTTGCACCTAAGTACAAGGTGTAGAATTACACAGTGATCCAAATTCCGGGCTTTCCCGGCTTATCCGGAATGAGGATTTTTTGGGGTACAAACCGGGTTCAATAAGGATGTGGGTATGATTTCGTGTTGTGGTAATGGCGGCCACGAAAAAGTTGCCGGAACTTTGATTATCATCGGTGGCGGTTCGGCCGCCTTTTCCGCCGCCACGCGCGCTGTGGAACTCGGTGCCGAAAAAGTCACCATCATCAATGATGGCTTGCCGACTGGTGGTACGTGTGTGAACGTCGGCTGTGTGCCGTCCAAAACCTTGATCCGAGCGTCCGAATCGTTACATCGGGCTAAGCATAATCCCTTTGCGGGCATTCAGACCGGCGGAGGCCTGGCGGATTTTTCCGCCGTTGTTGAACAAAAGCGTCAACTGGTCACTGAATTGCGGCAAGCCAAATATGTGGATGTGATCCGTGATTTGGCCCAGGTGCGATTGGTCAAAGGGCACGCCAAGCTGCTTGACGCGCACAGTGTGCAGATTGGAGACATGCGGCTCTCAGCCGATCATCTTCTCATCGCCACCGGAGCCACTGCCGCGATACCGAATATTCCGGGGTTGTCTGAAGCAGGCTATCTGACCAATGAATCCGCCTTTGAGTTGGAAACCCTGCCGGAATCCCTGATTGTGCTGGGCGGGCGATATATTGCGCTGGAATGTGCGCAGATGTTTGCTCGCTTTGGCAGTCGCGTGACCGTGCTACAAAGGTCAGAGCGTATTTTGCCGGCGGAATCAGAGGATATCACCAATGCGTTGACCGGCTATCTCGCCGAAGAAGGCTTGGAGATTCTCACAGGTGTGGCGCTGCAACAGGTGAGGCGTGTGAAGCAGGGTGTTGTGGTAACGGCCAAAATCAATGGAGAAAAGCGGGAATTTGCGGCAGCACAGGTTCTTGTGGCCACGGGTCGCACGCCCAATACCCGCAACATGGGACTGGAACATGCGGGAGTGTTGCTTGATGAGCATGGCTATATTCAAGTCAGCCCGACATTGCAAACCACGCTGCCCGATGTTTGGGCAGCGGGAGATGTCTTAGGGAAGAACATGTTTGTGTATACGGCGGCATACGAAGGCGCTCTGGCGGCAGAAAACGCATTTACCAAGGCTGATCGTGTGACGGACTATACCGCGTTGCCTTGGGTGATTTTTACGGACCCGCAGGTTGCGGGCGTGGGCATGGATGAACGGCAAGCTGTTGCGGCGGGCCATGATGCCGAGGCTGCCACATTGCCTTTAAGCTATGTACCACGCGCTATTGCCGCCCGTGATACCCGTGGAATGATAAAACTGATCCGCGATAAGAAAACCGATCTGTTGCTCGGTGCCCGCATCCTCGCTCCGGAAGGTTCGGAATTGCTGATGGAATTGGCCATGGCAATCAAATTCAGCATTACGGTCACGCAACTGCGCAACAGTTTCCATCCCTATCTGACCCTTGGTGAAGGCGTGAAACTGGCGGCTATTACTTTTGGCAAGAATGTGGCGCAACTGAGTTGCTGCGCCACGTAAATGGTCTTTTTACAAAGAGGTGCATGATGAACGCGCATAATCAATCCGATAACACAGGTAAAAATTGCTGCACACCGAAGACAGCGTTGTCCGGCACGAATCCGGACCAGAACGCGCCGAAAACCTGGTCCGCCGGTGCGGTGGCCATTGCGGCGGCCATCATGGCATCCGCCTGCTGCTGGTTGCCGTTGGCTCTGCTGGGGCTTGGCGTATCGGCTGCGGGGCTGTCCAAGTTTATTGTCGGCGCACGGTGGGTATTTGTTGCAATCGCCGTCGCGGCCCTGGGCCTTGGCTTTTACTTCAGCTACCGCCGTAAGGTGGCCTGCGCTCCCGGTGAAGTCTGTGCTTCAGGCAGTCTGGCACGGTTCAACCGTGTGATGTTGTGGGTCTCCGCCGTACTGGTACTGGCGTTTGCAACATTTCCCTATTACAGCGCCCCGCTGCTGCAAGCCGTGGGCGCGGGTAGTTCCAATGTCGCGGTGACTTCCGGTTCATCGGTAAAAACCGCAGCAACGGCACCATCTTCGACAACGATGGCCGCCAGTACCTCCACAGCCGCTCTGAACCAATTCCGTATTTATGCCTATCAGATAAAAGGCATGGACTGTCAGGAGTGTGCCGACGGCTTACAGGCCGCGATTGCCAAGATCCCCGGCGTAAAAGAAGCTACCGTGTCTTATCAACACGGCACCGCCCAAGTGCAGGCCGCCCCCGGCTTCGATCCGCAAAGCGTGGCCAAACGCATCAGCGGTATCGGGTATAAAACAACGCTCGTAAACCCCGAATCCCCGACGGCTACCAAGACATGTTGTCCGTGAACAATGTGAGTCCCGTCAACATTTTCAGAAAGAGGCCTTGACTCAGTACGAAGGTGCGTGGTGTAGGCTGTTATGTGAAGATATTTGGAGCGCTCATGTGGACGGTTGGTGAAATCGCCAGGCAAGCCTTCTCATCGGGGGGCACGCTGACCCCAACCGCCAGTATAGCGTCGGATAGAGCCGTTACACGCCAATTCACGCGGTTGTGCGAATACTGCACGATCTTGCAAACAGTTGCATAAAACGCCCCCCCAAGCCATTCACGGTATTCACAAAAAGTTCTATTGGTGTCCTGTCGCCCCGATTTTTGCCAAAGGCAAAAATAGAGCAGGAGTTTCGAGAGAGTAGATAGTAGAGCAAAATTCGGCTGGGACAAAAGAGAGGCTGTCGCCGAGACACGAGGCTCCTCCTGCGTTCTACTCTCAACTCTCTACTTTCATCGTTGGATAACCAATGGCCTTCACTTTTGAAAAACTCATCGTCTATCAATAAGCAATTTCCTTCGCCGATAGCGTCTGCGCCACCACTGAAAAATTCCCACGCGGCTACGGCTTCCTTTCGTACCAGCTCAATCGAGCCTGTGTTTCCATCGCCGCCAATATCGCTGAAGGCAACGGACGATTCACCATTCCGGACCGGAGAAACTTTTTCATGATCGCCAGAGGATCCGTGCAGGAATGTGTGGCGCTGTTGGAAATTGGTTTTCGTCGAAAGCTCATAGCTTTGGATGTTCATTGCGATCTTCGCAGAGATCTGGAAGAAATTTTCAAAATGCTTTCCGGTTTGATCAACGGACTGGAGAAGCGCAACAACTGACCCCCGTTTCGCCGATTAAGAATCCCCCCCAGTCCAAAATCTGCTGCTGGTACGTTGTTCGGCTGGCTATCAATCCGCTGCTGAATCGGTACCCTATTCATACGCCGGTATCATACCCGCCACCACGCGGGGGATTAACTCTCATCCCCCGCACCCTCTTCTCTCTCTTCTCCCTCGGGCAGAACGTAAGTCTCCATAACACCGCGAGTTGTTGATCGACTATGCCAAACAATATCCGCGTTGCCCGGAAAAGGCACCTGACGCCCCCACATTGCTACCATTTAAATGGAGTTTATAATAATAGCGATCTCACTTGATCATGTGAAGTTTATGCCGCTTCGCTGAAAGGATAAATGATGGAAAACCGCAATGAATCAAAGGCAGTACCCGCCTTCACTTGGGATAATCTTGAGGATAAGTCATGGTGGTATGGGTTGAGTCGGGAAGACCTCCAATCGGTTCAGGATAATAATGAATTGGGAAATGTTGCAAACGAACTGAAAGATGACCCGAGTTGGTATAAACGCCGGGTTATCCGCTGCTTTCCATCAAGGGAGCTGGTGAAAAAGTCGCTGAGGGAGAAGTCGTGTTTTGTATTGTTGAGGATAGATTCCACGAAGTTACAAGAATCTGACTGGAAATCACATCCTGATGATACTGGAGAATATCGCTTCGTATCAGGAGAAGTAGCCAAGAATGCAAGGTTATTCAGCGTAGCCATGAATGCAGGCCGGTTATTCAGAGTAATCGGCATTGACCCGGCACCAAAGAATCCGGCAACTATTTACGATGGATTGAACTGGACCACAGAGAAGGCGGAGAACCTTCCCGCTTATATAGATAGCTTGTCGAAATGCGATGATGATCTCTTGGTTTGTTGGGACGCTCCGTTAACGCCAGGCCAACCGGAAATAAATGACTGTTACTACATCCGGCCAATTGAGTCATTCTTTCAAAATAGAATAAAAACACCTAAGGGCATTTCCGTTTTGCCCTATGCCGGCTGTCCGCATTGGGCAGTTACCAGAGCGGCGGTGGGGTTGCCCAAAATGGGACGTTTTGATTGCCAAAATATTCCGTTGAACCTTTGTGCCACCGGCATGCCGGTAGGGAAATGGAAACATATCGTCGAAGTTCATCCTGCTGTGGCCATATGGCTATGGTGCAAATCATATAATACAATAAATAACTGGAATTATAAAGGGAATGGTGACAACCGCAGAAATCTCTGGAAGATAATGATGGAGGACCGAATCAATAATATCTTGAAACCAAGTAATGCCCCGGCGAATGATGATGAGTTCGACGCCTACGTGGCTTGGTTACTTGGAATCCGATGGTTGATGGGTCAGGGTGTCATTCTCCTCGGTAATGCCGACACGGGATCATTCTTGGTCCCCTGCGCTGATAATCTTCAAAATAATTTTAAGAACTTTGTAGAAAACCGGTGACATAATAAACATTCAGAATCCGGGCTGTTTCATCCGCTGAACATCCGGTCACAAACCGTTCTACTAGTGTCCTGTCGCCCCGATTTTGGCCTGCGGCCAAAATGGAGCAATAGAATCTAGTGTAGTGTCCCGTAAATGACTTGACATATAGATGCTGGCATGGTATGCTTTGTTCATGGCAAATTATGCATCATCGGCGCTTATATGTGATCGCAACCAGCGGATGCGGCTGAAGCATCTGGAATCCAGCGGAGCCACACCGCAGAAGATCGCGATGCGCCCAGAAACAACGCCGGACCGGGCTGTTACCCTGGCGGCGGAAATGGTGATACAGTTGCGGGCCACAGTAAAGTTTGTAAAAGTACAACATAATTAATGTTGAAGTATACACTATTATGCGCTAATGTAATTGACATTGCAATAAGGTGCAGATAGAATCATTGTAGTTAAGGCACATGAAAGGATTTTTCTCATGGCAACCGTATTTCGTATTTCGCGTTGGGTTGACACCAGCACCGGCAAGCGAGTTGCAGCACCCACCAAAGGTACTGACGGCCACCGCGTTATTCCGCCGGGCGTTGCACGCCAGATTTCGCGATATTGGTTTTTCAAGATTGGCCATGGCCGACGGCGGAAAGGCTATACCGACCGACGCGCCACCGAAGAAAAAGCTAACCGGATGGAACGTGCGTTAGCACGAGGCGAGGTGGGCTTGCTTGACTCCTTTGCCGAACATAAAAAGCGGCCGCTACTGGAGTATATTGCGAATTATGTTGCGGATATGGAGGCCCAGGGACGTGATGCGATGCACGTTTACACCACCCAAAAGCGGCTGACAAAACTCGCTACGGCCTGTAATTGGAACCGCATCACAGATATAAATTCTCAAAGTTTCTCAATCTGGCGTCAAAAGGCCGATATTCAGCAACTATCCCCCAAGACCCGCAATGAATACCTTCAGGCACTCCAAGCCTTCTGCCGATGGGCTGTCCGTCAAGGGACGATTGGACTAAGTCCTGTCGATTCGGTAATGCCTGTGAAAATAAATGGTGATATTCGTCGTGAGAGGCGGGCCTTAAGTGATTCAGAGGTTTCCCGATTACTGGCCGTAGCAGGCGAACGCACGGCCCTTTATCTGGTGGCACTGACCTGTGGATTACGGAGGTCTGAGCTTGCCTCTTTGCTCTGGAGTGATGTGAGATTAGCGGCTCCCCAGCCCTACTTGGATATCAGAGCCAGCACGACAAAAAATGGCAAGCGGGCAATCCTCTGGTTGCGAGACGATGTTATTGCAGCATTGAAGGCCCTGCCGGATCACACTGAAACTGACCATGTGTTTCCGATGATCGGCAAAGACTTTTGCGAACGTTGGTTTTACCGGGATTTAGCTGCTGCCGGCATACCGCGATTGGATACTCGTGGGCGGCGAGCGGATTTTCATGCACTTCGCCACACCCTGGCAACCAACTTGGGACGTGGTGGGGTATCCATCCGTACCGCCATGGATGTGATGCGACACAGCGATCCTCGACTAACCACAAAAACGTACACCGATGCCGCGGCATTACCCACTGCGGAAGCCCTGGATCATCTGCCCCGATATGACTTGCCTACGGCAGTTTCGTCATTAAAAAATGGCACATTTGATTCCCTCGATCCTGCAACCACCGTGGCAACCACCATGGCAACCACGACCTGCACTTTGGCTTGCCCGGACATGCGCGACGTTTCACAAGCTGATGTTGGTAAAACCCGCATGGATATTGATGAAAGCCATGCTTATGCCCATACGTGCACTACTATACAAAAAGCCAGGAAAACTGGGGGACTAGGATTCGAACCTAGACAAACAGATTCAGAGTCTGCTGTGCTACCGTTACACCATCCCCCAAAGGACAGGAGGTAATTTTACGCCATCGGTGGATTGCGTACAAGCCGGCGCGGTGACGGATCTTGGGGCTTTGGGGCTACCGCGGCCGCCGGCCTGTGGTATAATCCGGCGATGAAAACCAACCGCTTGGAAGCCTTCAGCGATGGAGTGATTGCCATCATCATCACCATTATGGTGTTGAATTTGAAAGTGCCGCACGGCACGAGCGTGGTGGCTTTGGCACCTGTGCTGCCGGTGTTTCTCAATTACGCATTAAGCTTTGTGTATATTGGCATTTATTGGAACAACCATCATCATCTGCTGCATGCCACCCGGCAGGTCAGCTCGGCAATGATGTGGGCCAACCTGCACCTGCTTTTCTGGCTGTCGTTGATACCCTTTGTGACGGGTTGGATGGGTGAAAATCATTTTGCGGCTGTGCCGACGGCTCTTTACGGTGGAGTGCTGTTGATGGCGGCCATTGCGTATTTTATTCTGCAATGGAGTATTATTTTAGACCAGGGAAGCGATTCGCTGTTGGCCGGTGCTCTTGGACGGGATATTAAGGGCAAGTTTTCCATGCTGGGGTATGCGGCAGCTATTGCCCTGGCGTTTTTCAATCATTGGTTTGCGGATGGTTTGTACATTCTGATAGCCCGTTGTGTGGCTGGTACCGGACCAGCGCATTGTACGGGTGCTTAAAGACCATCGGGAAGGGTAGCTGCTGGCGCGCTATGGCGGCGGCGTGGCGGTATGATCCGGGGGTTCGGGCACGTGTGGAGATGTGCTGGAATCGCGGTGTGCAGCGGGAGCTTTTTGGATACTACGGGGTGGGACATCTTGGGGCTGGGGAGAGGATTTAGCAACCCAGACCATCAGTTTAACGTATCGATTGGACCGGCCCAACGGGTGAAGCATGACGGCGGCGAATATGGCAGTTGCAAACCATGAGGTGATGGCGGATGGCGGGGTTTCGCCGTGGCGGCGGGCGGCGCGGCGCTTTGGGCACAATCGTGCGGCGATGGCGGGGTTGCTGGTTTTGGCGGTGCTGGTGGTGATCTGCTACGGCACTTTGCCGTGGACGCTGGGTTGCTATGCCCGGCAGAACCTGCATGACACGCTGCGTGCTCCGACGGCGGCGCACCTGATGGGCACGGACCGGCTGGGACGGGATTTATTTTCGCGCTGGTTGCTGGGGGGAGCAATTTCCATGGGTATAGGGTTGGCGTCGGCGGCGATCAGTGTGGTGATTGGCGTGGGGGTGGGGGTGGTAGCGGGCTATAGCGGAGGACGGGTGGATGCGGTGCTGATGCGGGCGGTGGATGTGCTGTATGGTTTGCCTTACATATTGCTGGTTATTCTGCTGCGCGTGGCTTTGGTGGGGCGAATGACGGGTACGTTGGCGTGGATGGGTGTGCCGCATCCGCGAGAGGTGGCGGGCATAGGGGTGCTGCTGATTGGTATAGGATCTGTAAGCTGGCTGACGATGGCGCGGGTGATTCGCGGGCAGGTGATGTCGCTGCGGAATCGGCCGTTTGTGGAAGCGGCGCGGGCATTGGGGTTAAGCCCGGGGCGGGTGATAGCCAAGCATATTCTGCCCAATGTGGTCGGCCCGATTGTGGTGTATGCGACGCTGACGGTTCCGGCCGCGATTCTGGCCGAGTCTTTTTTAAGCTTTTTGGGGTTGGGGGTGCAGCCGCCGGTGCCAACTTGGGGCAATCTGGCTTCGGCCGGGGTGGCGGCCATCAACCCTATTCACATCCGCTGGTGGCTGATATTCTGGCCCTGTGCGGGGCTGACGGTAGGGCTGCTGAGTTTGAACTTCATAGGCGATGGTCTGCGAGATGCGTTAGACCCGCAGCGGGATTAGAATTGTGAAGGTTTTTGCAGTCGGCGGCAACAAACCCCTGATAGTTTCGGAGAATGCATGAACAATCGCTTTACGGTAAAAGATTTCATCTACATGATGCTGCTGGTGGTGGCACTGGTGTTGCTGGGGCTGATACTGGGGGCGATGAACTACCAGACCCGACAAATGGTAGGCCTGCGCCAGCAGATTACGGCGGGCAATCGGCTGGAACTGGAAGCGATATCGCGGCTGCATGGTGTGGCCGGTGCGGCTGCGGTGAGCACCGGAACCAGCCGCAGTCAGGCCAACATCCGGGAAACACTGGCCAATGGAGATCGGTACGTATGTTATCCGCAGGTGCCGATATTTCCGGGCAGCCCCTATAAGTTGCCTGGTTATGCGCCGGGCGACTGGCTGGTGCAGAGCCTGAGCAGCGAGCCACATTCGCTGATACCGTTTGTGACGCGCAGTGCTACGGCCGCGGACATACAGGGAGAGGTGCTTGAGTCTTTGTTGGCCCGTAACCCGGTAACGTTGCACTGGGTGCCGTGGCTATCACGCAGTTATCTGGTGGCCAAAGATGGATTAAAAATTACGTTCAAGCTGCGGCGGCGGGCGTGTTTCAGCAACGGCGAGCCGGTGCTGGCCTCGGATGTGGTGTTCAGCTTCAATACGATGATGAATCCGCTCGTGAATGATGCACAGAACTGGTCGTATTATTCCGATGTAAAATCGTGTGTGGCGGTGGGTAAGCGGACGGTGATATTTACTTTCAAAAAGCCGTATTTCAAGGCCCTGGAGGAAGTGGGAGGTTTTTCAATTTTGCCGGAGAAGGTATATCAATTCACGAAAGCCAGCCAATACAACACGCGCAGCCGGTTGCTGGAGGGCAGCGGGCCGTATGTGCTGTATCGGTGGGCACCGGGGCGGAAACTGGTATTGAAGAAAAATCCGCGATATTGGGGACCGCCGCCGGTATTCAACCGCATTGTGTTTCGCTTTATCGAGAATCCGCAGGCGGCATTGGCTACGTATTTAAGAGGCGGAATAGACTCCGACGGGGTGGAACCGTCCCAATGGAGGAAATATACGGCCGAACCGGGCTTTACCAGCCGCAATCACTGCTATAAGTATCTGACCTCCAGTTCGGGCTATTTATATGTGGGCTGGAATCTTCAACAACCGATGTTTAAGGATCGCCGCACGCGGGTGGCCCTGGCGATGCTGGTGAATGTGCCGGCGATCATCAAAACATTTTTATACGGCATGGCGGTGCAGGTTACGGGACCATTCAATCCGCTTTCGCCACAGAATGACGGGAAGATTAAACCGATTCCATATGATCCGGCGGCGGCGAAAATTCTCCTGCAGAAGGCGGGCTGGCACATGGGGCCGGATGGCGTGCTGGCGCGCAATGGACAGGAATTCAAGTTCAGTCTGCTGATTCCATCGCAGCAGCCGCTGCTGCAGAAAATCTGTGTGTATTTGCAGCGGCAGTGGGCGACGGCGGGGATTGATTGCCGGATATCGCCGGTGGAGTTCAGTATTATGATTCGCCGGTTGAACCACCGGCAATTTACGGCCACGCTGCTGGGCTGGACGGGGAGTATAGAGAGTGATCCGTACCAGATTTTTGATTCCAAAAGTTATCTGAATGAAGGGAGCAATGCCGGAGATTTTGACAATGCCGAGGCAGACAAACTGATTTCACAGGGGCGGCGGGAGATGAATACGACGCAGCGGATGCGGATCTGGCATCACCTGCAGCAGGTGATTTACAGGGAACAGCCGTACCTGTTTCTTTTTACTTCCGATTCACTTTCGTTTGTTCACGAGCGGTTCCGCAACACCAGGCCGGTGGGCAAGTTCGGGCTGAACCCCGCCAATTGGTACGTGCCGCGGAAAGAGCAGAAATATCCGTAATGGATCCGGCGGAAACGCATTCGCTTTCGGAATCAGTATGACCAGTTACATTATACGCCGATTGTTGCTGATGGTTCCCACGCTGCTGGGCATGACGTTTATGCTTTTTGCCGTGGTGCGTTTCGCACCGGGGCTGCGTGAGGCGGGGCAGGCAAATGTGGCGCAGGGGATGATGCAATCGAAGCAGGCGCAGAAGCAGGAGCAGATGCTGGTGGCCCAGCGGCTGCATCTGGTGGATAAAAACGGCCATCCGATCAGTTTGCCGATGCAGTACCTGCTATGGCTTAAAAGCACATGTGAAGGGCATCTGGGCACAAGTCTGGAATATCCGGAACCGGTGTTGAAACTCATTGAGCAGCGGTTGCCTGTAACCCTGACCATCAATTTAATTTCCATGATTGTTATTTATCTGGTAGCGGTACCGGGTGGACTGCTGGCGGCTGTGAATCGGGATCGACTGTTTGACCGGGGTTACGGGCTGATGAGCCTGGCGTTATATTCACTGCCCATGATTTGGGTGGGTTCAAGCCTGCTGGGTTTTTTTGCCAATCCGGAATTTTTCAACTGGTTTCCAGCGGCGGGGCTGCATGCCACCAATACGCAGTCGATGGATTTTTTCCAGTATATCGGGGATTATTTTTACCATATCACCATGCCCATTGCGTGTTCCACCTACGCCGGTTTTGCTTTTTTGAGCAAGCAGGTGCGGGGAAGCATACTGGACAACCTGGGACAGGATTACATCCGCACCGCCCGGGCCAAAGGCGTGAAAGGTTCCACGGTGATGCTGCGGCACGTATTTCGGAACAGCTTGCTGACCTTGATCACCCTGACGGGGATGTCTTTGCCGGGGTTGCTGGGCGGATCGGTCATTGTGGAGCAGATATTTTCGATTGATGGGATGGGGCGGCTGGCGTACACGGCAACTCTGGCCCGCGACCTGCCGGTCATACAGACGGTGGCCCTGATTGGCTCGGTGTTGACTTTGCTTTCGTATCTGGCGGTGGATATCTGTTATGCCATGGCGGACCCGAGGGTATCGTATGCCTGATGCCCTTAGTTCCACGGTACGGATGCCGGAAAACGGCCCGCCGCCGCAGACTTTCTGGTCGCGGGTGCGGGCTCGCGTGTTTCGGCCATGGATGGTGATATTTTGCGCCAGTTATATTGTGCTGGTGTGCCTGATAGCGGTGTTTGTACCGTTTCTGGCCACAGGGAAGCCGTATACGTGTATTGTGCCGGCGCACCACGGTGTGCCGATGCGACGCGTATATCCGCTGTTTCGTGATTTAACCAGCGTAAGCTGGGTGTTGCTGGTGGTGACGGGGGCTTTGGCTGTGCAGGGGAGCTGTGTGTTTTTCACACGGCGATTGATGCCGGATCTGCGTCGCCGTCGGCGGAGGGTGTGGCTGGCGGTGGTTACGGTGGCAGCGGTGATTGCCAGCGGGCTGATTGTAGCGCTGCATCACAACCGCCTGGATGCGACGAATTACCGGTCTTTGGCGGCGCATGAAAAGATTACCCATGCGATATTCGCCCCGATTCCGTGGGGTTACGCGGCAATGGAACCGCTAAGTAAAAACCTGATCAACAAGCTGCCCTCGCAACGGCATTGGCTGGGAACGGATGGCGAAGGGCGGGATGTGCTGTCGCGGCTGCTGTGGTCCACGCGGGTAGCCATGGGGATCGGGTTTATCAGTCAGTTTATCGCACTGGCCATCGGGGTGGTGGTAGGGGCGTTGACTGGTTATTTTTCGGGCATGGTCGACATTTTGCTGATGCGGCTGGTAGAGATTGTGGAATCGGTACCGTTATTTTTTCTAATTTTAACTTTTGTGGCCATTTATGGCCGGCATATTTTTTATATCATGGTGATTCTGGGGGTAACGGGATGGACCGGATATGCGCGGCTGCTGCGGGGGGAATTTCTGCATCTGCGGCAGTTGGATTATGTAACAGCGGCGCAGGCGTCGGGGCTGCCGCTGTGGCGGGTGCTCTTCAGGCATATTCTGCCCAATGGGGTAACGCCGGTGCTGGTATCGGCGAGTTTTGGCCTGGCCGGTGCGGTAACCATAGAATCCAGCTTGAGTTATCTGGGGGTGGGGGTGCGGCCGCCGACGCCGTCGTGGGGGCAGATGTTGAATGCGGCAGGAAATCCGGCGACGGTATTTCACTGGTGGCAGGCCTTAGGTCCGGGCATGATGCTGTTTATTACGGTGCTGGCGTTTAATATAGTAGGAGAATCGTTCCGCGATACGCTGGATCCGCGGAATGTCAACGCAGGATAATTATGGCCCAAGCCGCTGAAAATTCGCCTTCGCCACTGCTGCAGGTTCGTGGTTTATGCACTGGATTTCGCGCCGGCCGAACGGTTATTCCGGCTGTGGATGGGGTAAGTTTTTCAGTTTTTCCGGGCCAGACGATGGCGTTGGTGGGAGAATCGGGCTGCGGGAAAAGCGTTTCGGCGCTTTCGATTTTAAGGCTGATACCGGATCCGCCCGGGCATATCAGCGGCGGATCGATTCTGCTGGAGGGGCGGGATCTGCTGAAGCTGTCGGAGGCGGAAATGCGCAAGGTTCGCGGCGGGCGCATTGCCATGATTTTTCAGGAACCCATGACCAGCCTGAATCCGGTGTTTACCATTGGCGATCAGATCATTGAAGCGATTCAGTTGCATCAGAAGGTGTCGATGGAGAAGGCGATCAGCATTGCCCGGCAGGCTCTGGAGCGCGTAGGTGTGGCCGATGCGGGGCGCCGGCTGCGGGATTATCCGCATCAGATGTCCGGTGGCATGAAGCAGCGGGTGATGATTGCCATGGCCTTGGCGTGTAATCCGTCTTTGCTGATAGCCGATGAACCGACCACGGCGCTGGATGTAACCATTCAGGCCCAGATTCTGGAATTGCTCCATGAGATTCAGGTTGCTTCGGGCATGGCGGTGCTGCTGATTACCCATGACCTGGGCATTGTGGCGGAAAATGCGGATGTGGTGGGCATTATGTACGCGGGGCGAATTGTGGAATTTGCGGATGTGTATGAGCTTTTTGCCAATCCGCTGCATCCGTATACGCGGGGGCTGCTGGGATGTGTGCCGCAACTGGGCCATGAGCATGAAATTCTGCCGACGATTTCCGGGGCGGTACCGGCACCGCTGAACTGGCCGGCGGGGTGCCGTTTTGAGCCGCGCTGCACGCATTGCCAGGGGGATGCGCGTCAGGCGTGCCGGGCGAACCTGCCGCCGTTGCGGGAGGTGCTGCCGGGTCATTGGGTGGCGACATTTTCGGCACCAAATTTTGACAGCAGTCAGGAAAGTGCACCGGAACTGGCGTTTCGGCGGACGGGCCAGGTGGCGCAGGCCGACGTGCATATGGAATCGGTATAGGCAAAGGATAGAAAAAGCGATGTCGACGATGATGCCTTATACCATGGCCCCCGGGCCGGTATCGCCCGTTGCCCCCCTGCTGAAAGTGGAAAACTTAAAGGTGTGGTTTCCGGTGCGGAGCGGGCTTTTCAGCCGGATCAGGGGTTACATCCGGGCGGTGGATGATGTGAGCCTGCACGTACTGCCAGGGGAAACTCTGGGATTGGTGGGGGAATCGGGCTGCGGCAAGACGACGACGGGGCGGGCTATTTTGCGTCTGCTGCCGCCCAAGTCGGCCAGAATTGAAGGCCAGGTGGAGTTTGACGGTGCCGATCTTTATCAGACTGCGGCCAGGCCGCTACGAACGCTGCGGCGGCAGATGCAGATTATTTTTCAGGACCCGGTGGGGTCGCTGAATCCAAGGATGACGGTGGGAGCCATGATCAGCGAACCGATGCTGGTGCATCGGCTGGTGCCGCGGCCCCAGGTGGTGGAGCGGGTGGAAGATCTGCTGGTAAAGGTGGGGTTTCCGCGGGACGTGGCCAACCGGTATCCACATGAATTTTCCGGTGGGCAGCGGCAGCGCATCGGCATTGCCCGGGCGCTGGCGCTTAAGCCGCGGTTGATTGTGTGCGATGAGCCGGTATCGGCGCTGGACGTATCCATCCAGGCCCAGGTACTGAATCTGCTGACGCAGTTACAGCAGGAGATGGGCTTGTCGTATCTTTTTATTGCCCACAATCTGGCGGTGGTGGAGCATTTTTCGGATCGTATTGCAGTGATGTACCTGGGGAAAATAGTGGAGACGGCTCCGGCACGCGTGTTGACGGCAAATCCCCGGCATCCGTATACGCAGGCGCTGCTTTCGGCGGTGCCCAAACCCGTGCCGCGCAAGACCGACCAACGTATTATTTTAACCGGGGAAGTACCCAGTCCGGTGAATCCGCCGACGGGATGTCCGTTTCATCCGCGTTGTCCGCTGGTGAAAGAGCGCTGCCGGAAGGAAATGCCGCGACTGGAAATGAAGGGCGGAGATCCAGGGCACGTGGCGGCGTGCTGGGAAACATCGTAAAGGGGCGCGGCTACGCCGCGCGTCGGGAGATACGTATTTTTGGAGGAGACAGGGCGCGGGGAAACAAGAGGTCGGCGATCAACCTTCAGCAATTCACCGCGGAGACGCGGAGGGTACGAAGGGCGACGGAGAAGATTGAACCACAGGGGGCGCGGGCTGCGGCCCGCGAGAACAGAGGAACAATGGAACAGGGAAGCAGTTGAGCAAAGAGGGGCCACCCGGTGAGAACGGCGGGCGATGTGTACGTATCACTTGCGCCTTTCCAACGGCCAGACACCTGCGGCGTAAAATATGAAATTATTTGTGCGAGGCCCCGGAATCAGCCGATTTGTGCCAGGCAGGCGCTGACTTCGGCAGAATCAAACTCATCGGGATCTGGTATCGTGCCGATCCATTCAAGTAAATCTTTATATTGCTTGTGATGGGGATCACGCAGCACTTCCAGGAGATGATAATATTCGTAAATGCCACCGCAATCTTCCGGTGGGCAGCGGCCTTTGCCGGCGAGGCAAACCATTGTGGTGGGGTGCGCAGAGGCGGG
>JAJYDW010000066.1 GCA_021790385.1 Planctomycetota bacterium
GGCCCATTTCGTTAGCCGTGCACCGCCCGGAAGAGTCAAATTGTGCCCCGCCTGGGCACAATTCAGCCGCGGCGAGACGCGGCGGCGCTCGCCATGGCCCGCTTAAAAAATTGATGAAATATCCGGGTTAGGGCACTGGTGCCGCTGCGCGGCGTACCCAAAACCATCACCACCGTCTGTTTTTCCCAAGTCATACCTGTCTGCCTTCCTTGCATGGCGCGTGCAAATCCCCGGGCCATTCCAGGACCTGCAAGGCCCCCACATAACTACACGATTGCACCGACGTTTGGTTGCAGTTGTCGCGTTTTGTCCTGGTTGCAAGGCTTGGTAATTCTGTAAAACGAAAGGGGCGGGCCAAAAAGCCCGCCCCAGCGTTCAAAACCCATAACCTTTCCGTGGTTGTTAAAATTTGAACTGGAACTGCACTTGGCCGATCCAGTCGTTAGACCCGGCCGTTGTTCCAAGGTTCGAGTTGGTGTACTGGGCATCCTGCACATAGGTGACCGCAGTCTGAATTTTAGCGTTTTCGCCGAAGATGTAATAATTTAGGCCAATGGTACCCTCATACTGGTGCTGGTTGGTGTGATTGGTGAGCAGTTCTCCAAAGCGGCCTGCAACTTCCCACCTATGCGGCACCAGAAAGTAGCCAGCTTCAAGGTAGTAGCCGGTCTCAAAGAGCGATTTGGCCGTGGAGCCAGTGATGGGCACATCTTGATTGATGTTCTGCATGTACAAAGCACTGTTGAACGCAAAGCCACGGTATTTGGCATGCGCGTCAATTGTGAAGCGTGTCAAATTACCATTGAGAGTACCGGTGCCGGCGGGAGCAGTTGTGCTGCCAGGCACTGAACTTGCAAATGGATTCTGCGATTCATACCCCGCTGCGGCACCAAGCAGCCACGCCAAGTGCTTATGCCAGGCATAATCCGGCGAATCGTTAAAATCAGAAATGTGGCCGCCTTGCGCGAAATTCACGCGACCATAAACGGCCGGACGATTGCCAAAATGGCCGCCCGGACCGTTATTACCGTTGTCGTTGGAGGTGGAACCGTTATTCACCTGGACCTCGTAATTGAGCTTATGGGTAATCAGAGTACCATCCAGGTCCACGGCATCGGATCGAACCGGGTCGAATGGAGCCTCGGCGACCGCAAAATCAGGAAATTCGGTACCGGAAGAGAAATATTCCACATGGGTAAACGGCACCAGCATGGAACCGGCCCGCACCACAAACATGGGGCTGAATTTATAGCCAGCCCATGTATCCAGGATGGCAAAGGCGTTGTTGTTTCCAACTGATGCCCCGCTGATGCCGGTTTGAAAGTCGCCGGAAATGCAATAAATGAAGTTCTCAAACGCGTTTCCAGACAAAATCAACCGCGCCCGACGGAAAGCGAATCCGCTGGTATTATAATTGGTGTTGGGCTTGTGCCCTTCCGAACCCGCATAGCTATATCGGAACTGCAGGTAGCCGTTAATGTTCAGTTGAAAATCTTTATCGGCACTGCGAATGAAAAAGCCGTTGTCGTAACCCGCCTGAATCGGATTATCCAGATACTGAGATTCCTTTTTCGACTGTTTCAGCGTGCTTTCCACAATGGCCCGCACTTCAGCCGCCCGCTGTTTGGCCATCCACACGGAATCCTGATGGGCCTTGAGCGTATTAACCGCGGACTTAAGCGACTCAATTTCCTTCTGCAACTGGGCCACGGTGTCGCTTTGTGTGGTGGTTGCGCCGGCTGCGGCCGGGACCACTGAGTTGGTCGGCGTTCCAGCCCACGCTACCGTGGCCAGCGCCAATTGAGCCACCAGAGACGCCAACATGAGGCGTCCTTTAGCTCTGCCGATGGATGTTTGGTCTGCCATGTTTTTCTCCTTTTTACAGCAGCCTTCCCTTGTCCTGAAATCCACGTGACCCTACACCGGGCCGGTGAATACAGAAGGCATTATGGCCATCAGCGCTAGGAATCCATGAAGGCTTCATCAGGAATCCGATAATTGTGCGTGTGTAAAGCCGCACCGGTGTTATGTTAAAATAGTGTATATGTTGATAGTCACATAATACGTGTATGGATGGTGCTGCAACACGGGCCATTCATGCCCCGCGGCATCCGCGATGGTGCTGAAAAATAGATTCGTTAACGCCAGAGAATCGCGGCAATGGATAACAGGCCAAACACCACTCCTACCAGACCGTTGATGGTCATAAAGGCCAGGTTGATTCTGGAGATATCATCGGCCTTTACCAGGGACTGCTCGATGGCCAGAAGCGCTGCGACTGCGGCCAGACCGATCCAATACGTAATGCCTAGCCGCATACCCCCGCCGATGCCGGCTCCAAATGCCGCCAGTGCCAGAATGGTCAGCAGATGGCAAAGGCGGGATATCCATAACGCCGTGGTTGCACCGGCCCGGGCCGGAATCGAAAAGAGCCGCTCGCGCCGGTCCACCGCCTGATCCTGCAGGGCATAGAGAATATCAAAGCCCGCCGTCCAGAAAAGTACGCCCACGCCCAGAAATATCACCTGCCAGCCCAGGACCGGTCCCCGCGGCGGCACAATGGCTACCCAGGCACTCAGTGGTGCCAGCATGAGTGCGGCTCCGATAAAAAAATGGCACAGCCACGTAAATCGCTTGGTAAAACTGTAAAAAGCGATAAACGCCAGCACTGGCAGGGCCAGACCCACGGGATAGATGTTGCCCAGCAGTTCGTAAAAAAGACCCGTGGCCAGCACAAACAGCGTCCCGCTCAGCGCCAGCACCATAACCATAAACGTGGGCGATATCTCGCCGCGGACGCTGGGCCTGTTTTCCGTGCGCGGGTTGCGGGCATCGATGTGCCGGTCCGCCAGCCGGTTAAACGTCATCGCAAACGTCCGGGCCAGGACCATGCATGCGACAATCAGACCCAGACGCAGCCAGCCTGGCCATATCAGCCCGATGGTCCGGGAGGCCAGAAATGTGGCGATCAGGGCAAAGGGCAACGCGAAAATGGAGTGCGAAAATTTTATCAGGTCCAAAAATACTACCACCCGCCCCAACCATCCGGTGGGCTTTTTAGCCATACCCAGGCCAACCGCTGATGGTAAATTCTCGGGCTGGTTTTGCCCTGTGCCTGTGATGCTCATCTGCGCCGATTCCAACAAACCTGTGAAAATTCAATCCATCGCCGCCCGGGCTGCCGCGTTGTAATCCGATTCACTGCGCAGAACCGGCACCAAAGCCATTCAGACTGGCTTGTTTGCGTCTGCCAGGCCGCTGCTGCCGTGCGCGTCTCTGCCGGCATCTGCAGGATGCGTCGCTGCGGTGCCGGGTTTTCGCGCTCCCGCCCCCAGCCAGCGCGTATGCCACGTATGCGCAATACCAAAAAAGTCCAGCACCCGCCCCGCCACCGTGTCCACCAGGTCATCGATCGACTGCGGATTTAAATAAAACCCCGGACTGGCCGGACATACGATGGCACCTGCCTCCGTGGCCAAAATCATGTTGCGCAATTCCACCAGCCCCAGCGGCATCTCGCGGTGCACCAACACCAGCCGGCGACGTTCCTTCAGCGTTACCTGGGCCGCCCGGCTGATAAGATTTTCCGACAGGCCATGCGCGAATTGGGCAAGCTTATTGCTGGAGCACGGCACCACCACCATGCCATGGTGGACAAAGGAACCGGATGCAATGCACGCTCCAATATCCTGGTAGGCCAACGGTATGATTTGACCTTCCGCAGGCACCACGTCCGGCCCCAAGATGGCCCCCGGGGTGGGCTGTTCCAGCCCCAGTTCATCATGCAAAAGCCGCCGACCCGCCGGTGAAATTACCACGTAGCTGCGCGCACCGCCGGCGGTGAGGCCCTGGAGTATTCTCCGCGCATAAACGGCCCCGGATGCCCCGGATATGGCCACAACCACGGTCTTTTCAAAGTGCATCATCACCTCACACGCCTGCAGCTATTCCACCGGCTCTTCCGCCAGCAGCCGCGATTCCCGGCGGGCATGTTCATGAAACCATTCCCAAATCCGCGGATGATTCAAAAAATCCGTCCCCAACGCGGCTCGCAGCTCCGGGCCAAAATCATGCCCCTGGCAATCCCGCAGGTGATCCAGCAGGGCCATGCCTGCGAAAAAACCTGACCCTTTCACCACATCCGGCAGTTTATGGCAGTACAGGGCCACATTCTCCGAGCCGATGTTTTGGCCGCAGCGCCGGCACCACCATGAACAGCACACAATACGCCGCATGAATTTCGACTCTTCGTTCATTGCTTCCACGCGGGACAACCGGCCTACGCGCCGTCCCGATCGTTGCGCTGACAGAATTTTAGTCACCCCGCACCCCACGGTAACAAACGCTGATGCCAAAAGTGAGCGCGCGGGCCGCCACCTGCGAAAAACCCGCCTGCTGCATGCCCCCGGTCATCTGCTGGGGGGTTATAAACGTGTTCACACTGCGCGGCAGATAACGGTAGGCTCCGGTGCGATCACGACTGATGAGCGTGGCGGTGCATGGAATAACCCGGCGAAAATAAAAATTATACAAAGCCCGCAGAATCGCGTGGCGCGGCAAGGAAAATTCCAGGATAATCAACCGCCCACCTGGCCGCATAATGCGGTGAAATTCCTTCAGGCAGCCCTGCCAATCGGCCACATTGCGAATACCAAACGCAATTGAAGCGATATCCACACTTTGGTTGGCCAACGGCAACCGCAAGGCATCCCCTTCCTGAAACGAGAGTCGCGCAGCGGCCTCGCCCGCGGGCATCTTCCGGCAGGCACCCTGCAGCATCGCATGACAAAAGTCGATCCCAATCACCCGTTTCGGACCGGCTTTCAAAAACGCCAAAGACAGGTCTCCGGTGCCGCAGGCGATATCCGCCACCACATCCGTGGGCTTCACCCCGGCCATGCGCACCGCCGCGCGGCGCCAATAATGGTCAATCCATAACGAATGTAAATGGTTGTTCAAATCATAGGAGCCGGCAATGGCGGAAAACATGGTGCACACCCGGCCGGCCTTATCCGCCACGGTATGCGGATTGTTCAGGCTGGATGGATCCCACGATGTCGGCGGGACCGGTGAAGATGCAGGGGGTGTGTTCATGTGGCTCCAAACCATTCAACCAATATCATTATAACCGCCGGGGCTGGCTGCGGCACGCTGGGTGGATGAGGTCTGTAAATCCGGGGCAGCCGCAGGCACTTGAATTGTGGTCAGCGATGGGGCAAGGCGCCTTGCTGCGGCGGCGTGCCGTCGTTATAGTATTGACGGCAATCAATATAGGAGGCTGCCATGCAATACCGTATTTTAGGCCGAACCGGGGTCAAAGTAACGCCGCTGTGTCTGGGCACCATGAACTTCGGCGGACGCAGCGACGAGGCCGAATCGCGGCGAATTCTCGATGGTTACGTTGCCGCGGGCGGCAATTTCATTGACACCGCTAACGTCTATAACGACGGGCGATCCGAGGAAATCATCGGACGATGGATGGCGGACACCCAGAAACGTGATCAAATCGTGCTTTCCACCAAGGTGCATGGCCGGCGATCCGCGCATGTCAATGATGCCGGCAATCATCGTTGGCACATTGTGCGCGAAGTGGAAAATTCGCTCCGGCGGCTGCGCACCGAACGCATTGATGTTTATCACATCCACCGCCCGGATCCCGATACCCCCATTGACCAGACCCTGCGGGCGCTGGATGACCTGGTTCGGCAGGGCAAGGTTCTTTATCTGGCCAGCAGCGTCTTTGCTGCCTGGCAGTTGGCTGAGGCTCACTTCATCGCCCATCAATTGGGCACCGCCCGCTTTGATCTGGAACAGCCGCAACTTAACATTATTGACCGGCGGATTGAAGCTGAGGTGCTGCCCTTCTGCCGCAAGTATGAAGTCGCCACCATCACTTGGGCACCGCTGGCCCGTGGCCGGCTGGCAGGTACGTATACCCGTGGCGGCCGCAAAATTCCCCAGGGCACCTGGTACCATGCCCAGAAGAAGGCCGATTTCCCCGCCAGTCAATGGCCGCTGATGGAAGCGGTAGACATACTTGCCGATGCCAGGGGTGTTTCCAGCAGCCAATTTGCCATCGCCTGGTGCCTGCATGTGCCCGGGGTAACCTGTCCCATTATCGGCCCGCGCACGCTGGCCCAGTTACAGGACAACATGGGGTCGCTGGCGGTAGAGCTGACCGCGGAAGAACTTAAGAGTGTTGACGCTCTCAATCCACCGGGCAATTTATGCCGCGATCCTCACGCCGGTCCAGTGCCGCGCTGATATCCAGCTTGATCCCGGCCTGGTCGCAATTTTTCCGGCTGGGCCACGATTGTAATACCGCTTCCTCACGGGCGTTTTCGTTTTTCCGTAGCCGGCTGGATCCCTTCAGCCGCAGCGAACACCAACGGTACAACCGCTTGCGATGTGTCCATACCCACCTTTGCGGAGAGCCGTCTGCCTGCACCAAATTGATGTCGTTGGAGGAACGAACACAGGGCCTGGCTGACGGCCGTGCTGCGTGGGGCCGGTTGGTTCGAGGCGCACCGATCACTTGATTGCCGGGACTGGCCGCCACTATGATGGTTTAATGTTCGGCGGTTGATACAGAAAGTGCAGTGTTGCAAGATGACGCCATTTTCCGACAGCCACAGCCGGTTTGATACTATCCTGCCTTTGAAAATTGACGGCGTGGACGCGCTGGCCACGCTGGCATTGGATCTGCGTTCCAGTTGGAACCGTGCCGCCGACGGCCTCTGGCGGCAACTGGATGCGGCCTTATGGGAAGAGACGCGCAACCCATGGGTGGTATTGCAAACGGTATCACCCGAAAAGCTGCGGAACCTGCTGGCGGATCCGGAATTTCGCAGCCAGGTGGAGGCTCAGGTGCAGGAGTGGCAGCGCTGTTTGGACGCTCCAAGCTGGTTTGGCCGGCATTATTCCCAATCGCCATTGACGTGCGTGGCCTATTTCAGCATGGAATACATGCTAAGCGAAGCTCTGCCGATTTATTCCGGCGGGCTGGGGAACGTGGCCGGCGACCAACTCAAGTCCGCCAGCGATCTGGATGTGCCCGTCGTGGCGGTTGGTTTGCTTTATCAGCAGGGTTATTTCCGGCAGTCTATCGATCATGATGGGAATCAGGAGGCCCTGTTTCCATACAATGACCCCGGCCAATTGCCCATCACGCCGTTGCGTCAGGCCAATGGTGAATGGCTGCGGCTGGAAATAGCGCTGCCGGGTTATTCGGTCTGGCTGCGGGCGTGGCAGGTGGTGGTGGGCAGGCGAAAACTCTACCTGCTTGATAGCAATGATGTTGCGAATTATCCCATTCATCGCGGTATTACCAGCGAACTCTACGGTGGCGGGCCGGAACTCAGGTTGAAGCAGGAGATATTGTTGGGTATCGGCGGTTGGCGGCTGCTGGAAGCCCTGGGTCTGCATCCGGAAGTGTGTCATCTGAATGAAGGTCACGCCGCGTTCGCTGTTTTGGAGCGGGCCCGCAGCTTTAAGGATAAGACCGGCCAGAGCTTTCATGCCGCGCTGGCGGCTACACGGGCCGGCAATTTATTTACCACCCACACGGCGGTGGCGGCGGGGTTTGACCGCTTTGCCCCGGCCCTGATCGCCCAGTATCTGGGCCGTTATGCCCAGGAAAAACTGGGTATTTCGCACCGGGATTTGTTCGCCCTGGGCCGGCAGAACCCCGCAGATGATCAGGAGCCTTTCAATATGGCGTACCTGGCCCTGCGTGGCAGCGGGGCCGTCAATGCGGTCAGCCGTCTGCATGAGCAGGTCAGCCGCGAATTGTTTGCACCGCTGTTTCCGCGCTGGCCTCGCGATGAAGTGCCGGTTTCCCATATTACCAATGGCATTCATGTGCCGAGTTGGGAATCGGCCGCGGCGGATGCGTTCTGGGCCGATACCTGCGGGGCGGACCGCTGGCTGGGTACGACGGAATCGCTGGAGGAAAAAATTCGATCCGTGTCTGATGCGCAGCTTTGGCAATTGCGCACCACCGGCCGGCAGTTGCTGGTCGAAGAGGCCCGAACCCGCCTGGCCCGTCAATTGGCGGCCTCTGGTCGTCCCGAAGAACTGGTCGCCGCCGCCCGTCACGTACTGGATTCCAACGTGCTCACGCTGGGTTTCGCCCGGCGCTTCGCCACCTACAAACGGCCCAACCTGCTGCTGTATGATCAGGCCCGACTATTGCGACTTTTGACCAACCCGCACCGGCCGGTGCAACTGATTATTGCCGGCAAGGCCCATCCGGCGGATGTGGCCGGCCAAAATCTGATCCGGGACTGGATACAGTTTATTCGGCAGGCCGATGCCCGTCCGCACATTGTGTTTCTGCGGGATTATGATATGCGTCTGGCCCAGCGGCTGGTGCGCGGTGTGGATGTCTGGATCAACACCCCACGCCGTCCATGGGAAGCATCCGGAACCAGCGGGATGAAGGTGCTGGTGAACGGTGGGCTGAATCTTTCGGAACTGGATGGCTGGTGGGCTGAAGCTTATGCGCCGGAGCTTGGCTGGGCGTTGGGCGATGGCCGGGAACGCGGCGACGATCCTGCTTGGGATTACCAGGAATCGCAGCAGTTGTACGATCTGCTGGAAAACCAGGTGATACCGCAATTTTACGCCCGCGATGCCAATGGCATTCCCACCGGCTGGGTGGCCAAGATGCGCGAAAGCATGGCCCGTCTTACTCCGCAGTTCTGCACCAATCGCACGGTACGTCAATACACCGAACAACATTACGTGCCGGCCGCGGCCCGGTACCTGGCCCGCGCCGCCAACCAGGGGCGGGAAGGCGCGAAAATACTGGAATGGCAATGTAAATTGGGTGAAAAATGGGCCGCAGTACGGTTTGGTGAAATGCGTGTTACTACCGACGCTGATAAGCACACGTTTGACATGCAGGTGTATATCAATGATTTTGATCCGGCCTGGGTGCGGGTGGAACTTTTCGCCAATCCTGTCGACGGCTCCGGGCCCGAGCGGCATCCCATGCAATGTGTGCGGTGCCTCATCGGTGCAACCGGTGGCTATGCCTACACCGCCGAGGTACCGGCTAAACGCCCGGCAGCGGACTATACCGCCCGCATCATAGCCCATGACGACGGCGTATTCGTTCCTCTGGAAGTAGAGCATATTGTTTGGCAGCACTGACCTGCTGTCCGGTGTGCGGGTGCGTCGGCTGGAGATAGCCGATGGGCGGGGGGTATGCGCCCGGATCGTTATCGGTTACATTATTCTGGGACGGATTTTCACCGCGGGTATGGACGCCGGCGGCATGGTCCATCGGGTTTATCACCAGGATCAAGGAGGATTTTTTTCATGGATTCACTGATTATTGAAGGCCAAACGCGTCTCAAAGGCTCTATACGTATTAATGGCTCCAAAAACGCGGCTTTGCCCATTATGGCCGGGGCACTTCTGGCCAACGGCCCGTCGGTCATCTACGATGTTCCGGATCTTTCTGACATTACCCATCAGAACGGCCTGCTCATGGAACTCGGGGCCCAGGTGCAGCGGCAAAAGGACGGCGGCTTGCGCATTGAGGTTATGGACGAATCCAACAGCCTCGCCCGCTACGATCTGGTCCGGAAAATGCGGGCCAGCATCTGCGTGCTGGGGCCGCTGTTGGCCAAGCGCAAACACGCCCGGGTTTCAATGCCCGGTGGTTGCGCCATCGGCGATCGACCAGTGGATATTCATCTGCGGGGGCTTAAAGCGCTGGGGGCTACCGTGGAGCTTGATGGTGGAGATATTGTCATTGATGCTCCGCGACTGCGCGGAGCGGAGATTTTTCTGGGCGGTAATTTCGGGTCCACCGTGCTGGGCACCGACAATGTGATGTGTGCCGCTGCACTGGCCGAGGGAACTACCGTGATTGAATCCGCGGCCTGCGAGCCGGAAGTGGTGGACCTGGCCAATTATCTCAACACCATGGGCGCGAAAATTACCGGCCAGGGCACCCCGCGGATAGTGATTGAGGGGGTCAGGGAACTGCGCGGCTGCGAGCATCACGTTATCCCGGACCGCATTGAAGCGGGCACGTTTATGGTGGCCGCGGCCATCTGCAGCGGCGAAGTAACCTTGGAAAATGTGCGACTGGATCATCTGCTGGCGGCGATTGATAAATTACGCGGCATCGGGGTGTCGGTGGAAAAAGATGGCGGCAATTGCACGGTGGCGGCCCTGGGCCGGATACGGGCGACCACCATCACCACCCAGCCGCACCCCGGTTTTCCCACGGATTTGCAGGCCCAGTTTATGGCGCTTCTGGCTCTGGCGGATGGCAACAGCATTATCACGGAGAAAATTTTCCCGGATCGCTTTTTGCACGTGGCCGAACTGTCGCGTATGGGGGCGCGGGTGCATCGCGAAGGGGCCACGGTCATTGTCGAGGGTGAGCAGCGTCTGATCGGAGCGCCGGTCATGGCCAGTGATTTGCGAGCCTCGGCGGCTCTGGTGCTGGCGGGAATGGCGGCACGGGGCACCACCACGGTCAACCGCGTGTACCACATTGATCGCGGTTACGAGCGGATCGAAGAACGGCTTAACGCCCTGGGAGCGAAAATTCGCCGCGTTAATCAGAATGATCCGGATCAATAACCGCAGCTACAAAATCAAATTGAGCAGATTGCCCCGCGCGTCAAAGGCTTCCAGCAGGACCGCATCACCGGATAAACCGGCATCGCCGGTGATGTTGAAGCGTTTGCCGGTGCGCTCTTCCATATCCACCAGGGCTTTGCGCTGGCGATTGAGCAAAAACGTGGCCACCGACGGATACACCCGCACTTCAATGCGGGCGATGTCGGCACGCGTGGCACCGGCGGCCAGGCGGCGGATCACATCCAGCGTCACGCTCTCCGGAGTTTTGATCAAGGCAGCTCCATGGCAGTGCGGACAATCCTGATAAATACTGCGTTTGAGGCTGGGTTTCATCCGTTGCCGCGTCATCTCGATCATGCAGAACTGGCTCATACGCAGCACTTTGGTGCGGGCACGGTCATGGCGCAGTTCATCGCGCAACAACCGCTCTATCTCGCGCTTGTGCCGGTCTTCACGCATATCAATAAAGTCAATCACAATCACACCGCCGAGATCACGCAGGCGCAGTTGCCGGCAGATTTCGCGAATGGCGTCCTTGTTGATGTTAAAGGCCGTAAGTTCTGCATCGCGATGTTCGCGATAACGGCCGGAATTGACATCAATGGCGACCAGGGCTTCGGCGGAATCAATAACCAGCGAGCCGCCGTTGGCCATTTCCACCCGGCGCGAATTGATGCGGTCGATCTGGCGCTCGACATTGAATCTCTGGAATAAGGGGAGAGGCTCACGATAAACTTCCACCAGTCCCGCGGATTTGGGACTGATGATTTCCAGAAAATCGTGTACCCGGGCGGCGGCCGCCGGATCATCCACAACGATGCGGTCAATATCCTGCACGGCCAGATCGCGGATGGTGCGAATGACCAGGTCGCTTTCCTGGTAAAGCTCGGCCGGGGCCGGGAGGGTGGCAATTCGCTCGTTGATGAGTTTCCAGATGCGCACCAGGTACAGCAGGTCCTGCTGGAGTTCTTTTTTGGTGCGGTCCATGCCGGCGGTGCGAATAATGAAGCCCAGATTTTTGGGCGGATTGAGTTCCTGCAGCAGCTTGCGCATGGCGCGGCGCTGCTCGTCATTTTCGATTTTGCGGGAGACTCCCAACTGGCTCATGCCCGCCATCATGACCAGGTAACGCCCCGGAAGGCTGATGTAGCTGGTGAGCGTGGGGCCTTTATTGCCGATGCCTTCCTTAGTCACCTGCACAATGACATCTTGTCCGCGGCGCAGGCATTGCTGAATGGGTGGCCGGCTGTGGCGGGGGGTTTTACGTCCCACCTTTTCCATGGGACGAATGTGTTCGTTGCCGGAATCCATCACCGCTTCGTGGATCGCGTCTTCGGACATTTCCAGTTCGCCGTCGCCATAAATCCCGCCGGGCATTTCGTCATCGGCGCTCGCATCATCGGTATCGGCCGGTTCCGCGGCACCATCTGCTTCCGGGCCGGTGTCGCCCGGCCGGCGTGCTTGGCCGATGCGTCGCTGCGCTCCGGAAAAATACTGGGGATGCAGATCGCTGATGTGTAAGAACCCGTTTTTCTCAATTCCAAAATCAATAAATGCCGCCTGGATGCTGGGTTCCACATTCACCACGCGACCTTTGTAGATGTTGCCAACGTGCAGTTCCGTGCTGGACCGCTCCATATACAGTTCTTCCAGCATGCCCTGGCACACCATGGCAATCCGTACTTCATCCTGCTGGGCTACGTTGATCAGCAACTGGCTCGGCGGGCCGCTGCGGCGCGGGGTGGCCGGTGGTGGCTCATCGTCGGCCGAAACCTCGCGTGCGGCATCCGGATTGGCAGCGCCTTGCGTATCAGTGGCGGCGGCGGCAAAATCATCCGGCTCGCCGGCAACTTCATCGTGCTCCGGTTCCACAGGTGCCGGGGTTGCCGGATAGCTGTGGACTACGTGCGGTGCCTGCGCTGCGACCGATTCGCCGACGGCATCTAATGCCAATGGTTCATCTGTCTGTGGGCCGGCTTCAGGGGCGATTTTCGGGGGCAAAGAGGCATCTTCACGGGAGGGCAGGTTTCCGGATGGGCGAAACTGATGGCGCACGCGGTTGGCTCCACCGAAGGATCGCCGACCAAGATGCTGGATGGCACCAGGTGCCGCATGCACCACCCGTCGCGACGAGCTTCGTAGCGGCGCAGCACCTGCGCGTTGCACGGGTGATGGCACCACGGTGGAACCGTCGACGGGGCTTGATGGTTGCGGCAGCGGTGGGGCAGTCGGAAGAGAGGGTTGCACCGCATCGTCCAGTTGAGCTTCCGGCCTCGGCACAGTTGGCATAGAGGTCATGGTGGAGTCAGTCGATGGTGAATCAGACTCCTCCATCTGCTGGGTGGTAGTGGCGGGAAGCTTATTGGCGGCGGTTGCTCCGCTGCGGCCCCGGCTTCGTCCCCGACCACCACGTCTGCGGCGGCGGCGGCGCGATCGTTTGCCGCTGCCAGGGGTCGGATCATTGGAGCCTTCTGTTGACGCATGACCGGGCAGAGCCGAGTCCGCATCAGCTGCCGGGCCGGCCTGGCCTGCATGGATGTGATGGTCGGGCGGAATCGGCTGGTCACCGAATGCCGCACCACCGGAATTATTGGAATTGATGGGATAACCTCACTGTAAAAGCCGGTATATTGTTAATCAATTCACATTCAACGAGAATGTGAATGATATTATCATCCAACATATTCTAGGGTTCACCGGTCATTTAGTCCATAGCACGGCGGGGGGGGGTGATGGCACAGGGCCGGCCAGCAATAGCGGCCACCGGCGGGGTGGTGAATTGGGCGACAGGCCTATCTGAGGCGAGTTGCCTGGGTCGTATCGCCGGCAGCGCACCGGCTTGCACTGGCGGCTAGAACCCTGTTGCTTCATCAACGTATAGGGCTTATAAAACCATGGCCGGTGGTAATTTGGTTTTAACGCGGGGAAACTTTTAATGACCAAAGCTTTAGGCAAAATGACTTGTGTTTTGGCTCTGATTTTCAATGTCCGCCTGGCGGTAGCCCAAGCCGGCGATTTGCCGCATTCCACGCCGCACCAGCCAGCGGTGATCAAGGCCTCGGCCATGCCTCATCCCGGTCCGGCGGCGGCCGCAGCCATCCAGGCTATTGTAGGACATGTGCCGGTGGCAAAGCCGAATGTTTTGTCGATCGTTCATCAACAGATCATAATCCATGGCCATCCGCTGCATTACACCATTACCAGCGGATACATGCCCATGACCAATCGCTCCGGCAAGCTCTTGGCTCGGATTTTCTTTATTGCCTACACCAAGGATGTGGTGGCGGGCCGACAGGCCGCCCGGCCGCTGACGTTTGCCTTTAACGGCGGGCCGGGTGCGGCGGCGGTATGGCTGAATCTGGGTTGCGCCGGCCCCACGCGGCTGGTGCTTACGCCCCAGGGCAAGGTTCCGCCTCCACCCTACAGGCTGGCTCCCAATCATCAGACCTGGCTCACCGCCACCGATCTGGTGTTTGTGGATCCGGTGGGAACCGGCTACAGCCGGGCCGCGCCGGGGGTGGCAGCTTCCAGATTTTTCGGCGTGATGCCGGATATTCAATCGATGGGCAGTTTTATACGCCGATATCTGACCGCCTATCAGCGCTGGGGATCGCCGGTGTTTCTGGCGGGAGAAAGTTATGGTACCACGCGTGCTGCAGCTCTGGCCGATTATTTAAGCTCTCATGAGGGCCTGGATCTCAACGGGGTGATTTTAATTTCGTCGGTGTTGAATTTTGAAACCCTGGAACCCTCCGCCGGCAATGACGTTCCGTATCCTTTGTATCTGCCCTCCTACACGGCGACGGCGTGGTATCATCATAAACTGCCACTCGATCTGGAAGCCCATTTTCACCGCACCCTGGCCAAGGTGGAAAGATGGGCCTTGCATGTGTATATGCCCGCATTGGCCGAAGGCAACACTTTAAGCCAAGCCCGGCGGGCGACAATTGCCGCCAAGCTGGCCCGCTATACCGGTCTGCCGGAAAAATTTATTTTGCTATCCAACCTGCGGATCAATCCGTTTGCCTTTGAACAGCGACTGCTTCGCTCTCAGCGGCTGGTGGTAAGCCGAATGGACACCCGTCTGACCGGGTATAACCCGGATCCGACAGCCGGTATGGCACCGTATGATCCCGGCTTGTCGCGCTATGTTGCACCTTTTTCCAGTGCGTTTAACTGGTATGTGCGGCGGGATTTGCACTACACCAATAATCTGCGGTACAAGACGTTGGCCAATCTGCCATGGAAATTTAATACCCGCGGCAACGGTTATCTCAATGTCGCAGATAATCTCCAGCGGGGAATGATCCGTAATCCGGATATGAAGGTGCTGGTGTGCAGCGGATATTTTGATCTGGCCACACCCTTTTTCGCCACCATCTACACGATGGATCATCTGAACCTAAGCCCGCGACTTCAGGCCAATATCAAGGAAGTTTTTTTTCGGGGTGGGCACATGGTCTATCACCCGGCCCCCATGCGGCACAAGCTTGCGCAAGAGGTGCGTGTCTTTATTGCAGCCAGCGGCGGCCGGGGGCTTAGCACCGGCCAAGGCTCCGCAATGCCCAATTCGTCGCGGGCAGGTCCGAAAACGCAAAAATAATCCGGGGTGGATAAAATCCGCACGGCGGACCGTCCGGGTACGTTGTCATGTCCACCCATCCGATAATCGTGCCAGTTTGGCAAAATAATTTGGTTATCTGCAGAGAACCGGTCATAATGGTCCGGTGTCGGGATGTTGGCGGCGAACCGCCTTCATCTGCGGCGGGCGTTATTTTCCTGATGCGCGTATGAATAGCTCACCGATGAAAGACGGGGTTCCTGAAGAGGCTTCGACCCTGCAGCACCGGGAAAAGGACCAGGTGGAGAATACCGGCTGCGATGCCAAGGACGGAAATTTGGAGCAGGATGCGGTATCAGTCCTGGACGTTTTCACAGGTGGGCTGAATATGATGCCGGCACATGATTCTGTAATTCTGGATCGCTTGCTTAAACTGGCAGACTCTTCGCCGCTGGTTCCTGTTTTACAGCGCAAAGTGTTTGACCATGACAACGAATATCTGCAGACGCTGCCGGAGGGTTTCAGCGGCGATCAGCGCGGGTTGACTTACCACCTGTTTATTCCCGCCAATGAAAATGCGATTCCGGATGAATTATTTTCCAGCCTGCGGTGGGGCGGGCGGGTGATTTTTTTCTCCGATGATCAAAAGGCCGTGCATAGTTTAGCCCAGCGTTACAGCCGCTGGGCGGGGTTTCTCATCGATGTGCCGGTGACGCGCGTACGCCGCTTGCCGCTGCCCTGGTCCAGAAAGGTCCATTATTTTGTAGTGCGGAAGGTGGACCTGATCAAACCCGGCCAATCGTCCGATCGCTTTACCTATCACGTGCAGTTGGCCAAACAGCACGCTGACGATGAAAATTATGTGGTGGTGAAGCGCGTGCCCACCATTGACCGGGTGATGGCCCGGCTGCAGGAACGATTTCCGGATGCGTCCCTGGATGACATTCGGCGGCGGGCGGGAAAGTTCACGGAAAAGATATTCCCGGTCTTTCTGACCCGCGAAGCGGCCATGCTCAAAATTCTGGAACGCGATCTGCCCGAACCATACAAAAATCGCGTGCCGCGGTGTCTGGGGGTCGAGCACGATTCCCGCGGTTTCGTGCGCACGTTGTACATGAACTGGATGCGTAATGGCGGTGCCGGGCTTTCCCAACTGGATTTTTGTTCTCAGGCGGCTGAACTGCTGGCCGTGATGCATGACAAAATCGGCCTGATTCACCTGGATCTGCGTTTGGATAATTTTGTTGTAACCCAGGACGGTGTGGGCTTTATTGACTTTGGCTCGGCGGTGCGGGTGGGCGAAAAGTTTGCGGACAATTCACTCTTGTCCACGCTCTTTGAGGAAATGATGCGCACCAGCCAAATTCAACGCATGCTCGGCCAGATGAAAGATCAGGGGCTGGTTACATCCCGTGTGCTTAGCGACGGCCATCACAAGGTGGACAAAGCCGTGGATTTATTTTACCTGGCGGTGCAATTCAATAAGCCGCACGGCAATCCGGATTTCCGGGGGTTGGTGCGGTTTGGTCCGCGCACTCTGGAAGCTCGGCTGATCAAGCGGCTCACGGAGGCCGTTCTTCGCCCGATGGACGGGGCCAGTGCCACCTATCGGTCGGCTGCAGATATTTTTAAGGGCCTCCAACAGGTGCGCGAAGACGTGCGCGCCGGTCGGGAAGGTGCCCAGTATGGTCCTACCGTGCCCCAGCGCCATGAGTCACACGGGGTGTCGGATGAAACTTCCGGCGATGTAGAAGCCCTGGCCGCCCTGGTGCCGTAAGCCGAACAACTGCGGCAATTTTTTCCTATCGGCCCCATAGCCGGGTTGGCCCTTTATAGTGCAGGCTTCCTGTCCGCCTGAATTCGGCCCACCTAAGCCACGCCTGCGGCTTGGATTGCGGCCATAGCATCCCCCTGTTTTCGCACGCTTGATTTTCTTAGAAGAGACGGGAGTTGGGGGGGCTTTTTTCACGCGGAGGGAAAAAGAGCTAGTGTAGTGTCTCATAATTGATGCAATATATTGGCATAATGAGCGTTGTTCTCCTATAAAGGAGAACGTTATGCGAATTGCCCCCCAGATCACGTTACACGAGGAAGATCGAGAGACGCTGT
>JAJYDW010000067.1 GCA_021790385.1 Planctomycetota bacterium
CCCAGGGGGAAGGGTGAGGGGAAGGGTGAAATGCCTTACTTCTCAAGGACATTTTTGTGCATGATACTCCTGAGCGATGGACGTTCGAAGCTCTACCAAAGCTCTCCGCTTTTTATAAATGTGGTCGGTATCACCGGCCAAAATCGTCGCTCACGGCACGTGCGCGACGTTGGGGCGGGCAAATCTATAACGGTTTTCCAAGGGCCGTGAGGCACCCATGTAATTTTCCTGTCTTGGACCGTGAGGTTCAAACCGACTTTTCTGAAAGAGTCGCGATTTTTGGTGACGGTTCGCGTCGGTTGTTCTAAAGAGGCTTGCTGCAAGGCTTTGACGAACCCAATGACGGGTTCGAACCGTGAGGCACGGTTAGCCTCGGTAGTCTTCTGTTTCTCCTTGCATCCCTGCCGTTCGGTAACCAATTTGCCCTTAGCCTCCCGAAATTCCTCCCAGGTGAGGGCCTCGGCCATATATGCGTCGGTGAGGCGACCGATTTTCTGGTCGATCTCACGGATGCGGTTCTGGAAGCGACCGAGGTCGGCAACCGCGCCTGGGTAATAAAATCGAACCGACCACTCTCCAGTTCGTCAACCACCTGCCTTTTGAAGCACTCACTATACCGCCTTATTACCCGTTCACGCATACCAAAACTCCTGATATTTCCGTTGCCAAAAGTGACAACCTCTATCAGGACGGGACATGTTTTCAGCACCCTCCTTCCCCACACCCACCCCTGGTATGTAAACAACGCAAGCCGCTCGCAGCGCAGAGCCTTGCAGCGATTGGCCGCTTCCACTATGGTAAATTTCCGGTGGCCAGGCCGCCATGGAATGACTATAGACACGGTGAAACCATGAAAGGATGGCCATGCGAAAAACCAATCTGCTGACCGTTTTTCTTATTGTTTTTGTCGACTTGGTGGGCTTTGGCATTGTGCTGCCCAACCTGCAGCTATATGGCCAGCAATTCGGCATCAGCAATTATTTTTACCTTACCCTCATCGGCGCTACCTACTCATTTTTTCAGTTCCTCTTTGCGCCGATTCTGGGCCGCTGGTCGGACCACATTGGCCGGCGGCCGGTACTCATCATCAGCCAGATCGGCACTCTCCTGGGCTTTTTGATGCTCTTTTCCGCCGACTTTTTCAAAATGAGCACCCTGGGCATTGCCCTTATTTTCATCTCCCGCATGATCGATGGCATCAGCGGCGGTAACATTTCCACAGCTAATGCGTACGTGGCGGATATCACCACACCAGAAAATCGGGCCAAGGGAATGGGAGTCATCGGAGCCGCCTTTGGACTGGGTTTCGTCTTCGGCCCGGTCATCGGCGGAACGGTAAGCTGGGTGCTGGGGCTGCGGTGGGTTCCCATGGTTGCGGCGGCTTTTTCGCTAACGGCGCTGCTGCTGACTATTTTTACCCTTGGGGAATCACGTTTGCCTAATGCCGGATCCAACGAAGCGGCCAAGCGACGCTTCAGTTTCCGCGGGCTGGAACATGCCCTGGCCCGGCCCATCATCGGGCCGCTGATTCTGCTGTTTTTTCTCAATGGCTTTGCCTTTGCCGGCATGGAACAGACGCTAAGTCTGCTGATCCAGCATCGGCTTTATCCGCTTAAACCTGCGGGGCAAACCAGCGTACAATCCGCCGTCAACGCCGCAGCACCAGACATCCATCGGGTGCCGCCGACCACCAGGGCGGCTCCGATGCCATCCACCACGGCCTTTCGCACACTGCAGGATGACAAGGCCAGCCGGGCCTCGGGCTATCTCTTCGGCGTCATCGGAATCGTGATCGTGCTGATTCAGGGCGGCATGATCGGGCGGCTTACCAAAAAATACGGCGAAACCGCTCTGGCCATCGTCGGTCCGCTGATTATTGCCATCGGCATGGTGCTCATTGCGGTTCCGGTGCATTGGATATGGGCCTGGACCGGCTTTTTGGCGGGTGGCGTATGCTTGGCAATAGGCAGCAGTCTTTATACGCCGACCATGCAAAGCATGATCAGCCGTCACTGCGGCACCGAAGAGCAGGGGGAAGTTCTGGGAGCCAACCAGGGCATGGCCAGCTTGGCCCGGGCCACCGGACCTATACTGGCCGGTATTCTCTTTGAATACGTGATGCCGGCCTCACCGTATTACGTATCTGCGATGTTAAGCGCGATGGTGGCGCTGGCTATTTTCCTGGGCCGCAAAAGATTTCGCCCGCCCGTACCCATCGCGACGGCGGAAAGCTCGCCAGCATCCGCTTAACGACCACATCCCCAGCCGGGGCGTTTACTTCTGCCCTGCGGAAGCGGTGTTGCCGCCGGAAGAGAAAAGCCAAAGGCCCCGGCGCGAGTGCCGGAGCCTTTGTTCACGATCAGGCTCGGGAATGGGCGTTCAGGCCGAGAGTCTGTTGCGGCGGCGCACCAGCAGCAGTGCTGCGATGGCCGGGGCCAAAAGCGCAAATCCAGCCGGCTCGGGGAGAGTGCTGGTGGGATCGGGAATAAAACCGATACCTGCCGGCTGTCCAAGCCCGGTTACCACCGGTGTGAGCAAGCCCGTGTTAAAGTTAAGTGTGTCGAGCCAGTGGTTGGTCTTGTCGGAGGAAAATGCCTGGTTAAGAGCAAAACCATTGGTGGCGGTAAGCTGATAGATGATGTTATTTTTAACATCCGCAAACAGCAATGTGCCCCTGGTGCTGGTGGCAAAACCGGTTTCATCAGTATTGGCCGGGGTCTGCACGCCGCCCGCAAGGGTATAAAGATTCAATGTTTTAAGCATGGCGGAGGTAGTTCCACCATTGACCCCGGTGATGGAGTTGGGGTCCATGATTTCCGTAACAGTCGCACCGCTTTCATTGGCCAGCAGCAGATTGCCGCCCGGAGTTACATCCAGCGAGTCCGGATCAAAGATGTTGGGGTTGCTCAAGGCCGCCCCCGTGGCCTTATTGATTGCCGGATCATTGCCCCACACCACACCCTGGACGGTGACGGTATTGGGGTACGAGTTGGAATCCAGGCCAATGCGGTACAGGACCGGGTGGGAATTGATATTGTTGCCGCCAACGTCTCCGCCATTGTCGGGATTGGAACCGGAAGCATAGAGAAAGCCATTGATAAATTGGAGTCCATCAAAGCCACCACCATGCGGCGAGGGGTTGGGGTAGCCGTATTGCGTCATGGTACCGGCACCGGTGTTAATGACGGTCAGGTGCGAGTTTCCATCCTCGTTTTCATCGGTGTACAGAAGGCCATCGGGTCCAACAGCCAGACCTTCCACGTGTCCGGGAATTCCGGCAAAGGTGTGTTCGACGGTACCGTTGGTGGAATATTCCACCACGGTGCTGGTCAGCCCGTTGGGGCCGTAACTGCCATCGCCGGCGACTCCATTACCGTAGCCAACAAACACATTGTTGCCGGAGACGGTGATGTCATCTGGGGCGGTGGCACCTGCCGGCGCGGCGGCAAATACCGATAGATGGTAGCCGGCGGCGGCTACCGGCGCACCGAAGGCCGGGGCAGCTGTGGCTGCGGTGCCAAGTGCCAGTGCGGCCAACGCGGTGCCGCAACGGAAACGATGAGAGAACTGCGGGGTGAACATGGGATGCTCCTTTCAAAAAATATGCCGCGGCCAACATCGATCGCGACTTCAATTTAATAGTAGGTTTGGGAAAATGGCCGAATGTATATTTCTGGATAATATTGCAACAGCACTTGGTGTAGTTGCCGGTGGTGGTTGCAAATGATCTTGTGGCGGCGAGAAAATCAGTCCTGAAAACATGAAGCAAGCCGCGGCACCTCGGTGACTGGCCGCTGATGCAAATGGTCTGATGAAACTGGAATCTTACAGACAGTGCGGTCGCGCGTCGGACTGGTAAAAATCCGGGACTTAGGGGCTGTCAGGAAATAAAGTGTAGTAATATGGCGCAGGCATTTTGGCGGCCGGCGAGACGTGAGCGACGCGCATACCCCGTTAGCGGGTCTGTAAGGAGCGAACAACGAAGCTGGCAGCCAAAAGGACCAGCCGGATGGTACAGGTTATTTCTTGACAGCCCCTTAGCACATGGATAACCACATCGGCGAGCCTGCGGGCCATCGTGGGTTGACCTTTGTGATGAATTTGGGCAACATGACTGCAAGTGGTCGGGATGGCTTCGGAATTGCCGCCACTCGAAATGCCTGCAGGTTAGGTTCTTAAGCCATGTTGTTTTCACAAGGTTCAGAGCATGATTTCTAAGCCGGATAACTCGGCCGCCAAGGGCCGCACCAAGCCGCGCTCCGCCAAACTTTCTCATTTGCATAAGCCGGCAAATTTATCCCTGGAGCAATGGCAGATTGCCTTGCGCCGACAATATGGACGGGAACAGAAGTTTGATCTTAAAAATCGTGGAGCAGCCCCGGTGTTTTCGGATTTTGAAATTACCAACCCGGCCAACGGCGGTGTTTACCGTGTGGCCATTCGCGGCCAGGAGTTGGGAGAGAATTTTTGTTCCTGTCCGGATTTTAAGACCAATGCCCTCGGTACATGCAAGCACATTGAATTTACCCTGGAGTTTATCCGGCGGAAACGCGGCGGTTCGCTGGCGTTAAAGCGAGGCTACCAGGCACCCTACAGTTCAGTCTATTTGCGTTACGGGGCGCAGCGGCAGGTGCGGTTTCGGGCCGGTACGGAATGTCCAGCCGAGATGCGCGAGCTGGCGGAGCAGTATTTCGACCGCGATGGAGCCATCAAGCCGACCGCGATGGATCGATTTGATCAGTTTATCGAGAAAACCGCGGCTATCCCGCACGAGCTGCGCTGTTATGACGATGCCCTGGCCTTTGTGGCCGAAGTGCGGGACGCAGCCGAGCGCCGGCAAATTTTAGATAAGGCCTTTCCGCTGGGGGCCAACAGCCCCGCGTTTGAAAATTTGCTCCAGGTGCCGCTGTACCCCTACCAAAGGGAAGGTGCACTTTTTGCCGCTGAGGCCGGGCGCTGCCTGATTGGCGATGAAATGGGCCTGGGCAAAACGATTCAAGCGATTGGTGCGGTGGAAATAATGGCCAAATACTTCGGCGTGGAGCGTGTTCTGGTGATCTGCCCCACATCGCTCAAGCACCAGTGGCAGCGTGAAATCAGCAAGTTTTCCAGGCGCACGGCAGGGGTGGTGTCCGGGCTGCGGGCCGGGCGTGAAAAGGCGTTTGCCTCGGAAAGCTTTTACATAATTACCAATTACGACACCATTCGGCGGGATCTGGATTTGATTGAAGCCTGGGCCCCGGACATGGTAATTCTGGATGAGGCCCAGAGGATCAAAAACTGGAACACCGTTACGGCCCGCTGTGTGAAAAATATCGCCTCGCCGTATGCCATTGTACTCACCGGAACGCCACTGGAAAATCGCCTTGAAGAACTGGTTTCGGTGGTGCAATTTGTGGATCGCCATCGCCTCGGGCCAACCTTTGAGTTTCTGCATCGCCATCAGAAGCATGACCCCGAAACAGGCCGGGTGATTGGTTATCAGCAACTGGATGTTATTGGTCGCACGCTGCAGCCCATTTTGATTCGGCGGCGCAAAAATCTGGTACTTAAAGATTTGCCGGAACGGCTGGATAAAACTTTCTTCGTACCGATGACCCCGCAGCAGGCTCGCCATCACGACGAAAATCGTGATATTGTGGCCCGGCTGGTGCAGAAATGGCGGCGGCATCGTTATCTATCCGAAACCGATCGGCAGGCACTTATGATTGCTTTGCAAAATATGCGTATGAGTTGCGACAGCACCTACCTGCTTGATCATGAAACTGATTTCGGATTCAAAGCCAATGAACTGGCCACATTGCTGGACGAAATTCTGGAACATCCGGAACGAAAAGTTGTGATTTTCAGTCAGTGGCTGCGCATGCACGAACTGCTGCAGCGCCGACTGCATGACCGGCCATGGGGACATGTACTCTTCCATGGCGGTGTGCCGGGGGCGCAGCGCAAGGACTTGGTTGACCGCTTCCATGAAGACCATAATTGCCGGGCCTTTCTGGCTACCGATGCCGGTGGAGTGGGCCTGAATTTACAACATGCGGCATCCACCGTAATTAACATGGATCTGCCATGGAACCCCGCAGTGCTGGAACAACGCATCGGTCGTGTGCATCGCCTGGGCCAGTTGCACCCGGTACAGGTGGTGAATTTCGTGGCAAAAGACACTATTGAAGAAGGTATGCTGGCGGTGCTGCGGTTCAAAAAGTCGCTCTTTGCCGGGGCCTTGGACGAAGGCGAATCCACGGTGATGCTGGGTGGAACGCGGCTTACCAAATTCATCGAAACAGTGGAGCAAACCACCGGAGCCATTCCGCAGCCATCCGCACCAGCCTATGATTCAGCGGCGGAGGCTGCAGCGGAGGCGACGGAAATGGACCAGGCCACACGGCAAGGCGAAGGCGAAACGGACGCCACCGGAAATGAAACCGCCGGCAAACCTGGCCCCGCCGCCGGTCAACTCAAGCACACCACCGGGCCAACCGCACCAACCAGCACGGCTGACCAGGCGAATCCGTGGGCTGGGTTGCTGCAATTCGGGCTATGTGTGCTGGAAGAATTGGCCGCGGGAAGCCGTGCTACCGCGACGGGCGACGGCAATACCAAGCCCTCTTCCCAAACCGTAGCAGGCGGCTCGCTGCTGCATAAAGACCAGCACACCGGCGAAACGTATATGAAAATACCGGTGCCAAGTCCGGAAGTGCTGGAGCAGGCACTTGGCGCGATTGCTTCGCTGTTGGAACGTTTTCGCGGGCCTAAGGCTTAACAGGTGAACCCCACACATGACGCTTACTGATAACATCACACCCCCAGCACCCAACACCGGCGGCAGCGAATTGTGGACGCTGGTGCGCCGGCGCATCGGCTGGCAAAAAATTCTGCTGGGACTGCTGCTCTTTGCCCTGTCGTTGCTGGCAATCTGGCCGGGGATCTTTGGCGGGCGCATCTGGGATGACGGCCCGCTGATTTTTCATAATCCGTTGATTAAAGATCCCTGGGGAATTCTGAAATTCTGGTACACGCGGCATACCCCGGATTATTTTCCGGTTACCTCTTCAACCTTCTGGATCGAATGGCGGCTGTGGGGGTTTGATTACTTTGCCTGGCGCGTGGTCAACGTGGGCTTTCATGCCCTGGGTGCCATCTTTTTATGGCGTGTGCTCAAACAACTCAAAGTACCTGCAGCCTGGCTGGGGGCGGCTTTGTTTGCGGTCCATCCGGTAACCGTGGAAACAACTGTATGGATAGCGGAGCTTAAGAACACCCTGTCCTGGGCGTTGTTTATGCTGGCCTGGATGTTGTATCTGGATTTCGATGCCATAGCCGCGGGCGATGCAGCTTTCCGCAGCACGGCATCGGGGCAAGATAAAAAATGGTGGCTTTACGGTTTTTCCATCGCCATGTTTGTGCTGGCCCTGCTGGCCAAAACCACCGTGGTGATGTTGCCCGTGCTGCTGCTGCTTGGTGTGTGGTGGTGCCGCAACAAACTGGCATGGAAAGACTTGGGGCGAACGGTACCCTTTTTCGCCGCGTCGCTGGTGATGGGAATCATCACGTGTATCTATCAGTGGGATAATGCCTCAATCCGCGGATATACCCGCGGCATTGGAGCACGTATTGCCGGTGTGGGATGGGAAATCTGGTTTTATCTGGGCAAGGATATTTATCCGCATCCGCTGCTGGAAATTTATCCACGCTGGGTTATTCCGGCCACGCAATGGTGGGCCTGGCTGCCCGATCTAGTGCTGGCGGCGGTGCTGGCGGCGGCGTGGCAGTATCGGCGTGGTTGGGGCCGCCCCGTACTCATGGCACTGGGCGGCTTTTGCATTGTGCTCCTGCCGGTGCTGGGTTTAGTCAAGATGTCCTATTGGATTCATTCCTTGGTGGCAGACCATCTGCAATATCTGGGCGTGCCTTTCGTAACCGCCTTTTTTGCCGGTGTGGGCGGAGCCATGGCGGCCAAATACCGGAATCTGCGAATACCGGCGGTCATACTCGCCGGGCTGGTCTTAATGCTGGAAACAGGCGTTTCCTTTTATCACAGCCGCATTTTTGCCGTCCCCGAACACGTCTGGCTGCATACGCTGAAATATAACCACGGCAGTTGGGGATCTTACATGAATAAAGGTGTGGCGGAGCTTAATGCCAAAGAATATGTCCAGGCGCGCCGCGATCTGGATACCGCCCGCCGGCTGAACGATCATAGCGGCGGTATCAGCTATGACCTGGGGTTGATGTATCTATCCCGCAAAGATTACCCCAAGGCCCGGCAGGAATTCATTACCGCTTTGAAAGCCGATAAATATCGGCCTCTGGCCATCGGCAGCCTGGCCCATTGTTACCTGAAAATGGGGCGGCCTCACAAAGCCCTGGCCGATTTATATCGTGGATTGAAGATGATGCCCGGTTCCGCCTCGTTGTGGTTCACGTTATCGGTGGTCCTGGACCACCAGGGCGACTATGCCCATGCGCTAACTGCAGTCACGCACGCCATTAAACTCAACCCCTACGATCCGCTGGCCCGCTATGACCGGGCTTATCTTCTGGAAAAAACGGGCCGTTGGCATCAGGCTTTGGCCCAATATCACGAAGCGCTGGAAAGATTGCCCGGCTTTTTCCAGGGTCATTACATTTATGCCAAAGCCCTGTTTAAGCACGGACACCCCGGCGCGGCTGCGGCCCAGCTTAGCGACATTATTTTGTTGCACGTGCCGAGTGCCCAGGTCAACTGGCACGTGCACCAGTTGTTGGCCCGCGTGCTGCAGGCGGAAGGCCATCCGCGGCAGGCTAAAAAGCAATTGGCCCTGGCCCGTCGCTATCAGGCTGCGGCGGCCAGGCAACAACCGCATCACGCTGCCAGGATTCCCAGCCAACCGAACTCACCAGCCCAACCGTAACACTTGGATGTCACAACCCATGAAGCCAACATCCCCAGTTTCCGCTCTCTCCGGGCTGCCGACGGACCTTTCCATCGCCGGCCGGTCAGGGCGATTCCGGCTGCTCCAGCGGCCTTGGATATCCCCGTGGCTGGCTATGGTGGGCCTTTTGGCGGCAAGCTGGGCTGTTTATTGGCCGCTGGTTCATGCCGGTTATATCTGGGATGACGCCGGCTGGATCTACCAGAATCCGGTGCTGCGCCATTGGCATGGCCTGTGGCTGATCTGGTTTAAGTTTGGCGACACCATTCAATACTATCCCCTGACGTTCACGGGCTTTTTTCTCCAATACCGGCTTTGGGGAGGCTATCCGCTGGGCTATCACATTGTCAATATTTTGATGCAGGCGGCAGCGGGAATTCTGCTCTGGAGAGTGCTGCGTCGCCTGGGTTGCCGGTGGGCCTGGCTGGCGGCGCTGCTGTTTACCGTGTATCCGGTGCAGGTGGAAACCGTGGGCTGGGCGGCGGAGCAGAAAAACCTGCTCAGCGGCATTTTATATTTTTGCGCGGTGTTATTTTATCTGCGATTTCTGGGCTTCGGGGAGCAAGCTCCACCGGCGGCGCGGCCGGCTTACCGCTGGTATCTGGTCGCCACTTTGTTTTTCATGCTGGCGCTGTTGGCCAAAACCGCCGTATGCACACTTCCGGCGGTGCTGCTGGTGATTATCTGGTGGCAGCGGGGACGCGTGCGTTGGCGCGATGCCCTGGCCACCATGCCCTGGTTTATTATGGGCCTGGCCATCGGACTGGTAACCATGATAGCCGAACGCCAGCAGTCCGGAGCGCACGGCCGGGCATTTCATTTTACCTGGGCCGAGCGGACGATAATTGCGGGGCGGGATGTCTGGTTTTATCTGCTTAAACTCCTCTGGCCGCAGCCCCTGCTGGAAATTTATCCGCGCTGGCACATCGCCGATCTTCACGGCTCGGCCTGGTGCTATCCGATTGCGGTGGTGCTTCTGTTGGCGCTGTTGTGGAGCTTGCGCCGGCGGCTGGGAAGGGGACCGCTGGCGGCCGCAGCATTTTTTCTGCTCACGCTTTTTCCCACCCTCGGTTTTATTTCTTTTTACACCATGATTTACACCTTTGTAGCGGATCATTACCAATATCTGGCATGTATTGGTCCGATCGTACTGGTGGTGGAAACCCTGGCGTGGGTGTATGAGAAAGGCCGGACGCGACTGCAAAAACTGTCGACGCCTGCGGCGGGCCGCCAGATCGAAAATATCTGGCGAATGGGATATCTTGGCCTCACCGGTACCGTGGTACTGCTGTTGGCCATTGTGGCCTATGCCCAAACGTGGGTATACGTACCGCCCCAGCGGGTCTGGAGCCATGTGCTGCAATATGATCCGAGCAATTGGGCGGCCATGGAAAATCTGGCCAGTTGCGAATTTACCGATGGCCATGATCGCACAGCCTGGCTGCTGTATCGGCGGGCGGAAACACTTCCCGGCGGCGACAATTATCTGGTGCACCAGGATATGGGGGACTTTGCCCTGAGGTTGCTGCACAATGATCCTCTGGCGGCAGCGGAATATCGCCGATCGCTGGCGTTCGATTCCCACAATCTCGCTGTCATCCGGCATCTTATTGGATGTTATGAGCAGATGGGCCAATGGCAGAAGGCCTTGGCGGACCTGGACCGCGGCTTGCACCTTTTCCCTCAATCCGCCGACCTGCACTTTACCCTGGCTCAACTGCTGGTACGGTCACACCATGCCAGGGCAGCGGCGCGGGAATTTAGTGCCGTGGTGGCCATTGAGCCGCAAAACACCATGGCCCAGTATGATCTGGCCGTAACGTTGGATCAACTGGCCAACCCGGAGGCGGCAATGAAGCATTACCGGCTGGCGCTGCGCGTATCGCCGCATTTCGCCCCGGCGCATTTCAGGTATGGCATGGATCTGCTGAAGGCCGGCCATGCCGCGGATGCCGCTGCGGAATTGCGCGAGGCCTTGGCCCTGGGTAAAAAGAGAATGAATATGCTGCGGCAACACGGCCGGCAACCACCTGCGGCGACATGGGCGAATCAGGCTTTGATTCACATGGCCCTGGCTCAAGCCATGGATCGACTGGGCCGGCACGCCCTGGCGCAGCAGCAACGGTATCGAGCGGAACAAATTCAGACCAGGCTGCGAGCCGGGCAACCTGTCACTTCACCGGACCGGCCATCCGTCAAGCTGCCTACTTCGGCCCAATAAGGTACAATTCCCGTCGCCACCGGAGACCTGACCGGTGATGGCGGAAAGATCACAACGAGGTTCACGTATGAACACAGTGGCGAACAGTGGCGCAACACCGCCGGCAAATACAGCGGGGGGCGGCTTACCCACCTCCCGGCAATGGATGGTCTGGGCCTTTCCGCTGCGCACTCTCATCAACGGAGCTTTACTGGTAGCCGCCGTGTGGATCGCCTCCTGGCCGGCACTCCATGGCCGCTTCATCTGGCAGGATTGGGACAACATTCTCAACAACGTGCTGGTCATCGGTAAAGCCGGACTCAGCAACGTCTGGTACTCGCCGTCACAAACGCATTTTGCCCCTTTAACCAAAACCCTCTTCTGGCTGGAATACCATATTTTTGGCCCATCACCGCGGAACTATCATGTCCTGAGCCTGCTACTTACCAGCGGCCTGGTGATTTTACTTTGGCGATTTCTGCTACGGCTGGCCATTCCCGGAGCCTTCGCCACCGCCTTAATTCTTGCCGTGCATCCGCTGACGCTGCAAACCACCGCCTACATTTCCCAGACTGGCAGCATATTGGCCACCGGCTTTTTACTTGGTGGCCTGTGGTTTTGGGTTGATTACCTGGATAACCCCCAGCACCCATGGCGACGCATTGTCAGTTTTGCGTTGACTGTAGCGGCTCTGCTTTGCCACCCCATGCTGGTTGCGGGAGCACCATTGCTGATGGTGCTGCTGGCCTGGTGGCGGGGTAAACCGTTGAACCGGCACCTGTTAAGCGAACTGGTGCCGGTGCTGGTTTTTGTGGTGCTGGTGGTGGCGGCTACGCTTTGGTTTTCCGGTCCGATTGCCGCCAGGGCGGATCTTCCACTAAACCAGCGAGTGGCGATCAGTGGATGGGCATTCTGGTTTTATATTTCCAAGCTGCTCTGGCCGGTAAACCTGCCCCTGATTTATAAGCCGTGGTCCGTTGCCGGTGCCGGCTTCTGGGCTTTTCTGCCACTGGTGGCGGCTGCGGCGGTCTTTGCCGGCTTGCTCTGGCTGGCCGTTAAGCACAACCGGATGGCGAGAGCCATTCTGCTGGGACTGGGGTTTTACCTGTTGGCGTTATTGCCGGTGATTGGCCTGATTAAAATGCCCTGGATGCGCTACACCACAGCGGCCAATACGCTTTCGTATCTGGCCGTTCTGGGAATCATGGCATTGATTGGCGCAGGGTGGCGGCTATGGCATGATCGGCTCAACACCGGAGGACGCATCACCCTGGAGGCCATCGGCCTGATGGTGGTGGTGATTTTACTGACGATTTCCAACCTGAGTGCCCGGCTTTATCAAAGCCCCTCCATGTTGTGGCACAGCTCATTGAAAAGCAATCCGCTGGCGTGGCCCGCACGCAATAACCTGGCGCAAATTGCCATGCGCCGCCGCCCGGCCCGGGTGTTTAGCGCCCGGCATCAGGCCCAGCAAGCCATTGCCATTAATCCTGACGACCTGTCCGCCAGACTGCTGCTGTCCAAGGCGGACTTCGAGGTTGGCGATACCAGGGCGGGCCTGGCGGAACTCCTCGACATCATCAAGCGCGACCCGCACAATGGCCGCGCCTTAAGCCGCCTGGCCAGCCTGGCTCTGGCGCATCGCCGCGTCAAGCTCGCGCTAAGCTACGCAAGAACGGCTGTAAGAGCCCATCCCGATATGCCCCAGACCAATATGGCCATGGGACAGGTGCTCATGTACATGGGCCGATGGAAGCAGGCGGTAAAGTATCTTCGCAAGACCGTGCGGATATATCCTGCCGACACATCGGCGCACGAGGCTCTCGGGGTGCTGTTTCTGCACACGGGCAAACCGGCGCTGGCCGTCCGCGAGTATCGACGGTCTGTGAGGCTGGATCCGGAAAATATTCCGCTGCGCTTTGCCTACGCCCGCCTGCTGGCCCATCTGGGGCTGGTCGATCAGGCCAATCAGGAGTATCACAACCTGCTGACCCGCCGTTCCCGCAGCGCCGAGTTATATCAGGCTTACGGTTTGTTTCTGCTTCGCAACGAGGTTTACCGAAAAGCCGCCGTCCAGTTGCGAAAGTCCCTGAAAATCAATCCCCACAATGCCATGGGTTGGATGCTTTTGTCTGTGGCTTTGCAAAAGCAGGGTCTGTCGGCCCAGGCCCGGGCTTGCGTTAAACAGGCAAAAATAATCGATCCGGATATTATGATCCATCACCCGCCAATACGGCCGTCGGCCGGGGCTGGACCGCCTCATGGATAATACGCCTTTCATGTTACACTGGCACTCGTCCTGCATCGGAACTTGTCATGCTTGAAGAAAAATCAAACTCTGCCAACCAGCCTGGCACAAAAAATACCAACCTGCCCGCCGGCAACACCTCCACTTGGGCCGGTCCGGTGGGGACAGTGGGTATTTTGCTGCTGGCCCTGGTGGCTTATGCCCCTCTGCGCTGGGCCAGATTCATCTGGGATGACCGCCTCTGGCTGCTGCATAATCCGGTGGTGCTGCATTGGGATAAGCTGCTGATGGCCTGGATCAATCTCACGCAGGATCCGCAGTATTATCCGCTGGTGTTTACCGTTTTCAGTCTTGAATATCACCTCTGGCACTTCAACCCCATCTGGTATCACCTGGTGAATGTGCTGTTGCAGGTATTCAATGGACTCCTGCTCTGGTGGCTGCTGGTACGACTACGTATTCGCGGAGCGTGGCTGGCGGCGGCGATTTTCACTATTCACCCGGTGCAGGTGGAAACCGTCGGCTGGGTGGCAGAAATGAAAAATCTGCTCTCCGGATTTTTATACCTGCTGGCCACCCTGGCTTATGTGCGGGCTTCCGGGCTCGATGCGCCAACGGACCCGCAAGTGGCCCGCCAGCTTCCGCCTGCCCAATACCACTGGAAATGGTACTGGTGGGCCACCGCCTTATTTGTACTGGCCATGACCGCCAAAACCGCCGGGTTGGCCTTGCCGGTGATATTGCTTGCACTGGTGTGGTGGAAACGCGGCAAAATCCAATGGCAGGATATTCGTGCTGTTGTCCCCTGGGTTATCGTGGCGGTACTCTTCGCCTGGATTACCATTCATGTGGAACGCGCCGCTTCTGGGGCCGAAGGTCGCCCATGGGATTTAACCATGGTGCAACGGGTGTTGATTGCGGGCCGGGCCTGGTGGTTTTACCCCGGCAAACTGCTTTGGCCCATGCCCCTGCTGGAAGTTTACCGGCGATGGAATCTGCACACGCTGGGCGGGTGGCACTGGATATATCCGATAGCCGCGGCGGGCATATTTGCTGCCGCGTGGCTGCTGCGCCAGCGAATGGGCCGGGGCTTTCTGGTTATGCTGATCATCTACACCCTGCTGATCGGGCCGGTTTTAGGATTTATTTCCTATTACACCATGCTGTACACTTTTGTGGCGGATCATTATCAATACCTGGCCTGCATCGCCCTGATCACCGGTTTTTCCGCGGGATTGTGGCAGCTTTGTCAATGGGCGGGTACCAGGGCCGTACTGGTTTTTGGTGTTTGTTCCGCAATCATTCTTGTGGTCTTGACCGACATCAGCTATGGCCAAAGCCTCAACTATGAATCCAGTGCTTATTTATGGGCCCATGTACTGGCGTACGATCCTGATTCCGGGGAAGGAAATCTGGGATATGGCCAGGCACTCAATACTCTGGGCACCCGGTTTCATAATAAAAAAGTACTCCGTGCCGCCATGCCGTATCTGAAAAAAGCCGATCGCATCATGCCGGATAATACGTACGTGCACATGGGGCTGGCCCAGTTGCATCAGGATTTACACCAATACCGCCGGGCCAAATGGTATTGGCAGCGCGTGTTAAGCCGCGTTCCCAACCAGGTTTTTCCCTGGTCGGAATACGCCTGGTGCAGTCAGGAACTGCACGAATATCAGCAGGCCAGAAAGGCCTATCAGCGCGTGCTGCTGCTGGACCCGCATAATCTGGGAGCGGCCCAGGAACTCGCCGCTCTTTATCTGCTGGCCGGAGACACCCAAAAGGCCCAGGCCATGTACAAACAGGTTATTCGTCTCAATCCGGCGCAGGCGCATATACCTTTGCAGCTTCCACCTTGGCTTAAGCCGCACGTGCCCGCAACAACCCGGCCGGCCGGTGCGACTTCGCACGTGTTGCCGGCTACAGGGCCGCTACAGCGGCCTTAAGGCAAACTGCATTTGCGCCCCATAGCCAACGAATATGTCAATTTCGGGATGGCCGGTTGTGCCAGGCGGCTACCGCGTGGCCACCTGCATGGGCCTGGGTTTGAAGCACGGATTTTGACCGAAAAATCGGGCCGGGTTGTTATAAAATACATCCAGCAGCACCGGCAACGGGTGCCCGCGGCGACGAGCTTCCTGCATGGTGCGATGGGTGTTGAGCGGATCGCTTACACCCCAATCTGCCGCCGCGTTCACGCACAGGCGCTCTGGCCCATACATTTCCATCATATCCACCGCCCGCTGCGGTGTGGCCTTGCTGATGGGGTAAATGGTCATGCCGGCCCAATAGCCCGCATCTTTTACCAGCTTGATGGTGTGTTCCTCCACGTGATCAATCAGCACCCGACCGGGATCAATCGCCGGGCCGAAATCCTTGAGCATTTCCATAATCAGTCGCGTACCCTTGAGCTTGTCCTGCAGGTGCGGCGTATGAATTAAAATCAGGGCATGGGGCATGGCCGGTGAAGCACCCGCGGCCTGCCGGTGCGCCGCATCAATGGCCAGTTGCACGTGCTGCTGAAATACTTTGGCCTCATTGGCAGTATTTTTGTTCAGCCCGATCTCTCCTATGCCCAGCACGTTGGGCCGGTCTAAAAATGACGGGATTTCCGCCAGAACCTCACGGGCCTTGCCCAGATCTTCCGCCTCTTTGGGGTTTAAGCATATCCAGCAATAATGATCAATGCCGAACTGTGCGGCCCGTGCGGGTTCAAATTCCGTGAGTTGCCGGAAATAATCCACAAAGCCGGCTGGAGAACGATCAAAACCGGCCCAAAACGCCGGCTCGCTTACGGCCACCACTCCCGATAGGGCCAGCATTTCATAATCCGCCGTGGTACGCGATACCATGTGAATATGCGGATCTATAAAAAACATGCAAACGCTCCTGGTGTCATAGCCGTCGGCCTCCACGAACCCGTTGTCCGACATCCACTTATTTAAGGGAATAGAGTTCCTCTATGCGTCGTGCCCGTTCCGGTCCGGCGGATTGCAGCACGGCCAAAGCCTCGCGTACAAATGCCAGTCGCGAATCCGCAACCACTTCCTCCGGCCGTGCCGAGCGGTCGATACGGTCCAGAGTGGCGGCGATTTCAAGCAATCTCGCCCGCACTTCCAGAAAATAAATGTCCAGCGTCTCGCGGGCTAAACGCGGATGAGTAACAGTTAATGCCATGATAATACAGCCTCCATCGGCGGAAATTCGGCGTCCTTTCCAGACGTCGCCGACAACCAGTTGCATTATAGCATCACTGGAGGCAGTTGCCTTTGCGGCAGTCTTAGCCATGACTGTTGGACGACGGGCAGGACTTGATAAGCGGCCAGCGAGAGAGGGTTTTCACCACAGGGGGCACAGGGAACGACGGGGAAGATTGAACCACAAGGGGCATAAAGGTACACGAAGGAATAAAGCGATCAGCAGTCGGCTTTGCGGGCAAGATGCCCGCGGCCCCAGGGGTGACTATGGCGGACAAGATGTCTGCCCCCCTACCAAGTAGTGCCGGTCTTAGCGAGCAGGATGCTAATACGGTCCGGGATATTTTTAAATTTCGTTGGCTGCCTGCGCGACGGGCAGACATAGGAGCGGGGCTCATGGGCCGACATGAGTTTTGTGTCCGTCCCACGAACTCCAAGGTCTTTTAGTTTTCTCTTTATGCGCCATTTTTCGTCCTTATGACGTTCCGGGACAGAACGATTTGTTGGAAAATCCGATCAAGCTGCCCCGTCGAAAATCTAAGCAGATCGGAAAACTAAAAGACCCTGCCACGAACCTCGTCTTCATTTTATGCGGCAATGCGGATACATGCACGTACTTGCAGAAACAGGGAATACCCCCAACCGG
>JAJYDW010000068.1 GCA_021790385.1 Planctomycetota bacterium
TGAAAAGGGCCGGTTATTGCCGCATTGGCGGGCGGATTGTGTGCTGGGGCCGCATGAATATTTCGTGTATTCCGGCCGCATCTGGAACAGTTTTGACAGCCGGTATTATGGTCCGATTTACCTGCACCAGATCGCCGCGGTGCGAGTGCCGTTGGTCACGTGGTAAATTCATTTCAACAATCCGCCGCACGCCACAAATCGTCTGCGGTGGCATTTCCGGAACTGGAATAAATCCTATTTTGTCATCGGCATATCAAAAACACATCTTCGTAAAGCTGGTTGGGCAGCGCGCCCATGGCGTCGTTTTATCGATCCCGATAAACTGGAGCTTATGAGCAAAATTACTGAATCGGATATCAAGCAAGGTATTCTACATCCACAGCGATTTGTGCGTTGTGCGTGTGCGGAATATTTCACAACCACGCACAGCGATGATGCGAGTATTCAACCCCTGGTCATCCAAGCCATTGAGGCCTATGGGTGGAATGATGCCTTCGGGCCGGTCTTTACTCCGTTTGCCAATCTGGTGCAAACCGATGAGACGCTTCTCTGGTTTTTGGCTCAACTGGAGAAAACAGGCGCACCGGCAGGCCGATTGGAGCACTATCATCGCCTTCGAATCGCCACGGCAATTGCCGCAAGTCGTGATGCGAACCTGCTGCAGCGGCATTACCAGTGCATTAGCCGACTGCCGGAATTTACCGATACCATTAAAACACATGTTGAGGATCGCATTGAATTGCTGGCGCTCGAAAGCCCGGAAATCTGGCGAAGACTGGAAACATTCTGCGAGAAAAACAAACATACAGACTCAGTTGGGGATGTTGATCTCGCATACGCCTATCGCCTCACGGAAGCCCTGGGCCGCCATGGTGATTCCGCCTCAAGGACTTTGGCTATCTTGTCGGGACGGATCGACACTTCCAAATGCAATGCCATGATATGGATGGAGCCGCTGGCGATACGGCTGGCCGGAGAGTTGCGGCTACGGGAGGCCATCGGGTTACTTATCAGCAAACTGCACAAGGATGACGACGATCTGGTGGATGAAGAAGTAATCAGGGCGCTGGCAATGATCGGCGGAGAATCTGTGCTGGAGAACATTCTCAATGCCTTTCCGGCAGCACCATGGCAATTCCAACTCGCCGCCGCATTCATATTGGGCAATCTCCGCGCTGATCAGGTATCTGCGAAATGTCTGAAACTTCATGCATCGGACCGATTTCGAGATGACATTCACGAGCAGCTTCTGCTGGCGGTGCTGAAGAATTTTTCGCAAGACGGCATCGAACCGGCACGGCAGTGGACCGTTCGTCATGGCGGAGAACTTTACGATGAATTGCTGGCCGTGGCGATCCTGGCGGGGGTGACATTTCCGGAACTCTCCGAGTGGATGGACGAATCGCGGCGATGCGAACTGCGGCGGAAGCATCGCTGCCAAAAGATGTTTGGCACTCCCGGCATACGGGATACATCAACGGCGGTTGAAGAGGATGAATCGCCAGCGCCGTTGACGGCGGCACCCAAGGTGGGAAGAAATGATCCGTGTCCCTGCGGCAGCGGCAAAAAATACAAGAAGTGCTGTCTGCTTAAGGAAATGGATTGAACGGTCATTGTTCGAATGTCTGCCGCGTGGCAGATGGTTACGGCAATGCGACACAACACCCGGTATTTGGAGACAACTGTGGCAAAAGCTAAATCGCTAGAACGAGAAGAGCGCATCGAAATGGAGATCGTGGTGGATGCCTACGGCCCCGAAGAACGCGCCATGGGCTGGTACTGCTATCTCGAAGATAAACTATCTTTCCCGTTTACGGCGGCCTGCACCGCCGTACGCGCCATATCGCCTCTAAAAAAAGGCGATGAAGTGGAGGTTCTGGCCATGGCGGAATCGGACGAATGTCAACACGAAATGTTTGTGATGATCCGATCCGGCGGCAAAGAAAAGCTCGGCGTACCTTTATCACAGTTGAAGCCCACCTCGGACACCGATGAAGCTACGATCCAAGCGGTGGAGGATTGGCGCTACTGGGTTGGCCAGGGTTATGAATTCTAACCAAGGACACCGGCCTGAAATTCATTTTCCCCCGGAATTAACCGCTGGCGGCGAAACTCCTGATGCGTCCGCGGTTTTACCCCCATTGGGCGCTCCAAGTTTTCGTCCTTTGCGAGCCAGTGTTTCCCGGCTCTTGAAACTTTGGAACTGGTGATCCAACTCTATGAAGCGCCGGGCCAACTCGCGGATCAGGTCGGCCTCGGTGACTTCGGCCCCGTAAGCCTGCTTGTAATGCTGGCGGTAAAGCCGCAAATCCTGGCCAAGCCGGTGGTCCAGCTTCACAGTACAGGTCGAAGTCGTGGTTACATGGAATGCAGGTAAAGCGATTTCATTCATGGGAAAGTCTCCTTTTCAATGCGGTACTTATTTCATTCCGCACATGACGCTGGTTTTCATGGCTTGTACGGCCGAAGTATCACGTCATATGCCGCATGCCATACTATGCGGAATGAGTTAATAAAAATGCGTCAGAGTTGCTCCGACAATGAGATTTTGAGGTTTATGATTGCGGCATAGTTATATCTCCTATAGTTGGTTGAGGAACGTCATCAATCGATTGTCTGGTCGGAACTTTCCGGGTTTGCTGTCAATAGGCGTCGTCTTGGCAAGGATTTTCTCCTTGAGGCTCAGGTCGGCCTCAAGATAGACCTGTGTGGTGTTAACGGATTCATGGCCCAGCCACAGTGCAATGACTGACTGCTCGACACCGGCGTGCAGCAAGTCCATGGCCGTAGTGTGACGCAGGCTGTGGAATGTAATTCTCTTTGCTCGTAAGGAAGGACAAGCTTGGCAGGCATGGATTACGTATTTCTTCAGCAGATGCTGTACGGCGTCTGCGCTCAGACGGCTGCCTCGTATGCTCGGGAAAACGATATCGTTGGCATCGCCGTGCTGCTCATTGAGCCAGGCTTTGAGGACTGCGGTGACCGGTTTGCAAAGGGGAATAGCCCTCTGCTTGCGCCCTTTACCCACGATCTCGACGTGGGCCCCAGTATCCAACGTGATGTTCTGATGCGTAAGGCCTGTAACCTCAGACAGACGCAATCCCGTCTGCAAGGTCAACAGCAGCAGCGCATAATCGCGGCGGCCGCCCCATGTGCGCTTGTCGGGTGCATGCAGCAGCGCCTCGACTTCGGGTCGCGTCAAGAAGTGAATCAGCCTGCGGTCACACCGCTTGGTTGGCAGGGCGAGCACGCGTTGGATTTGCTCGCTATGCGTTGGCATTTCATAAGCCGCAAAACGAAAGAACGAGCGTATCGCGGTGAGACGAAGATTGCGTGTGCGTACGCCGACGGCCCGCGTCGTTTCAAGCTCGGACAGAAAGGCCGTGATCAGCCGTGGGTTGAGTTGGTCGAAGGTCAAATGGTCAGGCGAAACGCGCAGGCGTTTCGCCGCAAAGCGCAAGAAGAGCCTGAACGTGTCCCGATAAGAGTTGATGGTATGCGCACTGACCTGCTTTTGCAGCATCAGTCGCTGCGTGAAGAACTGCTGCAGAAGCGCTGCAAAACTGGGTGTCACGGATTTCATGGTAAGTTCTCCCAATGTCGCTCCAAGCGTGTCATGGCCTGTTTCATGAGGGATGGATTTTGATGCAAATACCAATACGTATAGCTGAGACTGGTATGGCCCAAATACGTGGCCAGTGCCGGCAGGCGGCGCTCGGGGTCCGTACTCGATCGATAACATCGGCGCAAGACCTCGACCGCCATGCTGTGGCGAAAGTCGTGCAAGCGCGGCCCTTGTCGGTCCGACGGTTTGCGCAATCCGATTTTCTTCGACAATATGACAAACGTTTTGTGCAATGCATGGTGGCCCATTCGTGTGCCGTGCCGGGATACAAAGAAAGGAACAATTGGACGCCCGGTAAAATACTCATTTCGCCGCTGCAGGTAATTTCTCAGCGCCGCACGCGTCGAGGGATGGACAGGGACCAACCGCGATTTGCCGAATTTCGAATTACGAATGGTCAGGATGCCCTGATCCAGATCCACGTCCGACAGATTAAGGTTCAAGGCTTCACTGACACGCAGCCCGGTGACGCTCAGCAAGCCCAAGAGAGTGAAACGAGTCCAACGGGAAATACTCGTCGCGGCCCGGCGACGTTGCAAACTCGCGGCCATAAGGCGTCGAACTTCATCTGCGCTATAAAGATGGGGCTGAAAGAGACACCTGTGCCGCGGCAGCAAGCCCGCCGGAGGGATTTCGGTGCGTGGATCGACATGAATACAGTAGCGGGCAAAACTGCGGACGGCGCGCAATCTGCCGGCGTGATAATTGGAATCAGCCGACCCCGGCTGCTGCGCCCACTTGATTGCCAATTTCACCGTGATGCGCTTCGCATGTCGCCGTTCCATAAAGACGGCAAAATCCCGCAGCAGCCGTTCATCCGTTTTCAGCTTGAAGCCAAGCGCGCGACGCATCGCCAAGTATTCGTAGACATAATCATGCAAGGGCTTCATGATCGCCATCCTGGCCATGGAAGGGCCACTTGGCGTAAGGAGTCCAAATCAACCTTGGCATACCGCCGGGTGGTATCTGGGCTGCGGTGTCGCAGCACTTGGCCTATTTCAGCCAGAGAAAGCCCCCGGCGCAGCATATCGGTGGCCAGCGCATGACGAAACTGATGCGATCCATTGGCCGTCAATTGAACCCCGGCGCGGAGAAGCGCACGACGGACGATTTGGCATATAGCGGCGCTATTCTCCAAGCCACGTATCGGCGCACGCATGCGCAGAAATACCCGACGACAGGAGGTGATTGGTCGGGCTTTTCGCAGATAGGTCGCCACAGCCCGCCCAACGTCGAAGGGCAACGGCAATGGTCGTTCCTGATGATTCTTGCCGTGAATCCGCAGGCTGGCCCCGGTCCAGTTAATATCGTCAAGCTCCAGAAGAACGATTTCCCGTGCACGCAACCCGAGCCGCGCCAGCAACAACAGAATAGCGCGATTACGCAGGCCGGCGGGCGTGCGCCATCGTTTACTTTTCTCCAACACCCGCCGAACGCATGGTGCCGGCATGCTTCTTGGAATCGACGCCATCGACCACCCGGCCACGGCTGGCACCGCGGCGGCAAGATCCGTTTGGATATAATCACGGCACCGTGCAAAGCGGAGGAACGATCGCAGGGCAAAGGTCATGTCCTTCGCGGCGGAAAACGTACGGTCCCCCGGCGCGCGGCGTCGAACAAAGTCGACAATCTGGATAGCACGCAGGGATGCGAGCCGTACTGGTTTGACCCCGTAAAGATTTCCCAAAAATCGCCGGATGGCCCCCAGATAATTCTTTATGGTCGTGGCAGCCAGGCCCTGTTCCTGTTGCAGGTAGATGGAGTACTCCCGCAGCAGCCTCTGGGTTCCGGTCCCGTTGGCCAAGTCGATGTCCGGGCGGGTTGTGAAACCCTGATCCCGAAGCCATCTCGTTATGCCTTCCAGGTGGGCCATCGAATCCCTACGCTTACGATGGCGACTTCGATGACGCAAGAAAGCCCTCTCGTGTTCGGCCGTGATCTCGCCCACGGCTATTTTCTTGACGTTGAGCCAGCGGCTGAATTCACTCATGAGGAATGTTTTCTTCCAGAACGAGACCTGCGAGTACCCTTGATTCGCGAGGAAGGCCGAATATGAATCCAGAAAGGGCGCTAACGGACCTTCCGCATGAAGTTGGGAGACTCTCTTTCGACACGATCTGCTCATACAAGTAAATACGTGCGCCGAGAGGTTTTGGATACAGTTAACTATGCCGAATAGAAGTCTCATAATGTCCTTGCAAAAGTTCACAATGCATTTGAGTATCCGCATAGTATGGCATGCGGCATATGACATGATATTCCGCTAGCGGAATATAATGTCCTTGTTCACAAGAATCCTGAACGGCCAGCCGGGCCGGATGGTAATCGTGGGTTGCACGTCCAACTGCCGGTTGATGATCCGCTGGCCGATCTGGGAAGCTTCCTGGGATATGGTGCTACCGACAACGTCCTGATTGGTGCTGGTGCTGTTGGGATTGATGGCCAGGTTGCCGCCGTAGGCTATGGCGGTGCTCAACGCCGCGGCCTCGGCCAGCTTTCTGAAGTGGTAATCAACCTTGTCGTGCAGGCCGGATTGGCCTTCCTGATCCGTGCCCGGCATGGCATCCAGCACGATGGAATTTCCGTTGGGCAGGATCAGGCGTTGCCAGGCGATCAGGACACGGTTTTCTCCGTTGCCGACCACACTGCTGTAGCGCCCCAGCAGGCGTGAGCCTTGGGGAATCAGCAGATATTTGCCTGTTACCGAATCAAAGACATTCTGGGTGACTGTACCGATGATCTGGCCGGGCAGGTCGCTGTTGATGCCGGTGACCAGGGCGCCGGGAATGACCGTGCCAGCCTGGATTTCGTACGGGGAGGCCGGTGTAATCAACGGCTGGGCCAAATAGGTATCGACGGCGCGGGCCTGCCGCATAAAATCCTGGTGCTGCCGCTGAATGCCTTCACCTCCGGCAGTCACCGTCGCATGGGCGTCGGTTTCCGCGTGCCCCAGCGGCAACATTCCCGCAGAGCCGATCAATCCACCAGTCGCGCTGACATTGCCATTCACCGACGAGGGCGATGACGCCTCCGTCCGGTGACCGCCGGCGGAATCGTTCATACCCGGAAAAACCTCCGGCGAATTCATGGCTTGCCGCCACTGGCGCTGCAGCGTTTTCAGTTCCGTCAAACGCTGACGTGCCTGGGCCGCGGCCAGCAATTCCTGGGCGGTGGGAGCGGTGCCATTACTGGAAGTGCCGATGGTTGTCGCCGGCCGCGCAGTCGGCCGTGTACTGCGACTGGCGGGACGGTTATCGCTTTGTGGCCACGTATATGTTGGCGGCAACGTGCTCAGCAGCGGATTGTCGTTGGCCGTTTCAGCGGCCGGCACAGGCGTGCCATCATTATTTTGTGCCGGTTGCGTCTTGGGGACCGATGGCGAGCCACCCAGGCCGATGACCAGCGCCATGCCCACGGCACCGGCGGCGCCCAGCAACAGTAGACCGACCGCCTTGGGTTTGAGTCGCGTGACCGTCGGCCGCGACGGATGCAGTTGCAGTGTTGCGTGCGTTTCGGGCTTATCACCTTCCTCGGCGGTGGCTGGGCCGCCATGGCTCATCGCGGCATCGGCGGCCGCGGCCATGGCTGACTCTGAAGCCTGGCCATCCATCGGCGGTTGGGTATCCGCCGTGTCCGAATTGGATAAAGCCGGTGAAGTTGGGGCGACGTCCGATTCTTCCTGGCCGCACTCGGACTTTGGCAATACCGCACCGTTTGCCAGTTCCGGCAGTTGATCCATGGGTTTCCGCTCTTCATTCATGATTCTGATCTCCATGTAAATTCCTGGTGGCTACGGCATGCGCCGACAGCAAACCGATACCGTCCTACTATCTATTTGGGCTTGGCGCGCTGGATACGCACGATGGTCTGGGGGTTCTGGCCTAAGCGCAGTTCCGCCTCATTAAATAGCTGGTCCACGATGTAGTAATTGCCCCGGATGCGGTAATTGACGATCTGGGCATGGCCGCTCCTGCCCAGGACAAACAGCGGCGGAGCCGCGGTGACGCCCAAATCCGGTGGGAATTCAATAAAAGTCTTTTGTCCGTCATCAAAAGCCCGCAACGGCGTCCACGGCGGCGTTTTGCCCTTCTGCTTGAGAATCAGGTAGTTGAAGTTCAACTGCGATAAATTCAAATGGCGGCCGAGAACCGCATTTGCACCAGCTTCCCGCCGTTGCAGCTTGTTCTCAATGATCGTCAGACTCCCGAACGGGTAGTGCCAGGCAATCATGGTCTGGTAGACGCCGACGGATACAGAGCGTAAATCAATCTGATAAATGCGACGATCGGTCGTGATGACCATGTTGGTGGCCAAATCCGGCAGACGCGGCTTGACCAGAATCAGGCTCTGGCGATCAGCACCGGAGCCCGCCTGGACGGATTGGACAATCCAGCGGGTGGTATCGCCGGCGGCACAGCTTTTAAGTTGTTCCCCCGGTTGTAGCGCGATCGTCGTGACAAAGCCGGGACTGGTCACGGCGGTATAGACCACGCCGGGGGTGTAATCGTAATACTCCACCGCGTCGATAAAGCCGGCCGCCTTGGGCTGGCGTGTTGCCTTGGCGACGGCCTTGGCAATCGTTTTGAGGGCATTGATTTTCTGCTTGGGTTTAGCAGTGGCGCCGGTGGGCGGCAAGAGCCGCAATTGCGGCTCGAATACCGGTACTTTAACCTCAACCACCCTGGGCGGAGCCGGATTTGGCTGCAAATGGGCCGGGATCAGGCGTGTATCGGGCCCGACCACGATGTCGGGCTTTTCGCTGGCGCAGCCGCCGGCGGTTAGGCAGGCCAGCGCGACCAGAACGGTCGCGGCATGGCGGTGTTTACCAATCCGCTGCCATCCAGGTGTGGTGTTGTTGTGACGCATGATAAATTCCTTTCAAAAAATGTTCGGTTATGTGTTTGGTTTGATTTACTGTGTTGATTCCGACCTGACGGTCTGAACCGTTCCATCAAAATCCTGGCTCCAGGTAAAGTTGGTGATGTAAACACCCAGCGGATTGTTGAATACTTGCCGCGGCGTCGCCGGTGGAATCAGCTTGATGTCAAACAGGCCCGTGTAACGCACAGAGCGTACCATTGCGCCATGGCTGAAGGTGTCTTCGATCCAGCGAACCTGGTAGGTGCTTTGGCTTCTTTGCAGGATGCTTACCAGATGCACCGTTTTGGCGATCGGTGTGCCGGTGGAATCCACGCCGCTCTGACGGGCGGCATACTGGTTCATGGCGCGGATCGCATCGCCGGCCAGGAAGTGATAGGCCGTGAGCCACTGATTCCGCAGCACCACGGGATCCAAGGGATGGGAGCGAACCAGGTTGACTACCTGGCCGACGAAATACCCGATCTGGGCGGCGTCGGGATGATAGATGCCGTTGGCCAGTTCAATGCGCCCCGGCATACCGACTTTGTTAACCGGCACCACATAGGCCGCCACTTGGCGTGTCAGGCTCATGTAGATCACGGCGCTGGTGGAAATGGTAGCCAACAGCAATGCCCCCAGGGCCGCGATGCGCCAATGCGCGGCCTGCTGGCGGGCCGTGCCGATGCGCTGATCCCATGCCCTGGCCGCCTGCAGATAGGGTGTCTGGTAAGGGGTCGTGTTGTTGTGGCCGTAACTGGTGGTGCGTAATGAAAAGCCCATGATTTGTTTCTCCGAATAGTGCCAATCGTACTTATTGGGTTGTTTATTCCTCGGAAAGGCCGCCTCGGCCGGCGCTCAAGCCTCCACCGCCGCCGCCTGATCCTGTAATCTTCTGAACACCGCGACTGACGTGCTGACTGCCCGCTTGCAGATGACTGGTTTGTGATGACGCCACCTTGGGCGGCGGGCCGGAGGGCGCAGTGCCGCCAGCGGCAGGCCCAGAGTTTGGCGTTTGGGAATGCAGCTTTGAGGCCGTGCGAACGGAAGCGAGCGATGCGCCCACAACACTGCCGGCGACAAATGTGCCGGCGCCATAAGCGGTCTGGCCGGTTCCGTAGGCAAGTAAACCCGCGCCACCGGCAGCGCCCAGCATGGCACCGGCACCCAGGCTCGGCCCGCCGGAGACCAGATCGCCGGCCAGGCGTGTGGCGGTAATCGCCAATACCATCAGCACAATGGCACCCAGGGCAATGTCCAGAGCCGAACGGATCGTGACGCCATTGGGATTCAGTTGCAGGTGGCCAAAGGCCAGATCACCGATCCCGGCCACCAGTGTGAGCACCATGAGCCGAACACCCGATGCGACCACCCAGCCCAGGGGCCGTTCGGCGATAAAGGCGGTCTTGGACAATACCCCGCAGGGAATGAGAATAAATGCGGCCAGCGAGCCGAGCTTGAAGGACAGAATCGTCACCACCGCCTGAATGGCCACAATAAAAAATGCGGCCAGGATGGCCAGTACCGCCAGGGTTAATAGCGCAATCTGCGGAAAATTCCTGAAAAAGCCGATCGGACCGCACAGGTTGCCGATCTCGGTCATGATGGGCGAACTGACGGTAAAGCCGCGGTAGGCGATGTTGCCGGGATTCAAGAGGTACACCTGGGGAAAACCCACCCCACCGGCCTCAAAGCCCAGGTACATAAATGACTGGGCGATGGTGTCGGTCAGAGATTGCCAGTTCTGCACCAGCCAGGCGAAAAAGCCGATGTAAATGATTTTCCTGGCCAGCTTGGCCATGACCTGATCGTCCGAAAGCGCCCAGAGCGCCGTCGAGAGCACGATGTTCAGAATGATCAGCACGTTGAGCAGCCAGACCACGTGGCTCTTGATCAGGCCAAAGGCCGTGTTGATGGTTTGCAGGTACTGGTTCAGGATCAGGTTGATGGTGTTCATAATGGTCTCCCATATAGTTTTTGGCTGTGAATCATTCTCGTTATAAAGACAAGTGTCAGAGACACCGCGTCCCTGGGTGGCTGGAAGCCGTTTCCAGTCACAATTTCAACTTTGTCGTGTTGGTTAACTTCAGTGGCGGCGTATCGTCTCGCCGCCGATTGTTCTATTGCCCCGTCAAGGGCCCATTAAAAGGCGTCACTACCGGCTGCGTCGGTGCCGGCGTATTCCAATCACTCATCACCGCCTGACGCTGGGCGTCGGCATACGCCGCCTGCGATTGCCGGATCGCCTGCTTCTGCACCAACGTCCTCTGGTCGCTGGCTTCCAGCACCTCAAGTTGCTGCATCTGGTTTGCCAATGTCGCGACGATCTGGTTGCCGGCTTGCACGGCGGCGGTGGCGCCGGGAGCGGAATTGGAAGCCGCGACAAGCTGGCCCACCTGGCTGGTCGTGGCGGGCATCTGCTGGACAACCTGGTCTTGCACCTGGCGGTTCTCAACCAAGGTATCGCGCTGACTCTGTTGCCATTGCTGCTGAAGCGCCAGAACCTGGCTGGCGGGCACATTGGCGAAATTGAGCGGGTAAGCCGTATCGACCGCCGCCTGCACATTCTGCACCTGGTAGACCGGCTGATTGGCGATGGCCGCCAACTGATTTTCGGCGGCGGTCAACTGCGGCAGAATGCTGATATTCAGGCTCGCCAGCATCGCCTCTTCCTGCTGCAACTGCTGCTGGAGAATAGAGATTTCCTGGTAGGCCTGGGCCACCTGCTGGATGTTCTTGGCATAAATGGCCGGGTCAAAGACGATGCCAAAACCCCACGAGGTCTGTGGCGCCGCCATAAGTACGGGGCCGCCCACCAATATTCCCATCACCATGCGCCGAACGAATTGTGATGATTTGCATGGCGTCCGAGGTTTTTGTGTTGAGTTTAAAAATTGCCGATTCATGATTGTTCTCCAAAATACAGATTGATCTTTCTTTTAGTTGCCAAACGGGTCCCGCACCGGCTGGGTATTGGCCATCCAGTCGTGCATCACCCATTGGCTTATCGCGGCGTGGTATGCCCGGCGGGACTGATCCTGGGCCATCAATTGTGTGTTCAGACGATCATTGGCGGCTTTGAGCGCAATGATCCGGCCAAGCTGCGCGCTTAAGCCGGCTAAAAGCTGGTTGTGGGCCTGGATCGCCGCGGTCAGGCCGGGTGCATCGCCGGATGCGGCGTCGATCTCTCTTGTCAGTGCTGCATCCGCCGGCACATCGGCGACAACCTGGTTCTCAAGCTGACGGTTCTGCACAATACCCACCCGGTTATCCTGATCCCACGCGGTGCGCAGGGTGTTCATTTGGTCGGCGTTGGGATTTTGTGCTCCGCCGCCAAAGGAAAGCGGTTCGTTGGCCGCCATCTGGCCCGCCGGATCGGATGAGGCAAAACGCCCCCCATTCTGTAGTACCAGCGTGACACCCTGCATGGATTGGGCCATGCCCGGCCAGACATTGGTTCTAAGTCCGGCGAGCATACGCTGCTGGTTCTGCAATTGGTTTTCCATGCGGGCGATCCGTTGCAAACCCGTGGAAACCTCGAAAAGGTGCTCAACAAAGTTGCTCGGATCAAAGACCACGCCGCCAAAGAAACAGGCCATGGCTGGCGCAACGGTAAACAGGCCGGCGGTCAGCAGGCCGGTCGTCAGTGCGCCTGCCAATACCACCTTACGCCATCGAGGCGGCCGTGTGTTGGGATTCCGTTCTTTCCTGATATCCATGTTTGATCCTTTCATCTTTGCAAGTCATTGTGTCGGTGCTGATGGACTTATCTGTCGCCAATACGGCATTAGGGCCAGCATCGGCCAATCCCAAGTCTTCCAGCCAGGCTATGCCAAAATCCTTGGGGCCACAGCGAGACAGAACGCGGGTGATACGTGCCTGGTCTTCCGGCGAACCGGCGGCACAGAAGGCCATGGCGATTCTTTCCAAATCCAGTTGGAATAAACGTGATCCCTGCCGACACTGGAGGTAATAGTCCCGTTTGGGCATGGCGCTTTGGAGTATCTGCAATTGCCGGGTATTGAGGCCAAAGGACTGATAAACCTTTTTGGAACTTTCCTCCAAAGCTGCCGCATTGGGCAGAAAGATCCGCGTCAGGCAGCTTTCGATGATCGCCGGGGCGATGGCGCTATCGGCAATGTCCGCCAGCGACTGGGTGGCAAAGATCACCGCGACGTTCTTTTTCCGCAACACCTTGAGCCATTCACGTATGCGCGCCGCAAACGCCGAATCGGTCAGGTACATCCAGGCTTCATCCAAAATCAGCAGTGACGGAAAACCCTGGCTGAAGCGTCCTTCGAGTTTATGAAACAGGTATGTCAGTACCGGCAGAAGCACGCGCGGCGAGTGCATCAGGTGTTCGGTCTCAAAGACCTGCCAAAAACCTTCCGAGAGGGATTCGTGATCGGCATCCAGAAGATGGCCATACGGGCCGGAAAGGGTAAAGCTTTCCAGAACCTGCCGAACCGCAGTATCCTGCACCAGGTTCCGCAAGGTTGTCATCGTGCGTTGCCTCTCCGGCAGGGATTTTAAATTGTTCAATGCCGACCAGAGTTCCTGCTTGAGCACGGGTGTGGCTGATAAACCTTCACGCCCCAGCAAATCCAGGAGCCAATCCTGCGCCCAGGAAAGCTCGGCTTCATTATCAATGTGGCCCAACGGCTGAAAGCAGATGGCCTGTTCGGCTGCCGCGGCTTCCTCCGCACCAGTTTGGCGTTCAGGCAGGCCATTACTGTGCACATTACCGGAATGGCTATCGCTGACATTCTGACTGCCGATAGGATAAAACATGCCGCCCATGGCATAGGTCATGGCGCGCGAGCTTGCGCCTTTGTCAAAGATAAATACCCGGGCGTTGGGGTAACGCAAGAACTGGCAGGCCAATAGATTCAGCAGCGTCGATTTGCCCGCCCCCGTCGGCCCGACAATCAGCGTGTGGCCCACGTCACCCTGGTAAATCGACAGCCGGAACGGTGTGGAACCTTTGGTTCGCGTCTGCAACAGCGGCGGGCCATTGAGGTGCTTGCACCAGCCTGGCCCCGACCAGACGCTGCTGGCCGGGATCAGATCACAGACATTCAGCGATGAAATCAACGGTCTGCGCACGTCGGCATAGCCGTGGCCGGGCAGGCTCCCCAGCCACGCCTGCATGGCGTTGAAGCTCTCGATCTGCGAGACAATACCCTGGCTATCGACCACCTGCTGCACGGCGCGGGCTTTATCAATGGCACCAGATTCATTTTCATCCCAGACGGTCACCGTCAGTGTAAAATGCCCGATGGATACGTAATCGCCGCCCAGTTCCTGCAAAGCCGCATCGACATCGGCCGCCTTGTTAAGTGAATCCGAATCCTCCAATCGGCTTTCCTGCTTCATGACTGCTTCTTTTAACAGTGTTACCATCCCCTTGCGTTTGGAAAACCACTGCCGGCGGAGTTTGCCCAGGTGGCCGGTCGCCTGCACCTTGTCCATGGGCAGATAACGCGCCACCCAGCGGTACGCCAGTGGCAATTCATTTAGGCCATCCAGTAGACACGGCAATGTCTGGCCGATGTAGGTGCGTATGGAGAGTGTTTTTAAATAGTGTCGGCCCAGCCTGGGACTCAAACCCCCGGCCAGGGGCGCATCGGAGAGCATTTCATCCAGGTAGAACGGCTGTGCCGGTGTTTTGATTTTCAGTTGCCGGTCCGACACACTGTCGTGGAGGTAGCTCAAGGTACCATCATCATCCAGCGGCGTAACCTCCCGCATGAAACTGGCCAGCAGATTGACCATCTGGGTGATCTGGCCCAGATAGGTCTCGTACGAAGCCCGGTACGAAACGCCGGCTTTATCTACCGGCCGTTCGATCAGGGCGCTGGTCAGTGACCGAACCTGCTCTTCCGGCGGCAGGTACGTCAGCGTCAGGTAGTAGGTGGATTCAAAGTGGTTGCCCTGGCGCGTAAAGGCTCGTCGGCGTTCCCGGTCAATCGCCTTAGCAATAGAATTGGGAAAGGAGCTTGCCAAATTTCGCATGTACGATTGGGCATCCCTGCGTGCCGCTTCGACGTGGACGCACCAGCCGGAACCCAGGCGTTTGAGCACATTGTTCAGTCGGGCTCTGATCGCCATGAGTTCGTATGGCACGGCACTGTCCGTATCGGGTCCGCGGAAGCGGATCGTACGCTGAAAGCTCCCATCTTTGTTCAGAATCACCCCCGGCCCGATTAAAGCGGCCCACGGTAGGTAGTCGCTTAATCGCCGCGCGTGTTTTTGATATTCGCTTAAATTCCACATATACGCTTCACTCATTTATCAGTGAACAATGAACACTTTTAGAACCGACTGGCTATGCCAGCCTGAAAATCGAAGGAGTTTCGTCATGGCCGGTCATCACGGATCGCCGGCCACTGTCCTTCAGCTTTCCAGCCACGTCGGCTGTTTAATGTGGGACCTGAAAATCTCAAACCAGTCCGGGTCGTGGCGGGTTAAAACCAGGGCGGCACCATGGAGCACAATTCCCAGTGGAAACCCCAGCCACCACACGTGCAGGCCCATGCCCAATACCAACGCGGTGGTGCCGTTGAGAATTCCAAACGCTCTGGGTACACCACCCAGCAACACCGGCTGCGTGAGCGATAAATGCAGCGGCACTTCCAAGCCTTCGATTTTGTCCATTGAAGGAGTCATCAGAAGCCCGCTCCGCCGTCAAAGCCAAAGAAGCTCACACCGAAGCTGGTGGCCGTCACAGCAATCGACACGCCCAGCAGGACGCCCAGAATCCGCCGCATGCCGGCGCCTTCGGAAAAGGCAAAGCCGAAACCGAGCATGACAATGGACAAAATGCACAGGGCCTTGGCCACTGGGCCGGTGAAGCTGGCCAGAATGCGGGCCAGCGGGGTTTCCCAGGGCAGCGGCGCGCCGCCGCTGCCGCTGAAGGTGGACGCCTCCGAAAGGCCGGTATAGCCCAGCAAGACCGCCGAAGCGGCCAGAGAGCTGACGTAACGACGGATACGAGAAAAGGACTTCATGGGGTTCTCCTGAAAAGAGTTAACCATCAGGCCATGGTGATGACGGCAACGGCCTGACAACATCAACACAGTTAATGTCATCACTCATACCATTATACCCTAACAAATACCGTATGCAAGCGACTGGCGGAAAGGATTGGATTTCGACCCCGCAACAAAGGCGGTTGGCGTTGCGGACTCGCACGCGAAGGGAGCGGCCGGGTCCGTCGGGGTCAGTGAAATAACGGCCCGATGGTCCTCGATACTTGTCTTTATAATTGCATTGACGGCAGGCACGTATCGATCGTGACCAGAGCGGAAGTGGATCGCGATTGGTATGCCTCTCGATCCACGCTCCATTGGGAGCTACCATCAACAGGCTGCCGGATAATTACGACTCCAAGAATACAGAGTACGGATTTAATTCTGTCAATGGCGGCGGCGGAACTGGTGCTTCCATGCTTCCACACACATAGTGGCGGGGTGGCCCGATGATGCGACTCTGGTTTTGATGGGGCCAGGAGTTTCTGTGTGTTGTCATAGGTAAATCAATGAATCTTCTTACGCGATTGTTCCTTCGCAACGGGTAACGATGTCACCAAATACAGCCCGTTTTGCCGTGATATTCCCATTGGCTTTTCCGGTGCAAGCCGCGGTATTCGGTCCTTTACAGGCCTTGTGATTTTGTCGCTTTGTTGGTTCCGGAAGATGATTTTTGTCTTGGCATTCCAGTATCAGTATTCCGATACGCCTCCGAGGGAAAATAAATGGGGTCCCGCGCCGATGTGGCCGAAATAGACCTGACACCTCATCGCGGTCTCGTGTTCGGGACAAATCCACCATTTGCACTTTGATAAATATGGCATCGGCACCGGCTTTCGTACGCGGCCACAGCCCCCGCGGCTCACACTAAAACGCAGGGGGTTGGAGTGATATTTCTACTTCCTTACAATAAATTCTGGAAAATTTCTATTGCATGGCCACGCAGGTCATATTATCATTCGATTGCACGAATTACTCCAACACGTTCATGGGCGGAGTTGTTAAGGAATTATTAGTTCTGTGATGAGGCTTTTATGACCGACGGAACCAACACGGTATTGTTTTATCAAAAACCCGTGCTGCTGGATCGTGCCACACACCGCACGGCCAAAATCAAATTGTGCGACGCCACCTTTGAGTTTTCACGGGAAACCAATTCCGTGCCTGTGGCGGCTCTGGAATTTGCCCGTGCCGCCACGGAATACCCCATCGTCTTCGCCGGCCCGTCCATGGATCGGCTGATGCCCGTCGTGGTGTTGGGACTGCGCAACAATGAAAATCTCTTCGTGGATATCACCGGCAAATGGGCCAACGGCTATATCCCGGCCTTTATCCGACGCTACCCGTTTGTCCTGGCGGAACGGGACAACGGTCAGGGTTTCAGTGTCTGCATGGATACGGCGTTTTCCGGATGGGAAGCCCCGGATGGCGATCCGTTATTTGATGATCATGGTGCGGAAACACCACTTCTGAAAA
>JAJYDW010000103.1 GCA_021790385.1 Planctomycetota bacterium
CAGTAATAAAGGCCTCCGGCCGACACGGTCCATCAGGAAGATGGCCAACACATGAAAAAGCCACATCACCATGGTCAACCCCGCTCCGGCCAAGATCGCGGGACCTACGGCTGTAACGCCGGCGAACTTGAAAATTGTCGGGGCGTAATAGATGACCGTGTTTATGCCGGTTATCTGCTGAAATACAGCCAACCCCAAGCCGACGATCATGGGCATCCGGAGTGAAGGCTGGAACAGCCCTTTTATCCCGCCGGCACCCTGTTGTTCCATGCTTTTCTGGATGCCCGTGATTTCCGGACTGACGTCGGCATCAGTCCGAACCCGCTTTAGAACCTGCTTCGCCTGTTCCACCATGGACCGGCTGATCAACCAGCGCGGACTGTCCGGCAACCGCCACATGCCAATGGCTAGGGCGATGGACGGGATTGCCGCCAGGCCAAACATATAGCGCCATCCTCCGCTGGAGGAAAAGGCATAGTCCACCAGGTAGGCAGCCACGATGCCACTGGTAATCGCCAGCATGTTGACCGCCACCAATGAACCGCGAACTTTTGCCGGCACCACTTCGGCGATATACATCGGAGAAATAAATGAAGCGATACCAATGGCGATGCCGCTCACGATCATGGCTGCAATCAACCAGGGAATCGTTGGCGCCAGAGCCGTGCCGAGGGCGCTGACCGTAAAGATGATGCCAGCCAGGATGATCAGTTTGCGGTGCCCGAACCGGCTGGTCAGAGCACCTCCTATGACCGCACCCAAAACGGCGCCAACTAAGACGGCACTGACGACAATCTCCTCCATGGTGGCTGACAGGGAAAACTGTTTTTTAATGAACAGTATGGCCCCGGAAATAACGCCCGTATCATAGCCGAAGAACAGGCCGCCAACGGCCGCGATCCCCACCGCGACGTAAACAAAAGGTTTTACCTCCGATTTAGCCTTATTTTCCATTTGTCTCACTCTTATCCGCCGGGACCGTTTCTTCTCTGCGCCACGTGGCGATGCGCACCATGAAGTCTTTGCCTTCCCAACGACCGGCGTCCGGCCAGTAGAATGTGAATTTGATCTGCGTGCCTTCGGGAAGCGTTTTGGTCGGGAGATCAGCCATGCAAATCCCCAGCCCGGCATCGTCTGTCTTCACGTCGTGGCAAGTTTTCCAATCATCGGCTGTCCAATGAATGACGGCCGGAGCCATCAACTCGATACGCAGGATTTTGCCGGGCGGCAACGAATGCAGCTTGTGATTGAACCGCCACGTCAGGCGCGGGGAAACCGTTTTTTCCTCCAGATAGCGTTGCACGGTCTGCGGCGGCAAGTCGAAGAGCCGCCCGTCGCGCAGCGAGCGGCGCAGCTTGAGATACTCGGCGTGCGCCCAGACCAGCGGCATGGCCGAACCGGAAGGCCGGCCAAAATGTAGTTCGCGTTCTGGTATGTCAGGCGCGTCCCACACTTGCTCCGAGATCAAACCCCCTTCGTTGGCGAATGATTCCATGGCGGCCAGAAGGTGTTTGGCGGTTGCCTCGCGGCCGGCCGCCAGTTCGTAGTGCGCCCTCTCGCCGGTGAGCAGCGGCCAGCCACGACCGATTCCCGTTCCGTCAAACGGCGAACCATCCTCATGTTCGCCATAGCCGTCGTCGTTGTAGCGATGCCAGGTGGCACCCGTCGGGGTTTCCACATTGAGCAGAGCGTCAATGACTTTGGCGGTGTCGCGGATGCGCGAATCATCGGCCGCGCGCACGCCAAAACGCACCAGCGCCAGTGCGTCGGGACTGATCAGATGACTGGCCCGGCGGGTGTCCTCGGAAGCCGTCACGTTCTTGACGCGAACATTCTGTTGGAAATTTGACCCACCGGCCCCCGTCTGCTTCGGGGCGATGCGGACGTAATAGCCTTCGACATTGAACTTCCGGCACCAATCCGTGGCGGACACGTACATCCAGCGATCGATCGATGTGTTCCAACCATCGGCGATCTCGCGGAGGTAAGTTGCAATGGATGCTTCGTGATTCAAAGCGGCCAGATCCGCCGCGGCCAGCAGCGCTGCGATTTCCGCTGCGACCGTGAACGGTGTATAGCCAGGATCTTCCTCCCAGCGATCCTGCGGGCTGACCGGGCCGTTGCGCGCCAGATAACCAACCGCCTTTTTCACCATCGGCCAAAACGTGGTCAAATCGCCATCGGCCAATGCCTTTTCGCGGTGGGCCAAGTCCACCAGGAGAATTGGCAACGCCGTCTCGTCCATTTGGATTCCGTTCCAATAGGGCGAGCCGTCCAGCCACATATTTTGCGACCAGTGGCCGTCCGGCTGCTGGGTTCGTTGTAAAAATGCTAAGTTGACTTCACTAAATATTGCGCATAATTCGGTTGGGGTATACAATCCCTTGTATGGCCCGGCCGAGTCTGCTCAAACTGTCCGTTGCCGACGAGCGCCAGTTGCAGGAAGCGGCGGCCGAGTCTCCCGAGGGGAATTTTCGTGACGCCTGTCGTGCCGTTCTGAGTCTGGCTCGTGGGGCTACGCGGCAGCAGGCGGCGGAGCACTTTGGAGTGCATCCGGCAACCGTTGGGCGTTGGGCGGCCCGCTACCGCCAGCGGGGGCTGGCCGGACTCCGGGGCCCCGAGCATGATGGCCGAGGGCGGCCTCGCCGATTGCAGGTGGAACATTTGCAACTGCTGCGGCAAACCGTTCTCACCTCGCCCCGGAAGTTGGGTTATGCTTTTACGGCATGGACCTTGCCGAGGCTGGCCGGAATTCTTGAAGCGGCGGACGGGGGTGACGGTTCGAGCGCATTACTTGGGACGGTTGCTTCACCGCATGGGCATTGCCCGCAGACGGCCCAAGCCTGTCCTGGAAGGCAAACGCGATGAGGTCGCTCATGACCGCGCCAAGATTGAGCTGGAATCCCTCAAGAAGCATCTTGGACGCAGAAAAAGGACGGTCGTGATCAGCCAAGACGAAACCGAATTTCATCTGTACCCTTACCTGGTGGCGATCTGGTCGGTGGTCGGCAGTCCTCAACCCGAGGTGCGCACGCCGGGGAAAAACCGCAAGCGCGTTTTGTATGGAGGCTTGAACCTGAAAACCGGACATCTCACCAGCCACTGGGCCGCGACGAAAAGCGGTGCGCATTTTGTGGAATATCTGGAAACGCTCTTGCTCGACTATCCCGACCAGAAGATCCTCATGATCGCCGACAACGGCAGCTTCCATCATACGCAAAGAGTGGAGGCCTACGTGAACCAAAACCGCGACCGTTTAGAAATCAAGTGGCTGCCTCCCTACTGCCCTGACCTGAATGACATCGAGCGCACTTGGAGACGATTGAAAGCCAGCCACGCCTCGAATTTCCTGTTCAATTCGCTGGATGATCTGGTCGCCAACGTGCGCAAGGGCATCGAGGAATTGAACGCGACCGTGGGGAGTAATTAAGAGCATTATTTAGT
>JAJYDW010000014.1 GCA_021790385.1 Planctomycetota bacterium
TGTTCGTTGGCGCAACCAGTGGCTGCAAATACCGGCCAAGCATGCGGATTTAGCGTTGGCTGGTAAGAAGGTGGTGGTGAGGCAATTGGTTAGCGGAGAGTTGCTGGTGGGTTACCAGGGCCAGAACCTGGACTACCGGAAGCTCTCCGACCGTCCGAAAGCGGTTCGGGATAAGCCCTTGGTGATAAACCGTCGGGCATGGAAGCCTGGTGCGGACCATCCGTGGAAGAAGGATGGGGTGGGCCGTGCGGCCCGGCGTGGCGGCCCGGCTCCGGCTCCGGTCGGGGCTGCGCCCCTCCCTGCGCCTACGCCGGGTCGCCACGCCACTGGAGTATTGATGTCAGGGTGACACTTCTATTTCGGCTAACAGGGTGACATTTCTACTTCTTGACAACATGACCGGATATTTGATAACTCCTCAACTCCTCAATCCTGTAGCCGGCAGCACGAAGAATCAATTCTAGGGAGACCTCGACCGTTCGCATCCACAATGCTCCATCGTGTCCGTTGCTGATCTCAAACTCCTTGGCGCCAAGGCCTATCCGCAGCATGGGTGCCAGGGCCACCGGCCGAAACCAGTACATTCCACCTTCAACACATCGAAGGCCACCCGCGGTCAAGGGTGCTCCAAGCCGCAGGCCTAAAATATGAAGCAATGACAGGCGAGATGCCGATTCAGTATCCATGTGCCGAACGGCACAGGACGGCACAACCACGCCGACATCCGCAGCACCGGCAAATCGTTGGCGGGCCGCAGCTACCGCCTCAGCGCATCCCAATAACTCTTCAGGCAAATGTGCTATAAATCTCTGGTGATCATGCCAACCATTTGCACCATCGTTAATTAAACACACGTAGCCATACCTGCGCTGAAGCAAAAGGGGAAGAATTTCAGCGACGGTGACAAGGTGCCCATCACGGTCGTTAATTGGCGTAAATTCACAGCCGGCGAATTCTTGTTGGACGTGCTTCTGTAAATCGCCCAAAACTTTGGGGGATGTCATAAGATGCAGGTTAAAATCCCGTCCCACCTGCCCGAGGTACCTGAAATGTTTCAGCCGCTCAAGCAAAAGCGACCATGTGTCAATCGAGCCCAGCCGGATCACCACCGCCGTCTCAGGTCGTCCCGATATCGGTAAACCGGCCACGGCCCGCGCCCCCACCAGCGCCGCAGCCGTGGCCTTCAAGTATGCGTCACCGTGCAGGCGGTCAGGTTCCAGATGAGCACCCTCTGCCCATTCGTTCCAGGCATTGATGAATACCAGTCTTTCATCCTCTGCAAGGCGTGTGTATGTATCCTGACATGCGTTTTGCAGCCACCGCCCGTATAACTCCGGTGTGGAATATAAAAATGTCCGCCCCCGCCCGGGCTGCCGAGCCTCGTTGTCCCATCCCGGCATCACACATCGGTACAACGCTCTTGTCGATTGAACATACCGGCGGCTTTGCTCGACGAAGTGCCGATAGTCGAATATCCGGCCCGCGTAACCCGGATTCACCATAAGGGGTAGGTTACGAACCGGAGGAGCCCAAGGGCTTATCGGCGGAAACTCCACTTCGGCATCAAAACCCTCCGCCCAATGCCCACCGGCTTTGTCCCCCTGGACCGCTACCAGGTGCAGTTGCCCCAAGCCCCACTTATGACAATATTCGCGCCAACGTCGGGCCGTAGCCTCTGCATCGGGTAAATAAATCGGCCGATAAACCAACAACACCGCTTTGCCGGCGATCCGAAGATATCGCGGGTCGCGCAGCGCCGGCGAAATGGATTCTATAAACCCTATGTCGACATCATCGCCATAGCTCTGGTGAAGCAGGACTTCGTGATTAAGGCCATCCCAGCGTCGCGTCCAGTTTTCATTGGCCCAACAGAGACAAAATGGAAAATTCAGTTCCGGGTGCGACAACAGATTTTCCAGCGGACGCTGGAGTATTTTTCGGCCATTGAACCAGTAATAGTAATAACAAAAGCCGTGGATGCCGTACTGCCGGGCCAGTTCAATCTGCCTTTTCTGCACCTCCACCAGGCGAAGATCATAAAACCCAAGTTCCCCCGGAAGATGCGGCTGATAGTGGCCGACAAACTGTGGCACGGCTTTGGATACATTGGTCCATTCGGTAAAACCCCGGCCCCACCAGGCGTCATTTTCCGGTATCGGATGATATTGCGGCAAATAAAAAGAAATTAATTTCGCATCACCTGCGGCAGGTTGAAATGCGTTGGCCGGCTCCAGTGATGATGGGCGGTAATAAGGTTGAGATTGCGCCAGAATCTGCTCTGTGTAGGCCGCAAGGGCGACATCCCCAGGCAGTTTTGCGGCTGCGGAAACGTGAAACATTCTTCCACCCACTTGAGTTGGCTTCCGGTGTGCCAGAGCCACCCGAATTCCTGCCCATCCGCCAAAGCGGTAGGTAATCCAAGCTTTGTTTACCAGCCGCCAGACTTTCCCCGCGTACCCGAGGAATCGTTGTTTCATGGAATGGCTCTGGCCGCCTGCAGGACGGGACCGTGCGGGCACCATTGGTTCTTCCTCCGGCGGCTGGGAGGATGACGGCTGGTCCGAATCTTGATGCACGCGACAAGACTCCGTAAAACTGTACACTTCCCGCCGACATAAATGCTCATCGCTGCTACCAATGAGTCTGGTTTACCCATCCCTATGATGGCACAGCCACTCATCCAATAGCTTACCACCGCAGCCCAAGGCGTCCAGGGACAGCAATTACATTGGGCATTGGTTGAATCTGGACCGGGAACAGGTTACCACCCTCGCGAATCCAATACTGTTAGGCCACCGTAACGCTGTAAACTGCAGCCGCCACGCCGGTGGGCACGTTGGCCACATCCACCGCCAGCGCGTTGCCGGGAGCAATCACCCAGCCGTTGGTGCCATACGCCCCGGCCAGACCGCTGATGATGATCTGCGTATTGGTCCAAGACGTTACATTGGCCGTTATGGCATCCCCGCTGTAACCCGCGTTAAAATTCGCGGTGTTATCTTCTATCGCCAGATACGGGCTGTCATTGTTGCTGTACCCTGATCGCGTGCCGAAATTGCTGCCATTGATCGTAATCTGCCAGTTGTTGCTCGAACCGGACAGTGGAGTTACCGACACCGATGAAATCACCGGCGCCACTTGGATATCCACTGCCGCCGCCGCCACGCCCGTGGGCACATTGGCCACATCCACCGCCAGCGAATCCCCCATCTTAAGGCTCTGGCCGTTGGTGCCATACGCCCCGGCCAGACCGCTGATGATGATCTGCGTATTGGTCCATGACGTTACATTGGCCGTCACTGCATCCCCGCTGTAACCTGCGTTAAAATTCGCAGTGTTATCTTCTATCGCCAGATACGGGCTGTCATTGTTGCTGTACCCGGATCGCGTGCCAAACCCGCTGCCATCGATCGTAATCTGCCAGTTGCCGCTCGAACCGGACAATGGGGTTACCGACACCGACGAAATCACCGGCGCCACTTTGATATCCACTGCCGCCGCCGCCACGCCCGTGGGCACGTTGGCCACATCCACCGTTAGCGAATCCCCCATATGAATACTCTGGCCGTTGGTGCCGTACGCACCAGCCAGACCGCTGATAACGATTTGCGTATTGTTCCACGAACTGACATTGGCGGTTACTGGGTCACCCAAATAGCCCGCAGTGAAGTGGCCAGTGTTGTCCTGAATCGCCAAATAGGTACTGTCATTGTTGTTGTAACCGGACCGCGTGCCAAAGCCGCTGCCGTTGATCGTGATCTGCCAGTTGTTGCTACTGCCCGCCAGCGACACCACTGACACGCCGGAAATGACCGGGGGTACCGCCTCGTTAAATACCGAGGCCAGAAGACCGGTTTGTATCCCGCGCACGTCCACGGCTAATTCATCTCCCGCATTGATCTCCTGACCACTGGCACCGTAGGCACCGGCCAAGCCGCTGATGACAATTTGCGAATCGGTCCAGGAGGCCACATTGGCCGTAACTGCATCGCCGCTGTAACCCGCGTTGAAATTCGCCGTACTATCCTCGATAGCTAGATACGGGCTGTCATTGTTGTTGTACCCAGATCGCGTGCCAAACCCGCTGCCGTTGATCGTAATCTGCCAGTTGTTCGTGCCGGAAATGGGTACCAACGATGCGCCGGTGATGGTGGGGCGCACAGCCGCTGGCGGCGTAAGCTCAAAAACGCCGCCAAAGGCGTTCGATCCGCCACTACTTGCATCCGCGTAAATATTGCCGCTGCTGCTGATATAGGGCGTACCGAGGGGATTAAACACGGCCGAAAGTTGTGAAAAATTGTAAAGGTCGGTAAAAGTTCCTCCGGAACTGATCTCGTATACGGTTCCGTAGCCGTAGGCCCCCCCACCGGAGGTCACACCGTAGAGATTGCCGGCGCTATCCATGGCCAAACCAGCCGCCGGATTAGCGCCATTAGCACCGGTAAAGTTAACCAGTGTGGTCAGGGTGCCGTTGGCAGCAAGTTTAAAGATGGTGCCGTCCCCAGCGCTGCCTCCGTATTCGGTAACACCGTACAAATTGCCGGCGCTATCACGCACCAGGTTGCCTATGGGGTTGGAACCGTCGGTACCGTTAAAGGTGCACAACGCAGAGATAGCTCCATTGGAGGCAACTTTGTATATCACCCCGTTATGCGAAGCTTCACTGGCAACCCCATAAAGGTTGCCCGATCCATCCATGATCAAGCCGCCGGTGGGCAGACCCGGGAAGATAGCGGTGAAATCACTGGCAAAGGTCGTTAGCGTGCCATTGGTTCCATACTTAAAGACGCCTCCCTCATTGATGTAGCCCACCGTGTTGACGACACCGTAGATGTTGCCCGAACTATCCATGACCACACTTCCAACCGGTGTGTTCGTAGCGCCGGTAGCGGGATTGAAATTTACCAGGGTGGTGTACGCACCGCTGGAAGTGATGCGAAAAAGATTGCCGGAACTGAAACTGCCGCCGCCGGTTGTCGTACCGTAAAAATCACCATTCCCTGCCAGGTACAAAGCATTTGGGCCGCCTTGGGTGCCCGCAACGTAGGCTATCGCAGTCGGCTGGCCACCCGGTGCCAGTGTAAATGCGGCGCTGGCATTGTTGCCCACCAAGGTTCCGTTGCTTTCCATAGTAAAGCTGCCGTCGCTGATCGTGCCATTGACTCCGTTAAAATATCCGGAAGACGATGACATGGAGCCTAACAGTGTCAATTGGTATCCGGTTTGGGCATTGGAAGTTGCGGCCGCAGCCGAGGTTAAGGCTGCCAGCCTGCTTATGGGTAGCGACGCCATACCCCCCGAGAAGGTGGTGGCGGCGCTAAGCATGACCCGCGGTTCCAGAGCTTCAAACAAACACCGGGCTAAGCGCCGCCGGACGATTTTGCGCGATCCGACCGTGGCTTGATTGGATACGTGCATCTTACGCGACCAACCAAAGCGAAACATTCTGGCAAAAGCATTCATGACATTTCTCCTGAATCTAAGTCTCCGTAGAGTTGACTTTGCAACCTGACTTCCCAAAAGTTATTGGTAGACGATCCGGGAGATCGACGCACCCAAGACATCTCGTATCACAAATTATGCTAAATTGTGCGGCGATGGTCAAGTAAAGAAGCGTTCGCTGATGCCCACGCCCCACCCCTTTCCACCAGGAAGCCTATTGGTAAAGATTTGGTAAAAAATCTGTCAACGATTGAATGGCTGCCAGTGAGCCGCCGCAAACCTATCGCCAGCAGGCTCCTCATGTCATGGAGGGCACACCTGGGCATCACAGAGCTTAGTCCCGTGGCCGCGCCGCGTCCGGATCGGTTTTACCCTGCCTGCACGCTGATTTGACCGGTTGCCCCAACGTCCAAGGTACCGCCGCCTGCGGCTACGAAGGTCTGGTCCACACTGGATTCCACGCTGATGGCCCCGGCGTCTATGGACGTGCCCTGCGAATAAAGGCTTCCATTTGGCTCTTCGCCAATCGCAATCGCCAGCCCGATGGCACCGTCGCTAACGGTGAGTTGTCCGCCCGTGAGAATCTGAGTGCCGGCCGATTCGGTGGACAGGCGAATCGCAATAGGCCCACAACTAATAACCTCCTGGCCAGGGCTATCCTGGTACGTCACATGAATGGCACCGTCGCTAATGACGTCTTCTTGGCCGGGCTGAAGAACAACCGTAATTGGGCTGGCCACGAGAGTCTCATTGCCGCCGGATTTCACCAGCGTGTATCCACCGCCCCCCAGTACGCTGACTTGCCCCGTTGGGTTGATATCCACGGTTCTGCCACCGCCGACAATGGTGGTTGCCTGGTTTGTGACCTGCACACTGTACCCGCCCGACGCTTGAACATTCAAGGTATTGGAATAAACGTTCTGGCTGACGACGTAGCCGCCGGGGGCCTGAACATTCAGTTGGCCTGTCGATCCGTCAACGCTGAGGCCGTAGCCGCCGGGGGATGAGGCGACAGCCTGATCCTGCGTCAGGCCGACGTTGTAGCTGCCATCCGCCACTTGGAGGGGGATGCCCAGATTGCTGTTGCTAACGCTTACCGTGGCCGATCCAAGTTGAATCACCTGCGGTTGCAACACTGGTGCCGAAGTCTCATAGTCGGCACCCAGGCCCGCTTGGGGATTTTTCACGTAAACCGAAACTCCAGGGCCACCATTAAGCACCCAGTCATTAAGGCCATAGGCTCCCGTTAAACCGCTGATGATAATCTGGCTGTTGGTCCAGGAAATTACATGCAGCCAAACCCCACTGCCGTTGATCGTAATCTGCCAGTTGTTCGTGCTGGAAATGGGCACCAACGATGAGCCCGTGATGGTAGGAGCAGTGCCAGTCGTGCCTGATCCGGAAACCGCAACGCCTTCAGGGCCGTTCAGCCGCGTGATAACGAGGCGTTTACCGTCGCGCCGGAGGCGGTAAACTCGCTAATTCCAGCTACCTGGCTGCTCACAAACAGGTTTCCACTCATGATCAGTCGAGGCTCGAGCACCTCAAATAACATCCGACGACCATGCCGGTACTCTTTGTTGGCCCAGCGGCACTTTTGCTTGGCCAATGCCGCCTTGAAAAATGTGGATGCGAATTGCAACAGTCCCACGAGAACTCTCCTTGTTGGTAGCCGTACCTAGAGTATTACCTGTTCAAGCTCACGCATGAACCTGACCACAAATAAAAATATATTCCGAACCCAGAAGAAAGGCAAATATGTTCACACAAAGAGGTCGCAATAAACGTTGACCGTTGTACACCGTCCGTCCGATAAAACGATTGGTTCAAGAAATTAATAAAAAGAACACGAACGTATCGATTGAGAGCCTCAACCAGCGACGCACCACTGAGTTGGCCCGGCATGAGCGGAATGGGCCGCAACGTTTGACGATTTCCGTCCACAGGTGCCAATTTATCGTATTCGGTTTGGCGCTCCGACCGAACAGGCGGTCGATTTGTTGCCCCAGAACTCCCCGAATTCCTCCAGGGCCTCCACCCGATGACGTTGGCAAACCCCCGCCACCGCCTCGGAGGCCTGGAGAAAAAGAGTCCATCGCCAGCCGGAAAGACCATCCTGATCCTTTTCCCCGGTCCGAACAAATCGGGCCACGGGCTGCCAGATGGATTACTGTCCGGATTGCGACTACCGAGTGCAACGGCCGCCACCTGGCCGCCTTCATGGGCATTGGTTGAATCTGGACCGGGAACAGGTTACCACCCTCGCGAATCCAATACTGTTAGGCCACCGTAACGCTGTAAACTGCAGCCGCCACGCCGGTGGGCACGTTGGCCACATCCACCGCCAGCGCGTTGCCGGGAGCAATCACCCAGCCGTTGGTGCCATACGCACCAGCCAGACCGTTGATAACGATTTGCGTATTGGTCCAGGAGGTTACATTCACCGTAACAGGGTCGTTAGTATAACCCGCGTTGAAGTGGGTGGTGTTATCCTGAATCGCCAGATATGAGCTGTCGTTGTTGCTGTACCCCAGCCGCGTTCCAAAACCGGTTCCGTTGATGGTGATGGTCCAATTGTTGACAGACCCGCCCATCGGCACGACGGAGACGCTTGATATCTCCGTCCCCGCCATCGTGTCAAAAGGCTCCGTTACAAGATTATTTTGCACGTTGGCCACAGCCACTACGAGCGAGTCACCGGGATTGATGGTATCTCCGCCGGTACCGTAGGTGCCGCTCAAGCCGCTTATCACGATCTGCGTATCGGCCCAAGAACTCACATTTACCGTAACAGGATCATCGGTGTAACCCGCATTGAAGTGGGTGGTGTTGTCTTGAATCGCCAAGTACGGGCTGTCATTGTTGCTGTATCCGGATCGCGTCCCAAAGCCACTACCATTGATCGTTATCATCCAATTGCTGCTATTGCCTGCCAGAGGTTGAACGGACACGCTGGTAATATTCGGCCCAGCCACCGTGGCAAAAGCACTGGCCGCGGCCCCGGTTTGGACATTGGCGACATCAACAATCAGGGAATCCTGCGCATTAATTACTGCCCCTTGAGTACCATAGGTTCCTGCCAAGCCACTCACTACAATTTGCGTATTGCTCCACGAAGTAACGTTGGTGGTCACCGAATCACCGCTGTAACCTGCGTTGAAGTGGGCGGTGTTGTCCTGAATCGCCAAGTACGGGCTATCGTTGTTGCTGTAACCGGCACGCGTCCCGAAGCCGCTACCGTTGATCGTAATCGTCCAATTGTTACTGCTGCCTGCCAGAGGTTGAGCGGACACGCTGGAAATGACTGGTGTCACCACAGTGTCGAAAACCGGAGCCGCCAGGCTGTCCTGTGGGTTACTGATGCTAAATGCTAAACTATCCCCACCGTTCAACGTCCAGCCACCGCTCTGGCCGTAGGCACCTGCCAATCCGTCAATCACCACCTGATTGTTATTCCATGTGGTCACATTGGCGGTTACGGCATCACCGGTATTGCCAGCCTGACCAACGCCCGAATCCGTAATAGTTATATCCGCATTATCACCAATGTATGCCGCCTGAGTCCCCAGCCCATGACCACTGATCGTCAGGTTCCAGTTGTTGGTGCCCACAATTGGCTCCACCGACACACTGGTGATTTCAGGCGTACCTGGAACCGTCAGATTGGTTACCGCCGACACATTCGTCTGCGGATTGATTACGTCTATCACCAACGAATCCGCCGGGCTGATAACCCAGCCATTGGTGCCATAGGTACCGGACAGTCCGTCAATTGTAATTGTACTGGCACCAGTGGTTGCATTGGTGGTCCAAGAGGTAACATTCAGCGTTACCCCGTCACCGGTCTGGCCGCCGGTAAACACTCCAGAATCCACCACAATAAGATCGCCGGCACCATTACCATTATACGCAGAGCTATTGCCCAAATTGTTTCCATTGATCGTGATGGAATAGTTATTCGTACTGCCAATCTCCGTTGCAATTGCCGACGTTATCACCGGCGCGGCACTCAGCATCACGCGTGGCTCCAAGGCCTCAAACAAGCGCCGGGGCCGACGCTGATGTGCGATCCTGCCAGTGGATGAAATAACACTACGGTTAAAGATTCGTGACAAAATACTCATCGGATTACTCCTATAGAACCAAAGCCAAACAGAATGGGCGACAAACCACCACTTCACCTTTTAGTATAGGCACGCATCGGCTGTGGGGCAATAGACCGCGCACAAAATGCGCGCAGAAAGGCGGAGAGTTGGTTGGGAATTCACAATTGATGAAATTTGTCCTATAACCTGAACTGGCGCGGCTACAAAGTCCACCAGCCGGGTGTTAAGCAACTGCAAAAACACCAACGACGGTCGCTCCGGGCGCGCATTCAATGAGCGCACGCAAGGCGATTCGCGTCGCCACAGACGAAATCAATCCAGCCTGCCGTCCAAGCTATGGCAGGCTACGCGATCAACACTTCCTTGCCGGCCTCGCCGGAACGGTACACGCCATCAATAATTTTTTGTACCGCAATACCCGCCTCCCCCGGAGCTTCCAGAGGCGTGTTGTGAATAATCGCGTGAATAAAGTTCCGCTGTTTTTCCACGAATAGCGAGCTAAAATCGGAATTTTCCAGAAACGCCGGCTGTGTATTAATCATCGTTCCAGCGCGATCGGTGAACAGGCCCGGCGGATCCCAGTTGGCACCACCTTTGTCGCCGATCAGGCTGAAATTCCATACATCTTTTTCGATATGGGCCGCGAATGACGCTTCAATCTGCATGATCGCACCATTGGCAAAACGAATATGGCCGATGGCCAGGTCTTCCACGGTATACGTCTTCCAGTCCCACTGCGGCCAAGCTGAAACTATATTACTCGGCTTGTTGCCCATATACGTCCAGAAATTCCCGGTTGCCGCCACCGGCTTGGGAGATCCCATGATGTAGTGCGCCATCTCAATGACATGCACACCAATGTCAATCATGGGGCCGCCACCCTGCAGCTTCTTCTGGCCGAACACTCCCCAGTTGGGAATGCCCCGGCGGCGCAACGCCCGGCATTTAACATACATGATGTTGCCAAACTGCCCTTCATCCCGGGCCCGCTTGATCATCTGGGTGGTGGGATGATAGCGGTATTGAAAACCAACTGCCAGTTTGCGTTTGTTCTTCTTGGCCGCGTCAATCATGGCCTGACATTCCTTCGGACTCATGGCCATCGGCTTTTCCGTCATCACGTGCGCTCCGGCATTCAAAGCGGCAATCGCCGCCGGTGCGTGCACCCCATTGGGCGTACATACATCCACGACATCCGGCTTGACTTCCTTAAGCATCTTTTTGTAATCCAGGTATACGCCCTGAACGCCGTGCTCATCGCGAATCCAATCCAGCCGGTCCGGCTTGATGTCCGCTCCGGCGACCACTTCCACCTCGGGAATTTTTTTGTAAGCCGCCAGATGCGTTCCGGAAATTCCGCCACATCCGATAAACGCCACACGAACTTTCTTACCTTTGAATTCCTGTTTTTTTTCGCCGCCCAATGATTCCGTTGAAACACCTGAGTTAGCCATTCCAAGATTCCTTTAAATAAAACCGCTTAAGCCAATCTTAAGTCATAGTCGGCCATTGTCTGAACTTCATAAGAATTTGCAAGTAACCCATCCTCGCACCCCCCATCCCGCCCCGCCGAATTTTCCCTTGCCGGCATCACTGCGAAACATGATTCAGATATTCCTGCAATATGCCTGCCGCAGCAACCGCGTCTATCCGCTGTCGCTTCTGCCGGCGCGTGAAGTGGCCCGCCAGCCGCGATTCCGCTTCATGGCTGGTCAGCCGCTCATCCACCCTGGCCACCGCAATTCCCGTCGCCTGCTCCACCTGCAGGATAATTTTCTCCACCTTCTGGGCCTGCGGACCGGCACTGCCATCCATATTCAGTGGAATTCCACATACAATCAGATCCACCCCTTCCATTTTGGCCAAACGCCCAATCTCCACCACCAGTGCATCATCCGAAAAATTTTCCAGCAGCTTCAGCGGCGTAGCCAGTCGCGATTGCGTTTCTCCCAAAGCCACGCCGGTACGTTTACCGCCGTAATCAATGCCAAGCACTCGAGCCATTGGTTTAATCGCTGCTCCCCAGATCACACATACCGATCCCCAAACTCGCTTTGCAGTTTACTGACCATCTGTTTAATATTTTCCGCCAACTGCGTAGGACAGATCAACGTCGCCTCCGGCGTATGCACAATGGTAAGATCCTGAACACCAATCGTGGCGATAAGATGATGGTCTTGCGATACCGCCACCACGCCATGAGAATTGAGCGCCGCAAGTTGACACCCGGCAGCTTTATTTCCCGCGGCGTCGGCGGTCAGTGTGGCGGCAAAGCTGCCCCAACTGCCCACATCCAGCCATTGCACCGGCATTGGAATCACCGCCACATCCGGGGATTTTTCCATCACCGCATAATCAATACTTACCTTGGGCAACGAAGGATATATTTCCCCCAGTTTGACCTGATAATCCGGCCACTGCCAGTGCCTGGCAATTTCCATCACTCCGGCGTAGGTGGCCGGGGCATACCGCCGGATCTCTTCCAATATGGTCTGGGCCTTCCATACAAACATGCCGCTGTTCCAAAGATATTCACCCGAGGATACGTATTGTTCCGCCGTTTCGTGATCTGGCTTTTCCTTAAAAGCCTGCACCCGCAGCGCCTGGCTGCCGGCGGCCAGCGGCTGCCCCTTGTGTACGTAGCCAAACCCGGTAGCCGCATACGTAGGCGTTATGCCAAATGTCACCAGCGTCTGCGGATGGCGTTCCACTGTATCAAAACCCGCTTCCAGACAGCGCGTAAATGTGTCCAGCGGTTCAATTAAATGATCGGCCGTCAGCACCGCCATCGCAGCATCCGCATCTACCCGGCTCAGAATGGCCGCCGATAAGCCGACCGCGTTGACCGTATCCCGGCCGCACGGTTCCCCAAGAATTTGGGCGGCAGAAAATCCGGGCATTTCTTTGTGGATCTTCTCAACGTAATCCGCCCCGGTGCAAATATACACGCGCGACGCATCCACCACCCCAACCGGCCGCCGCACCGCAATTTCCAGCAAACATCGACCGTCAATCAACGGCAGCAACTGCTTGGGCCTGGCACGTGTGGACATTGGCCAAAGCCGGGTTCCCGCTCCGCCCGCCATGATCACCGCATAACGCATAATTTTCTCCGCAACACCATGCCCAGGCCTGACCGATCATTTTTTTTCATGGAGCAGATCACCTTTTCACCCGGGCTGCGACGGCTCGCGGACAACAGGTTCAACCGCAATACCATTTCTGCCCGCCCTCATTGCCCCTATAATGCTCTGTGGCGAGGATAATGCCAAGTGCCAGGGAGATCTGCGAGGGAAGTCATGATTGCCAAGAGTCGCCGGGTAACTTGCAGCTCCGAAAGGAATTCCAGAATGTCATGTATTATATCACGGTCCATCGGCGCTGCCACGGCGGCCTTGCTGTTATCGATTTGCGCAAACATCCCGCCACTGGCCGCTAAAACCCCTGCCACCAATCTGGTGCGACTGGCGGCTCCACATTTCAATGCAGCCAAAAATAGCTTCTCCATTCCCGCCGCCTTCTGGAACGAACATCTTACCAATTGGCTGGATGTGGCCATCTGCGGTCGCCCCAGTAACTTTCTCCATGAAACCATTTTAAGCATCCAAACCACACGCACCATCATCCGCCATGCCATGCAAACCATCGGCTTTGTTAATGCTGATGCCTGGGCTCCCGATTTTCATGATTTTGTGCAGGTTCGCGGCCAACCGTTGCTGATCCTGGTGCGCTTTCGCCAGCACGGAAAGCTGCGCACCTATCCACTGGAAGAACTGATCTCCCTGGAGCAGTGGAATATCTCCATCGGCCCCGTCGGCTGGCTATACCTGGGCACTCCCGAAGCTCATGCCCCCTCCCGGCATGCTCACACCTACCAGCCTGGGCAACGGGCCAATCCCAATGCCATTCTCGTTGACGATCCGCAGGTGGCCATGCAGTTCCGCGGTATTCAATCCTCCTCGCAGGCGCTGGTGGATAATCCGCTGTGTTTTGACGGCTGGATTTATCCCAATATCCGCTATTTTCGCAATACCTCCCTCATCCCCTGGAAAGTTTACAACAGCAACGGAGCAATCCCTACCACTCTTATTTTTCGCCGCGTATCCGAAGTGGAGTACCTGCAGCAGTGTGCGCGATACTGGCATGACGCCGCCTTTGCCAAATACATCCTGACTCAACTACCCATCGCCCGAAAGCTTGATCACTTCCGAAAAATGCTCTGGCAACTTACCCATGCCCAGCACAAAAGATGGAATAATTCAACCACCGTGCAATATGCCGCCGCAAATCTGCAAGCCGGCTATGCCGCCCTTGATGCAGCATGGATCAACTGGGATTTCCACCACGCCCGATTTGGCCCCGGCTCGCCGGCCACTGTCGCCGCCATTAAAGCCCGAGCCACACTCTTCGACCAATACATGCACCAGCGAAAACAACGCTGGGCACAATGGCTTATCGCCGCCGGTGCAGCACGCGAACTCTCTGCATTACGAAAAAAAGCGCCTGCTCCAGATCCAGCAGCTTTAACCCGCCTGCAGGCTATGGAGCTGGCCGCTCGTTCGCGTGCACTGCTGCTGAAAAACGCCCAGACACTGCAAATGTGGACCCATAAATTGAAAAGTCTCTCCCCCACCGACCCACGCAAGCAATGGATAAAAGATGTTCATGCCGAATTTCATTTAGCCCGCGCCCGCCAAGACCTGGGCAATGCCGGAATTATTTATGCACATGCCATGCGTTTACAGTCGCCAAAACAACTCTCCGCCGCCCAAAAAGAGTACATTCTAGCTATTTTGCGGACCACTCTGGCCGGAGCCATCGTTCGCCTGGTGAATATCGAGTTTGAAATTTCCACCCAGCGCGGATTTGCCTCCCAAGCTCACCTGAAGCAGTTGGAATCTGCTAAAGCGGCATTGCTCCTTGAAATCAAAACCATCCGCAGCCACATCGCCCAGATGCGCTGATACAATCCAGCATCACGCCAGATGCCGACAGACCATTACGGGGCCTCGCAAAACTTGCGAGTCCGCATCCACTTTGCACAGGCCGCAGGCCACTGTGACAGTTCCGAGTCGTTGCCGCCCAGACCATAGCCGTGACCACCATGGTCATACGTCACCACCTCATTGGGAATTTGGCAGCGGGTCAAGGCATCGGCCATCATAATGGAATTTTCCACCGGCACCGCTTTATCATCCGTAGAATGTACAAAAAAGCACGGTGGCGTAGCGGCGGTTACCTGTAAATGGCTGGAAAGTTTCTTCCGGAGTTCGATGGAAGCATCCGGCCCCAGTAAATTCGCACAGGAACCTTCATGGCACTTCGGCCCCGTAAAGGTAATCACCGGATAAACCAGAATGGCCAAGTCCGGCCGCGAACTCACACGATCCACCGGATCCTTGCGCCCCGCGTCGGCAGGTTCAAACTGCGTGGCGGCGGTGGAAGCCAGATGGCCGCCGGCGGAAAATCCCAGAATACCCACTCGGCCCGCATCAAGTTGCCACGGCCCCGCCATCGCCCGAACCGTGCGTATGGCCCGCGCCGCATCCATCAGCATGGCTGGGTGCCGGTAATTATTTGCTCCCAGGCGATAACGTAACACAAATGCGGCAATCCCAATAGAATTTAACCATTGAGCCACCGGATCTGCTTCGTGCTCTGCGAGTCCCCAATAGCCTCCACCGGGACATACCACAACGGTGGCACACTTTGCCGGTAAATTGGGCGGCGTAAACGCAATCATCGCCGGAATGTCGGCTGGTCCGTCACCGTGACCTAGCGGTGCAACCTGATCCCACAAACGAATAAACGTTCCCACGACAGGTCTGGATTTTAGCGATAAAACGCTTTGGTAATCGGTACGCTGTGTTAATGGCATCATAAGGTTCTCCTCTTATGGCCGGTTATTGTTCACCATTTGTGGTTGAATTTCAACCTTGGATATTCGGGGAACATTTCTATACCGGCTAAGGGTGACAATTTGACAATTCTACTTCGGTACAACAGGCTGGCATCTAATAAATAAAACGGGTATACTATGTCGTGTTAGTTGGCCGGAATAGGCAGTAAAGGCTTATTCAAGTGATGCCACGGGATTTAGTTAGATTTGAGGTTTATCATGGCTCATAAGAAGGGACAAGGTTCCACCCATAATGGTCGCGACAGCAATCCAAAATACCTGGGAATTAAGGCCTACGCAGGGGAATTGGTTACTACCGGATCGATCATTGTCCGGCAGCGCGGAACCAGGTTCAAAGCCGGTAAAAATGTCGGTTTAGCGCGAGATGATTCGCTGTTTGCTCTTGCCGGAGGTCGCGTGAGATTTGCCTCTAACCGTAAGGTCTCAGTGGATCCGGAGCCTGCTGCCACTGCCGCTCCCGTTGCCGGATAACCGGTTCTGCCAGCCTGGAAGCATGCCTTCACGTGAACATTACGACAACCATCAAGGGCAGCTACGTGCTGCAGCGGGAAGTTTTTTTTACCGTGTTGGTACTCTGGTGCCAGGAAAGTGTGGCGGCATTAATTCGTATAGCCTCTGAAAGGCCGTATAATCGATGGAAGATAAACTTCTTGACCAGGTAGCCTGGACGTCGCAAGATTTTCTCGGACGCCCTATCCGCGGCATAATCCTGCGTTTTGGAGGTCTGGGCAACATGGATATGCGGGCGGGTGGGGGCGACCCGATGGAGTTGGAGTGGTCCGATCTTGGCGGCTTGGTGGTGCAGCCGTTTCACGAACCTTGGGCATGGATGAATCCACCTACTCAGCGATTTGTCGATGAGCTTATAGATGCCCTGCTGGTCCGGCACCAACTGCCGGCAAACACACCGATAATTGCCACCGGTGGATCGATGGGTGGACATGGCGCACTGGTATATAGCCGCTACAGTCGCCACCGGGTGACAGCGTGTTTGGCCCTCTGGCCAGTCTGCGACGCTCTATTTCATTATAGCGAACGGGTAGATCTTCCACGCACCATGCATCACGCATTTGGCAGTTACGGAGATATCAAACCTGCACTGCTGCGGCATTCTCCGCTGCACTTGGCGGATCAAATGCCGGACATTCCTTATTTGATCGTACATGGTGCGCAGGATAAGGCCGTCAGCAAAAGCAGCCATTCCGATAAGTTCGTCGCCGCGATGCGGGTTCTGGGACGGCGGATAGAGTATGTGGAAGTGGCGAATCTCGGGCATGGTGGCCCGATGGATTACCGCACCTATCGCCGAATCGTAGATTTCGTTGCGGCGATGCTAACTGCGGCCGACGAAAAACGACGCGTGCCATAGTGAGAATCCGGCCCGGCTACTCTGGTGCTGTCAGCGGACTGGGCACTCGAGGCCGATCTTACCAAGTTCTGCTGGCCTCGATGACGCGTGCGGCCACTGAAAAAATTGCCGGTCACGTACGTTCCACCGTACTGGAATAAACGCCGTCAAGCGGTCCAGGTGAAGGTAAAATGCCCAACTTCGTTCTGCTGTCCGATCCGGACCATTATTCCCCCTGTACACAAAACATGCTCGTGGACCTGGAGTTCCGCGACTATTGGCTGGATCATTTCCTGAGTCATTTTGATCTCATTGCCCATCTGGCCATCGAAACCTATGGCGAGCAGGCCCGCCCCGCTGCCGCTGCAGCCAAACAGGCTTTGGCCCATGAATTACGGCAATTCCGCGATAATCCTGCCCGGCTCGGCGAATTGGACCTAGAAGTGCTGGGGCGAATTCGCCAGGATATTCTGCAAGCCCACAATATTCCCGATCCATTTAAAGCCATGAAAGACCGGGAAAACACCGCCATGCTGGGCGTTTACCCGCAGGTGATTGATGAGCTTGACCGGCACCACCGCACGGATGTAGAAATGCTGCTGCTGCTGATTGAGGGGGTTTTTGCCGGCAATATATTTGATCTGGGGGCCAGTGCCACAGCCGGAAGATTTTCCAGGGAATCCCCGGATTTCGTGAAAATCCGGGCGGATCTGGCTCATTCGCGGCCATGGCTGGTGGATGATTTTGCGCAATTTTCCAGCCGGTTGTTGCACGGTCCAAGATATAAAAAATCGCTGTTTTTCCTGGATAACGCTGGCAGCGATGCGATCTTGGGGGTTATGCCGCTGGCTCGCTGGCTGGCAAGCCGTGGTATTCAGACCACCCTGCTAGCTAATGAAGAGCCGGCTCTTAATGATTTGACCTACCGCGAATTGTGCGCTCTGTTGCCGCGACTTGCAGCGGTTGATGCGGTTTTGCGGGATTTGCTTCGTGCAGGCATGATTGTACCGGCCAGTTCCGGCGGTCGAACGCCGCTGATCGACCTGCGGCATGTTTCCGCAAGTTGCAATGCCGTTGCCGCTGGCGCGGACTTGTTGTTTCTGGAGGGTATGGGCCGCGGATTGGAAAGCAACTTTAACAGCCGCTTCACTGTGGATACAGTCAAGCTCTGCATGATTAAAGAACCGATCATCGCCCAGCGCCACCATGGTCAGGTGTTTGATGTGGTGCTGCGGTTCGATGCCGCCCCTACAGCACCGGTTCGCTGACCTCGGCAATGTTGCTCGACGGCAAAGGCGCCACGTAATTTTCGTCGCCGCCATGACGCTTCCATTGCCGGTAAAACCCTATGAAAAAGAGAAACGCCGGAACGTTAAAGGCTGCCATCCAGATCGGGCTGTAAAAGTACGCCCGGTTGTGTCCGACCACCGTAGATAGTCTATCCAGAAAAAAGCCGGCCAAAATGCCGCCAACCATTCCGCCCACCGACCTCCAAATGGCATTAACGGAACAGAATTGTCCATAATTGGACCGCGGCAAAATACGCATCAGCATGGCTGGATCCCACATTGCCACCATGGCGGTGATGGGTGCCGCCAGTCCAACATAAATCAGCAGGCATACCAGATATACTTTGGTTATGTGGATGGTGGCGTATGCACGTAACCATCCGATGTGACTCATCAGCGGCAAGTGCAGGGCTACTGTAGCCTTGGGCGAAGGCAGCCAGAATAACCAGATCATACCCGCGGCCAGAAACAGCCAATTGAGAATCTGACCGGCAAACACCACGCGAATAGGATGATACCGATCCGCCAGCCAGCCGGCACCCAGGATCAGCACCGCGACAAATATCTGCAGCGTACCATTGATCTGGCCGATCTGATCTAAATTCAGACCGATTGCCTGTTGGTAGTATAGACTAAACAGGCCAATGCCGGCACCAATACCTCCTATGAACGTACATAGCCACAGGTACCAATAGATGCGGTGGACATGGCATTCCCGTGCGTAGGTAAAGACCATGCCCAATACACCCGCGGTGTTATGGCGGTGTGGCGTGGGAGGCGGGTACTCACCCTCTCGCACATTGAAGCACATGAGGCCAAAACCACACAAATAAAGCGCCGCCGCTCCCAGAAATATTTCCGTTCCATGGCTGGCTGAATACGGAAAGATATAAAAATTGTATACCGCTCCACACAAAATACCAACAAACCTGAACCAGGACATAAAACGCGCCAGCAGATGCGGCGGTATCACATCATTAAAAAGGTACCAGAAGGTGGTGTTCACAAACGTATTAAAGAAACTGAAGCCCAGCAGTATAATGCCCAGGGTCCACAGGATCACCTGCATCCGTGCGCCTGCGGACAGATGCAACATGCCAAAAACAAAGCTCCCCAGTCGATCGCCAAAGGCCAGTCCTAACAGCCCCAATACCAACATCGGTAACGAAAACAAAATGAAAGGAATACGCCGCCCCCAGCGACTGCGGAAGCGGTCACTGCTGATGCTGATGATCGGATTGAAAATCGAGTAGACTGTGGTGGGAATGGTAGACAACAACAGGGCCACTTCCCAGTTCGGTGCCCCCAACGCCTTGAACTTCAACAACATGATCGGACCAGTCACACTTTCCATCAGCGTGTAACAGATGTCCCCCCAGATCAACCAGAAAAATAACAGCGATAAAGCCACCCGCGTATACGTCAATGTACCGCATGTCCATATTTTTTCCTGGTTATCTGCACTTGCATTCGACATCAGCAACAACCTTCACGTTCGTCATGATGAGCAGGCAAGATAACCGATCCCGGCACAAGTTACAATATTATTTTACCACAAACCATTTTATTATTTCATACATTTACCATATTTAATTCACTCATGACGTTACTGTAACCTTGTCGCCTGATCGAATGCGCGTGGGACTCCCCCTATGGTTGGCGGAGGAACGCCATCAAGGTCGGCGTTCCCGCAAGCTCCAGTGATTCAGCCGTTGCCTTACTGGATGATCCCGTCATTGCGTCTGCAATTCCGGACTTGCGATTCAAATATTTTTCACGACCCATTTTCTGACATGACTCTTCTATTGGGACACAACAAAGACACACATTGTGCATCTGTGAGCCAGTCAGCCCCGCCCAATAAGCAGCTTTCCACATCCAACCTTAACTCAACACCACCGGTATTTTACACCCCGGCCGATATTCAGCGCCAACGTTACCATGTAAATATGGTATCCGTAGTATCGTCGGCCATTGGCTCAACTATCACAGGCCACACCATTATGTTCATCGCGTCGCTGGGCTGCCCCACACCATAGTCGATCTTTAGAGCTGATTTTAATGGTAAAGTTATAAAATAAACTTGGTGCCTGCCTATTGACATGAATAAAACCGGAATCTATGTTGGCGCAGGCGGGAGTGAACGCGGGCCCGGCCGAGAAAATCCCGGTGTGTATGCAATAAGGCCTGATCATCTATAGTGCCAAAACTTGTAATTTCCACACTTGATAAGGATTATTAGCCATGCAGCAGCCAAAACGCATCAACATCGGATGGCATTGGGAACGCGACTATTCCCGGGAGTCCCATGACTACCTTAAAAGTATTGGTGCCACCACGGTAGAAACCTACGTGAAATGGATTGATATCGAGCCGGAGCCTGGCCAGATAACCTTTAAAAGCTTTGATCGGGCATTGGACCATTTTGTCCGTTATGGTGTGAAATGGCAGCCCTTTTTAATCTGCGGACCTTGGTACGCTACCCCGTATTGGTTCCGCGAATCCAAGGATAGCCATTTTTTTCGCTGCCTGGAACACAACAATAATTCCGGTATCCAGTCCATCTGGAATCAAAAGTTTCAGGCACCAACACGGCATTTTCTCAAACTCTTTCACGACCATTATCTCCATCGGATGGATCAGATAGATTCGCTTTTACTGGGTATCAGCGGCGATTATGGCGAGGCCATTTTCCCCTGTATCGGCAACTTTGACGGACAGTATCACACCCACCGCGGATTCTGGTGCAACGACACCGCCGCTATTGAGGATTTTCGCCGTCATTGCCAAAGACTATGGAAAAACATCCAGGCTCTCAATGCCCGCTGGGGTACCACATACCGGGATTTTGGCCAGGTTTGGCCATTCCTCAAACAAAATGCCCCGTCACGCCGGGCCATGGTGGATCAGGTGTATTGGTATCGTGGGGCGATGCTCCACCACGCGGAATTTTGGATTCGAGAAGCCCGCAAGCTTTGGCCGACCAAGGATATGTATCTGTGCATGGGCGGTGATGGCTCCGCTGAAGAAGGTCAACATTACGCCGCCGCCGCCGAGCTTTGTGCTAAATACCGCGTGGGCATTCGCGACACCAACGCACGTGACCATTTCCGTTTTCTTAACACCTATCAATGTTCAACCGCCGTCGGTACCAATTTTCACCGCACCTACTGCGGATTTGAATCTTCCCACGGCTCCACGCCTGAATTTATCGTGGCCCGGATGTTTGCCTTCATCATCAGCAATGCCCGCGAATTCCACGAATACAGCTTTCTGGGCAAGAAAAAAGTTATCGGTAACTTTCGCCGCTTTCGCAAATGGATGGAACTGCGCTTTCAGCGGAAAGTGGATGTGGCAGTGCTGTCGTCAGAAGCTTACGTAAACTGGGTGCATGAACATGCCACCGCATGGGATATCAAGGAATTTCCATGGGGTTTACCAAAGCCGCCTCATGACTTATATACCACGCTGCGCTACTATTTTGATTTTGACCTGGTCAACGACACCTTGGTGCGTGCCGGCATTTTAAAGAAGTACAAGGTCCTTCTGGTGCCCGCATTCACCATCATCGAAGAGGAAATTGTCAGGGCAGTCTGCAAGTACCTGGCTGCGGGCGGCCAGGTGATTGTGTATGGCGGCGAAACACCCCAGACCGTCGAAGGCCGGACCGCAACCATGGATGGTGCTACTGCCATTTCCACCTTGCCCGCACTGCTGCGGCAGCTACGCACGATGGCCATCCGCGTCAAACTCAAAAAAGACGATATTTTTGAGGCCATGAGCCACGATGGCAAAATCCTCTGTTACGACCAAAAACACCACCGAATTTACTGGAAGCGGTGAACCAATGCATTTTCCGGACGAAGCTCACTCGCTCTGCGAAGTCTGAAAGGATGCCGACACCGGCCTTATGTTTCGGAACCTGTTCCAGGCACGTGTGAACAGGCACTGCAGTTATTCACCGCACAATACAAATCGGAATCCGGCGGAGCCGATGATGACCGCATATATTGGCACTGTGCCTAATCATTGGCATTCCGGCTCTCTCTTACCAATGTGCATGGCATATTGGGCGTTGAGGGGCTCGAACCCCCGACCTTACGGGTGTGATCCGTACGCTCTAACCAACTGAGCTAAACGCCCGATCACCAACGTTATATTTTACTCCATGGAAAAACTACGATCAACTCAACGCCCAACACGCGAAAAATTGGCACCGTGGAATTCCATGTGCCATCAGGGCTGGGCTATAGTGAAACTGCCATTGAAAGAACAGGCAATGTGGCTACGGTTCAGAGACCAGTCAAGCCAGGAATCACATAACGCTGCTTGCGGCAGACGGGGCATCGCATACAATCCATGGCTGTTGGCAACGTTGCCGTAGAAAACAGGAGTTGGGCGTGTCGAATGCAAAATTTGATTTGGTGATTGTCGGGTCCGGTCCGGGAGGGTATGTGGCTGCGGTGCGTGCGGCACAATTAGGAAAGTCTGTAGCCTGTGTGGAACGCTCTGAACCGGGCGGCATTTGTCTGAACTGGGGCTGCATTCCAACCAAGGCCTTGATCCAGGATGCCCATCTTTTCAGTTCGCTCCAGCATGCCGCACCGATGTACGGCATTGGCGTGGAAACCGCTAAACTGCAATGGCACAAAATTGTGCAGCGCAGTCGCGGCTGCGCCGACACGCTTAGCAAGGGTATCGAATTCTTATTCAAAAAAAATAAGATTACTCGCTACACCGGTAGCGGCTTTGTAGCTGCCCCTAACACCGTGGAGGTGCGGTCGGCCAGCGGCAAGGTTTCAGAAACAATTTCCGCCGAAAAAATTCTTATATGCACCGGTGCCCGCAGCCGCGAATTGCCGGGAATCAAAGCTGACGGTAAATGTATTATCACCAGTCGCGAAGCGATGACGTTGCCGATCATTCCCAAACGTATGGCCATCATCGGGGCGGGGGCTATCGGTGTGGAATTTGCATACATTTATAACGCCTTTGGCACCCAGGTGACCCTGATTGAAATGTTGCCGGCGATTTTGCCCATTGAAGATACGGATGTGAGTTCGCGTCTGCAGACCATATTCACCAAGCGCGGTATTGACATTAAAACTAATACGCGAACAGAAAAAGTGGATATCACGGACAAAGGGGCACGGCTGACGATTGTTGATCAGGCAACCCACAAGAGCAGCACGGTGGAGGCGGATGTGGTATTGGTGGCGGTGGGTGTTACCGGCAATGTGGAAAATCTTTTTGCCCCTGTAGTCACACCGCGAATTGAAAAGGGAGCGATCAAGGTGGATAAAACCTTTCAGACGACCGTGCCGGGGCTTTATGCCGCCGGAGATGTTATTGGGCCACCCTGGCTGGCTCATGTGGCAAGCTTGGAATCCACCATTGCCGTGGAACGGATGTTTAACGTGGGCCAGCGCGAGATGGACTACAGCCTGATTCCCGGCTGTACGTACTGTTATCCCCAGGTAGCCAGCGTGGGCTGGACGGAGAAGCAGTGCCAGGAAAAAGGGATTGATTATGAGGTTGGCCGGTACAATTTCGCTAACAATGGTAAAGCGGTAGCACTGGGAGAAACCGAGGGGTTTGTGAAATTGATTTTCGACAAAAAATATGGCGAACTGCTGGGCGGCCATATTCTCGGCGCGGAAGCTACGGAAATGCTGCAAGAATTGGTTTTGGCCAAGCGCTTGGAGGCCACCAGGGATGAAATCGCGCAAACCATTCATGCGCATCCCACGATGTCCGAAGCGGTCATGGATGCGGCGATGGCCGCGTCAGGCCAGGGCCATTAAAATGCGCACACAAGGAGCGTTTAGTGCCATCCGAAGATAATCCATTGCTGAATCGTCCGCAAAGCACTTCCGGCAATACCGGAGGGCCTGTTGCGCCCGTTCCGCCAATCGCGGCCAACGTCGGCGAAACATCTGCAAGTCGCACAACCCTCCCAACAACGCCTGGTGCAAACATTCACCACCAGCAGGGTACCACCAACTCCGGCTCGGCCCGCGATATTCTGGAAGCGGTCATCCTGGCGCTTATTTTGGCCTTTACCTTCCGTACTTTTATGGTCGAGGCGTATGTTATCCCGACCGGGTCTATGGCCCCCACACTCAACGGTGCCCACTTTCGGGTGATATGCCCACAGTGCGGCTGGGTATTCGATGCCAATGCCAATGTCGACCAGCAGTGGGTGCGGCACTACGGCATGGCCAACATTTCCAATGGAGAGCTGACCAATCCATACGCCATTAACAGCCCGCCTTATATTACCTGCCCCAACTGTCATTTTCCGATTCCGGTTACCAGCCTGCCGGACCAGCCCGTTATTCGCCGCCGGTTACAGGTACAAAACGGCTTTGAAAACCTGTATTTTCCATATGCCCGCAATGGCGATCGAATATTGGTTATGAAATATCTTTATTGGTTTGACCCGCCTAAACGCTGGGATATTGTGGTTTTCAAGGAACCGCTCAATGGTCAACAGAACTATATCAAGCGGCTGGTCGGGTTGCCGCACAACACCGTCGAAATCGTCGGCGGAAACGTGTACATAAACGGCGTCATTGCCCACAAACCGCCCACGGTCGAAAAGGCCATGCTGCAATTGGTGTACGATAACGACTTTTATCCGCGGGATGCCGGCAAAACTCGCCGTAACGGTCGTGTGTGGACTAATCCATGGATTGCTGTGCGGCAGGGACCATACAGCGGCCATTGGAATACTGGCGGGCCGGTGATACGGTTTGCCACGGCGAACCCGGCCGGGCGCGGCCAACTTTCATTTCAGCAACGCGGTCATTATCTGTTAAATGGAGAAGGCTACGACGCCACGTTTCCCCGACATCAGGAAAATCATCTGGTGGGGGATTTGTACATTTCGGCAGTCTGGCAATCAACAAGTCCTTCTAGTGCCATCAGCCTGGTGCTTGGCACAAGATCTAACCGTTATAAGGTGTCCCTCCAGCATGATGGCGAAATCGGCCTGTACCGGTGGATTTCCGCTCAAAAGAGCTTCGTACCGGTAAGCCCGGCCCGGCTGGATTTTATGAAGAAGATCACACCCCTGCATCCTGGAATCCCTTACTCCGTCAGCATGAGCAACCTCGATCACCAGGTTCGATTTTGGTTCAATCATCATCTGGTGCTGCAGTACACACCGCGGTGGACGGTTCGCCAGGCTTTGAAGTTCCGTGATTATCAAATTGAATATGGCCGGGAGATTCCCAGAATATTTGTGAATGTTACAGGTGTATGTACCCTGCGGCATCTGAACCTGATGCGCGATATTTACTACACTCAAACCCATGTTGAAAATTCGCAAGGCAGCGATCTGGGACCGGGAACTGCTACCGCAGGCCATCCGCTGAAGCTCCACGCAGGTGAGTATTTTATGCTCGGTGATAATTCCGCCTACAGCGCGGATGGCCGTGTGTGGGATCGGGTGGATCCAGCTTTGGCCGACCTGCACTTGCATATAGGCGTGGTGCCGCAGCGCTATATTCTGGGGAAGGCGTTTATGGTCTATTGGCCGACGGGTTTCCGGCTCTTTGATGGCCACGGCTGGCCCCTTATTCCAAATGTCGGAAAAATGCGTCTGACACGCTGATCGCCGCGTAAAATGACGGTACCTATCGCAAATTCCTGCCTTGCCATTTTTCTTAGGTTATAAATCCGTGCTAAAACCGCTAAGCGGACCTGCAGCGCTGGCACTACACCAGCACCTTGCGCAAATGGGCAATGCTCCTTCTGGCGGCGTATTCCGGCTGATCTGGATACGTATACAGTTCTACCGTTACAAAGCGGTCATAACCGATGGCATCCAAGGCACGTTTTAAGGCAACAAAATCAAACGTGCCCAGGCCGGGAATCAGGTGATAATGCTTTCGGCCGGGCAGGTCTTCAATATGGCAGTTCCAGATGCGTCCGCGCAGCAACTTTAGTGCGGACGGGACATCTTCACCAAGCACCACGCTATGGCCGATATCCAGGTTCGCCCCCAGCATGGGACTGCCCAACGTATCAATTAGATCGCGCAGTTCAGTCGCCCATTCCACCAGCAAACCCGGTTCACATTCAATACCAATGCGTATATTGAGCTTTTGTGCTGTATCCAGAATAGGCCGGAGATTTTCTTTCAACATTTTCAGCGCTTTCTCCGGCGGCATCGTGGGCAGCGCCTTGCCGCTGGTAATGCTGATGTTGTCGGCTCCGATGGCCTGGGCAAATTTCAGGGTATTACGGATCATGCGGGCACGATCACGACGCAGTTTTGGCAACGGAGATACAAGTGACGGCTCAAAAAAAGGCTCGGGTGGAGCATCCTTCCAGTAACCAAAGGTGCAGTTGGCGTTGATATTGCTCACCGCCAGGCCGTGCTTGTCCAGAAGTTTGCGGATTTTCGCTGCCAGTGCCGCATCGAAGCGATCCGGATACCAATGCGGCTTGTCGGCCAGAATCTCAACGCCGGTGTAGCCGCAGCGGGCAATACCGGCCATGGCCGCGGCCAGACTCTGGTGCGCAAACGCATTGGTGGAAAAAGCCAGTTTCATTTTATCCTCGTATTTACTATCGCGCGGATCAGACCAACCCTGATCCGATCCCGCACCGAAACAATTTTATCCTAAAAGGTTAAGCTCCTCGCTCATCTCCGCAGCGGCGTGAGAATCACCGATTTCGCGGGCCTTGGCAATGCCTTGAATCCACATCTGGCGGGCTGCTGGTGTATCCCCGCTGTCATGCAAGGCCCGACCACACATAAAATACGCCGCCACATACGCTGCATCATCGGCTATAAGCCGACGAAATTCTACAATGGCCTGATTTAAATTGCCGCTCTTGACGTATTCCATCGCCATGGCATAACGCAAAAAGGCATCGGCTGGATCAGCCGCCAGCATCTTCCGCAATTCCTCTAGTCGATTCATATTGCCACCTTAAACAACACTCGGGCTGGTTATGCCCGGTCCCGACCGGTTGCCGCTACGGCCTGGTGCGAGATCGAATCTGCCAACGCCCGCCGCAGCAGTGAGAGTCCGTGCCGCCATTCGACATAGCCGTAATCTATACCGAACCTGGCATGCATTGCCGTGAATTGTTGATGCCAGTATTCGTACACAGGCCCCTGCCAGCCGCGGCTGCCGGCATCACAAAAATATATCCGACAACCCAATGGACGTGCATTGCGCGCGGTACACATGCCCTGCACCTGCCACGGACATCCAGCCGAAAATTCGCCATCGCCCTTATATAACGGCAACGGAAAACCACTTGCGCGTGGCAAGGCGGCTCCATCAGCCTCGTGATCATGGCCTGACGGGTCAATACCGGCCCGCAGATATGTGGCGTAAAAGTAAATCAATTCTGCATGCGTAACGTACAAACGGTGGCCATATTCTTCAAACCGGCAGCAACGGCCACTGGCCATGCAAACGCCCTGCCGACCGGCCACATCCGCATCCACTCTGCAATACAGGTCGGCCATGGCCGAGCAAAATTCATGTTGAAAAGCCGGTTGCAAATTCACCTGGCACCATGTTTCCTTATGCCGGATCCGGCCAGTCTCCGCTGAACACTTCCACCGCCGGTCCGGTGAGGTATACACACCCGTCGACTTCATTCCACTTGAGTGCCAGCCGCCCACCCGGCAAATTAGCCAGGACAATGCGATTGGTCTTGCCCGCAAGTACGCCTGCCACGCAGACTGCCCCGGCACCTGTACCGCAGGCCAGCGTAATGCCGCTGCCGCGTTCCCAGGTGCGCATGGTAATCTCGCCGGCATTGTGCACCTGTACAAAATGTACATTCACACGCCGTGGAAAAATGGCGTGATTTTCGATCAACGGACCAATCTGTTCCAACGGTACGCGTGCGGCATGTTTACAATACAGCACCACGTGCGGATTACCCAGCGATACGCAGGTCATGGCGTCTTCCAATCCGGCGGCTTTGATCCAGTCCGATCCGGACGGCATACGGCTAAGTCCCAGGGCGGCTTCCGCCGGATGCCCCACCAGCCGCTCAAACCCCTTGATTAAAACCGGAATCTCGCTGGGTTTCAGAATCGGCTGGCCCATATTCACCGTCACCTGGTTGACCCGATTGTACTGAATCCACAGGTCCAGCGTCAGCACGCCCCGCCCGGTTTCCACTTTCATCGGATTGGCCCGTGAAATGTGATGATCGTACGCATATTTTGCCAGGCACCGCACCCCGTTGCCGCACATTTCGGATTCGCTGCCGTCGGCATTAAACATGCGCATGCGTACATGCGCATTTTGTAAAAGTCCTTCCGGCGTAGGAGGTCCAATGAGAATCAGGCCATCACCGCCAACACCAAAATGGCGGTCCGATATTTTCACGGCCAGCTTTTCCGGCTCCGGCACTTCGTTTTCGAATACGTCCACGTAGACGTAATCATTGCCGATTCCGTGCATCTTCGTAAAGCGCATTGCCAACTCCAGTACAATTCTTTCCAACAGGACCCGCACGGTTGGCCGCACCACCACCAACCTCGCGTGCGGCTTCATATTATGCCCCAACGGCTTGATTCTTCCAGATCACTGCGGACATGCGATCCTGCTGGTCCCGCTGCACCACCACGTCCACCACCGACCGGGTGGCTTCCACCAGCCGCGCATTGGGCAGATCCACCCGCTTCACCCAGTCCTTGGCGGCCTCCATGGACCGTCCGCCCATAATGTGCCGCTCCATCAGATTACCCATGATCGACGGCGCCGGCGCTTCCACATATATTTTGAGGTCAAAAAATTCACCAATTCCTTTGAAAGGTGCCCGGTCCAGAAATAAATAGTTGCCCTCCACCAGCACCAGGTTGACCCCCGCCGGAATTCGATGCTCTTCCGGCACCACCTCATGAATCAGCCGGTCGTATCCGGGCCAGGTCATGATGGGCGGCACCTCGCGAAGATGTTGCAGGTGTTGCCGCAGGCTCGCCACATCATACGTGAAGGGCGAACCTTTACATTCCTGCAAGGTAATGGAGTCTCCGGATGACAGCCGCTGGTGATGGCTTTCAAGATATTCCCGGTTGTGGTGAAAGCCATCCATGGGCAGTGCTATCGCCATGGCACCCGGTATGCATCCACGCGACGCCAACCAGGCTATTTGCTCTGCCAGAAATGATTTACCCGATCCGGGCGGTCCCACAATACCCACAATCAGCCGCTGCTCCGGAGATTTGCGTAAATCCACCAGTCTCCCCAAAAATGGACGCCAAGAATCAGTCCATTCTTTGGACGTAATATGCATGGTGCCGGGCAGGTGATTGATCACCAACGGAATTTCTTTATGCAGAAACCAGGGATAGGGATCAATCGCGTCTAGTGACATCCGTCACTCCAAAAGTCACTGCGTCGGCACCGATGTCAAAGGCCGCACACGCGGATAGCGCCAGTAAGTACGGCCCATCACCATTTTCGGCATCACCCGACCGCCACACGGCAGCATACCATTGTAGACCTTCTGCGGCACTCGAAGCGGTGATTTGCATACCTGGAGAGGTGGATGCATGACCATCAGCCCCGGCGTGATGGCCAGGTTTACGTAAAACCATGGTATATTCAGTACATTGATCGTTATTGCATTCCACGACGCCGGTCGATCATCAAACTTCGAGTTCTCATCCAAATCATGTATGTACACGGGATTATGCCGCACGGGCGCAGCGCAGTAAACCGCGTGCATGATCGGCCATGGCCGATGGGTGGCGCAAGCCGGCACTTCTAAAGTTCCCCAGGTAGCACCAATACCCATACCCGTGCCGGGAACCACCAGCAAACCTGTGGATCTGCGAGTCTGGCCCGGTTTGGATGTCGTCATAGTTTTTGTGGCAGCAACGGACTTACCGGCGAGATGGCTAACCAGGCCGCACCCCCCCAGCGCGACATTGAGCGTCACTGCTCCGATTACCACCCCTATGAAACGTATCATTGCGAATACTCCATCATTTCCGCACCAGTCCGTCATCACCGTCATCGTTGGCAGACGACTCCCACCTGTATCAACGTTTGGCCATTTGGGCATCTGTGATTTCAGATGTTCTGCTCGCCGCCCATGGATTTCTTAAAATTGCGCCGGTATCGGCACTCGTAACCATGCTGGCATAGCGGCCCAAATAGCCATGCTGAATTTTTGCTGCCGGTCGTTGCCATTTCGCCTTTCGCGAGGCCAGTTCTTCCGCAGAAATACGTATATCCAGCTTGCGATTGGGAATATCAATATCAATTATATCTCCGCTGTGCACCAACGCTATCGGCCCACCGGCGGAGGCCTCCGGCGAAACGTGGCCGATGCACGCACCGCGAGTGCCTCCCGAAAATCGCCCATCGGTAACCAGCGCCACCGATTCACCCAGGCCGCGGCCCATGATGTTGGCGGTGGGAGCCAGCATTTCCTGCATCCCGGGGCCACCCTGCGGACCTTCATAACGGATAATCACCACATCACCGGATTTCACCTTGCCAGCTAGAATTCCCGCCGACGCCGATTCCTCCGATTCAAAAATTACTGCTGGACCTGAGAATTTTAACATGCTCGCGGCCACCCCACCCGCCTTCACCACAGATCCATACGGTGCCAGGTTGCCAAAAAGAATCGCCAGCCCCCCCTGCTGGGAATAGGCCTTGTCCAATGGTCGGATTACATCCGCATCCAGCACTCTGGAAGAAGATATATTTTCTCCCAGGCTCCGGCCCGTAGCGGTGATACAATCTGTATGCAGCGTACCAGGTTTAGTACTGATCGTTTTAAGAATGGCGCTGATGCCCCCCGCCCGGTCCACATCCTCCATGTGGTGCACACCGGCCGGCGCTACTTTACATACATGCGGTACCCGAGCCGCAATTTCATTGAGCGCTTCAAGCTCAAACGGCGTGCCCGCCTCCTGTGCCACGGCCAGGGTGTGCAGTACCGTATTGGTGGATCCGCCCATGGCCATGTCCAGGGCAAAAGCGTTTTCAAAGGCGTGCCGCGTTAAAATATCCCGCGGACGAATATTCCGCCGTACCAGTTCCACCACGGCCTTGCCCGCTTCCCGGAATAATTCATCGCGCCGCGGATCTGTGGCCAGAAGCGATCCATTACCCGGCAAGGCCAGCCCCAAGGCCTCGCAAAGGCAGTTCATACTGTTGGCCGTAAACATGCCGGAACATGAACCGCACGTTGGACAGGCATGCATTTCAATTTCTTTTAACTCTTTGGCGCTTACCTTTCCCGCAGACAGTTGCCCCACACCCTCAAACACACTGATCAAATCGATGACCCGTCCTGTGGAAGGCTGCACTCCCGCCTTCATAGGACCTCCCGAAACGAACACGGTGGGAATGTTCACGCGAGCCGTCGCCATCATCATACCGGGCACAATTTTATCGCAGTTGGGAATACATACCATCCCGTCAAAACAATGGGCTCGCAGCATGGTTTCAACACAATCGGCAATCAACTCGCGACTGGGCAGCGAGTATTTCATGCCTCCGTGACCCATGGCAATGCCGTCATCCACCCCGATCGTATTGAATTCAAAAGGAACTCCACCCGCATCGCGCACCGCCTGACGCACTTTTCGTCCAACCACATCCAGATGGGCATGACCGGGAATAATCTGCACAAAACTGTTGGCTATCGCAATAAAGGGCTTATCCCAATCCGATTCATCGCGAATGACTCCCGTGGCCCGCAACAAGCTCCGGTGCGGGGCCCGAATATCTCCTCGTTTTATAGTATCACTGATTGCCATGTTTACACCCTTTTACCGTACCATGCGAATCTTGCGACAACGTAAACCGTAAAAACGCCGTTCATGATTATACCGTCACTGCCAGATGATGTCTGCCGGCAGGACCGATGGCCGAGTTCGTAAATTGCTACGGTCGCACCGCCACCAGGGCGGTTTCCCGAACATTCTGGAAACCGCCTGTAACCAGATCATGAAACCTTCCCGCCCGGTTTTTATGCCATCAAAAATTGCCGCTCGCGCAGCAGTTCCACAATCCGATCCACACTTTGATCGACCGTCAGAACATGGGTTGGCAATTCCAGATCGGGTGCAGTGGGTGGTTCGTACTGGGTGCTCATGCCCGCCACACCTTTCACCTGGCCGCGGTCCGCGAGGCGATAAATCCCGCTGGTATCGCGTGCCCGGCACACCTCCAGCGGCGCAGACAGATATATCTCCAGAAAGCGCTCCGGCCCTATCAGTCGCCGCACCTTTTCCCTTACCGCTGCATGTGGCGCCACCAAAGCACACACGCAAATCAGGCCGGCTTCGTTAATGATGCGTGCTATTTCCGCTGTTCGGCGAAGGTTTTCCGACCGGTCATCCGCGGTGAAGCCCAGATCGCTGGTGATTCCGCGGCGTAATTCCTGGCCATGCAGCACCGTTACCAGATGCCCGCGCTCAAAAAGTTTTTCCTCCAGGGCATAGGCAATGGTAGCCTTTCCCGAGCCGGTTAAACCGGTAAGCAGAACAGTCACCGGGGTTTGGCCCAACCGGCTTTCACGCTGGTGCAGTGCAATGTGGCTGTGAGGGCGATCCGCGGGCATGCTCGGCGGTGGCGACCACGGATCCGCCCGCCCGCGGGAATCGTCCGGTTCAATTATCATGCCCGCTCCCACCGTGTTGCTGCTCTGGCGATCAATAATAATAAATGCACCGGTAGCCCGGTTACGGCGGTACGCATCAAAGGCAATGGGCCAGGTGACAGATACTGAACAGCGCCCCACCTCATTAAGATGCAAAGTTTCCAGCGGCTTTTCTTCCAGCGTGTTGATATCTATTCCGGCAAGAATATTAATATCTCCCGGAACGGTGCGGGTGGTTTGTTTAATCAAGTAACTGGCGGTCAAATCCATAGGCTTTTCGCTAAGCCATACCACATGCGCTGTGAAATCATGGCCAAAATGCGGCTGGCTTTCCGGCTGAACCAGCATATCTCCCCGGCTTATGTCAATTTCATCCTCCAGGGTCACGCTGACCGCCATGGGGCATTGGGCTTCTTCCAGATCGCCGTCGCGTGTCACTATGGATTTGATCCGGCTTCGCCGACCTGATGGCAAAACCATGACCTGGTCGCCACGGCGCATTACCCCGGAGACAATGCCTCCGCTGAATCCGCGAAAATCCAGGTTGGGACGCAATACCAACTGTACCGGAAATCGCAGATCGGTCAGGTTTCGATCCGCGGCAATATGCACTGTTTCCAGATGGTTAAGCAGTGCTCCGCCTTTGTACCATGGCATCCGGCTGCTGCGTTCCACCACGTTATCGCCGTGCAAAGCGGAAATCGGAATAAAGTGCACGTCGCGAATATCCAGTTTACCTGCGAATTCCGCATATTCCGCCTTGATCTTGTTAAAACGCTCCTCGGAAAATTCCACCATGTCCATTTTGTTAATGGCCACCACCAAATGGGCAATGCCCAACAGCGAACAGATAAAACTATGCCGACGCGTCTGCGGCAACACCCCATGACGGGCATCCACCAGAATAATCGCCAGTTGACACGTCGATGCGCCGGTAGCCATGTTGCGCGTGTATTGTTCGTGGCCGGGAGTGTCGGCAATGATGAATTTGCGCTTGTCTGTGGAAAAATAGCGATAGGCCACATCAATGGTAATGCCCTGTTCACGTTCAGCCTTAAGGCCATCAGTCAGCAGCGCCAGGTCAATCTGGCCGCCCGTGGTGCCATGCTTGACGCTATCTTTGCGGATGGCCGCCAGTTGATCCTCGTAAATCATTTTGGTGTCGTGCAGCAGCCGCCCGATCAGCGTGCTTTTTCCGTCGTCTACGCTGCCGCAGGTTAAAAACCTCAGTAATTCCTTTTCCTGATGGCGGGCGAGGTAGGCGTGAATATCTTCCCGTACAGCGGCAGTTGAGCAGGTCATGTTGGTGTTCCTATTTCAAGTTGTCCCGGCGTGCATAATCCAAAAACGCCGTGCGGTCAGAAATATCCTTCCCGTTTTTTTTGTTCCATGGAGCCTTGTTCATCATGATCAATAGCACGGCCCGCGCGTTCGGAATTCTTAAACAGCAGCATTTCCTCAATGATTTTGGGCAACGTATCGGCAGTAGATTCAATGGCCCCGGTCAGCGGATAACAACCCAGCGTGCGAAACCGCACGGTTTTCGTTTCCGGTTTTTCACCGGCCCCAAGCGGATAGCGATTGTCGTTGACATTAATCCATAAGCCATCGCGTTTGACCACGGGCCTGGGCTGGGCAAAATAAAGCGGCACCAGGGGCACTTTTTCCAGATACAAATACTGCCAGATATCCAGTTCCGTCCAGTTGGAAAGTGGAAACACACGAATGCTCTCCCCCTTGTTGATGCGGGCGTTGTACAGGTTCCACATCTCCGGACGCTGATTCTTGGGATCCCACTGATAAAATTTATCCCGGAAGGAAAAAATGCGTTCCTTGGCCCGCGACTTCTCTTCTTCGCGCCTGGCTCCACCGAAAGCCGCGTCAAACTGGTACTTTTTTAACGCCTGCAGCAAGCCCTGGAGGTTCATGTTGTGGGTGTATTTGACGCTGCCGGAATCAAATGGGTTAATGCCATTGCGAATCGCTTCCTGATTGGTATGCACGATGATTTGCAGATTATTTTCGCGGGCAATGCGGTCGCGAAATTCGTACACTTCCTTGAAATCCCAGGTGGTATCGATATGCAATAACGGAAATGGCACCCGCCCCGGATAAAAGGCCTTTTGTGCCAAACGCAGCATCAGACACGAATCCTTGCCGCTGGAAAATAGCATGACCGGATTTTGAAATTCCGCCACCACTTCGCGGAAAATAAAAATACTTTCCGCCTCAAGCTCTTTTAAGTGAGTCAGTCGGTGCGTCATCGAATCTCTTTCATCACTGGAACATAATTTTTCTTTTACCTACTATTCCCATAAGTATACTAGGGAATTTTTGCTTGGCAAGTCGCCATAGGCACTTATATTCTATCGACCACTTTTTACACGGCCACCAACGGCGCGGTAATTCGGGATAATTGCTGCGCCCGCAGCTATCGGTTAATTTATCATGAGACTCTGGCGTGGACTCAATGAATCTTTAAATGATGGATGCCAACATGACCAACCCTGAACCTGAATCCGGCAGCCCCATCATTGAACCGATCACGCCCGCCGATCATCGCATAGCCACCGAATCACCCCGGCAGGTACCCCTCCTGCCATCCATTGCGGTCGTCGAAACACCGCGGTTTCACATTGTCGGCTATAGTGTGGCCGGCGAGGAAAGCGCCGTGCAAATCCCGGAATTAAATGTGGTTTTTGATATTGGCAAGTGTCCGCGACCTTTCCTGGTCAGCGACTTTTGCCTGCTCAGCCATGGCCACATTGACCATAGTGCCGGCATTCCCTATTACCTTTCGCAGCGCATTTTTCAAGGCATGAGTCCCGGCACTATTCTTTGCCCTGCCAAAATCGCCGATGGTGTTGCCGGCATTGTGCACGCCTGGGCCGCACTGGAAGGCAAAGTATCCCCGCATCGCATCGTGCCGATGGAAGTCGGCGACGAATTTGAAATACGTAAAGGATTGATCGCTCGCGCTTTTGCCACCTGCCACACAGTTCCCTCTCTCGGATATACCCTGGTGGACCGGCGGGAAAAGCTTCGCCCCGACCTGCTCGAACAGCGACTGCCGGGCCATATTCTGCGGGAGATGAAAGACCGCGGCGAAACGATTACCTACACCGTTGACGTTCCCATGGTGGCCTATACCGGAGATACCGCTCTGGCAGAAACTCTACTGCAGGATGGTGTGCGTGATGCGCAGGTGCTCATCACCGAGTGTACATTTTTTGACCCCGGCCACAAACGTCGGGCCGCCGTCGGCCGGCATCTGCATCTGGATGACCTGCTTGAAGCTTTACCCCAACTACACAATGATCTGATCCTGATTTCCCATGTATCGCGTCGTACCGGATTGCGCCGGGCGGCCGGTGCGCTCAAACGCGCATTGAGCAAAGCCGCCGTTCAACCGCGGGTGGAATTCTTGATGGATCATGCCCAGCATTTGCACGTGCGCGCCGGTAAGGCCGCCGCTTTTGTACCGCCTGAACCCCCTATCATCGACGAAACCGATGGCTGATGTCCGCCGTGGCAGGAGATTGTCATGAAACGCAAAGCGACGGCTGTAGTCCTGTTGATCCTGGCGTGTCTGGGCCTCCCAGCGGCAAAAAAAACCGCCCCCACCGTCAGCGTTGTGCCCATCTGTATTACCCAGACCAAGTCTATTTTTTTGGGTGGAGATAGACGCACCATCGGCCCCTATTTGGCTCGGCGACAACTGCTGCAGGTGCGGCTGCAGGTTATTTCCCGGGCCATCCGCCATCCACATCGCTGTTTATCCCTGCATATTCGCTCCGCCATGCTCAGCAACGGCGTGGCACTTAAACTTATTCCGCGCCAATTTGCCCAGACCGTGGAAATTCCACCTCAGATGCGTTACGCCATGCAGGCCGCCGGGGATCTGGGATTTCCGGTGGCACTGAACTTTCTACCCCCGGCCAACCATGTGCTGCGCATTGCCAGCCTGAACGGCTCTTTTGTAGTTATCGCCGCCGGCACTCGCAAAACCTTTACCATTGCCGGGGTGAAAAGTCTGCTGGGCCATGATGTGCCAGCCACGGCTCTGCCGGGCACCCACATTCACATACGGGTGGAACCACAACGGCTGCGGTCCAACGGCAGACCGGAAAAATTGCTGCGGCTGCACATCTTTGGCAGACCCGATATTCTCCGTGCAGTGGTGACCATGGCTGCCTCCACCCCAAAATCGACCTCGGCCCCGTCAGATATTTTCATGAACATACCGCACGGCATATTGGTGGGCATCCCTTTGGCACAGCCTTTAAACGCAGAATCATCCCTGCAATTGACGCTGCAGATCCATGAAAAATTATTCCGAGTTCCGTTTGATTTCAAGAATCTTCCGCTACCGCGCTGACGGCGGATTATTTCCACCAGCACCGGCTTGCTCACCGGTGATAACGCGGCCGCAGGCCGTGGATCTGGAATAACCGGCAAATAAAATTACCAGCACCAGACCAATACCGGCAAAAAGGCTGGGGTCCAGGGTACGGCCCCAATTACCGGCATGACGGCCGAAAATCTTTACCGCATCCGAGGTAAAAAACATCAAGACTGCCGCGACCCACAGTGCCAGCCACGCCCGCCCGGCGGCGCGCCGCGGGGCCTGGCTATCCACCGCGATCATACCGGCAGCGGCAATGGTCAACACCAGCGTTACATAATGTGGAACCCAGCACCATTCCTCCGCCCACAGCATAAACGCCGCCACAGCGCCAATTTCCATGATGTAGCGGCGGCATTGCAGGGTGGGTAGACGGCGATACATCCACAGCAGCCCGGTGAGGCCAATGGCCACCAGCACCACACGCACCACCAGCCGCGCTGTAGCAGGCTGCAAGTTCACCACGTTGACATACCACAACTTTTGCCCGCCGTGATGCGACGTAACAAAGGCCGGCACATGGGTCAGCAGGCGGTATAAAAAACTTGGAATGGATTCGCCGCTGTAGACACTCACCGCGCCCTTGAGCACGTATGGCGTAATCATGATGTGGGTCCACTGGGTCCACCAGATTATATTTTGATGCCAGCCGAAGACCAGTGCACCGACCGGAAAAATCCAGAACAGCGTCCCCAGCACGATGGCCACGGCCACACGCCATCGCCGCCGCCACAGCATATAAATAAGAAATATGATCGGCGTGACTTTGATACAAACCGCCAGCCCGATCAACAAGCCGGCCAGCCAGTCGGTTCCGGGCTTTTCCAGTTGCGCACAGAAAAGCCCCGCTACCATGGGCGTGAGCATGAACAAATTCATCTGGCCTTCCTGCATGTCGCCGATGATGGGCCAAAACCAGATCGCCGCCAGCAGGGCAATGGCCGTAGCCGACAGCCTCACTCCCGCACGGCGAACCATCGCCACGACCATGTAAAAAATCGCCGCAACCATAAACGGCTTGCAGCAAATCCAGATAAATTGTGCATTGGCCGGCGAAAACAGGGATAGTGGCGAAAGCAGATACAAAGTCGACGGCGGCATCGGCCAAAGATCGTTGACAAAATTTGCATGATGCAACAAAAAACCCGGAAACATGTGCATCCAGCGGTCGAAATCGTTGACATCCACCCGTGGGTACTGATGGCTGTTGCGAACCACCCGGTCCCGCATCTGAAAAGCGGTAATCACCGTCAAAATACCCATGATCGACCAGACGACGCCCGTGATAACGCGCCCCACTGCTCCGGGCAGACGATCCGGTAATTGGCCATGCAAAACTTTGTCAGACAAAATATTCTCCAGCCCGGGCGGCCTTACGACAGGCTGCCACCCCAAGGCAATATTTGCTGCCCTGCGCGGAGCGGGAGTGCCGCAGCGATCCTCGATCGCTGTAACAAAGATACGCGAGGATTGCCACGCGGGCAATTATGCGATACAACTCCTGCCATGAAAACCACACGCACAACTTTTGGAAAGATGGCGGATGGCCGCAGCGTTGATCTTTTTACACTGACCAGTCCATCCGGTTTAGTCGCCAGGGTAACCTCCTACGGCGCAACACTGACCGAATTACACACGCCCGATCACTCCGGAAAAATGGCTGATGTAGTGTTGGGATTTTCCACTCTCGCCGGCTACCTTGCTAAACATCCTCATTTGGGAACCACGGTCGGAAGGGTCGCCAACCGCATCGCCGGTGGCGAATTTTATCTCGATGATATCGCGTATAAACTTACGGCCAACGACGGCCCGAACACCATCCATGGCGGCCCGCAGGGATTTGGTTCCCGCCTGTGGAATGCCCAAATCTGCGATGACCAGCACGGTTGCGGTGTAATATTTTCCTACTTCAGCACGGACATGGAAGAGGGCTTTCCCGGTAACGTACAAGCCAAAGTTGTTTATCGCCTCGTGGAGAAAGACCTGATCATTGAGTTTCATGCCTCGACGGATAAAACCACCCCCATCAACATGACCAACCATGCCTATTTTAACCTGCGTGGAGCCGGCCAGGGAGATGTTCTTGGCCATGAAGTCTTTATCGCCGCCGATTTTTACACCCCTGCCGACACAACACTTTTGCCGACGGGTGAAATTTTGCGCGTCCAGGGCACACCCGTGGACTTTACCAAACCCGCCACCATCGGATCCCGCATCGCGCAAGTAGCCCCCGGCTATGACCACAATTTTGTGGTGCGCCCCCAGCCGCACCATTTGCGTCTGGCTGCCCGGGTGAAAGAACCCCAAACCGGACGGGTGATGGAGGTGCGCACTACGCAACCGGGAATTCAGTTTTATACCGGTAATTTTCTTGATGGCACCGTTTCCGGCATCGGCGGGCCTTACCTGAAACATTATGGCTTTTGCCTGGAAACTCAGCATTTTGCCGATTCCGTCCATCACAGTCATTTTCCCTCCATTCTGGTACATCCCGAACGGGCCTACCATGAAACTGCGGTTTATCGATTTTGCACCGATGACCAGGGCTTGGACCGAAAATAACTTCTAACAATCCAGGCAGTACCCATCCTGTTCCAGCCGCCGTCATGCAACGTCCGGGTGCCGTGACGCATACCTGCGGTTCCGCCCTTGGCCCGGGAAATGTCGCCAATGGTTGCGCCACAGGGCCGCGCTTTTATTTAAGTCGGAAATTACCTACAATCCATATAGAATGCAGCGCATCGACACGAATGATGCCTTTGGAGGCCCAATTTCATGTTTCTTCGCAATGGTGCTTTACGGATTTTTCGCCTCTTTGGCATCGATGTGTTCATCCATTGGAGTTGGCTGATTATCGTCTACATCGATTACCAATCTCCCTGGGGCAATTTCACCAACCCGATATGGAACCTCTTTGTCATCCTGGGTCTTTTTGCCATCGTCCTGACCCATGAATTCGGCCATCAACTGGCCTGCCGGTCCGTCGGCGGCACCGCCAATACCATCATCCTGTGGCCCTTTGGCGGTATTGCCTTCGGCCAACCCCCGTGGAAGGCTCCAGCCATGCTCTGGACCGTGGTGGCCGGACCGCTGGTGAATGTGGTTTTATGGCCCATCTTGCTCTTGTTGAATCACGCTACCGCCACCGGTCTGGTTCCAGTATCCCCCAATATCGCGGTATTCATTCATCAGATGTACGTGATCAATTTTATTCTTCTGGTGTTTAATATTTTGCCGATTTATCCGCTGGATGGCGGAAAAATCCTGTGGTCTTTGCTGTGGTTTGTCGTTGGCGACGGGCTGGCACTGCAAGTTGCTGCGGGGCTTGGAATGGCGGCGATTATAATCCTGACTTGGATGGCCTTTTTCACACGCAGCCTCGGCCTTTACCAATACGCAACGCTTTACCTTCTGGCAATGGACGTATTCTTAATCATGAACGCCTGGCAGGGATTTCAACTCGGAGCGCGGCTGCGAATGGAACACCATGGCAAAATTCACCCTTCCGACGTTCCCATTGGCACCCACACCCATGCTCATTGCCCATCCTGCAACCTGGAACCGCCGGTCGGAGAATTTTTCCAATGCGGCAAATGCGGGCAGAAATTTGATCTCTTCGCCGACCACGGGGTTTGCCCCCATTGCGGCCAAAACTATCTGGCCGCATCCATCACCTGCCCGAAGTGTCGCACCCCCAATACCATCGCCGCATGGCTCGGAGTGGATTATGTCCGCAGTGTACAAACCGTCGCCGTCGGTCCTCCTGGCAGCCAGACCGACCGCTGAAATATCGGCCACCGGCCAACACCACAAAGCTTGGAGTATGCTATGTCCCGCCATCTGCTTTTCATCACCATACTAATCTGCTCGCTGTGCCTGCCCATCGCCGGCTGCAAATCCAAAAACGCCGGCAGTTCCGTCAAGCAGGGTATCACTTATGTTTACCACCTCAAGGGAATTATCAGATCCTTGCCCGTCCCCATGCAGGGACCACCCAGCATGATGATTAAAATGCAGGCGATCCCCCATTGGATAGGTATCAACGGCAAGGTCACGCCAATGGCGACCATGACCATGCCCTGCCAACTGGCCAAAACTGTTTCTGTAGCGGATCTGGCCGTGGGCGATAAAATTGCGTTCACTTATAAAGTCAACTGGGCGCAAGACACCATGTTGATCACCCGTATTGCCAAGCTGCCCCAATCAACAGTCATCAACTTCAACCTTTCCATAAATAAACCATAACTGTAACCAGCCAGGTTTTCAGGCCCGTCTCCATTGGTTACAATTCAGCCTATGTGGAAGCGTACCAAATTTATAAAATTCCTGGCACGGCTGGTATCGGTTGGCGGCCCCGTGCTTGCAGTGCTTAGCGCTTTGGCGGCCGCGCATCCCGCGTTTGGCCGAGCCGGTGGCGGTGAGGGTTTCAGTGGAGGCGGTGGTGGAGGTGGAGGGGGAGGCGGCGGCGGTGGCGGGGCCTTGATGTACCTGCTGGTTTACCTGGTGGTACAAGAGCCTGAAATCGGTATTCCCCTGCTGATCGGCTGTGGTATCTTTTACTATTACACCCATCGCAGTGTGGCCGGTTACGTGCGGACCCAACGCACACAAAATGGACTCGAAGCCATTGACGGCAATGCGGAGATGGCCGCGCTCAATGCCCTCAAGCTGCGCGATCCGGCATTTTCTCCAGATCTGTTCTACAAACGTGTCGGTACCGCGTTTCTTAAAATTCAGGATGCCTGGAGTGCCCAAAACGTGACCACGGTCCGGGCGTTCATTTCTGACGGCGTCCATGAGCGATTTCAGATTCAATTTGCCCAGCAGAAGGCCGAAGGTTACCGCGATCGCATGGAACGCGTGAATCTGGACCACATCGCCTTGATGCATCTGACCAGTGACAACGTGTTTGATTCTGCCACGGTTCGCATTGATGCCAGCGCCCTGGACCAGCACGTTTCGCTCTCGGATGGCTCGGTGATTTCCGGCGGCTTCAGCAACACCACCTTTGCAGAGTATTGGACCTTTTTGCGCCGGCGGGGCACGAAAACCACCAACAAGGACGGACTCATTGAAGGCTGCTGTCCCAACTGTGGTGCGCCTATTGAAATCAACGCCGAAGCACGCTGCCTCAATTGCAAGGCCATTCTACGCAGCGGCCAATATGACTGGGTACTGGTGGATATCGCCCAGGAATCCCAATGGCAGCCGGAATACCCGCGAAATCTTCCCGGTGTGAACCAACTTCAGCAAACCGATCCTAATTTTAACCTGCCGGATATTGAAGATCGCGTCTCCGTCATGTTTTGGCGAAAAACTCTCTCCGATCGCCTTGGAAAGGTGGATCCGCTGCGCAAAAATGCCAGCCCCGAATTCTGCAACGCCTACGAAAAATTGCTGCACCCCCCGCTGGAACCGAACCGCAAGCGCACCTTTTGGGGCGACAGTGCTGTGGGCGCGGTGGAAGCACTGGGGGTGATTCCCGGACCGCCCTTTGACCGCATGCTGGTGGAGGTCCACGCTTCCGCCAGGCTCTATGAAGATGCCGGCAACGGCAAGATTCTTCGCATGATGCAAAGCAATGTGGCTCTTTATTTATTTGTGTTGCAGCGGGCCAGTGGAGTCCAAACCTCCATTGCCTCCACCATTTCCGCAGCTCATTGTCCAAGTTGCGGCGCTCCGGAATCTGATGATACCTCCAGCACATGCTCCTTTTGCGGCGCTGTACTTAATGACGGTTCCAACGGTTGGGTACTCACGGATATTTTACCCATGTCCAGCGACCCGGCACAGGTGCTCCTTGCGCAATTGGACAAGATCCCCTCCATGGCCGACCTGACGGATCCTTTTATGCGGGACCAGGCCATGGTAACCGCCAATCTACCGCAGCGTCCTCCGCCGCAAATTGCCGGGCTGGTTGCCTGGGCGGTTAAGACCACCACCAGTGGCGGCGCGCTGGATCCCGCGGAGCGGGAAATGTTGGCTCAAGTTGCCCGACGTCAAAATGTCCCCCAGGAACAACTGCAGCGATTGCTGGAGGCCGCCCAAAGCGGCCAGTTGCAGACACGCGAGCCGGCATCCGGTGAAGAAGTGCGGCTGTGGCTGGGGTCCCTCATTCGGGCCGCTCTATCCAACGGTCCACTCACGCCATCCGAACTGCAACTGTTCAACACCATTGGAACTAACTACTCTCTGGGTGCCTACGATGTGCGAACCCTCATCAAACAACAGCAGGGTGCCCTTTATGCCGACGCCATAGCGGCGATCCGCCAGCAAAAAGTCAATCGCGCAAGCGGCACACTCCCATCGGCTGCGGCGTAAAAGCCGATATCCCCTATCAACACCTGTCCCTCGACGGCCCCTGTGGCTGCGTGATAAAAATGCCGGCCTTATGCAACGTGCGGGTGATTTCAGCAATACTTAGCGATCCAGGCAGCTCCACCATGTGTCCGGACAAAATTCTCGCTCCAGACTCCGTCCGCGCATAAAAGGCCATCACCCGGTCGGCCGTCCCCGCATCCGGACACGTAATCAGCACGCAATGATGCGCCTGTACATGACGCACTCCGCCGAACCACCCCCGGATCTCATGCACAACGTTGGCGGGCAACGGCTTACTGGAGGCATTGGTCAGGGTTTCCACCACCCGTTCGACCGTCCAGCCGGCACTGGCCGCGCGAACAATGGATTTTTTGGTTATTTTTAGCACGTTGCCAACAGCACCCTTTCCGCTGCGCTCACAAAACTGTCCACACAGCACGTACACCGCCGGCGCTGCAGCCACAAATACCAGATCAAAATTAGGCTGTACCAGCAACGGCTTTTCCGACGCTATTTGCGGCTGGTCATACACAAATTCTGCGGTCAATCCCAACAGATAACGGCCGATTGTATTCACCTGAAAATAAACCACATCCTGGCCGTCGCGATCACGACCAAATGTCACCCCTCCCATTCCGGCTACATAGTGAAATAACACGGACCGCAGGCTATTTATCCATAAATTCTCCCACACTTCCGGCTGCGTTGCCGGCATGCCGATTGATCGATAGGCGTAGTTGAGTTCATTCCAGATCACCTTATCTTTAGCTTCTGCAATGTATGGATTTTCTTTCGTCGCCTGGTACCAGAGGAACTGATCCGCGGGAATGTAGCTTTGCGACGGATACGCATCCACCGCCTGTGCAATCACCGGCCGTAAGTCACCAAGCCGGGATTTTTTTCCCTTGGGTATTGTCAATCCCCCAAAAGGCTTCCGGAAAAGATCATTGACCTGAAATGCTCCCCGGGCTTGGCTGGCGATCATCGCATCGGCCAGATGCCGCACACGCTGCTGCGGAGAAAGGCGCAGGAATTCCTGGCCTTTTGCCGTCGGTTTAAGATCACGCCATGAGTTGTCCACTCCGTGGTCTATAAACTTCGACCGCAAGGCCAGCCTAACCGCAAACTCCGCGCGCCAAATGTCCTGCGGAACATAAGACGGGCGATCAGCAAAGTAAGACTCTGCACTGCGCAACCATTCCGGCAGCGGCATGAGTGCGGCTGCCAAATCGGACATATCCTGCGAATAAATCTCCCCATCTGTTCGCATTCGCAACGGTTTGAACGCCGTCTGCGTCAACACCACGATAATATCTTCCACCATCCATGGACAACCAAACATTTCTGCCGCTGCCGCCACCGGCACGGGTCGCACGACCGCCGGACGTCGCAAGGACTCATGGGCTGCTGGCTCAATCATCACCAGCAAGTCCTGAGTTTTCGAATCCAGAACGGGAATCAGTAAAAGGTGCTCCACTGCCAGCCCCAGCAGCCGATAGAATGCCTCGCGGCCACCAAAATCTATATGCTCCGCCATTGATTCCACACGAAGCGTACGACTTTGCTCCAGGCAGATTTTGACCAGCTTCTGCACGTTGCCAAAAACAGCCGGGTTGTCCATCGGAGAACGCAGCGGGCCTCGAAGATGCATTTGTTTCATCCATGTGGCTTTGTCCGCTGCCGCCAGAAAACCATCCACCCAGATACGTGAGCGTGCGCTTGATTCAACCTGCTGGCGCTGCAGATGATGGCCGTCTATCATGTCCAGTTGGGCAACCTGATCCGAACTAAAAAGCCGGGTCAGCAAATGGTTGATGTAAATGTCGTTCGGCAAGCGCTCATGAACGTTCATAGCCCTTAGCAGGTCCCAGACCGGTCCGCCCGCCTTGCCTCGGCGAATTTCCGACTTCTTCCAGTCGGCATCCAGCCACTTGGCCGCGACCAGCGCTTCCACCCCGGGTACCGTACCACGGGCCACCACGCTGGCCGGATAAATCAGGATCTGCAGCAAAGTCTGCCGCGTGCCGACCGGAGTTTTCTCCCACGCCGGCATCATCTGCCCCAGCACCATGAACATTTCGTGCACCGGCATCCCGTCACTGGTCGGTCTCACCTTATGCATACCCGGGAGGTACTCACCGGTATTGAACCACGTCATCCTGCTTTTCCCTTATTTCGCCTTAAACCGAGACTGCTTTTTCCGTAGCCGCCCATTCTGTTGCATGAATAATTCTATACTCATATCCTTGTTCACATAAAAATAACTGTCGCTTCATGGCAAACTCCTGCTCCACCGTATCATGGGAGACCAGTGAATAAAAATGGGCCTGATTGGCACCCTTTTTGGGCCTTATAATACGTCCCAATCGCTGCGCCTCCTCCTGCCGCGAACCAAAAGTTCCCGATATCTGAATCGCCACCGACGCCTCCGGCAGATCCAATGCGAAATTCGCTACCTTCGAAACCGCCAGTACCCCCACCTTTCCAGCCTTAAAATCCGCATAAACCTGGTCCCGCCGTCGTTGCGGTGTCGCTCCCGTAAGCACCGGCGCTCCAATCAGCTTCGCCAGCGCCTCAATCTGCTCTACATACGTGCCGATCACCAGCGCCGGCTCGCCGGAATGCCGCTTGAGAATCTCCAGCACCATCGCCAATTTATCCGGATTTTCCGCCGCGATCCGAAACTTGTTGCGATTCTCGGCCAGTGCATAGGTCATCCGCAACGATTCCGGCATTTCCAGCCGCACCTCCGTACATACCGCGGTGGCAATCCAGCCCTGGTGCTCCAGATCCTTCCACGGCACATCCGCTTTCTTCGGGCCGATCAGGGCAAAGACTTCATCTTCCCGCCCATCTTCCCTTACCAGTGTAGCCGTAAGGCCCAGACGTCTCCGGGCCTGTAAGTCTGCGGTAATCTGAAATACCGGAGCAGGCAGCAGATGAACTTCATCGTAGATGATCAGCCCCCAGTTTCGGCCATCAAAAACAGCCATATGCGGAAACCCGCCCGATTTGTTCTTGCGATGCGTTAGCACCTGGTATGTTACCACCGTCACCGGACGAATTTCCTTGCTCTGCCCCGTGTATTCCCCAATTTGCTCCGGTGCCAGGCTCGTTTTGTCCAGCAATTCCGTTATCCATTGTCGCACCGCTGTCACACTGGAGGTCAAAATCATCGTGGAGCACTGCAACTGCGCCATCGCCGCCATCCCCACAATCGTTTTCCCCGCACCACAGGGCAACACAATCACGCCAGAGCCGCCTCGATCACTGCCACCGGCATGAAATACCTCCGCCGCCTCCCGCTGATAATGCCTCAATTCAAACGCCTTGCCGCTCAGGCTTTCCGGCATCCGCAGCCCGATTGCCAGATTTTCTCCACCCACATACCCCGCCAGATCCTCCGCCGGATAACCAATCTTGACCAACGCTTGTTTGATCTGCCCGCGGGCTGACAATGGCACAAGAAAAGTAGTCGGCGAAAGACGCCGCAGCAAATGGGGTTTTACCTGCTCCTGCCTTGATATTTCCTCCGCCAGCGTAACATCCGTGGCGGACAATATCATGTCCGCCTCATGCCGATTCAGACGCAATTTTCCATACCGCCCCGCCAGATCCCGCACCTGCACCCGCACATGGTCTGGCAGCGGATATTTCGCATACGCTTCCAGCGATTCAATGATCCACCCCGGCGTACACCCCGCAGCACACGCATTCCACACCGACAGCGGCGTAATCCGATAGGTATGAATATGCTCAGGCGATTTCACCAGCTCCGCAAACCGCGCCAGCACATCGCGCGCTGCTCCATAGTGCGGACTGTACACCTCCACCAGCACGGTTAAATCGCCCTGGACTATTAATGGATTTTCAGCAGCAACCATCAGGATTCCCGGCCTCGGCCAAACCATCGCCATGGTACCGTATTGTTGCCAAATTGCATCCGAGTTTTTATAGGTCTTTTTTTACCCGTTTGTCGCGGGTATTATGACTCTCATGCTTAAACGATTTGATCAACCCGATTTATCCTGCCTCGGCGATAACAAAGCACTGGCCATTGCCGCGTTTGGACAATCAGTCGCCGCCTACCGCTATATGGTCCTGGCGGAAAAGGCCGCTGATCCGCCTCTGTGCGCCGGCCTGCAGGAGATGGCTGCCCGCGAAAACAACCGCCGAACTCAACTCCAGACGCTGCAGGAAAAGTTATTTTCGTCCGCCTGTTTTTTTCTCGACAGCCATGAAAAAAACATGGTATGTGTCGGCCCGCGCATTCTTGACGCCCGTGATCAGGCTCATTTCGATGATGCCTTGAAGTTGCTCATCGCCAGCGAAAAACGCATCGCCGGGTTTTACGCACGCTATGCCGCGCAAACTGGTCGGTCGGAAATCAAGGAAATATTCACCGCCTTCGCAGATGAGAGCCTGCAACGCGTGAGCCTTTTGCGCCGTATGGGCCAGGATATCGGGCGACAAATCAACGAACCCTGCCCTTTGCAGTTTCTACGCCCCACCACCCACCGCCAATAAGTTGCCAGTTCCACGACGCCACATTTCCAACCGGGTGGACTTGCCCTGTCACCTACTTTGCGCTTACCATAGTCGCTGATGAATAACTCTTTAACAGCCAACGGCTCCTCTCGTCCGCCACGATCCCATGCCGCGCTCTGGTTGATCGGCATTGCCCTGCTGATTAATGCCGTGGTACTGGCCTGGCCGAAAGGCGATCCAACCAATTTGTTCTCGGATAGTGCCTTAAGGGCCGCTTTTCAGGCTCCATTGGTATCGAATCATGGCAATTATGTGCTGCCGCTTCGTCTGGGAGCTAAATCTTGGGGGTTGGCATTGGTGAATCCTCGCCGGCGGGTGTTTTGCGTTTACCGCTTTCTCGAAAATGCCTCGCGATTACGGCTCGTTGCCGCCCGCGATTATCGCTATGACATGCTGCTGCGCGATTACAATAACACCTCGCCGACGCCGGCTCAGGTAAAAGCCATGGTCGAAATGATGATACCGCCCCACCGTGTGAAAAAACTTCCACCGGGAAATCCCGCAGGCAATAAATCCGCCATGCACCATAGCGTGCCACGGCCATGAACATAGACGCTCGGCAAGGAGCGGTTTAACTTGCAAATTCGCCGGCGGCCCGGTAAAGTTTAGTGTATACAGGCTCCGTGCAATTTAGGAGTTGCCAATGGCTAAAATGTTTTATAGTCTCGACGAAACAACCGCCAAACTCAACGTGGCAGCGGACAAGCTCAAAGAGCTTGTCGATCAGGGTAAGCTCCGGGAGTTTCGCGACGGTGCCAAGGTTATGTATAAGGTCGATCAAGTGGATCTGCTCTTGCGCGACATGTCCGGTGGTACCGGTGCCGGGTCTGGAGTGTTAAACCTGGCTTCTTCCGCCGGCGACAGTGGTATCGCCCTGGCGGGGGATTCGTCTGCTGGAACCAAGGCCCCTTTATCAGGCGGAACCAAAACTCCGGCCGCTGCGGGAACTGGTGCGGGAATGAAACCGCCTCCCATTAAAGTTTCTCCGGCCTCTGGGCCTATGAAGGTGTTTGATGAACGCGAAGTCAAGCCCATCGATGCCAGCGCTCAAACCCAGATTACCTCACCGGTTTATGATGCAATTTCCCCATCCGGTCTGGATTCCGTCGGCAGCGGCTCGGGGCTGTTGGATTTAACCCGTGAAAGTGACAATACCAGCCTGGGAGCGGAACTGCTCGATGAAATTTACCCCGGCGAAGGTTCCAAAGCCGGTCAAACTGGAATCGGGTCAGCTTCGTCCGGCGTGTTTGATAATGCCGCACAGACCAGTGCCGGCGCTGCGGCGGTTGTTACAGGGGCTGAACCCACCGGGCCTATGGTAAGCAGCTATTCGCCGGTGGTGGAAGCTCCGGATCCGACCGCGGGAATCTTCGGTGGCTTTGCCCTTGCGGCAATTTTAGCGATGGCTTTGACCATTATTGTCAGTGCCGCCGGTGTACAAGGCTTTGAACCAGGCTGGCTGCACACCCTCGCTTCAAACTTGCTTCTCTTCGCCGGCTTGCTGGTCTTGGTTGCCCTGCTGTTTGGGTTTGTTGGATTTTTCGCCGGAAGAGCGGCTTCGAGGTAATCACCGGCCACGAAATCAACCCGGTGGCTTGGGGGTCCAAGCAGTTGTTTCCTGAAACATGATCCCGGCACATGCTCAAAGCCAGGGATGGCATTTTAATTTTGAAAATGGAGATTCTCTCATGGCTCGTCTGGTAATACCCCGGGTTCTTCGCGTGGCCCTTATGGCCGGCCTGTTGACCACCTTAGTCGGCACCACCGGATGTGTGTCCCAGGAACAATACAAACAATTGGAAACCGCATTTAACCAGATGCGATCTCAATTGGCCGCCGCGGACCATCAACTTAGCACACTTCGCGGTGAAATTGCCGACTTGCAGGCCCAGATTGCTGAAAAAGACCGCCTGCTGAATGCCCAGGGTGGCGGAACGGCTGCCCTCCTCAATGAAGTCAAAGCTCTCAAGGGCCGCTTGGCTCGCTTGCAGGCCCGGTATAACAAGCTGCTGGCTTTGGCCGGCAGTTCTCCCCGGCTTCCTGAAGCCGTTAATGATGCTTTGGCCCGTCTGGCCGCTGAGTATCCCAACTTACTGGAATACAATCCCAAGCTGGGCCTGATTCGCTTCAAAAGCGATTTGCTTTTCGATCTCGGTTCCACCGTGGTACGTCCGGCAGCCCGGTCCGCGCTCAAGAAGTTTGCTGCCATCCTGGACATGAATTCCATTTCTGATAACGAAATCCGCATCGTCGGAAACACCGATAACGTACCGATTCGCCGCAACCGCGCCAGCGTTATGAACCCCACCAACTGGTATTTGTCTACCAATCGCGCCATTTCCGTCATGTACGTCCTGCGTCATGACGGCGTGCTCGACCGCCGTATGCAGGTCGCGGGTTGGGGTAAGACCCATCCCATCGCCCCCAACGCCCCCCATCATCGCGGCAGTCAATTGAACCGGCGCGTGGATATTTTTATCCTGCCCGTCAAACTCAAATACAACCCCTATGTGCCCGCCGCAGATCAGCCTGCCGCCTCGCAAAATCCCACGAAACTGGCACCGGCCACCTCCACACCGGCGATGACGGGTGGTGAAACTGTTCCGCCCGCCGCCGGCCAGTAAGGCGTTTGTCCAAACGCTTCCGGAATTATTTGGCGATACTGCCGCTGGTAGATGCCCTCAGTGGCTCAACATCCACCGTCCATCCGCTGCCGCTCGCTGGGGCCGCCACATGAAAATTGTGCCGCATCGAATGGTTGATCTTAATCTTTGAAAGCACCGCCACCGTGGGTGTGCCATCTGGATCAATACGCTCGATTTTTACTGGTAGCGCCAGAACCGGATTGATCCAAAAATCCATTTGAATAAACGCAAACGCCCGTTTATCCAGCGGTACCAGCCGTAGATGAATGAACTGGGCCTTCGCGGCCTCTCCTGCCTCATCATGGGCCTGGTTCGGCACAACACTCACATGAAATTCCCGCAGCACCATGGCGGGGCTTTGACCTATGGGAATGGGAATTGGGCCTTGGCCAAGCCGCAACGGATTGAATTTTTTTCCTGTCCCCACCAGTTGAATTTTGCGGTATATTTTCGCCGCGCCGTTACGATCAATCAGCCAGCGGCCATCAAAAATAATATCATGATCCGCATGATGGCGGGCAATAGCCCCATCCACCACCAGCATGTTAAAACGAATATCAAACTCTGTAGTGCCGCCTTTGCGCAAGTACCATATCTTCCCGATATTCATATCCTTTTCATCCGTTCGCAGATGATGCACCGTAACCTTCAAGTCCGCACTGAAATTATGCAGAGTTTTGCCACGGGCCTGCAGCATCTTGAGCGCCGCCAATACCGCCGCCGACGGCGCTGAATGCCCCGACTTGGGCGGCACCACCGTTATTCCCGCTCGAGCCGTGCCACCTGCTGCCCCGCCAATCGCGATTATCATCCAGAACTGCAAAGGAATAATCCGTCGCCATTTCCATTTCCTATTCCGCAATGGATTATCCTTTCTCAACACCATTCTGCCCGTAACCATCTTCTGCCAAACCATTGAACTCATTGCGAAACCTTTCCGGCTCGTCGAGCAACTTCAAAATATCGGCAATATCACAGATGCAATAATCCGCCCGGCCCGCAAATGACGGACGCGGCAGCGCCCCGTCAACCAGCAGCACGCTGGCCACGTGCGCCGCCTGCGCAACCTGTAGGTCAAATATATTATCCCCAACCATCAATGTGGCATCCGGGCCAACCCCGTAATGGTGTAAAATCCGCTGTAAACTTGCCGGATGCGGCTTAAACGGCGGCTCATCCCGTGTTACCAGTACTTCAAATGACAGACGGTGCCGGCCAATAATACTCCGCACGCTTGACCGGCTGTTCCGCGTCAGCAAGGCGCGGCTCACTCTGCGACTGGCAAGCTCCCCCAGCATATCTACCACGCCGGCGCGAACGTAACACCGCTCCGCCGCTCTCCGTTCATGTTGTTCCAGAATTTTGGTAGCATCATCACGCTCCGATTCCGGCAGGCCGGCGATCCACTCTAATATCGGCCGCCGCTCGCTCAATCCCAATTCCACCCGCAATGCCTCAAAATCCATCGCATCGTGCGTAAGTGTCCCATCCATATCGAATACAATTAAGCGGTAATCATGCGCCATCGCCAAGCCTCTTTATCCATTATATCCGCAGGGCCGCGCGAACGACAAAATCAGCCTCTCTGCATCGCGATCAGATCTCGTTGCTGCGCCCGTTTTGTTCCAGCCACAGTATCAATTGCTGGTACACCGGTGCCGGATGGACCGATTCGGGCGGCAGCAGATTTGCCCTTTTGGCGGCCTGCGCCAGGCGCAACAATACCTCGCCAACGCCGGATTCCGGAATTCGCACCTTGGCCCCACGGTAATTGGTCAACAAAGATTGTATCGCCTTGGGCAGACGTTTGTCATCGATGGTGCCGTTTTCCTTCAGATACGGTAATTTCCACGTATTGGGCTTGTTGGCATCGCCCACCCATGCAAAACAGCATGCCGGAAGCCGGTAGGTTCGGTGCAGCAAAACAGACGGTCCCTGATCTGGTTGGTTCTGGATTGTGGCCGGATACGGCTCCTCAGCAAACAGCGATTCCGCGGGCCGAGAGTCCTCCATCGGGCGGTAAATGCCATGCACGCTCACCCACCACAACGCCGCAGGCGGTTGCGGATCGGCCAGGTTCACCACCACTCGATGCTGCAATCCGCCGGGCAGGACATCCGCCGCATAGAAAACGTAGCCGTCGCTGACCGCCACCTGTCCGATGTGCTGGGCGTGGGCATAGCGCAGCGCCTGTGCCAGCGCCACTGCCAGAGATTGCCTTCCAAGGCGTAAAGTGCCGGGCTTTTTCACCTCAATGATCAGATATTTTTGCAGATTGCGGCTCAAGACGATATCCGCATAATCAATCTGATACGTAATATCTCCCTTGGTCCAATCCAGCACCCCGGTAAGCAGATCCTCCACGATGCCCTCTGCAACTTTTTCCGCGACTGCGCCGTGGCGCAGACGATCCTGCCGGGTAGTCGCAAAGGCTTTCCATGCCCCTTGCAGCCTCTGCATGCAGGTTTGGTAGCTCGCAAGCGCAAGATAATTTGTCGTTGTTACCAGCATGGCGTCATTATAACGCCCCTGCGGCTTATGGCCAGAAAAACGCACGTGCGCTACCCACTCTTAACAGGCGTCACCCGCCAGCATTGGAAACACATTCTGCAGGGCTGGATACAACGCCGCATACGTGCGATAGAGCTTCGCGTACTGCGCCGCACGGATTTTGTGCGGCAAGCTGCGATGCTGAATCTTAATAATGGCCGTCGTCGCCTGGGACACCGTCTTCCATACCCCCGTACCCACCCCCGCCAAAATGGCCGCACCCAATGCGGCACCCTCGCTCACGTTCACGGTAACCACTGGTGCCTCGTACATATCAGCCTGCATTTGCCGCCAAAATGAACTGCGCGCACCACCACCGCTGGCACGTACCTGATCCACCTTGAGCCCCATGGATCTCATAATGGCTACCTGTTCGCGCATGCCGAAGGTAATACCTTCCAGCACACTGCGAATCAGATGCGATTGCTGATGACGCGGCGTTAAACCAATAAAGGCTCCGCTCGCATACGGGTCCGGATGTGGACAGCGCTCACCGGTCAGATACGGCAGAAAAAACAGATGCTCTATCCCGGCCGGGGACTGCTGCGCCTGCTCAATGAGCCGTTCATACAGCACCCCCGGGTCTTTCTTTCGCCGCACCAGTTGCTCTACTTCTCGCGATAAAAGCATATTTCGCAGCCATTGCAGCGATCCGCCCGCACTAAGCATACATCCAAAAACACACCAGGTTTCCGGAACCGCATGGCACATCGTATGTACTCGCCCCCGCGGATCCGTCTGTGGCACACTCGATGCGGCGAAAATAACTCCGCTGGTGCCCATGCTGGCCGATAACAGCCCCGCCGATACCACGCCCGTGCCCACCGCACCGGCCGCCTGATCGCCCGCCCCACCCACTACCGGTGTACCCTTGCGCAGCGGCATGAATTCCGCCGCCGCCGCCGACACTGCACCGCTTATTTCCTGCGATTCGCTGATCCGTGGCAACCAGTTAGAATCAATACCCAGGCGATCAATAAGCTCCTTGCTCCACCGCCTGTTCTTCACATCAAACAATAACGTCCCCGACGCATCCGACACCTCTCCGGCATATTCACCCGTTAATCGGTATCGGATGTAATCCTTGGGCAACAGCACATGTCGGCATTTTTCATATCGCGACGGCTCGTTGGCACGCAACCACAAAATCTTCGGTGCCGTAAAGCCGGTCAACGCCGGGTTGCCCACCATGTTGATTAGGCTTTCGCGCCCGCCCGCCAGCGTTTCAATTTCCCGGCACTCTTTGGCCGTGCGTTGGTCATTCCAAAGTAAAGCCGGACGCAATGGCCTGGGACCATCCCCCAAAAATACGCTGCCGTGCATCTGTCCCGACAATCCTATCGCGGTAATTTCAGACCCATGGATTCCGGCTTTTTTCAGAACAGAACCAGTAGCCAATACCACCGCCCGCCACCAGCCTTCAGGATCCTGTTCGCTCCAGCCCGGACGTGGCGTTTTTAGTACATGTGCCGATTCCGCTGTCGCTACCACCTTGCCCTGTGGGGTAAGCACCAATGCCTTGGTAGCGGATGTGCCGATGTCCAATCCTAGTAACGCCATCAATAATACCCCCGTGTTCAAGCCGTTTTCATGTATGCCATGGTTGAATGGCGTTTAACCACACACCATTGACCATCAAGATCAGGATATAACATCCCAATGTGAAACACCACATCTTTTTTCCGCCATCTTGTCGGCCAGACGCAGTTGATCCCCCGGCTGCTTAATGCTTCAGCAATACCACCATAGCGATAGCCCCGATCACCACACAGTAAATCGCAAAGGGCGTGAGCCGACGGGTTTCAAAATAGATCATCAAAAACTTGATGCTCAGGTAAGCCGTTATTCCTGCTGCCAACGCCGCTGGAACGGTAATACCGAGTATAGCCCTGGCCTCCGGCTTAAAAAGTGCCGGCAGCTTCAATAACCCCGCCGCCCCTATCACCGGTGTAGCCAGCATAAACGCAAATCGGCACGCTTCTTCATAGCTAAGCCCGGCCAAAATACCCCCCACAATAGCCACCCCGCTGCGCGAGATACCCGGAAACAGCGCCAACGTCTGCGATGCACCTACCAGCGTCGCCGCCGGAAAGGTCAAATCTTCCGCCCGCTTCTGTTGCCCTTTCTCCGCCTTGCGCACCGCCAGCTTTTTCATAAAATCTCCCAGAAACATCACCCCGCCGTTGATAATCAAAAATAGCGCTACCATCCAGTAATAATGCGCATCATCAAAAAACAAAGTAAACTTTTTCTTAAATGCAAAACCTACCGCCCCCACCACCAATGTGCCCGCCACCAATAGCCACGCAAACTTGCTTGGCTCGTCATACACCAGGCGTCGGCGTTTCAGGCTGCCCCAGTACGCCACCAGCACAATTTTCCACTGTTTCCAGAAATAGATAACCAGTGCCAATGCCGTAGCCAGATGCAGTGCCACCACAAACGACAAAAAATGTTTGTTATGGGCATTAAAATGCCAGTGCAGCAGGGCTTTGGCTACAATAATTTGCCCCAGGCTGCTTACCGGAAAAAGCTCCGATACCCCCTGCAGTATCCCCAGCAAAATCGCTTGCCATAATGCCAGATGCGTCATGCCATACTCCTTTACTTATACACCGTTGCCACAGCATTTCATTCACTGCCAGTTCGTATTGCCAACACCCAACGGTGTTCGAAGCAATGGATAACGTTATCATGCAGATCGCGGCGCTGATGGCAAGCCTCCATCGCCGGATTATTTTTGTATGCCCGGGCTGCTTTTGTGCCCGGCATCCGACCGCCGCCTACAATACGACAGCAGGCCAGGACGTTGGCTGCCGCCTGCCGCGGCAATTAAAATATCCGGCTGTCCAGCAAGGTGTTAGAAATGACCCAATATCGACGTTTATTTTCCTTACCATCCCTCCGGCTATACGTGTATGCTGCGTTGCTTATCATGGCCGGGTCGCCCTTGTACATCCAACGCACCTGGGCCCAGCAGCCGCCTGCTGCAACCACAACTGAAATCTCTACGCGCCGCATCCAGCCCATGACCGATATCGCCGCCCTGTTCCGTATGATCAGTACGGCCAGACTCCAACATCAGCCGGCCGGAGCCTTCCATAATCTGGTGCTGGCTGCCACCACCGGAAAAGTTCCACCCGCTCAACTCCGCAAACTCATCATTGCCCTCATCGGACCCGATCGTAACCCCGGCATCCTGCAAAAACTGGCTCCGGGCCACGCCTCTTCCATCAGCATTCATTCTCTTTCTTATGCCACCTGGCAATATACACTCCTGGGAATGGCCGCCCAACGGGTGCGCCATACCTCCGTCGCAGCCGGGTTTTATCGGCTGGCAGCAAAGCAAAACCCCTCCTTCTGGCCCGCCCGACGCAATCTGGTGCACGCTCTGCTTCAGGAAGATCACTTTGCCGCCGCCACCGCTCACGCGGCGCTTTATGTGCATGAGCAGCATTTCCAGGCAGCCGCCGCTCACCTCCTGGTGCGTACTTACGCCCGGCAGGACCGGCTCGTTCATGCCCTTCATCTGGCTTTGACTTTCCAGCGCCAATACCCGCAAAATTACAAAATCGCCCTCCAGGTCGCTTCGCTATATGCCCAGCGCGGCCAACGCCGGCATCAGTTACGGCAGATTGTACGAATTATTCACAAGTTCCCCAGCCAACCCCACCCGTACAGACTGCTCATTGATCTGGCCGAAAACCTGGACAACTGGACGCTTGCCGCCCAGTACCGCCATCTGTTTATCCAACGGTTTCCCACCGCTACCCTGACTACGATTTTTCTCGCTTCACGTTACGCCCGCCATGGCCATATCCACCAAACCGAAAAGATTTTCCTGGCCAAGGTGCGGGCATATCCCAACAATGCCCAATTCCGGCAGGCCCTCATTGGCGTGGAATCTCTCCTCCACCAGCCGGCAAAGGCCGCCATCGCCATTGCCGCCGCCTTGCTCCACAACCCCCGGCAATCGCTCGACGCCGTTCAGGACTTATGCGCATGTTATCTCGCCGCTGGCAACTACAACATGGCCGTCCACTCCGCCGCACTCTTTGCCCACCATCATCCGCAATCGCCGCGCTGGCAAATTTTTTACGCACAGATATTGCAAGCGGCCGGACAAACCAGCCATGCCGGCCGCGTGTTGAAAATAGCAGCTCTTCGCCACCCACGTTCCGAGCTTGCCACCGAGGCTTGGGCTACTTTTCTCGCCGGCAGTACCAAACCCGTCCTTCGCCGCCAGGCTCTAACCGTCATGCAGTCTTTTATGCGTGACCACGGGGCGACAACATCCCGCCTTAGCTTTCTGGCGGACCTGCAAATCACCATCGGCGACGATGCCGCTATGGTGCAAAACTATCAGCAAATCCTCACCCTTATGCCCGCCAATGGCACTGCCAATAATGATCTGGGCTACTATTGGGCTGGAAAACGCCTGCATCTGCGCACCGCCCATAAAATGATTACCCTCGCCTTAAATAATTTCCCCGGCCAATCAGCGTTTCGGGACAGCCTGGGATGGCTGTTATATCAGCAGCACCGCTATCACCGGGCATTAGACCAGTTTGCCCGCGCCATCGCTTTGCCGGGCGGCCAGAATCCCGTGGGTCTCGAACATTATGCCGACGCCCTTTACCAGCTCAACCACAGCGTCGCGGCAATTTCCTATTGGCAAAAGGCCCTGCGCCTTCTGCCGTCCGCAGCCCATTCATCAGCCCATGCCCGGATGGTCCGCAAACGCATCCTGCGCCAGCTTCGTCGCGCCAAAGTTCTCCGTAACTTATCCCACAGCCACGCTTCCCAGCATCTATAAGGGGCCTCGCAAAAATAAATTTATATTTTACAGCGCAGTATCCGCCCTCCAGCCGCAGCGAATACCACCCGCTTCCTATTCGTTATATCTACCACCCACTTGCCCGCCGAATGCTGATAGCTGCCCGCTTTTTTCCTCATGCCCACATCCAACACTCCCGCCCCATGAAGCCGCGGGCATTGTGCCCGCGCGTTGTCCGCACCCAACCACCGCCCGCTGACCGCCCCCCACCCCGAAAATCCGAGCCGCGCCCGTAAGGAAGCGGCCCATCACCCACAAATTGATACGTATCCGCACCATTGATATAACCCGCCGGATCCTGGCTGATCCATGTGCCCAGAGATGGGCTGTACCAACGGGCACGCTCATAATACAGCCCCGTTACCGGATCACCGGCCATGCCTTGATAGAGATTGTTCACCATGGGCACGGTTCCCGCAGGGGCGGTGGTGAAATCCGGATTCAAGATAGTCATGTTGCCGTATGGGGAATACACATAGCGCTGCACCACGTTCCACGTGCCCGTGGAGGCATCGTAGCCCACCACTGCCGTGGTGTCCCAATTGGCGTCTTGCGTAAAATACAGCCGCGAATTCGGCTGAATCACTCCACCAGTATACGTGTCTAGCAACACCGGGGCGTTGATATACGCGGCAGACCACACCATTTGAGACGACATATTTGAGGATGCGGTGCCATTCGTCCGAGTTTCAATCGCCTGCCATTGACTGTTGTAATAAATGTTGAGCGTGGCCGCGAAGCGGTCTAAACACAATGAGCCTCCACACCCGCGAAATCCCGCCTCGCCGGCGAGGCGGGGGTGCGTCGCAGCGCTGGGATAATTGGTCGTGCCCGCTGCCACGCCGTTGCCACCCTGTGGCCCCTTTTCACCACAAAGGCCACAATGGGCAAGAAGGTGGTGCGGGCCAACGCCATCAAAAACCAAATTTTCCGTTTCCAGCATCACCATGAAATCCAATTATCCCTAACCTATCGTAGACGCTCAACGAATACAGCGGCACGCCCAAGATAGCCTACTATATCATCAAGGCCGCGACGCGCATTTCCAGCCCGCGCCGGCGGTATACCTCAACTAGTGTCGCCATACAAAGATCTGTGTAGGCCTTATCGCGCCATGGCTTGCCTGGCCAGCTGGTCGTGCAGAGGCCATTGATTGCCAACGTCCTTGCTCCCTCAAGATTGCCAGAGCGGAGGCAGGCTGTGATAGTGTCGCGCCAGGATTCAATATTATCCGTTTCCCCCGATAACAAGATCTGGCGCAACTCTGGAAATTTAGATACGTGGATATATTCATCGGGCGCACTCCGCAGGTAGCTGGCCAACGCATCTATGCCCGTACACTCGCGACACGGAAAGTTGCTGAAAATGTTGTAATAATTATCCCAGGTTCCCTCAAACGCCTCAACAAAATACGAAATAGCCGCCCGGCCGTCGTTAGCAACCGCTGCCGCTACCCCAAGGTGCCAACGAAGCAGGCAACTGGTGCGATCGACCGCCAGCGCCTCTCTCCACACCTCCGCCGCCGCTTGCGTACGCCCGCGACGCCACTTTTCCAAGGCCTTGCTTTCCAAGAAGAGCGGTACCGCGATATCCTGCCCCAGCACCTCCATCCATTCGTGCAGGATGTAAGGGTGCTCTGCGAGCTCATACCGCTCGACGATTTTCAGACTCCGGATAGCCTGCTCCGGCTGACCAAATAGGCCCGGCAGCAGGAATATCGCTCTGGCGACCGCCAGTTGTTCTAACGGATCAACTGGAAGCGCATCACCATCCAGTATAGCCTCCGATGCCTGGCCCACGATATAAAGGGCCACTGCACGCAGCATACCTCGGAACGTTGGCCCCAAGCTCCCCAGGACATTTTCCTCGTGGTCGTACCAATACCAACCTCCACCGGCGACATCCTGCCGACACTCCCGCCAGCCAATTGCATTGCCAAAATTGTCCTTCATCACCGGGATAAGGTCCGGCGTCATGACACCAAGCTTCGCCTCCACTATCTCGCCCGTCCCTAATAGCCGCAGGTACCCATTCTTGCGGGCCAGCAATCCAGACCTTGAAAGCTTGTCATGCCACCCTTGCACGTCGTCCGGCAGCTTCATCTGGTAGTAGGATTCAATCTGTTCAAATGAACTAATAGACAAGGCTATATCCGCCAAAAATAGCAAGGCCATCACAACGAATAAACACGCCCTCGCACAGTCGGCTCATAATAAGTTCGGTGTTGGTTAAATGGGGAACCCGGAAAACCGGGGGGTATGATAATTGGAAACGGACCGCTGAACTCATTAAGGAACTTATCAAATCCCTGGCCGATGTCCTTCAGCGTATTGCCAATGTCGCGGAGAAGTCCGTCGGGCGGCGGCTTTATGGCCCCGATGTCCTGGAGAAAACCGTGAATAATCGGATCAGTAGAGTTCTTAATCGAATCAATAAACTCCTTTGCCTGTTCGGGGGTCATCTTTCCCGGGCATGATATATCCTTGTCTCGCATGAATTTATCAAGCGCCTTGCCGACTGCTTCATTGTAAGCCGCGTGCGGTGACCGAAAACCGACATGGCCGGGGCATCAACAAAGGCCTTCCTAAAAACGTCACGAACATCTTTATTGAACGGAAGTGGATCGGCCGCCCACCGATTCCAGAATTGCTGCGGCACTGAATGGTGGGCCTCTAATCCTGCTGGATCTACCGCGTTAACCGGATTACCCGTCACAAACTGATACGTATCCGCACCGTTGATGTAACCCGCCGGGTCCTGGCTGATCCAGGTGCCCAGCGATGGGCTGTACCATCTGGCGCGTTCGTAATATAGGCCGGTTACGGGGTCAAGGCTCATGCCTTGGTAAAGATTGTTTACCATCGGCGCGGTGCCGGATGGGGCGGTGGTGAAATTCGGATTCAAAATGATGATATTTCCGTAGGGGCTATAGACGTACCGCTGCACAACCTGCCACGTGCCGCTAACAAGGCCCACAACACTGGCCGTATTCCAATTCGCGTCTTGCAGGAAATACATCCGCGAATTCGGCTGAATTACGCCGGCACTGTAGGTATCCTGCAGCACCGGTGCGTTGATATTGAGCGGGTGTGGATCGCCGCGCACAACACCACCGGATTCAACCCCGCGAAATCCCGTTGCGGCCGCAGGCCGCATGTGCGCCGCAGCGCCGAGATATTTGATGGTGGCAGGGTCCAAAGGTGTCTCGTTTGTCGCAACCATCTTCTTACTCATCAGTCATGGAGTGCTGCGTTTCACCATTTATTGTGCGACGCGGCGGCTATAGCGGCTGCCCAAGCGTCAGAATGCCATCCATTTTACCGAGGCAGCCATGGCAATCCAATAACAGTTAAAAGCGTTGCCAAATCCTTTAATTAATTACGTCTCCGTATCGCTTCGTTTTATATGATTTGGCCTTGAAACAATGCCAACAAAAATAAAAACACGTACATGATCAGCACGCCGTCAACCCCAATCCTCGCCGGCAGATAGGTTGATAGCCGCCTACCGGCGCGGCGCTCCCGTCTGCCAACCCACACCAAGCCGGCCCATGGCACTACAAGTAGGATGATGTCGGCCAACATGTAAACGGGCAACAGGCTCCGCCACAACTGCTCTGCTACGCCCAACGTTGCGTAAAGCGGCCCACTCATGGCTCCCAATACGCCCAACGCCCAGATCACACCCGTCGGCGCGCGCACACCAGTGAAACCATTTTCCTTACGGGTGCGGTCGGCGGGATTTCCGCCAATCGGAGCCAGCGTCCCTAGGACGGCGAGGATCGCCGCGATAGAAAGAACAGCGGTGACCAAGACAGCCCAACGCCACTGCCGTTCCAAATTGTAGGCTTGGAAGGACGGCACCTGGAGGCCGTACAACGCGACATCAACTACCAAAAGTGGTGATGGAATTAGAAAGATGCTGCAAGCACACAAAGCCCCTAGCCTGGCCCGCACTGAATATCTTGGATCCGCGTCAGTGCCAGGCCCTTCTAAAAGGACCGCAAGGCCTAGTAGGCCCGCGGGAAAGAGTATCGCGGCATATGAAAGCGACAGCGTGTAGCCCAATCCGCCTAATGGCACGATATTGTTCAGCGCCTTGGTAGCGGCCCACAGTGGCCCTGCCGGCAGGCCGACGGCTGCGACAATCCAAGGCAGCCAGGGTTGGTCGAGATTGGTACGTTGGGCGCTTTGGCTGTTGGGCTGGCAACTGCTCCGATGATCGCCGTCACTTTGTTCCATGGACTCTCACTTCCCCCGTTCCCAGCGCAAACCGCAATGCCGTGATTTCCCCGCTCCATCCGGTGAACCAGCCGTTTACCGACACGTCGGTCCGCCAAATGCCTAATGCGGGTGACTGTCCAGCCGGCCCCTTTTTGGCCGATGCGGACCAACATGAGTATAGCTTAAGCTCGGCTATCCCGTAGGTCGTGTAGGTCGCTGGCGCGAGCAATCCGCCGGCGTCAGGTGCCAGCGTACCGTGATTTGTCTCATCACCGTGGCCAATGTAATCCAAGGCGTATATATTCTTGGACTCAAGTTGCCGCCTTATTAGGGCCGCAGTCGTGGACCAAAAGCCGTCCACAACGACACGAAATCCACCAAGCCGCCATGCCACAGCCCAGCTTACCCAAGTGATGCCGATCAGGTGTGTGAGGAGAGCGAGCGGATTCGCATAATTAAAGTTGTTCGCGCCGGCACCACGGTCGACGAAGGCCGTGTTTGGGATGCTGAATTTCTCATCGCATCTCAGCGGCGTAGTTGCAGTCGCCGGCAATATCCCGCCGCTCTCCGGCTTCAGCCATAACTTATACTGGTTCTCGGAGAGAAGCACGAGGTTGCCGTGGTTGTCCTTCGTCGTTAGCAGCGAGGCCACGGTATCACCTTTCTGCCCCGAAATCTCGGCCCTCGGCTTACCGTCGCGAACGATCTTCCATTGCTCGCCGCTCGGATCCACGTTCCCCACCGGATCGCTCCCCATATACTGATACGTATCCGCACCGTTGATGTATTGCAATGGATCTTGCGAGGTCCATGTGCCGAGCGATGGGCTGTAGTTGCGGTGCTGAAACAGGTACAGGCCGGTGGCGGCGTCCTGCCGGCCGCCTTGGTATAGGTATTGCCAGTTGAACGCATCCGCCTGCGCGGTCCAGGCTGGCGATAGCACCGTCACCGTTCCATACGGCGAATACACAAACCGCTCCACCACGCCCCAAGTCTGCGTAACGGGGTTGTACCCCACCAGCGCTGTGACATTGTAATTGGCGTCGGTGGCGGTGTAGACCCGCAGATCGGGCTGCACCGCCCCGGCGAGATAGGTATCGCGAAGCACCATGCTGTTCACATAGGCCGCACTCCACACGTACTGGTATTGCACATTACTCGCGGCCGTGCCATTCCAGCGTTCCTCCACCACCTGCCATTGGCTGGAATAGTAGAGGTATTTGGTGGTGCCAGCCGGGATGCCTGGCGCGGCTACCGGGTAGGTCTCCGATATCCGCCAGCCTTGTGCATCGTAAGTGTATTGTGCTATCACTTGCCCGCTGGCGTTCTTGACTGCTACCAGCCTGTTCCAAGCGTCGTAAACGAGCGTGTCGCCGTTCTGGTCGGTAATCATATTCCCAGAAGCATCATACGTCGGCGTAGCCGAGGTGCCCGTGATTGATGTAATCTGATTCTGGGCGTTGGCGGTGCGGGTTTGTGCGGTGCCGATACTGGTGAAGCCGCTCCAGTTGCCTTGGGAATCGAGGTTCCAGGATTGGTACGCCGCTCCGCCTCGGGAAACGTCCGTTAATCTGTTCAATGAATCAAAGGTATAGGTTTCATTGTAAGCACTGTCGAGTGTGTTGTTCTTGGCGGTAACATTGGAATTGCTATCATACGAATAGGTGTAACCATCCACAGATTGGCCGGATTGCGCAGATATCCAGTTTTGGTTTATTACTCTGCCGAATTGATCCAGACCCACGTATTGGTCCCCACCCGAGCCAATGCTGCTGCTTGAACCGACCAACGTGAGGTTGATCCCGGTTTGCGGATGGTTGCGGGCAACGATGGTCGAAAGGCCAAGGTAACTGTATTGTTCGAGGACTTGGCCCGCATCGCCGGAATTGGCGCCGTCCACAATACCATCCAACCGGCCAATAGCCTGATCCAACGCGGCGTTGCTATTGGTCATGCCGCTACCGTAGGAATAATCAATCGTCCTGCCGTTGGGATATACCATGGAAGTCAATAAGCTCCCGGTACTCGGATCACCATAAGTATATTGTACCGATTGCGTGGTACCGATTGCAACTGCCCCATTCACCGCCTGATATTGCTGCACCAACTGCCCCAGGCCGTTGTAAACATTTTCCACCTGATTGACCACCTGCGTACCTGCCGTATCCGCATAACTGGTGAGCAAGTACGCCAGGCCTTGATTGTTATACGCGGTATCCATGCGTCGCACGCTGCCATCGACGTTCGTGCCCAGCGTGGTAACAGTATCACTGATTTGCCGCCCAAAATTGTCGTAGGTGTAACTATGCACGTTGCCATTGCGATCGGTGGATTGAATCACCTGCCCCAGGGCGTTGTAAACATAAGAGGAGTCAGGGGCCGTACCCGAAACCGCCGGATATACCGTCTGGTACAGCATGTCGTTACTGGTGATAACCGAACCCGTGGCCGCAGATACCCCATAAATGTAACTGGTGGTCTGATTACCGACACCGGAATCCTCGGCTTCCAGCGCCGAATACTAGTGTAGTGTCTCAAGCAGATGGTATCTTATCCAAAGTATTTCTTGCTCGGCGGATTTTATCGAGAATATTCTCCACTTTGGCCGTCCACACGAACGCCTTGGGGGCGGCGTTATGGCTGACG
>JAJYDW010000104.1 GCA_021790385.1 Planctomycetota bacterium
GTCGCGCCGGCGTGCTACGGCCGCGCGCCCAACGCAACAGCGTCTCTCGATCTTCCTCGTGTAACGTGATCTGGGGGGCAATTCGCATAACGTTCTCCTTTATAGGAGAACAACGCTCATTATGCCATTATATTGCATCAATTATGAGACACTACACTATCAAAAGTTGTGGACGGGAGAAAAGAGGCGGCGTAACCTAAAAGGTGTTTTAGGATATTTTCAATGTTCGTTTTTAGGAGTACGCCACCATGAGTAACAGTATGACAGAAACGATGAAATTGCCAAATACGGTGTGCAGCGACGCACTGACAGAAGTACTGCGGGACGGAGCACAGCGTTTGCTGGCCGAGGCGGTGCGAATCGAAGCCGAAGCCTGGTTGGCCCCATACTGGATCAATTACTGATGGAACCAAACACGGCTTCCGGCCTCTGGGACCACGCTCTGCTGCAACACTGAACCCTCGACTGTGCCAGTTCCTCTGCCCGCCGCCATCAGGCTGCTATCCTGGAGGTTCATGCCCGCCTGCACCGCTTTGCCGACGCACTAAGCGCCCAACGCGCAAAACGCTCGCTCGATGAGGCGGATGAAGATCATAATCATCGGCTGACCGCTTTTGTTAGTGTTCATTTTCTTCAAGCTATCCAAGTGGCCGCCATCGCACGAGCCGCAAGCTTGCAACCCCATTACGCCAAGGGACTCTTCAAAGCCGGCTGCGGTATGAGCCTCTGGGAATATGTCACCCGCCTGCGCATCGGGCACGCCCAGCGACTATTTGCTGACCACCCACCACAAAATAACCATGGTCGCCCTGCACAGCGGATTCAACTCCCCCAGCCGCTTTTACCAAACCTTCCAAAATATCGTGGGTTGTAACCCACCGTCTACCGCCAATGAGTTGGCACGGCTCGATGATGGCCCCGCGGCTAAGGCTACACTGAGATAGGTTAATCCTCGGGCGCGGGGCGGACACTTGACATCACTTCATCCGCGTTGCGGTGCCCGATGACTTGGCCATTATCGCGCACATCGACCGGACGTTCTTTGAGAATCTTAAAAAGCTTCCGCAGATCCATAATAACGCCCCAGGTAAACCATACAGTCGTCAGCGGGGAAAGGGCGATGAGCAAGATAATATAGACCAGTCCCCAGTTCCACCAATCAAGATTGGACCACGGGTGAAAAATGTTGATCGCCGTGATAACCACAAAGGCCGCAAACCAGAACATGCTCCAGGCGAAAAAACTCGCCGAGATAAATTTATCCCCACGGGTAAAGTTTTCATCGAATCCCAGCAGCAATCTTTTCCATTGCCGGATACGCGACCGCGTTTCCACATTGACCGCATCCTCCGCCCGGGCATAGATGCCGCGATGCAACATGCGATCCATATTAAACGGTTCACGGCAGGTGGCCACTGAGACGATGACGTAGCTGGCGACGGCGACGATCATGGTAATACCGAAAATCTCCTGGCCATTGAGAAAAAAGTGCGGCCAAATCTGCTCAATGACAATGCCGGCGGTCGCCAATACGGAACCGACCAGTTGCCCGGCCCAAGCCCCGGCGGCCGTGCCACGGTTCCAGTACATGCCGCCGATGATCACCGCGCCGCTGCCGCCAAGATAGATCGCCCCGGTAATGGCGAAGAACATGAAAATATACTGGGTTTGCGAAAACAGCAGGCTAAACAGAAATGCAAAGATCGCAACACCGGTAATCGATAATCGCAGCAACCACAATTGGCTTTGGGGGGCAATGGCGCGCCGGCGTATCGGCAGAACAATATCCTGAATGAATATGCTGCCCCAGGAATGTAAATAGCTGATATCCACCGCCACCATCATCAAAAACATCATGGCGGCAAAGCAGCCGCGTACCCCGGAGGGTAACAAATGCGTTAAGGCCAGCGGTATTTGCTCCTGACTTCTGATTGCCGGATTGGTGATATGGCTCAATTGAGCACGCACCACCGCGGCCTGCGGGGCAAACTGCGGATTATTCAGATAAGTAACACCGGCAATTCCCAACAGCAGAAATACCAGCGTTCGCGATATGCCGCGCCAATTACCCAGTATCCCCGCCATTTTCGCCTCATGAGCATTGGCCGGCGCTGCATTAAACCCCTGATTGCCCTGCCAGCTCATCGCGCCGTAGACTCCGCTGACCAAGCCAATGACCACGTAAAGCACATTGAAGTTGTGCTGCCCACCCATATCAAACGGATTCAGCAGCGATTTCCCCGGTGGACCAGAATCCATACCCACATACATCTGATGAAAACTGAACTTCGTTAAAATAGCTCCCGCCACCACCAGAAACAGGACCCCGGATATCAACCCCTCGATGCAGTCTGTGAGCATGCCCTGCAACTGGCCGCCCAGCAGAACGGTATAAAGAGCGAAGGTCAGTTCGCAAGCCATAAACAGCGGGAATGTCCGCACCGGCACCGGTCCAAAATGCAATACGTGCGGCAGGTGGCAATAGTAGATGAAAAAGTGTGCTCCCACCGCCGGAAAAATGGCGTAATTGAGTACGCCCGAGATCACCATGGTCAGGCCCATGAAAATCCGAAAATTGTGCGAGTATCGCACCTCGAAAAACTGGCCCATGGTCAGTACGCGGGTTTCACGGTACCGATAGTATACAAAACCGGTGACGGTCATGATCATCGACAGAGGCAGGGCGATATTGCCCCACCAGTTAATAGCCGTGCCGGCCTTGTAGAACATCTGAAACATGGCCACCGCGCTGATGGCTCCCATGCTTGCCGTTCCACCGGCCAACGAAAGCAAATACCGCCCTCCCGCCCGACGACTGGCCAGAAAATCCGCCACGCCCACAATATACCGCCGCGTTTGCAAGCTGATAATAAAAACCACCACCGGCGTGGCGAAAAAGATCATCCAGTCCAGTAGCGACATTTATTGCTTCACCAAGCTATAGGTGCGTGCCCCTGAGTTGGCGTTATGTTACCATATTGGCACAAGTGGGCAAATTAAAAAGGTCCGCGGTGTACTTACAACAGGCTTGAGATTCAACGTGATCTACTATCCCTTGCCCATCCATTAACTCGGAGGGCCTCACTGGCGGCACGCTGAACCAATACATTGCGACATGGCTAAACCAACACTGCTAACCACGCAGCTATCATATGCCAGATGAGTTATCCCGGGGTGTGGCCATATTTATTGGCACGGGTATCTGGTAGAATAGGGATCAGTTCTTTTATAAGGAGTTTTAGCATGGACAAGGACGTCCTCAAGAAGCGGCTGATGGCCTCGTGTGAGGCGCATCTGGACAAAGCAATGGCGGCGG
>JAJYDW010000105.1 GCA_021790385.1 Planctomycetota bacterium
ACAGCGTCTCTCGATCTTCCTCGTGTAACGTGATCTGGGGGGCAATTCGCATAACGTTCTCCTTTATAGGAGAACAACGCTCATTATGCCAATATATTGCATCAATTATGAGACACTACACTAGCTCCACGCATGTGTTTGCCGCCGCCATTGGGATACAGCAGGTCAAACCATGAGATATTCGTACCACCATTGGCGAAGAAAAGCGCAAACTTCCGGACCATGGTCCGCGCGATGCGGCTGCGCGTGAGGCTGGATGCGTTCAGGCCGGTTTCTGTGGACCAGATGGGTTTCGGGTGGCCATATTTCTTGAAGAGTTGATGATATATCTTAAAGGTGGCCGGAACATCATTGGAATTGCCGTAATCATGGTAGTCATAGGCGTCAAGATATTTCTGGAATCCATTCTTAAAAAATAGAGTGTTGGTGCTGCATGACGTGCCGACCACCAATATCTTCGGATCGGCCGCTTTAATGCCTTCATAAACAGCCTTATACCCGGCGATCATTTTACGCGCCGCCGTGTTGCCGGTCGGGCCTGGTTCATTGCCGAGGCTTACAGCAAACGGTACGACATTTTTGTATTTGTTCACAAATCGCTCTGCTCCCACACGCAGGGCGGTAGTGGTCCATTGTGGATCGTTGCCGTCGTTGGCTTCACGATTGGGAGTGCTCATGAGCGCTCCCATGTGGAATTTATTGCACAGGTGGATGCCGGGAGCCCAGGAGGAATACGGTGGAGTGGGATTCCAGCCGCTCCAAAGATCGGCAACACGCACTCCCAGCCGATGAGAGAGAATAATATCCTCTGGAATGCGGCCATCCCAGTTCCGCTGGGTGAAAGGAATGGCAAATGGAGAATATTTGTTGGTAACGGCCGACGGCAATATGGCAAATGCCCAGTGCTTGCGGTAAGGCTGGACCACACCATGCTCGGGCACGACCGCGTGAATCTGATAGTATTTGCCTTGCTCAAGCGGTACAGGTAATTGCACTGCGCTAAGGTCCAGTTCGCCGGTATAGGTCTGCGGCCCTCCCGAACCGGGTTGTATTACCCGCGGCTGCTCAGCAACGGCGAGCTTAACTGCAATGGGCTTGGAAAAAGCCGCACCCCAGTAATCCGTCAACTGGCAGATGACCCGCGGGACTCTTTCGCGAATCGGCGCGGAACTTTTAACGGTAATGGTGAAGCGCACCGGTTGACTGGGATAAAAGAGGCTGCCGGGAGCCTTGTCGGCAAAGGCAATAGCGGTGATGGAGGAGGACCTCGCCGGGTAAACAAGTCTACGGGTCGCCACCAGATGGTCAATGGCGAAGGTGCCCCAGGTTTTGTTCAACCGGGCGGCAAAACGTGCCGAAACCACGCCACTGGGAATATCGATGGTCCTGGCCAGAAGATGCCATGGTTTGGTCCCGGCAGACGACCCGATCACCGTAGTGCGGATGACGGCCCCCGTAATATTGAGCAATTGCAGGGACAACTGACCATGGTACGAAGTATCCGGTGAGAACAATTTGGATTTCAGTGCCGCCTCAATCCGCCATCGGCCGACTTGCACCGGAAAAGAATTCAGCACCACTGCACAGGCCTTAAAATGTTCGGCTTGCGTCCTTTGGAGAATCAAGCAGGCCTGGCCCTGGTACGCTCCGGCTTTGGAAATAACAACATTTCCCTGAATTTTCCAGGAAGCCGGTGGAGCAGTAAGCTTGGAAAAATCTTCCCGGTACGCCGGCGCAACCCCGCCAGAGGCTGCCATAACAGCATGGACGCCAATCAAGATGGCCGTTATAGCCATGACGGAACACAATCCGGCAACCTGTCTCATCAATATTACTCCAAAAAGATTCTGCTAAACCAGCGGCCGCGCCCGCGTTAACCGTAATCGCCCGGACCTTGAACCTCGCAGTAGTACCGATCCGTGGTGCCCGACCCGATAACCTTATTTTTTAACCTTCAGTACAATATGGTTGTAGACTTCGTCATCAAAGTTCTTCCAGCCCAGAAGAATGATCTTGCTGAAAGAATTGGTGGCAGTGCTCTTAAACGTAACTTTTCCACCGGCATTATTGTTCCAGGTCTTGCAGGAAAAGGTCCAATGGCCTTTGGCATTACGTGTCACCACCACATGTTCCAGCCCTCCGCCGTCCAGTACGGATGGAATCCCCGCATCAATCGTGCGCGGGGACCAATTCCACTGTGCCGGCGCAACATAATTGACCACTTTGGCCCATTGTACGGCCCACGTGGCCTGCGTGCGGTGCACGGCGAACGCATAGCCGTTACCTTGCGAGTTTACCAACATAAACCCATCGGCATCCGAGCCCTGATTGGCCGCCCCCCAGCCCCAGCCCAGATCCACGGAAAGCGTAAGCTGCTTGGGATTTTTGACAACGGGGAATTTCTTCGTCAGCGTGCCATCGGAAGGCGGGTTAGCCGGAAAACGTGCCACCCACCCCGGATTCTTCTTGGAGGTCTTGTACTTGAAGATATCCCAGGCACCGGCGGGTTTCCAACCCAGTTTGGCAAAAGAATTTTTCGCACTGAATGTGGCGTTGACCATGGTTTTGCCCTGGCACAGCGACTGCCCAAAACCCAACACCACCAGCACCAATAGCGGTCTGACTATGGCTGAGACTTTCATAAGCGTGCTCCTAAAACAATAAACCTTCATGCCGCGCAGGATCGGCACATCGGCCTTTCGCCGCCGTTACAAAAGACTCTACGTGGCCACCGAGTTGCCGTCAACGCAATGCAGCTAATATTTTTTTTAACTTTACCATAAATATTCCATCAGCCAGCCACCAGCGAGTCACCTGTAACATCAAACATCAACAACGCTTTGCTGCCTGGCCGTTGACTCTTGGATTGCACATTCAAAAGCGGATGGCCATAGGAAGTACGTGATCGATAACGCTGCCGGCACAGGATGGAACTGATTAAACGTAGTTGCAATATCGATCTCAGGGCCACCACGGCGGAGGGCCGCCGGTATAATAAATCCATTGGCCCGTGGGGCGATTGTACCCGCTGACAGTCGGACATTCCGTACCGGAATAATTTGTGACGTCCCAATCGTAAAAATAATTGGTGGTGCTGCCATTGGTGAACTTCCCGGTAAAGGGAGCATAGTTGATGATTTGCCCGGGCGTTAAGGAAGCGGCATGGCCATCATAGTGTAGTGTCCCTAACGCTTCTTTACACTTGGCAACTTTCGCCAAGACTGTGTCGGCATCTTTGGTCCAGGTAAATACTTTCGGGTTGGTGTTGTGGGCGTCAAGGAATCGGTGAATGGCGGTCG
>JAJYDW010000069.1 GCA_021790385.1 Planctomycetota bacterium
TAATAAGAACTCTGCTATTCACCGGATGGGCCGCCAAGCCGACGCTTCTACCTGAGCAGCAGACCTTGCCATGCCTCATCCATCCTTGGATACTCAATATTGCCGCAGACACACCGAAAGAAACTGCTTAGCACGCCTGCCAGTGCCATGCAGTTGCCCTTAAATTAATCTCAACCACCTCCTTTATACTTCGTGATGCTTGCAACGTTTACACGAGCCTTGGTTATTACTTCCAGACAAATGCCGTCGCGCATTTTCCCAGATGTTACAATAGCCATTACGTTACCCACATTTAATCTCAATGTCAAGTGTAAAAAGAATCAAAAATTAAAAAAAAATTAAAATAATCGTAAAGTCTTTTATTATGAGGCTTTACATCTTTATGTCGCAAACCGTCCCGCCGCAGTTTCCGGTCTATGTAGCCCACCAAATGCCATACTGTGGGTATTATTTTCCGCCGTGGCCGGGCGCAGATCAGTCTGCGGCCCGACTGGCCTGGCCCGCTTGGTATGCTGGCGCCCGGCTCCAATATGTATCGTTGAGCTTCTCCCGCCCTGGGGCCTCGTTGTTGATGCGTTTTTCGTGCGGCCTGACCAAAAAAGCCTGAAAGTTCCGACTCCCAGCGCCGTACCTCTCACCAGGCCTCACTGCCCAAGCCTGCGGTTCCACCAGTGCCACCGCAATAAGTAAGTCGCCTTACCGCCCCTTCCGCCGAGCCACCACTCCAGCCCTGACCAACGCTCGATCCACCAGCATTGCCAACACCTTTTGCCCCTGTATATTGGGATGAATATGATCCGAATTGAAAAGCTTCCACCGCCCGCCCATTGCATAAAGCAGGTTGATCAGCGGCAGATGCAGCTTTTTGGCCACCGCCACAATGCGCGGAGCCACCCCGGTTTTCGGCACCGCCTCATGTGGACCGGTGATGGTTCCATCGCCCAGTGACGGCGGTAGACAGACGAAAACCTTCGGATTTGTGGAAAGCTTCTGAAAATGCCGGATCAGGGCGGTAAAATCGCGGGAAAAATACCGCCGCATCACCGCCAGATTGCCATGGTTGGAATCATTGGTGCCCAGCATCACAATCACCACATCAGGCTTAAACGCCGTGGCCTGTTTGAATTCCGCCACTTTCCAGTACGAAAAATTCCATGTGGGATGCTTTAACGCCGTGGCCCCGCTGTGGCCAAAGCCCCGCACCACATAGGCCGGTCCTGCCAGCCGCTGCAGCACCACCGGATATGCATTGATCAACCGGTGCGGCACATGGTACCCCCACGTTATACTGTCGCCCACACAGGCAATACGTACCGGCTGCGGCCGCGAGCTCATCGCCGCCCCTGGCACTGCCCATGCACCGGCCGCCAGCATGATGATCAGGGACAACGTGGGTGGATAAAGTGCATTCATCGGTTCAATCCTTTCTTGTGTCGAGATATAAAAATAATATCGCATGTAGCAGCGCCGTTTCGGCGGTTACCGCATGTTATTTCACCAGCCCCCAGCGTACCGCACAACTCGGCTTGGCTTCGTTATAGCGATGCAGCGTGAGCCCGTTGAGTTTGGTGACGCTTTTGTTGTCTCCGAACGCAATGGCGTCCGCGAGATTGTCAAAACCGGCGTCCGGCCCCTGGTAGCTATTCACGATAAACGTAAACCCAAATGTTCGGCCCGCCTGGGGATGCCATTGGCTCAGCTCTGTCCACGGAATCGCCGCTTCATAAATCGTGATGTTGCCATCATGCCTCACCAGGTGCAGGCTGCCGACAACCGGGCCCTGGTCCACCTTCGCCCGCGGCTGCCGGGGCCAATAAAAGCCCCGCGGCACCCCGGGAGCCAGCAGCCGCCACAATTCCGAGCCGCCGCCTTTGCACGCATAGAGCGAATATTCATAATCCGTATCCGGCATGGCATGAAAACCCGCAGGAACCCGCTTGGTATCCAACCGCATATTCCGGGCGTTGTAACCCGGTATGACGTGCAGCGCGAATTGCAGAGTGTTGCCCACCCATGGCAAATCCACATGCGGATTGGCTTTATAAACGTAGGTGGCCTGGGCGAAACTCGCCTGGGGATTAATTTTTCGGGCCTTGATAAAAACCTCCGCTGCCCCCGTGGCCACTTCCGCTTTGGCCTGCGGATGCGTCGCCAGAAATTTCTCATAGGCTCCAAAGAGCGGATCTTTCCGCAGCGCCGGGGGAACGATCAGTGGTGTGTTCCACGGGGCCGCCAGAACAAATTTGGTATAAGGCTTGAGGCTTTCGCAGTACCCGTCATCCCTGGCACTGCGAAAATAATGATCGTCGTTGCGCGTGGCCAGCCGCAAATGCCCCGGATAGGCTACCGCATCATTCACGCGGGCCAACACATAAAAGTAACGGGAATCATAGGCCAGTTTCACCTGGCTGAAGAATTGATGCGGATATTTGGCCGCTTCCTGGCTGAACGGCAGCCAACGGTGGTCGGCAAACCAGGCCTGCCGCTTCTCACACCCGTGCATCACGCCCGGAATATTCTTCCACTGGCTTAAATCGCCGTTGATCTTGATGGTCCTATGCACAGCCACCAGCGCGTGAAGATTTTCCGACCAGCCGGCATTGCCGGCGGCGCTGGCAAACGCATACCGAAACGGATACACATTGGTGCGGGCTATTCGCGCCTGAATGACTGCCACGGCCACATCCAGCGATTGGCCCGGGTTCAGCGTCACCCGCACTCGGTCCCGGGCCAGCTTGATGCCCGCCGGGGCGACAATGCTAAGTGTACCGCTGATTTTCTGCGGCAGCAGATTGTGCAGCGTGGTGTGCAGTTGCGTTCCGGGGCGGTTGATAAACTGGGTAAAATCGTGGGCAATGATTTCCACCGGCCGCACATCTGTGTACCTCGCCGCCGCCAGCCGCCGCCGTATCAATTCCACGCCTCCTTTGGGACACGTCAGGTAATAGGCCAGGGTGGTCACGGGCAGGGTAACTCTTCTTTTACGCATGAAAACCCGGTTGCCATCCAGATTATAAATATGGATGGCTCCATCGGCATTGTTAAAGCTCATCATGCCACCGTGGTTTAAGTTAAACTGCCACCACAGCACTGACCTCAAAGAATTGCCAAACGGGGTAAACAGCCGCCCCAGCAGCACCACCACCGCATGAGGATCTGTTCCAAACTCAAAGGCCAACGGCAGATGATGCATAAACAGCATCCGCTGAAATGGCTTGTCGGTAATAAAGTAGCTGAAAGTATTGCACGCCAACGCCACCGGTGTGGGCATGGTGTAGGTGGTGGGTGAACCTGGGGCGCTAAAATAAATAAAATCCGGATAACACGGATTCACATGCCCCTGCCCGCAGGCCATAAACTGCGCCATCACCTGCGGCAGCATCATTTCATTGCAGGCCACCCAGCTTTCGGTGTCCATGCTTTGTTTTTGCCAATAATGGGCCACCATCGGTCCGTAGGAAAAATCCGGCTGCACATAATGATCGGTGAAAATATCAACCATTTTGATTTGTTGGGCCGGGTGTCGGCCGGTCAAAAACATATTTTCCGTGTTGCCGATCCAGCAGGCGGCGGCAGTTTTCATGGGTGGCTTTTGGGCGTGCGCCACTGCTGCAATTACTCGCATAATCGCCCGGTAGTGCGGTATATCACTTTCCCAACCGCTGATGGAAATGCCATTCCACGGCTCATTCCAGTTTTCCAGCACCCACAAGGACCCCAGGCCATGATCCCAATAGCGCCGGCATGCGGCATTGAGCCATTTCTTAAACAGCGGCAGATATTTAGGTTCACAAGACCAATCCGCCTTGGTGGGAATACAGGCCGGCGTGGGCTGATCAAACGGCATGGTCCAAAATGGCGCGCAGTCCACCGTCCACATGGTGCGCACCCCGGCCTTGGCCATGGCATGCATCATCGGATCCAGACTGCTCCAGTTATACACCCCGCGCTTCTGTTCCACATTGCCCCAGTGCGCCTCAAAACGCAGTATTTTCAGGCCCAGGCGCGCAGCCGTCCGGGCACCACGTAATAACAAGGCCGGATTGTTATCGGCGCCTTGAGTCATCAGCGCCGCTTCGTTGAGAATCGGGGCACCGGTGTTAAACCCGGGCGATATCCGATGGGCCCGCAGCACAGTGCATAAAAATTGCGGATTTTTCCCCTCCGGGGCCACAGTTATCACGTAGCAGCCATACCGTTCCGGCACCGGCAAATGGCTTACCTCCAACATCGACCCACCGCCGGGAGCCGGTTTCAGGTAAGTCGCGGAAGCTGCGGGATATTCTCGCCCAGACGCAGTCAGCGCGGCACCTAATTTGCCCGCCACCCCGGTCCCCACACGAACATGCGCCCGCCAGCCCAGAAACTCAATTTTCGGCACGCCGCTGGGAACCATGCTGGCCCAACCGGGATGCCAATATCGGTTTTTGTACATGCCGATCCGGCCAATTGAAAACTCCAGAAACTTCGCCTTGCCCGCCGCCGCAAGCCGTATCTGCAGATTGACGGCATCACCCGGATAGAAAACATTGCCCGGCTCGTTGGACGTTATAAACTCATAGTTGATATTAGGAGCCGCGCAACCCATCACATTCAAGTTGCGCCGGTCCAGCAAGCTGGGCCCTGCGGCCTGCGCCGCGCCCGTTACCAGCAAAGCCGCCATAGGCGCTAACCAACCCGATAAATATAGCCTTCTCATAACCGGTACCCTTTGCACAAATTTGCCCTCTGAACGGCTCGGCAATTCCATAACGCCGTCAAATCTCTTCTGGCCTTAACACATTATATGTTACCTTTAATATTGATAACTGTAATGTATATTATTGTAGTGCAGCTACAATAGCAAGTTCTCGCCGTTGTAATCACGGCAGAATTTAGCCGCATAGCATCAGATAAAAACACCTCAACGCATCACCGAGATTACCGGAATCAATCGGACGATTATTCATCGCACATGAAACGATTTGTTGCAGAGGGTCTGCCGACGGCAATTGCCTTGGATTGGCATGCACGGCTAAAAACTCCGGCATCGCAACAGTTGGTTTTGGAGACCAAGCTTCGCCTCTGGTTTGCGCCTGCGGTGGACAAGACCTTGCGCGTGTTTAGCTCCTCGCGCTGTTTCGCCGTTTTTACGCCAATGGAAGGGGTTGTGCGAGTTTACGACCGTCACGATGTCTCGACCATCCTGACAAAGTATAGCCCAAAACGCCGCCGAATGGTCGGCCAAGCCATTGCTGCAACCTTGCCGTCTAATTATTCGTTGTACATGATATAGATCTTATGGTATATTAATTACAGCAAGATAAGGTTATTGAAAATGGCCAACGCGAAAAATGGTTCTTCTCGTGAGCGCCCCCTGGTAAAACAGGGCGTTATTCTTGAAACGCTGCGTCGGCAAATCAGGTCTGGCAAGCTTGCTCCAGAGAGCCGTTTGCCGCTGCGCACCCAACTCGAAAAAACCTTCCAGGTCAGCAGCGTAACGTTGCAACGCGCTCTCGATCGGCTGACCCGTGATGGCTATATTTATGCACGCGGCAAGGCTGGTACTTTTGTGGCTAAATATCCGCCGCATATTTATCAGTACGGATTGGTATTTCCCCATAGCCCATCTGAAGAAGGCGGCTGGCTCCATTACTGGAGCGCTCTGTGCCAGGAAGCTCAGAACGTAACCCAACAGGGCCAGCGCCGCCTGATTTTCTATTATGGTCTGGGAGAACACCAGAATAGTGAAGACTATCAAAAATTGCTGCGGGATCTGGCCAACCACCGCCTCGCCGGCCTGTTGCTGGCTTCGCCTCTGCAGAACTTACTCGAAACACCAGTCTATACCACCCCCAACCTGCCGCGCGTGGTCATGGCCGATACCTCCTTCGGATTCCCGGCCGTCAACGTCGATAAAAAATCATTTGCCACTCGCGCCCTGGATTATCTCACCGGTCAGGGCTGTCGGCGAATTGCAGTGCTCGACGGTTCCGGCATGTTCCGGCAGCCTGCGGAGCGCCTGTACTGGTTGAGCGAATTAGCTCGGCGCGGCGTCAACAGCGGTTCGCACTGGGTGCAGGCCGTCGATGTCACCACTCCACAATGTGCAACTTCCGCCGTGGAATTGCTCTTCTATCATGCTGCTCCGCATCGACCAGACGCACTGATTATCGCCGACGATAATCTGGTGGAGCCTGCCACCGCCGGTCTGCTCAATGCCGGTGTGCCCACGCCGGAGGAAGTCAAAATTGTAGCCCATTGTAATTTTCCCTGGCCCAAATCCAGCGCATTGCCCACCAAGCGCCTCGGCTTTGACATCCGCGAATGGCTACAGTCCTGTTTTGAATGTATTGATCAACAACGGCAGGGGGGCACACCGGCATCCATGCATCGCGTGCCCGCCCGTTTTGAAGAAGAGATCTCCGTGGCCGCACCCCCAAGTACCGCGGCCGCCGCCTCACCTCGACTTGTGCCTGCTTCCGAGTAACCGGAAAGCCTGATTTTGTCGGTCGCTTAAGTCGACCTGGAGCTTTTGCCCGCTTATGCCAAACCAGGGAAGTGAAAAAAACGCATCGTAGCCTCACCCCAATTTTTCTTCGTCGGTACCGATTGCTTGCTCTGGTGTTACGCCTCGGTCCCAGTAGCAGCTAACACTGCCATTCCGCAGAATCCATCACGCCCAACCCCAGCAGGAACCCCATCATAAGCACTATCCAAAGCCGGTCCCATACCTTATGACAAGCCGCGGTCCGGGAATTAACATTTAGAATTTTGAAGACAGTTTCGAGATGTTTCTGCACGGTCCGCGTGGAAATTCCCGGCTTTCCGGCAATTTGCTTATCGCCCAGGCCTTGGGACAGTTGCAGCAGGGTCTGCGCCTGCCGGGCGGATAAGCCCAGTTCCTCCAACGGCTTGGCCGAGGTGATCGGACGCACTTCGTGCATGACCAGAAGCCGCGATGTTTCGGAAATCTTGACCAGGCGCACGATAAGTCGGTCTTCGCCGCAGTCTTGTGTCAGAACGGGCTGGAATTGGCCAACACCGGGCTTTCAGCGGCGGCGGCATCGACGAGATTGCCGTTTTCAACACGCAGCTTTCCAGCAGCAACATCCAGCAAATTTATAATTCCGTCGGTGTAGTCCCGGAACCAGCTTCACTGGCCCTGTTGGCGGTTGGCGGTTTGGCCTTGCTGATCCGCCGGCGGCGATCGGCCTGACCACATCTCATGAACCACTAACAGAATCCTCCGGTCGAGTGCAATGCGGCCGGAGGATTTTTTTTACCACCAATTCCTTCAAGCCATAGCAATGCGTTTTTTCATCCGGTTGATCCGCGGATACAATCTTCACACACCGGCCGCAGGCCGGTGAATGCGGCTATACCCCGGCAAAAGGAATTACTTGGCTTTGGAATCATCACAAACCACGGATTATCCCGAATGGGAGGAAGGTCAGGCGGCGGCACTGGCCCAGCCTACAACCCCACCACCCGATCCCCATCGGCGTACCGCTGCTCCCCTGACCTTGCAAAGCGTTTCCATCCGAAGTGTTTTAACCCTGGCCATGCCGGCCATCGGTGAACAGGTGCTCAACGCCATCATCGGGCTTACTGATACAGTTATTGCAGGCCACATACGGGGCACCGCCAACACCATTGCTGCCGCCACCGCCGCCGTCGGACTGATGACCTACCTGCAATGGTTTGCTGGTCTTATGACCGCCGCCCTGGGCGTTGGGGCCACGGCCATTGTGGCCCGATCCACGGGTGCCAACCGCACACGTGTAGCCAATCGTGTGGCCGGCACATGCGTGTCGGCAGCTTTTCTGGTGGGGGTGGTTACCGCCATAGCCATGTTTGTGTTGGCCCATCAGGTGATTGCCTTGTGCGGCTTAACCGGTCAGGCGGCAGCTTTTGCCCAGCAATATCTGCGGATCATGCTCATCACCATCAGTCTGCAAACCGCATCGCAGATAGGCATGGCCGCAATCCGCGGGGCCGGCGATACTGTCAACCCCATGCGCATCATGTTCATGGTGATGGTGATCAATGGAGTGGCTTCCACAGCGTTTACCTACGGCTGGCTGGGCGCACCGGCCTGGGGGCTGCCGGGAGATGCATTTGGCACGCTGTTGGCGTTTCTGACCGGAGGGGTTTGCACGAGTGTTATTTTATTTACCGGCCGGCGCAAATTGCACCTGCAGATGCGTCACCTGCGCGTGGTGCCACATGTTCTGCGGCGCGTATTGAAAATAGGAATGCCCAGTTGGGTGGAAGGTGTGTTGCTGTGGGCCGGGCAGTTCCTGATTGTGGTGTTTGTCATCAATGCCCGTACCGATCCGCACGGTTATACGCTGGCAGCACACGTATCGGTATTGCGCATCGAGTCGATATCATTTTTGCCGGGGTTTGGTTTTGGCATCGCCGCGTCCTCGCTGGTGGGCCAGTATCTGGGTGCAAAAAAGCCCGCTGAAGCCCGGCGGGCGGGCCACATTGCCGCATGGCTGGCCTTGATTACCATGACCATCCTGGCGCTGCCGATGGTGCTGTGTCCGCGGTTTATGCTGGACCTCATTGTGCATTCACCGCCGGTGATTCAGGTGGGGTTCTGGCCGATGATTCTGGCCGGTGTGGCCCAACCGGGCTTTGCCCTGGCCATTGTGTTTTCCGGGGCGCTGAAAGGTGCCGGCGAAACGGTGTTGCCGATGATTTCCACCATCACCGGGGTATTGCTGGTACGACTGGGCGTGCTGGCTTTGCTGCTGCTGGTAATTTGGCCGCACCATTCCCTGGTCAAAAACCTTACCGCAGTCTGGATTGCCGTGGTGGTGGACTTGAACTACCGGGCAGTGTTTAACTATCTGGCGTATCGGCACAGCCGCTGGCAGCACACCCGCGTGTAGCCTGACGGGACCGTGGAGTTAGCAGTCCCTTACCGTGCGTGATAGCCGAAAAGGCCGCGTTTTTTGATGATCTCCGCCACTACCTGCGGTACCATCTGTTGCCAGGAATCATCCCCAGCCTTGATTTTTATCAGCACATCCCGGGAAAATATGGGCAGGTAGTTTTCATTATACTTGGCGAGCTGCCGGATAAAGCCGCGATCCACCAGATAACCGTAGAGTTTCGCCAGATCCGGTTTGACCGGGCAGTTTTCCACACGAACCAGGGTTCCGGTCGCCGGATCGCGCAAGGGATAAATGTACAGGCGATGTTCATTTTTGAAGAGTCGGCCGAACGATTCCAAAATGCCACCTTCCAGATCCTGGTAGTATTTTTCCTCAAAGAGATCCATCAGGCTCGATGCCCCCATGGCTATACCGACGGGCTTTTTGGTATACCGGGCTACGAACGCCGTGAGCCGGTAGAATTCAAAATAGTCGGAAATTAAAACGGTTTTGCCGCAGGCCGCCAGGGTTTCCGTCCGGGCCAGAAAATCCCGCAGATCAATATCGCCCGCCACCATCAGATTCCGCATGGTGATTTCCATGAGTTCCACGGGCTTTTCGGCCCCAGGCCCCATGTCGTTGATGAACTGCTCCCGGGCACTGTCAATCATATCGATATTCACATGCGTAACTGGACGAAAACTGCCCCGTTCCACTAGTATAGGATGATTGTGCAGCACTTCCGACGGCTGGAGCACCTCGCCGGCCGGACCGAACATGGCGGCATCACTTAAACCGGTTTCAACCAGCCGCAAACTCATGATGCGATTGTCCACGCTGCGGAATTCGATGCCGGAAAATTCAATCATGTCGATTTCAACCCGGCTTGATGACAGCCCATCGAGCAAAGATCGCAGCAGCATCTCCGGTTCGTGATGATAGAAAAATGCCCCGTAAAGCAGGTTCACCCCGACTATGCCCAACGCTTCCTGCTGCTGGCTTATTTCCTTATCCAGCGTACGCACATGCAGTATAATCTGGCTGTCCTGATCCCGCGGATGAGCCTGAAATTTCACCCCCATCCAGCCATGGCCCTCGCGGTTGGAATTGAATCCACGCACGGCCACCGTATCTGCAAACACAAAAAACGAGGTGGTGTCTCCACGGAGGTCGTTGAGGCGGCTTAAATTCAATGCATGTTCGTAATCCAGCATGCTTTGGAGCCGCGCCCGGCTGACATACCGTTCCGATTTGCCATAAATGGCGTCGCTCACCGACATGTCATACGCGCTCATGCTTTTGGCGATGGTGCCGGAGGCCCCGCCCGCCAGAAAAAACCAGCGTACCACTTCCTGCCCGGCACCGATTTCCGCAAAGGTGCCATACCGCCGTCGATCCAGATTTATTTCCAGAGCTTTACGCGAGGTGGTCAGTTGTTCCGGTCCGGTCGATGAACCGCGATTGACGATGGTCATGGATACTCCCGCTTGACATCACGGCCATCGGCAAGCCGCTTCTGAAATGGTATCGGTTCGCCCTGCATAAAACAAATTCGCTCCCGCGGACCTGATATATGGCTCCTTCGGCCAGGCAATGGCCGGGCTGCGGCAAGCAGCCTGCCTGCCGAAACACCCAGCCCCAGTATTGCTGCCCGGGGCACTGGCTCCGCGGGTAGAGCCGGCGGCAAAATATGGTCCGATTTCATTTGTAACCACACCCGTTTTCACCCCTCGCTGGCAACCGAATAAACTATCGGGCACAATATGGAGGTCTTGGGTAGTGGTGATCTCAGCGGCGGTCGTCGGCGCAACACTGCCCTTCCCCCTAAAAATGGAGAATCTTCATGGCCAATATCACTTTCAAAGGCGGGATGTGTCACACCGTGGGTGAGTTGCCCGCAGTGCGAACCACCGCCCCGAACTTCACCCTGACCCGTCAGGATCTCTCCGCCGTGCATCTGAAGAGTTTCGCCGGCAAAGCGATAATTCTTAATGTATTTCCAAGCCTGGATACTTCAGTTTGCGCAATGTCGGTGCGCAAGTTCAATGAAGAGGCGGCCAAATTGCCGAACGCCGCAGTGCTGTGCATTTCGCAGGATTTGCCCTTTGCGTCCAAGCGCTTCTGCGTAGCCGAAGGCATTAAAAACGTGCAGGTGCTTTCAGGCTTTCGCCATCCGGAATTTGGCAAAACCTACGGCCTGTTCATCGTCGATGGTCCCTTGGCCGGCCTGCTGGCCCGGGCGGTCCTGGTGCTGGATGCCAATGGGGTAGTGCAGTATACCGAACTGGTGCCGGAAATTGCCCAGGAACCCAATTACGCCGCCGCCATTGCCGCTGTCGGATAACTTACTCCGCCGCCCCATGGCGGCCTGGTGGGGCCGCTGCCGCTCCGCGCTTTATGAAATCTTCAAGGACCGGCATGTGCGAACCGACGCAGGCTGCTGCGCAAAAAATGCAGGGTCTGATTTTTGTTCATGGTCGTAGATGCATCTCGCACCTGCCCCGCAGAATCCATGACCAAAATAGCCGGAATCGTCCGTACCCCATAGCGTAGCGCCAGCTCTTTGCCGACGGGTGTATCCATATCCACAGCCACCGGAATAAAAGATTTTTCCACCAGTTGATGCACCACCCGGCTCGACCATACCCGCCGCTTCATCACCCGGCATGGATAGCACCACGAAGCCCAGAAATCGACCAGCAGCGGCTGATGCAACCGACCCGCGGCCAGTCGGGCCTTGGTAAAATCGCTGCGCCAGGCAATGGTATCGCTTGGGCGCGGATGGCCCAGCCAGCCGGAAATTTCCCAGCCAATGCTGTGCCACTGCGCCGCGCCCGCAGCCAATATCAAAACCACTGCCGGCAGCAGCAATATCCGCCAGGTAAGCGGCCGGGGTGCTACCACCGGCGACTCTGGAGCATCGCGCGGCACCACTCTGGGCTGGGCATCGTCGTCTTTCATACCATAAGCATAGCGGGATGAGGCGTGGAAAGGCCAGTTCGCCGGCGGCCACATCGGCTGCCACCTGTCATCGCGCCAGCTCGACAGCCCGCACCTCGCGCAGCACGGTAACCCTTATTTCGCCGGGAAAGGTCATTTCATTTTGAATGCGTTTGGCCACTTCACGGGCAATCAATTTGGCGGTGGCGTCATCACAGCGTTCCGGATCGACAATCACACGTACCTCGCGCCCGGCCTGTATGGCAAAGGCCTGCCGCACCCCGGGAAAACTGGTGGCGATGGCTTCCAGCTCCTGCAACCGCTTGATGTAGCGTTCCAGACTTTCGCGCCTGGCCCCCGGCCGGGCACCGCTGATGGCATCCGCAGCCATGACAATCGGGGTATACGGCGAGGTAGCGGGGATGTCGTTGTGATGCCCGCCGATGGCGTTAAGCACTGCCTCCGGCTCGTTGAATTTCCGGCAGAATTCCATACCCAGGGCCGGGTGACCTCCCTCCTGATCATGGTCCATCGCCTTGCCGATGTCATGCAAGAGTCCAGCCCGCCGGGCCAGCGCGGAGTCCAGTCGTAATTCATCGGCTATCATCTGCGATAAAAAGGCCACTTCCATGGAGTGCCTAAGTACATTCTGCCCATAGCTGGTGCGATAGTGCAGCCGCCCCAGCATTTCGGAAATCCGCGGATTCAGCCCGCCGATATTGGCTTCCAGCGTGGCTTTTTTGCCAATCTGCCGGATATTGTTTTCCATTTCCTTTTCAGTCACTTTCACAATTTCTTCAATTCGTGCCGGGTGAATCCGGCCGTCGGCAATCAGCTTTTCCATCGTCAGCCGGGCTATTTCCCGCCGGATCGGATCAAAACAATTCACGGTTATCACGCCGGGGGTGTCATCAATGATAACATCCACACCGGTCGCTTGTTCAAAGGCCCGAATGTTGCGGCCCTCGCGACCGATGATGCGGCCCTTCATATCATCACTGGGAATGGCCACTGCCTTGGTGGTGCCTTCGCTGGTAACCTCCGCGGCGTAACGCTGCATGGCCTGGAGCATGATGTTGGTGGAACGCTGCTTGGCCTCTTCTCGGGCCTGCTCTTCTATTTTATCCACCATGGCAGCCATATCGCGCCGCACCTCGGCTTCCACACGAGCCAGCAGAAGCTGGCGGGCTTCCTCCATGCTCAAGTTGGTGATTTGAATGAGCAGTTCCTTCTGCCGGTCCAGCGACTGATCCAGTTGCTGCTCTTTGGCCTGCACATTGCGGGTACGGTCGGTGAGCGAACGTTCCATGGCTTCGAGATTTTTTTCTTTGCTGGTCAGGGTATCAAGTTTGCGATCCAGCATGTCTTCGCGCTTGAGCAGGCGCTGTTCCAGCGTACGCAATTCCTCCCGTAACGCGTCCAGCTCCTTTTCCGCCAGTTCCTTTATTTTCAGGGCTTGATCGCGGGCGGACATTTCCGCCTGCCGCAGAATATCCACGGCCTTGCGCCCGGCATCGGCCAGCACATCATCCGCTTGCGCCTTCTGTCGATTTCGGGTCGATTTACCCAAAACCTTGATCACCGCCCAGGCGATCAGACCGCCTACAACCAGCCCCACCAGCACACTGATGACTTCAATCTGTATGGTCAAAGCCGCCGGTCCCGGGAGAACCTGGTGCGCCAGGGTATAGAATATAAGATTGCACATGGCGTTGTGGCTCATAAGAAAACCTCACTCAAACCAGCTTCGCCCATTCCGATGGAACAGCGAAACTAAAGCCGCGGCTGTTCGCCCGGCAACGTGCCGAACGAATGGTTGACTGAATCTGGCGGCTTATCGCGCAGGTTCGGTCAAGCTGACCAGACCCGCGCCGTCACGCATGATTAAATCAGATGACAAATGGAGGAAATTACCACCGGCACGGCGGCGATTCCGGTAAGACACCGGGGCCGACAATCTTATTGCGAATCATGGAATTGATGCTTTCCGATGCGACGCAACCGACTGACGCCCTGGGTGGCGACCCCATGCCCATGAATTTTCCATGGCGAACATTCCAGGCTGCCTGGCCCGGAATGTTTGGCCCAATGTGATGCCCGGATCCTTGTCCACCAGAGAGCATCAATTGCGGGTTGTAGGGGTTGTTTTCCACTGTTGGTTCACCATTCGTCAATCTATTCAGTTCGCGGGGCGAACCGGCTTTCCCTGAGCGTTTTTCAATTCCACCCGGGGAAAACTTTAACCGGCGTGCTGGATTGGTCGCGGATGCCTTTTCAGGTTCACCGCAACCACATCGGCCTTACAAGCCACGCACTCCGTATCAACTCAAACGTCACATCTTGGAAAAACTCAAAAGTTCCGGCACGCAAGCCGACAATTTTGATTTTCCACACCTTTAATCTTATCAGATTCTTTTTGTAACGTCAATTTTATTCGGATGTGAAATTCGATAGGCTGCGGCCTTGAGCATTCATGTTCCCCGCCTTCACTGCCGTTTTCCCTTTCCTCATGTGTAAAACGTGTAACGCACCCGTATTCTTTTCTGGTGCAATATAAAAATTGACATGGTGGTCGGGCGGCCATAGTGTTGCCTGTATGCATAGTTTGTATTAGATATCAATTAGTTTTTTGCCATGCATCAGGAGGCGATCCTGACATGAACGAAGAATCTCCGGCGCTGGTCCATGTGGAAGAAATCAGCCCGGAGATGAAGCTTTATTACGCAGATCACCGGCTTATGTGGCGCAATCTGGCCATAATCATAGTATTGAATCTGGGGTGGAACGCGTGCTTTGCCGCGTCCGCGAATCGATCACCGCCGCCGAACGCATTCAAATCCAACTCAACTCTTCCTGAACGCGGCATGTGGTCATGCCCCGAATCGCCCGTTTTGAACCCGCCCGTTCGACCTCGCCGCACTCGCCCTCACGTCGAGCCGCCACCGCTACGCGCCACGCCACACGCCTGCCGCCGACACGCCGGCCGGAAAAAGCAAAAAGTTGTTCTGCCGAGATGGGAAGGTTGGGTTGACTTTGCCGGCGCATCGACGTAGAATAAACATAAGATTTGTAGCTAATAATTGTAACTGTTAGCTATTCAATATGTATTTCGCAAAAAAAGGAATTATATGGCAACGAAAATATCTTTTCTTTGGCCCAACGTAATGGCTGGGAAAAACCGTCGCAGGCTGGTACTCTGTTCCAGCTGCAATTGCGTGTTGGCTGTGGCCGCAGTGGCGATAGTTAGCGTGCCGCCAGTGAACGGGGCGCTGACGCTGGACCAGCAAATTGGCCTGTCCGAGCTTCAGCAGGTGGCACCCGGCCTTACCGGATCCGGCGTTACGGTGGCCCAAGTGGAGGCAACCGTTTCGAGCACCACGGACGCATTTGAACCCATCATCAGTTCCACCGGCCAGCCGACCTCCAAGTTTACCTTTGTAAACGGTAACGGAACCGTAGCTTCCACGCAGAACACTACTGAAGAATCCAACCATGCCACCGACGTCGCCCAGATATTTTATGGGGGATCTCCATACCATGGCGTATCGCCGGGGGTGTCGAGCATCTATGTGTGGGATGCCACGCAATCATGGATGACGATATCGGGTGGAAAAACGCTGGTTCCAACCGGGCAGACCAACGCTCCCGATGTGGTCAACCAGAGCTTTATCTTTCCTTATGAAAACAGCTCCCCCTCGGGCATCCCATTTCTTGACGCTCTTTACGACAACTATGCCGCCGCCAATAATACCCTTTTTGTATCCGCGATCGGCGATGGTTCGAGCACACTCACCTCGCCGCCGAGCCAAATCAACCCGCCCGGTGACGCTTACAACAGTATCGGTGTGGCGGCTCTGAATGGTGGTTCGGGCATTGGGCCAACGTGGAATGGCCGGTCCAAGCCGGATATTACCGCTCCCGGCACCGCCACCAGCTTCAGCACGCCGGTTGTTTCCGGTGCGGCTACTCTGCTGGTTCAGGCCGGGGCTGAGGGGCTGGGCGGAGCCGGCACCGCCACCGCCGCTACGGATATTCGCACGATTAAGGCCCTGCTCCTGAACGGCGCGACGAAGCCGCCCGGCTGGACCAATTCTTACAGCGCCGGTAATGGAATCTACACGTACAATGCGCCGACGAATTTCGCCATTACGCCGCTGGATCCGCGGTATGGTTCGGGTGTGGTAAATGTTTACAATTCTTATGAAAACCTGATCGCCGGTGAACACGCCGCCACCGGTGCCACATCGCTGCCGGTTAATGCCGTTCCGG
>JAJYDW010000015.1 GCA_021790385.1 Planctomycetota bacterium
GCTTTCATCAGGACGGCCACCATGGGCTGCATTTCAAGGGTGTGGCCACACCGGAAACGCTGACCCTGGAATTGCCGGTGCAGCGGCCCCAGGTTACGGTACCGGTGATTGAACTGTTTATGAAATAAGAGGCAAACTCTATGGCAATCGGACATCAGGCGAAACTGGTACTCGAAGACGGCAGTGTGTACACGGGTACGGCGTTTGGTGCCAGCACCACGCGCGTCGGTGAGACGGTCTTTAACACTTCGCTTAGCGGTTATCAGGAAATTCTTACCGATCCATCCTACACGGGCCAGATTGTTACCATGACCTATCCGCAGATCGGCAACTACGGCATTGCGGACTCTGACGACGAAGAAGCTCCCGGGCCGCAGGTGGAAGGATTTATCATCAAAGAGCTTTCAGGGCTGGTGAGTAATTTTCGCTCGGTGGAAACGCTGGATGCGTACTTGCAGCGGCATGGCATTCCAGGTCTGGCCGGCATAGATACCCGGGCGCTGGTGCGCAAGCTGCGTACGCAGGGGGCGCTCAAGGGTGTTATCTGTACAGATCCTGCACGCATAGAAGACGAAGCCGGCCTGCTGCGTGCGGCCCAGGGCTGGTCGGGGTTGACCGGTATGGACCTGGTGAAAAAGGTAACACCGGGCCAGGTGCGGCATTGGGAGCAAAACAAAGGGCTATGGGCGCAGCCGAAGGACCACCGCGGGTCTGCGATTTTTTCCGTGGTGGCCATTGATTGCGGGGCTAAGCGGAATATTCTGCGTAACCTGGTGCAAAGCGGATGCCGGGTAACGGTGGTGCCGGCCACGATGGGAGCCGATGAAATTCTGGCGCTGAAGCCGGACGGCATATTTGTAAGTAACGGTCCGGGCGATCCGGAACCGATTACGTATACGCAAGATACGTTGCGGAAATTGATCGGCAAAAAGCCGATATTTGGAATCTGCCTGGGGCATCAACTGCTGGGTCTGGCGCTGGGTGCCAGCACCTACAAACTCAAGTTCGGCCATCGCGGGGGTAATCAACCGGTGCAGAATACCGGTACCGGCAAGGTGGAAATTACCGCACAAAACCATGGCTTTGCGGTGGATGCGGCCTCGCTGCGTAAAAAAGGGGGCGAGCCAACCCATATCAATCTTAATGACCAGACGCTGGAAGGCTTTCGCATGGCTGCCGAGCCGGTGTTCGCGGTGCAATACCATCCGGAGGCCAGCCCGGGCCCGCATGATTCCACCTACCTGTTTGATTGCTTTGTGCAGATGATGCGCACCGGTAAAAGTCCCACCGCGGAGGAAATGAACCAGCAACAGCAGCGGCGCAACAGCGTCGAATTATCCGAAGGAGCACCCGATTCGGCGGGGGTGGTGCGTTAAGAAGTTCAGGGGCGGGGAATTAATTCGTTCGAGGACACAGAGTGGTGATTGATCTGCAAAAGGCGGATATGGGTAATCTGCCAGTTGCCGGGTTTTTTGTGGTCGCGCCAACTCAGCCGCCAGTAGGTCAGCACTGGGGTGCCATATTCGTGGCTATAGCTAAGGACATTTAATCGTACGTGTGCGTAGCGGCCGCGCCGTTGGATGCCCAGATAACGAATGTCATTGGATGATAGATTCGCCTGCCGGAGTCGGTCGGTTATCAGCGCTTCGATCTGCGGGCGGTTGAGAGTGCCGAACATGGCCTGGGGAGCGATGTAACGCATCATGCCTGCAACATTGCGATGCGTTGCTGCGGCGACAATGGCCTGGTTGGCGTGGATCAGTCGTTCGCGTGGTGTTACCACCAGCCACGCCACGAGAATCCAAGCCGCAGTCAGCAGTAAAATCCCCAGGCTGGTCCATTGAATTTTGATGTTGTGGGTGATCATGCCGCGCCAGCCAAAGGCAACCGCTATGAGGACCAGGCCGGCCGCATAAAGCCAATGCGTCTCAAAAAGCCAGTAGGCCACCGACGATGGAAAGGAACTCGGCAGGCGAAAAAAAGCCGGTCCGGGCAGCGGGGTAAGACCATAAGGGAGAACATTCATTGTTGGCCCATGGTGTAAAACGTTTGCGCCGCCATATCCGCCGAGGCTGCGATGGTTCGCGCGTGCGCCAGCCTGCACTTAAGGCTGCGTGGCTGGAGTCGGCGAGGTACCGGTGAGGTTGTCGGATGGGGTGGCGTTGGCGGCATATTTGGCGGCCAGGGCGTTTTGATCTTTGAGGATACTCAAATTCACCGGCGGCAAAGCGATTCCCGTGAGGCCGTCATAACGCGGATTGTAAGCAGTGGATGAACTTCGGCTTTTACATCCGGGCAGTACAGCCAGAGCTACAATCACCGGGGCCAGCCAACTAAGTTTCATAGCAAACTCCTTACCTGCATCGAAGAACTCACGCCAACGGGCAATAACCCAACAACCTGCTGCATATAGAGTATCGCTGAACCGCCGCCGCGCCAAGTTTTTGGTTTTGCCACAAACAGCGAAAAACGCCAATGGAATTTGCAGCTCATTTCGGTGAAAATGTTTTGGCGCGATGCCCCGGCGCCATTGGGTGTTTTGGTCGCATCAGGTTTCCTCAAGGAGTTCAACATGATTACCACAGATCTGGCAACGAGTTCGGGACGCGTGTATCCCGCTCGGCGTCGAACCGTCAACCTTGTCGGCGGCGCTTCTGCCATTCAAGCCAAAAACTTTGCCATGGGGTTTGTAACTCTGGAGCCGCATGGCGGGCAGGTTCCCTGGCACAACCAGCAGCAGGAAGAAATTTACCTGGTGCTGGAGGGGGAAGCGGAAATGTGTTTGGGAACAGAGCGGCAGGTGCTCAAATCAGGACAGGCGGTTTTTATTCCGCCGGGTGTATTTCACCAGATAACCAACATCGGCTCTGCGCCGATGAAAATGATCTACTGCTACGGCCCGGCGGGTGATGTGGCCCATTGGCGGCAGGAATTGGATGGCACGCTGCCGCGTGCCGGAATCGAAGCTCCGCCGTTACCGCAGGGCGCACAGCCACAATGTACGGCCAAAGCGAAGTAACCGACGGCGACGGATGAGACTGCAGGGTATAAGAAGTTAAGATATAACCAAGGCCGGGCTTTAAGGCGAAACGATGGCCTGTGGATTGGTCGCGGCAATTCTTTGACGCGCGGCCAAGGCCTCGGCATAAGTCTGGTATTGACCGGACTGAACCACGAACAGCCGCCGTCCTTTGGAAACCTGCATCAACACCACTGCGGCAATGCCCTGGCTTTTCAAGGCGTTGGCTTCGGCCCAGGCGGGCTGGGAATAAATATAGGCCCCATACTGAATGGCGAAGTGAGTCAAGGCCATTCGGCTTAAAGCCACGGCGGCCAGAGGACTTTGCGAAAAACCACCGGCAAGCTGGGCGTAGTAGGTACGTGCCTGATTCCAATGGCCGGTATTCTGCAAAGCTGTGGCGACGCGAAACAGCATTAATGGGCCGGGTGCGGCCGCGGGATCCAGGTGCAGGGAGTTAAGATAAGCTGTGGCGGCTGCGGCGTAATTGCTTTTTACAAAGGCCATATCGCCCAGGGCCTTGTAACTTTTACCCAGCAAATCGGGACGATGGCTTAGCGAAATGGCCTGGCGGTAATCCGCGGCGGCACCGGCCAGATTGCCGCGGGCTTCGCGGGAAATAGCACGCAGGTAATAGGCCTCATCCAAGGCGGAACTGCCGGGGTTTTGCATGATGAATTGATTGGCCACATTGGATGCGGCGGAATAATCATTGGTACGATAATCCTGGTAGCCGGTGTTCAGGTTGAGCCTGGATGGAGGGGCAGCACAGCCGCTGAAAAAAATCATCCCGCCCAGCAGGCTCCAAACCAAAATATGTTGTGACAATTTCATAGGCACACCTGTTTTTACGGCAAGGAGGCCAACATGGACACCGTTGCACTGTTCATTGATAGCGATTCATTCCGCCACAATCTTCCGGATGCTGTGGTCCAGCGGCCCATGCCGCCATGGCCCCGTCGCATGCGGCGACGTTCTGGCCACATGTAACATTCCGGGGTCTTGGCTATTATGGCATCGTTTGATCGATCTGACTACCGTTGCTGCAAAAATTTTTTATGTCCCATGCCTGCAGCCATCTGCGACGTTGGTTTCCCAGGCTGGCAAGCTACCACTGCGGTGCCTGGCGCATGCTCCGGGCCATGTTGGCGTTAAGCAGATAGCTGCCATCACGCCGTAGTTGTTATACGGAAGCATCATTCATCCATGGACTCCACTCAACTGGTGGTAGGCCATACCTTGCGTATACGATCGGACCGCGTCACGCGGGCGGCGTTCTATCGCGAGGCGAAGCGCTTGTTTGCCAGGTATAAGTCAAAAATTACCCGCACGCGATTATGGCCGCGGATCAAACCAAAAAAAGCGGTAGGCGGCGTGACGCCGAAGTTTCGCATCAGCACCCTTGAGGTGGCGTGGATGCGGTAGCCTCCGGCGGCAAGTTTCTGCACGTACATATCGGTGTCCAGGTTGCGCGTTATTCCGGCCAGCGTCAGTTTACCCAGGACCCGCAATTTGAGGCGGGGCGTTGCGGAGTTTTTGTTCCAGAATAACCTGGCACTGACCACGCGCGTAAAGGTGTAACGGATTGTCGGATGGGCTTTGGCCTTGAGCGCATGCCACATGTCATGATCCATGCCGAAACTGTTGCCATCCAGCGATGTAACCGGAATTGATAATTCTCCGATAGCCGGTTTGCGCACCGGCAGGCGCAAAGGCGGCGCGATTCCCGGACGCGCCGTCTGAATGGAATTAAAAAATGTGGCCAGCGCCGTGCGGTCGGTGGGAAGAATCAACTTTCCTGAAACGTGTTTGCTTTTGCAGGACCAGGTCCCGATGGTGGCGGTGCCCCTGAGTTGTAATCGGCTTTGTGCGGTAAGCACAAAGTAGAGTGGTGCTGGGGCGTTTTGCGGAGATGATAAAACTGACTTGTGCCCGGGGCCGTGGGGTATGCATGAAGTGGCTGGCACAACACCGCCCGCCAGGGCCAGAGCCGCCGGAAAAATCAGCGGAACCAGTCGCCGCATTGCGGCGGATAAGGCCCACGTGTTGCGGGCAAATGGTTGGCCCCGGGCGCAAGTCATAAACAAAGGTCCTGTAATTACGCACCGGCTTTAACCGCCAAAGGCCAGGTTGCGGTGATGGTAATGGTATTGCCGGATCGAATGACGCCGAACATGGCAGTGGGCGGCTTAACCCCAAAATCCGTCATCTTGAGTTTCGTCGTGGTGGTAATGCTTAAGCCCCCATTGGCCAACGGCGTAATGGTCAGCGCCAGAGGAATGGTTTTTGTAACGCCATTCACTCTTAATGTGCCCACCGTTTTGAAAACCGCCGGAGTTTTATCCCCGGCCGGGCGGGTCAGAAGATGCGCCGTTTTGAGTTGATACGTGATAAAAGCGTGGCGTTTCAGGTGCAGCGCACTGTACATCGTATCATCCATACCGCTCCCCTCGCTGCTTTTCAGCGAGTTGACGGCAATGACCAGATGAATGGATTGCAATTCCATGGCGGCCTGACCACGGCCGGTCCATTTTCCGGTCAAGACGGCATTTCCCGTCAGGGTGGTACTTTTGACGGTCCAGTTATGAAAAGTGGAAGTGCCGTTGATGACCACGCGGCCGCCGGTGGTGGTACGGTATTGGGTTGCGGCGGCTGGGGCGACTGGTATGAGAACCGCGGCCGCGAAAAACAATGCGAGAATTGCACCTCCAAGGCCCCGCCGAGCCGCCCGAAGGCGGCTCGGCGAAGCCAGAGACATGTGATAAAACATGAACATGATCAAACTCCGCTTAGAAGCCAAATGAAATTTCCATCACTGCGCCGTTGAAGCCAGGGTTAAAGTGGCCCACAGCGCCATCCACGGAACCGACGTTGGCACCGAAGCTGTGATACTGCTCCTGGACATACTCGATCTTGGTGAGCAGGCTCTTGGTCAGCCAATAACCCGCGCCAACCTGGATGCGATCCACCCATCCATTGGTATCCACGCCATTAACCGCACCGGCAAAGGCATAGCTGTATTGCGCCGCGAGGTACAGTGCGGGGGTGATGTGATACACAATGTTGGATGAGCCATACAGCCATCGCTCCGCCGGCGTGCCGATGCCGGTCTGATTGGCCTGCGAGTCCTGTGTCCAACCGACATAAGAATAGCTTTCCCATGGCCATTTCTCGTAAGTGATATCGCCTTGGGCGGCGAAAACGTGACGGCCGGCTTGCGGGGCGATCTGTCCGTCATCATCCGTAGGACCAAAGAGATTGTTGTACGGTTCACCGCTGCGGGTTGCGGCAAACAGGTAAGAAACATTACTTGAATCGCCCATATCGGCGTAATATACCGATCCTGAGAGCCGCAGGTTTTTGGTGGGATAGCCCCAGATTTTGCCGTGGAAGCCCGGGCCGGCACCGTAATTAAAGTGGCCGGTGGTACCGCCGTTCGACACGCCGAAAAGCCAGTAAACCGGGCCTTTGACGCTGTAGACTTCGCCGCCGATTTCTTCGGTGCTCGGATCCACCAGTGGATTGCCGATCAACGGGTTATTCTGCACCCACGCATTATTCGATCGGTGATAATTGTTGTCGCCGAAGTCAATGGTAAACGCTCCGACCTTCACATTGATGTAATCCATAAGCTGGTTGATTGAGCTGTTGGGGGATAATCCGGGCAACTGCTTAAATACCAGCCAGCCTTCATTGCCATAAGTGGTGCTCGGATGGCCCGGCGTGGCAATATAGAAATCGGCAAACATGTCAAACTCGTGCGGCACCGTGGCATAGAGAGACAAGTCTGCATAGGGGGTCTGGAAATTGGGGTTCAAGCCGGCCGACGGATGGATATTATAAAGCTGCAGGGCCTGAAAACGTCCCACCGTCCAGAAGCCCATGTACAGTTTCATGTTCCCATATTGGGCGATTTGCATGTGCATGTCCGGCCGCATGTGATCGGGATTTTCATCCACAAATGAGGACAAAAAGTGCTCCTTAGTCGGTGGCGCAAATAGATTGTTGATTGTCTCACTGATGTTGTTGGAAGAACCGGAGCTTTGTGTGGCGGTAATCTTCTGGCTCTTGGCCAGCACCTGGTTATAAAGGCGCTTAACCGCCTCTTCCGTGGCCTGTTGGCTTGTGGATGTGGCTTGCGCCTGCTCTGCTTTGAGCCTGGCCTGCTGTTTTTTCAGCTCGGCCTGTTGTTGTTTAATTGCAGCTTCCTGTTTTTTCAGGGTTGCCTGGGCGTTTTTTATCGCCGCCACATCTTTGGAGACGTTGGCCAATTCCTGTTGCACCTGCTTGTACTTCTGCTGGAGGCTCTGATAATCCGCCGCAGTCGGTCCGGCCGCGTCGGCCCCCCAAGTCACCGCGACGGGCATGCAGGCCATGGCCGCCGCTAGAACCACCAACTTCCAACCTCTGTCTTCTCGTTTCATGGCTTGGTTCCTTTCCTAAAAAAGCCACCCGCCCGGAGCGATACACACGGTCGCCACAAATCATCGGGCGTACATTGTGAAATTTTTCACAAGCTATCGCGCTAATCAGCGCGAGCCATGTATTTCACGACATCCAGCATGACGCGAATGTGATCCGGGCAGAATCAGGAAAGTGCCGCAATAGATGGTAGGGAAATCAATGTGTTTATAAATAGCTGAATCAGCTATAATCAGGTAATTGTTTTAGTTATACCGGGTGATGGTGGAGGGCGAAATCGGTTATTCTGTGATCAATGCACAAAGCGGCACGCTGCGGAAAAATTGGGGCGGTAGTAGATCATGAGCCTGCGTGGTGATTTCGTCCCGCGGTTCCTGCGCCGGATCTGGCCACTACCTCAAAGACCGGTTCGGCGTCGCCGATAACGCGGGTGGCCATGGCAAAGCGGACGATCCGCACGGTCTCCAGGAGTTTCGCGCGGGAAATGCCCTGAAGTACGGCCTTCTCCGTGGTGGCCCGAATGCATTCGTGGCTCGAACCCGCCAGGGCCGCCGCAAGGTAAATCAGGGTGCGCGTTTCATCATCCAAAACATGAGAATCATGGGGCATGGCATAGGCTTGTGATCGGAGATGTTCATAGATCATATCCGGATCCACCTGTGCCAGATGTTCGACGGTGGCGGGCAACCGGCCAGTCGCCTGGCGCATTCGCTTGAGGATGTCCGGCAGATTCGGGCGGGTGGGGGCTGGCATGCGATCTCCTATTAAAACTTAGCGCCATCTACACTGTGATTCCTGCGCCTGTTGACCGTACGGGCCAGGCGCGTCATTTATCGCCCATGCCTGATTCAACGCCGCGGAGAAGCTGTGGCTGCCGGCTCATACCACTGCTCGGCGGCATATTGAACCGCCATCTGCAGCAACTTGCGGCTTCCAGAGACGCCGAGTTTACGAATCATGTGCCCGCGGTGCGCAGCCACGGTATGGGCGCTTACTTTCAGCGCCCGCGCGATGTCGCGCAAATTTCCGCCTTCTCCGATGGCACGAAAGACTTCCAATTCACGATCCGTAAGAACATCCAGTGTAGATCGCGCGGGTGGTGGCCTTTCCCCGGCAAATTGCCGCAGGGCCCCGGCGGTGATGCGGTCACTGGCGTAAACTGCGCCATCAAGAATCCGCCGGATAGCGGCGAGAATTTTTTCTTCCGTTTCCTGCAGCATGATATAGCCCATGGCACCCGCCCGCAGGGCGCGCAGGGCGTACATATTTTCCTCGTAGCGCGATATCACCAGAATCGCGGTGCCGGGGAAGCGCGACTTGATTTCGCTTATCAATGGTACGCCCGACTTTCCCGGCAGTGACCAATCCAGCACCACGAGATCAGGGCGCATTTCCTTGATTTTCGCCAAGGTTTCCTCGCCGCCAGCGCTCTGCCCGCCAACCACAAACTCGCCGCTGCCGGTGATCAGATCTCGTATGCCCCGACGCACGATGGCGTGGGCATCGGCGATCAAGATGCAGGGCTTGCGAGGTTCGGCGGGATTGTCGATTTCATCCACGGCGTGTTCATACTGGAGAGCGGCGGAATCCGGCGCATAAGAACTCGAGAACAGATGTGCCGTTCGGCAGAGCACAAAGCCCAAGCCCGTCTGTTGAGGCGCATTGCGCGTGGTGGATGAGCCCAATGGCTGGCCTGCATTGGCCTTTTTGCCATTTCGCCTGAACGGTTTCGTGTGCCGTTTTCCGCCATTCGATTTCATCATATTCCAATACGCCCTGCATGACCGGAACCAGCAAGCCTGATTATATCATCAGGAGCCGATCCGAGTAAACGCCGGGCTGATCCAACGTGGACTCATCGGCCGGATATGGCAGGCTCACGGTAGCATGGCGTCGGTTCGGGAAGGGGAATGAGAATAAAAGGCCGCCTGTCCCGTAGAAAGCATTGCGGGTGTGTATGGGGCAAACCTCCATGTACGCCGGGACTGCGTCCCTGGTTGGCCAAAGGCCCGCACTGCACCGAATGATTTTATGCTTAAGCGGATGAGGTCGGTTCCGCAGCGGCAGGCGCAGCCACAACTGCTGAAGCGGTGGGGGAGTCTGATGGCACAATCGGGGCACCTTCCTTGAGTCGGGTGGCTTTACCGGTCAGGCCGCGGAGGTAATTGAGTTTAGCGCGGCGGACCTTGCTCTTGCGCTTTACTTCCAGTTTTTCAATTTTGGGTGAATGCAACGGGAAAATACGTTCCACGCCTTCATTGTTGACAATTCGGCGCACGGTAAAGGTGCTGTTAATACCGGTGCCCTTGCGCAGAATAACGGTGCCGGAGAAGACCTGGATGCGCTCCTTATCGCCTTCGACGATTTTGCAATGCACATCCACCAGATCACCGATGGAAAACTGCGGCGGCGAGGCCTGCAGGTGTTTGGACTCGACATGGGTTAAAAGCGCGTTTCGCATATCCATACTCCAATTAAATAAGACCAATCGGCGATACCCGCCGGGTCGATTGCCTTATACTACGGCTTTTGAAGGCCTATGGCCAGCCTCCTGGCCGGTCCATCGGTCAGATTTCCGGACCGAGCAAATCAGGCCGGCGCTGCCGTGTTCTACGGCGGGATTCCGCGGTCCGCCAGCGAAGAATTTCCGCATGATCTCCGGACAACAGCACTTCGGGTACGCTGCGTCCGGCGAACTCCCGCGGGCGGGTGTATTGCGGATATTCCAGCCCGCCGGCAATAGCCGGATCGTTATTCGCGAACGACTCGCCATCCGCGCTGGTCTGATCCCCTAAAACACCCGGAATCAGCCGCACCACCGCATCCATCACCGCCATGGCCGGGATTTCTCCCCCGGAGAGCACATAATCACCGATGCTCAGTTCCAAGGGGTTGAGCGTCTCGCGGATGCGTTCGTCAAACCCTTCGTAATGGCCGGCGATGAGCATCAGTCGCGGCAAAGCGGCCAGTTCTTTTGCCAGGGCCTGATTGAAAGCGCGTCCTTGCGGGCACAAAAGCACCTGCCGCGATGGCCGGTCATCCAAGGCCTCAATACCGGCTACTGCATCGAGGACGGGCTGACACATCAGGACCATCCCCGGCCCTCCACCGAAAGGGCGATCATCGACTCGATGGTGGGGATCCTTGCTGTAATCCCGCAGTTGGTGCAGGTGGTAGGCGACGAGTTTTTTGTCCGCCGCCCTTTTGATAATACTGTTTTGCAACACCCCCGCGAACATTTCCGGGAAAAGCGTCAGTATATCGATACGCATGACCTAAGTGCCGGAATTAGTCTACCCAAAAGACCCGCCGCATCAGAGCGTCGCCGCCGGTGGCTCGGTGGAAGCCGCTGCAGCCGCGGGTACAGCGGGTGCCGCAGCATCGGCAGCCGCGGCCTCCGGCTGAGCCGGCGAGGAAGTTTGTACTTCCACGGCGCCAGCCGCCTTTTCCTGCTTGTGCGCCGGACGGCCCTTGGGTTTGGCTTTTGCGGGTGGCTGTGATTGCGCTCGCGACTGAGCTTCTAACTGGGCCTGGGCCAGCGCTTGCGCCTTGACTTTGGCATCTGCACGCCCTTGAGCCAGGGCCGCTGCGGCATCGGCGGAATCCGTGGCGCGCTTGAGCAGGCCGGCCACGCTGGGACTGGGCAATGCCCCGCGCTGAATCCAATGTGCTACCCGGGCTTTATTGACTACCACCGCAGTGGCAGGATCCTGGGAAAGCGGATCATAAAAACCGAGTTCTTCCAGCACTTTTCCGTCCCGTGGAGACCGACTGTCAATCGCGTTGATACGCCAAAAGGCGCGATTCTTACGACCAAAGCGTTTCAGGCGAATTTTTACTGCCACACCAAACCTCGCTGTTACCGACATCCAACTCCGCTGCGATTCCCGGCCTGCGAACCACGCCGCCAACACAAGGGGAATCCTTGCGAAAACACAAGCCAGTAAGTTTAACCGGAAGGATTGGGCAATGCAAATGGCCCAAAATGCCACTCCGGGGTCTATCAGGCCATCGACATTCGTTTGGGCTTGGCCGATCACAAATTCCAACAACTCTTTCAGGTAATCAACCGGAATAGATTATTCATGCTATCGGCCCGGGGCCAGCCCGAATCCATTGCGAATCGGCTGGTTGAGGTGCAGGCCGTCCACGCGAGCCGCAGAGAGTTCGTCGAGTTCAAGCACTACCTGCTCCGGCAATACCCGTTCCACCGTCTGGTACAGCGCGGCGTAGTGTTCCGGTCGGCTGCCCCCGAGGATTACGGTGCTGACATAGGGCTTGCTCAGCAGCCATTGAATTGCCAATTGGTTAAGTTTCAGGCTGAGTTGATCAGCGATTTCGCGGCTGCGCCGCACAACCCGTGCGACCGTTTCATCTTTTGCACGCTGGATATACGGGCCGGCGATAGCGGCCCGCGCTTGTGCATCCACCGCTTCATCGGTATGAAATTTGCCCGTCAAAATGCCGGCGGACAGGGGGCTGTAGCACATCAATCCAAGGTTGAATCGCTCCAAAAGTGGTACGGTTTCTCTTTCGATTTGCCGATCTATAAGGTTGTAGTTGGCTTGTAATGAGACGGGGGGAACCAAGCCCAGACCCGATGCTCGCCCGAGCATGTAGCCGATCTGCCATGCGTAGTGGTTGCTGACGCCGACGTGGCGGACTTTGCCTTGACGCACCACTTGGTCTAGCGTTTGCATGGTTTCGTCCAAGGGAGTGTGTGGATCGGGATGGTGGAGCATATAAAGGTCCACGTAAGAGGTGCGCAACAGGCGCAAACTACGTTCCAACGAGTTAAGAATATTGGTGCGGCTGTTGCGCGCCACCCGGCCCGCCCGGCAATGACGTGCGTAAACCTTGGTTGCCAGATATATCTGTTCGCGCTTGGGCGGATCCAACACCTGTCCGAGAATTTCTTCGCTACGCCCGTAACTGTCGGCGGTATCGATAAAATTGACGCCCGCGGCCAAGCCCTCATCAAGAACCCGTCCGCACGCCTCTACTTCCGCAAGACCCTTGGTACCAAAGGTCATCGCGCCCAGACACAGGCGTGAAACCTCCATCCCCGTCGATCCAAAAAATGTATAGGGCATTTGGGCCATGACAGATCCTTTCCATTGGGAAAAAGGCCCGGGCCGGCCTAAATTCCGGTTGAGGATTCAAGCCAGCCCGGGCGGGACGTAGGATAACCGACATTATTCCAGGCGGTCAAGGCTTAGCGTTTCAGCATGGTGGGCAAGCGATAGTACCTCTATAAAGCATATTTATACATATGTGTGTATATATTGTATGGCGTAAAATTCGCGACAATCGATGTGGGCTCCTGGCCCCGGGGCGTCGCCCGGCCAGATCGCCTCACGGGAAAATAACGCCTGTAAATCGGCTCTGAAATCAGAAAACAAGTCCGTTTAATTGAAAAATAAAAACGTGTAACTCTATATGTAACCGTGGCTTATGGAGTTTATAAAAATTCTGTCGCTTTTCGACTTGCAAACGGTTTAAGATCGTGCTAAATTACAAACCATGGATAGCACTTGTTCTAAAACACGGTCGTTCATTTACCAGCCCTTGGTGCTTAAACTCAAGCAACGGCTGGCGGATGGCACGCTGGCGCCCGGCGCCTTTGTGGCTTCCGAATCCATGTTGGCCCAAAATGAGGGGGTCAGTCGAACCTCGGTGCGCCGAGCCGCTAACGTTCTTATTCAGGACGGCAAGCTGGAGCGTCGCCCCGGCAAGGGCCTTTATGTTCGCGAGCCGCAGTCCGTAACCAACCTCATTCACGTGGTGGTGCCCAACTTAGCGTTTCACCTGTGTGTGGAAGTGGCACGCGGGGTCAAAGATGCCGGGCTGGAAGTTGGCGCGAAGACGCTGGTGGAAGATGCCCATGGAAATCTGGATGCCAATTTGCTCTCACTACGGCACTTGCCCAAAACCGCCGCCAGTGGGGCCATTATTTGGTCCTGGCATCATCCGCGTTTTACGGAGGTGCTCTATGAACTTAAGGCGGCTGGCTATCCCTTCGTGCTGGTGGATGAAATGCCCAGCGGTCTGGAGATTCCCTGCGTCGTGACCGATAATTACCGCGGGGGTTACATCGTGGGCCAGGAATTGATTCGCCGCGGCCATTCCCGCATCGGCTTCGTCGGGTTCTTGAGTGCCGACACGACGCGGTCGCGTTTGGAAGGTCTACGCGACGCGGCTAGCGATGCGGGCCTGCCGTTTGATCGCTCGCTGGTCGGTGAAATTCGCGTGGAGTTCGCGCAGGATTGGTCCGCGGAAATCAACCGGGTGGTGCGTTCTTTGATGGAACGCTCGGATCGGCCGACCGCCATTTTCTTCTGCAACGATTATACCGCCGCGATTGGGTGTACGGTTTTACGCGCGCTTGGCCTGCGGATCGGTGAGGATATTGCGGTGGTGGGTTTTGATGGCGACCCCGTGTGCGACTTGCTTTCGCCGAGGCTGGCCACGGTCAGGCAGCCTGGCCGAGAAGTGGGCGTGGTCGCGATGCGGCTGCTGCAGCAGGTCATGGCGGGTGGATTGCGTAAGCCCGGCGGGTCGCGCAAGGCCATGGATCCAAAAAGCCTGCGGCAAGTGCTGCCGGTGGATTGGGTGGAGGGTGGCTCGGCCGGGTCCGTGGGAACTGCGGTTGAAAAAGGGCAGCTTTCCGATTCGGCCAGCCGGGGACAGCCCCGCCGCGAGAGAATTGCGTCGGCGGTTGCCGGTTGAAAGCGGACCGCTAAATCGAAAGGAGGTGTCACATTCAACAAAGGACTTCACCATAAGGAACAGCGAACCTTTTTTTTAGCGGTCTGATTTCCAGCCTGCGGGGCAAGCGTTCCGGCATCCCCTGCGGGGGATATTTTTTGAGGAGTATTGTCATGAAAGCTTCGCATAAGATATCGTTATTACTTGCAGTCGCGGGGGCCGCGATGGCCGCACCTGCCGCCACCTATGCCGGCACTGTCGTATACGAGCCGTTCAACTACCCGTCGCTGTCCGACGGGGCCATGTTTGCATCCGGTGACACGGGGGCGACCACGACGGCTAACGCCACTGGTTTGACCGGCCCATACACTGCGAGCACCTCTTGGGCTATCGACTCGCAACACACTCAGCCGCACGATGTGGTGTATAACGCTTCCGGGTTGAGTTTCGCCGGCATGCAGACGATGGGTGGCTCTGTCACGGTCAACGCGCCAACCGATGGTTGGGGCGCGACGGCGTTAAGCGTACAACTGGCTGCCGGCGCTACGGTCACTGGGAACACTCTTTACGCTGGTTATCTATTCAATTCTGACGCTAACAACGCCCAAAATGGATGGACCTTCGGGATCGGCGAGGCATCCAGCGGCAACTATATTAACAATGGTGGATTCGATATTAACCGCACTGGTGGCATGTACGGCTTTGGGGGCACGGGTGCAACCAAGGTCACTACGCCCATCTTCCCCGCTACTACCAATACGGGTACGGCTGTTACCCCAGGAACGACCTACCTGCAACTTTTCGAGGTGACCGGGATCAACGCCAGCAGCGGTTCGATTTCCATGACGGATTGGGTACTGACCAATTCGCAATATCAGTATTTTCTGGCGAATGGAGGACTCAGTGCATCCAACTTGGATAACAACCCCACTCAGGTACTGCAAACGGGTTCCGTCACGATTGCGAATCCGACCGCGTATCCGCAGTTTAATAACGGTACCGGCTCCAATTATATGGACCTTATGGAATATGACCAGAGCACCACGTTTGACGAAATTCGTCTATCCGGTACCAGCCTTGCGGACGTCGCACCAGCCTCGGCCATTCCCGAACCGGCGACGCTGGGCCTGATGGCAGTGGCCGGTGCGGGCTTGCTGCTGATCGGCCGACGGGCGGCGAGCGGTCGTGCGTAACATAGGGCGCAGCATGCGGCGCGACGGACGAGTCGCTGCGCCGTGGCCCGCAGTTTCGTCAATTTAAAGGAGATCGTCATGAACTTGTCAAAAAAAATCAGGCGAGCGTTGATCTCACCGCGGAATGTAAACCGGCTCCGCCAGCCCCTACACGGTTTTACCCTGGTGGAGCTTTTGGTGGTGATTTCCATCATCGCCATTTTGATTGCCCTGCTGCTGCCGGCGCTGGCTGCGGCACGCCAGTTGGCCGACCGGATCGTGTGCGCGGCGAACGTCCGGCAGATTGATCTGGCCCTTATTGAATACGCCCAAAGCAATGCCGACTTGTTTCCAGCACAGACCAGCGACGGCGATGGGGCCGCGTGGAACGGATGGTGGGGCACGTGGTACGCTAACGGACCAAATTTCGTCGGGTCTGCGCCCACCGCATCAGGTGCACTGAAGTTGAATTGGTTTCCCACTACAAGCGGCAACTGGCATCCTGTTGGTTCCAGTTCCATGTGGATTCTGGTGCTCGGGGGATATATCCAGACCCCGAGTTTTATCTGTCCGTCGGATCCGCTGGCTATCGGTCCGTCCACGGAATATAACCAAGGTTTATATTATGGTAATTTCGGTGTTGTTAATGGCATTGGCATGGTGCAGGGGCCATGGGAATACAACTACAATGGCCAGGGATTAAGTTATTCCACCGCCTTTCCGTGGTTATGGCAAAACGGCGGATACAGTTCATCGCCCGGCCCATGGTGGACCACAACTGGAGCGACGGCCAACGTGCCGCTGGTCAGCGATATGGCTCCCCAAGACGGCAACGCCAATAACGGCGAGGCGCAGGCTGGCATCTATCAGCGGATCACCACTGTGCTTCCATCTGAGAACACCTACGGTGCCTACATCTACAATTCAGGTAACCACAATGGAGACGGGCAGAATGTTGGTTTTGGCGATGGCCATGTCGTGTGGGAAAAAAGCCCTTATTGCGGACAGCATGGTGATAACATATTCACCTACACCACGGCAATAGGTGCGGTTAATGGAACCAGCGATCGGAAGCAGGTGGGACTCTTAAATGTGGACAACGGACAAGGTCCCGAGATTCTGACCAACGCGGCTCCATTTGACACCTGTATGACGCCGGTGCGAACGGTAAATCCTGCCACTGCTGCAAGTGCCACCATGTCCGGCTACGCGTGGTAATTCTGAAGCGATACGACTGCGCCAACGGCAGGCCGCCGGGATACACATCCAATGCATGGAGATGTAATGAAAAGTATCGGAAATTGTCGAAATTATTTTCGATGCCTCCTGGTATTTGCAAGCTCACTGGCCGCCCTCTGGGCAGTGGATCGTGTTTCGTCCATGGCGATTGCTCGCGCGGCGGGCGATGCGACGAGTCGCTCCGGCCAGGTGGCGGTGGTCCAAAAAAACGCGGGTTCCGTTCTTTTCGTCTTAGATGCGAGTGCGTATTGGATGAGCCAATACGTAGATCAGCATGTTAAGGAACAACTCGACCGTGCGGGTTGGCAGGTGGGGCACTGCAATTTACCCGATCTGACCAGGAAAATGCTTCACCAATTCAACGTGGTTGTGTTGTGTCGCGTACCGCAGAGTACTCCGCAAACGGGCGACCGAACGGGCCTTGGCACGGCCTTGGATCAAAAAGCAGCCATGCTCTATCATTTCATTCGCAGTGGCGGCGGTTTATTGCTGTTGCACGATGAGTCATACAACCAAGTGTATATTACGGAAGATCGCTTTCTCAAACCATTAGGTGCCCGCATTCTCCTTGAGGGTGTTTCCGATCCGCAGCACCAGTGGCGTCAAAACAATTATTTGCGTTATTGGTTCGCGTGGACCAGTAATATCACCGCACATAATGCTATCACCAGGGGCGTGCGTAGAATATGGTATCCGGAGGGCATCAGTGCGACTGATTTTCAGGATTACACGTGCCCTGTGGTTACCAATTCAGCGTGGCGGGTTCTGGCTCGAGGAATGCCATCGGCGCGCTCATACCGCGCAGCCGCGGGCAAAGTCCCGGCCAGTGAAACCTTTCGCACTGCGCCGCCGATTCTGGTTTCGCGTTCCTACAGTGCCGGGCGGGTCGTAATTTTTGCCAGCCATTCCACATTTACGTTGCAATCAGGTTACCAGACAATCTGGCAGGGGATAGTCATGTCACGGGGCGCGGAAAAGCGCCCCAGCAACACCGGAAGGATGCTTTTCAATGCCTTGGGGTGGTTGGCCGAGCCATCGCTCAAATCCGGCAAGTTGGGCGGGTTCATCCAGCCGCCACAGGCGAAAATAGCCACCGGTCCGCAACCTGCGCCCGCTTACCAGCCGAATCCCCCGCCGCCGTATGAGCAGCAACGCACGTTCACGGGCTTGATTGGTGCCCACACCGCACTTTCTGACGGACAGGGAACCGTAGCCCAATGGGCCGCGGCGGCCAAGGCCGCGGGCTACAACTTTCTGGTGTTCACCGAGGCCTTCCCACCCATGACCAAAGCTCGCTGGGAACTGCTCAAGCAAGAATGTCAAAAGGCGTCCAGCGGCAGTTTTCTATGCATTCCCGGCATCACATATCGGGATAGTCTCAACAACCGATACATCACCTTTGCCTTCCCGCAGTGGCCGCACTCGAGTTGGCTGACCAAGGGCGGCCATCGTATTGCCAACACACCGGGGATTTATTTCGGCAACGGCTGGGCCCCGCTGGGCGTGGTGGATACCATGCATAATCCTACGGGGCCATGGTTTCTGAAATTCTATGGAGCGATAGCCGTCGACAGCTACCGCTTCGTCAAGGGGCAGTGCCAGCGCGTGGATAACGCCAAGCCAACCTACCTGAGGTTGATGGGTGACCAATACAATTCAGTACCGATCGCCTATTATGATATGCACCGGCCAGCGGATATTGCGGCGATTGCCAAGGCACACGGTTATGCGGACGTAGCCTGGGCCTCCAATCTCAGCGGTGTAGCCGACCATGCGTTTCGCCAGAACTGGTATGCCCAGCCGCAGCACGCCTATATCAGCCAGGGGCCACTTCTGAAATCTTGGTGGATTGTCAATGGCTCCAGCAACAATGGTACCCCCGGTAACAATCGCCGCCCGTGGCAACTGCATGTTGACGTCCGCTCGAAAACGCCTTTGAGCCGGGTGACGATTTACGATGGAGCTAAAATCTTCCGGCGTTTCGCCGCATCGGGCCATAGTTTCCATCGCGTGATTACGGGGCTGCATGATCGGCAGGATTATTTTGTGCTGACCGCCCGGGATATCCGCGGGCGGAAGCTGATTTCACCTACGTTGAGGACTGCCGATTCCAGACAAAGTACGTACATGTGCACGGACATGCAAAATACGCTGAATTGTATTGTCACACGCACTCGCCACGGTCGATGGGTGGATCTTGGCGCACTGGGCGGCTACGTGACTGGTTGGAGCAGCATGTCTCCACCCATACTTGAGCCGGCGCGGGATCTGATGCCGCAGGGGCTGGACGACATCATGGGCGGTTGGAATGGCGGCGTGTCCCATGCGTTGTACGCTACGGAAGGCACGGAAAATTCAGATGTGGCACGGATCGATATTGCTTTCGCCAGCGGTGATTGCAATATGCTATCGCTCGATTTTAACACGATGTTGGAGCCGGGTTCGGTGATCGTCCCCACGCGACTGGCGACGACGCATGCGGATTACATTGAATTTACACCACGTATCTACAGTTATAATCTCATGCTGGTCCGACGTGAAACCACGCTAAAGCGACTGGTTCATCCATCACCGGGTCCAGCACCGGATATGCAGATGTTGCAGCTCGGCGGGTCGGATCGATCGTTTCCCAAATACGCTTATATCAAAGCGGCTGGCGCCGGGACCGACGGGGTATTGGTCCAGGGCGTGCGCCCACCCGGCAATGCGGTTATAGCCAATGACGTACCACTCGAGACTGGCGGTTATGTGGCGATTTATCCTGATTTCTACGGATCAGGCGCGGTATTTCCGCTGCGTAGTCAGATGCGTTTGCCAGGGCAGGCTTGGGCCAACACTCCCCTGAGGTTGCATCTGCAAGGGGCGAATATCACCCTGGGTTATCAGATGGCGGGTCAGACCCTGCCGGCCGGAACGAGTTTCCGCCAGACGCTGCTGGTGATGCGGGGTAAATTCGGGGATGACAACGGTCGTTGTTTTCAGCAGGTGCGGCGGCTTTACGGTCTGGACGGTCCACCCGCGTACCGCGTGAAAGCGTCGTGGGGTGCGGTCAGGGGCACACAATTCACGCTGGATTTGGGTGCCAAAGACGGCGCGGCGGTAGCGTCGATCAGCCAGGCGCCGTTGCCGAACGATCTGCCGGTGTGCGTCCACGGGTTGGAGGATCGATGGTCCGCCGTTCGCGCGACTCTACCATCCGGCCACGTACCCGTCGATCATCCCGGCTTGCTGAAATGGCGACCCGTCGGAGTATACAAGGGTGTCGGGTATGTGGCGGTGAATATCAACAAGGGGTCCCGACGCTTATTTATCGGGCATCCGCTGGTTTGCAATCAGCCGGCGTTGTTTCTCAACCTGACAGGCTGGAATCGGGCGGGGCTTCGGGTAGAAATACACAACCCCACGGCCAAGCCCATTCACACGGTGCTGGAAATTTCGCCTGTGCTGGGTAGTGATTCGCTCCCGTTGGTGGTGCCTGCGGAATCTTCGGTGACGAAATTGATTCCGTGGCGTTAGCGCGGTGATGGGATCGTTAAAACGGGCGCGTTCCGCGACGCTGTCGGGAGCGGAGCAAACTGAATCCCCAGGAAAAACGGGGGTTAAATATGAGTAATTGGTAGGTGTGTAGAATATATATTTTGAAGGAATCCACCGCATGAGATTTAACCTATTTCCCCGGCATCGGATATATCCGGTATTCGTGGTTCTTGCCATACTGACCGCGCCGGCGATGAGCCGGGGCGCGGCCGCGACCCGCAAGCCAGCCATTCTGGTAACCGCGATGGGCAGCCCGGGGGCGTTCTTGATCGACCCCGTGTTGCAGCGGAAACTTCAGGCGGACGGCTACCGTGTGGCGAGTCTCTACGGCAGCCAGCTTACCGCGAAAAGATTGAAATTATTCAATGAAGTGGTGCTGGTACATGAATATTTGGACACGGTAAAGGGCGCCAGCAGCGCCAGCAGTGCGGCAGTCCGGCGCCTCAAAAGCACGTACCGGATGCTGCTGAACTACGTGCATCATGGCGGCGGACTGCTTACCTTTTTCGATGAGCAGCACTACGCACTGAAATGGAAATATCAAATTAACTGGCTGCTTTCCCCGCTAGGCGCGTCCATGACCCGCGAGGGCTACACGGAGCGGAATCCCGCGGATATCCATATCCTGTCGCTGCAGCATATCGCCATCTTTAGCACCCGGAATATTGCGATCAGCCCGGTCACCAGGGGGGTGCATAAACTTTGGTATCCCGGTGGGTCCTGGGATGATACGCTGCGGCTCGGCCCGGCATGGCAGGTAATGGTGCGGGGCGCCAAAAGCGCCGTTACGGCCAGCGGCCAGCACAGCCCGCCGCTACTGGCGGTACGGCACTACGGTGCCGGCAGGATCGCGGTAATGGCCTGCCATTCGAGCTTTTATGTCAACAATGGCTACAACCGTGCTTATGATAATGGCTGGTGCTTCAATCATGGCAACGGCCTGCGTCTGTTCAAGAACCTATTCAACTGGCTTGGCGCCTCCGCCCCAGCGGCGAAATTGGGCGGCTACCACAAGGGGCTAGTTCCCCCGCTGGCATTTAAGCCGGCTGTTGCGATTGAAAACGCAAGTGCCCGCCACTGGAAGGCGTATCCGGGCGTCTTCGGCGTGTACAGCACGTTCAGCGGCGGTGCCTACACCGTCGCCGATTATGCCGCTGAGGCCCGACGTTTGGGGCTGAAATTCGTGGCCTTTACCGACCGCATCCGGACCGCCCGGCAGTGGCGGGCGCTGAAGCGGCAATGTAAAGAGGCTACCACTGCGCATTTTGTGGCGATTCCCGGCGTGGCCTTCCGCGATGTTAACGGCGATGCCGGTTGCGCGGTTAATATCAGCAACTGGCCCTTGTCTTCGGGCATCGGCAGCACCACGTTCGTCATGACCCTTTTGACCACGGGAAGAAAATACGGCGGTATCTTCGCCATGATGCACCCGGCCTTAAATCCCTTCCACCCGCAGAATCTCGGTGGTTTTAACGCCTTAGAAATATTCAGCCGGCGCGGCCGTGCGACCTTCAGCGGCGCACTGAACGAATTCCTGCGGTTGCAGGCCATCCCCGGCTATTCGCTTTTGCCCGTGGTATCGCAGCGGGTCTGGACCCTGCGGGGCCTGAAACAGGCCGCCCGTGATGGCTTCAAGTTGTACCTGTATGCACCCAATCTTAAAAAGTTGCGTGCCGCCCCGAATACCGGCCTGGTGCAGGGTTTTACCAGCGACGGCCCGGTGATCGACACATTTTCCGTACAGCACATGGTCGCGGATACATGGGAAACATACTTCCTGTGGCAGCCGGGGAGCTTGGCGCATATCCACATCAAAATCAACGACTCGGTCCCCCTGGAAAAGATAGCCTTGTACTCCGGCCGCAAACTCATTCGTTGCTTCCGACCCAACGGCCGCGGATTCGCGGCCCACGTCCTGTACCCGATGGCCCAAGAGGGGCCTTTCTACCTAGTGGTGAAGGATAAGAAAGGCCGGTTGGCGTACAGCAATGCGATTCCCACGCGCAACGAGAACTATTGGAATCACTATGGTTCGGACCGGATGAACAACTATACCAACCCGATCCTGCCGGATAAATTTGGCATAATTCAAGCCCCGAACGGCCAGCGGCTGGGCAACGGGGGGCTGATTACCTACGGGGCCGGCTGGGGAGCGTATCTGCGTTTTTATTTACCGGTGCCCAGTGGTGCTTACAATCCGCAAGGCTATGAAACCGGCTCCATCTCCGACGGCTTGGCGAACTTGCGAACCTATCCGCGTCTGTTTAGCCCGCAGACCACGGCATTAAGTAACGTCGCTCCGCAGCGGGATTACGCGCTGGCCACCCGCGATGTGGCGGTGGTTAAGGAAAAATTCCGGCGCGTCGTGAAAAATGGCCGGGATCAGCCATCGCAATTTTTGGACGCCGGCGCCACGGAAACCTGGTACCGTTACCAATATCAGCCCTACGGTTACATCATCGGCCTGGTGAAAACCCACGCGCGGGTAATCGCCGATTCCGTGCAACTTGATCAGCGCCCTGGCGTAAACGTGGCGATGCTGGGGATACAGTACAGCGGCCTGCGCGGCGTGGACCATTTCACGTACGTCAATGCCAAGGGTAAGACGCGGACGGGTAAAATTAACTTGGCCGCACTTCACCAGCCGCTGGTTGTGCATGTCGGCCAAGGTGGCTATTTCACTCTGTGGCCGGACCCCTTCGACGGCGTGGCGCTCTACAGCCTTAGCAAGGGTATGACATTTGAATTTGGAAAAGAGGGCGGGCAATTCTATTTGCGGGCCGGCTACCGGCTATCGGGGCAGGTTCTGCAGCGTGGCCGCAAATTCGCGGCACGATTCATCGTGGTGGAAGTGGGCCACGGGCAGAAAAATCCGGCATTGTGGGGCCGATTGTCGGACCTTTGTGGGCTTCACGGCACGCCCGCCTATGCGCCAAGGGTGCTATCCGGCAAGCTGTCTCCCGGCGGCTATATCGTGAACCTCGCGGCCGCGGAGGGGGGCACTTTGGTGCGTTTCGGCCGCCGAAATTACGAACTGCCAAACCACATCCTGCCGCTGCGAATCGCTGGCGTTAACGGCAACTGGAGCGCCGGGGCGCTGACGACGGATATGCATTTCTATCCCGGCGGCGATTGGCGGAAGCGGCTTTATCTTGGGCTGCAAAAATATGCTGGGCAAAAGCTCTTCCTCGGCAATCCGCTGATCTGCAATCACGCCGGGGTGGAATTGGACATCGACCACATGAATGACCACGGGATCGCGTATCAACTCAGCAATAAAGCAAGCCGAACGCTGCATGTAACCGTGCGCCCGGCACCGGCCAGCGGAATCAGACCGTTCGTTGAGACCGTGACGCTGGCCCCGGGCGCTACCGTTTCGCTGGACCGGAAGTTTTCGCGATGACATGGGAAAAACACTATGGCTATGAAAATGTGTACGGCACGACGTTATGTATTTGCAGGAGCGACGACGCTGCTAGCGCTAGGGGTGACGCTAGCCGCATCAGGGGCCAGAGCGGCTCCCGTCGGCGCGGCTGCGGGCAGGCCGCGGCCGGCCCATCCTGGACCTGGCGTTAAGCCCAAGATTCTCTTCACGGGTATGTCGGGATTTCCAATCTTGGATCCGCACTATCGACGTGCACTTTTGCGGGATCGCTACCCGATCGCCGCGGCCACGTACCAGGAACTGGGCACCACGGTGGGCAGCGCCAACGTACTCGTCGTGATGATGGCCTCGCCATCGGATTTGCCCTTCGCGGGCGAAAATGGGAGGGCGGTTCTGAATTTCGTGAACCACGGCGGCGGCTTCAATGCTCTGTTTGCTGATGGGCACGTGCAGTATTACAACTATGCCGACCAATTACCGGGTGGCAAAGCGTACCGGGGATGGTTGTATCCAACCCAGTAAAAAAGTCGAAATGGATATTTCTCATGCGATTCAGATATGTTTTGTGCGCGGTTGCCGCCGCGATGCTGGCGGGAGGCCGCGCTGACGCGGGAACATTTCGCGGAAAATATTTCTACGGCCATGGTGATGTGCGCTACCTTGGCCTGCTGGAGACCGCGCGCCAGGTGTTATCGCCGAATCCGGAATTGGAGTCACTGCCGATGCTCTACGCATGGCCGCGCTGGAACGGCCTGATGGAGGGACTGACCTGGGGCCGATGGTGGGTGCAGAACAGCTACGGGCCTACGTACTGTGATTTGCCGTTTGTGCGCCAGCCAATGCTGGATTTTATCCAGAACTCGCAATACTGGTGGTTCCATCTGATGGGCAATGACAAGCGGCACTACCGAACGCCCGGAGGTGTGGTTACGAAGCTGGTGGCGCCGAACGGGTGCCTTTGCGACGACGCCTCGCCGGGCTGGATCGATTACAAGCAGGGCGACGGTCGGTGGCAGATCCATGATTGGGCGATGGAGATGTCGGCTGCGGGGCTATCTCTGCAGGCGGAACTACTCCTGGAGACGCGCGACCCCAAAGCTATCCGCCACTACCTCCCAAAGCTGGAACGGGTGGCGAATTTTATCTGGACACGGCACGCCAGCAACAATCTTTTCCTCGCCGGGCCGGCGGCCAACCTTCTGGGGCCGAACTACGAGGGATACAAGAGGCGCAACGGCACACTGGGCAAGGCCTACCTGACCGGGCTTTCGATAACGTACATTGCCGCGCTCGATCGGCTCATCCAACTGGAAAAACTGGCGGGCCGGGGCAAGCAGGCGGAACTCTATGCGCGCCGGCGAGCGCTCGCCCGCAAGGGCCTTCCGCTGTTGATGACCAAGGGTGGGTACTTCATCAAATCGCTGGATCCGGACGGGATGCGGCATGGGGTGTACGGGGCGAAGAAATTCGGCTATTTCGCAACCGTCCCCAATGTTGATGGGATCTGCTTCCGAATCGTTGACCATGCGCAGGCTGAAAAAATATACGCCCGGATCGCGTCTATCCCTGGCTTACGGCCCCACGCCTTTATTATCGCCAATTATCCGTCGCTCGACGACATGGAGGAACCGGCCACAGGAATCTGGAAATTCGGCCAATGGGTGAACGGCGGTGCCTGGGCCACGGTTGAGGCCCGGACGATTATGGCCTATTACCGCCTTGGCAAGTACGCGGATGCCGGGCGGTCGATGCGGCGTTTTCTTTATTTTGCGCGTCGCTATCGCCTGGACAACCCGTTGATCGATTTTGGCACCCGTGTCTGGCAACACCAACAGCCCGTTAACCTGACCTACGACATGTTTGGAATCCCCGCCGCGATGCTGCGCGGGCTATTTGAGTATCTGTACGCGGCAAAGGGTGTGACGCTCATTCCGCACGTACCGCCCGGCATCACCGAGCTGGAGCAAAAATTTCCGGTGCGTTTTGGGGCCAAACAATTGTATATCTCCACCATCGGCAGCGGCCCCATCCGGGCCGTCCGTGTGAACGGAAGGGCTTGGCGCACGTTTAGCGGAAAATCGGTCTTTCTGGTGTATAACGCGGTTCCCGCAGTTGCGTTTGTCCAAATCGCCTTGAGTAACGCCAGGTTTCCCCGCAATCATTCCTGGCCGGTTATAACCGGTGGGCCTGCAACCATTCCGGTCGTCGGCCCGGCGGCTCCGGACCAACAGCAGGTGCTGGCACAGCGAGGCAGGGAGATCGGCGAATTTTGGCGCGGGCTCAATCGCAAGGGGCTTGCCGAAACATTTGCCGCAAAGGACGCCCGGCTGATAACCGAATGGACCCGCGCGACGCTGGAGCGTTATCGTCTGGAAAGGCAGGGCAAGATCAAGTCATTGCGGACCGGGGCTTCGCAGTCGGCGGCGGATGAACTATTCTTCCATACGGGAAACACACTGTATGGCGGGCTGCGGGCGGTAATCGCAGCGCATCAGAAATCCGGCGGCGTGGCGTGGAAAATCGTCCGTGCAGTTTGGCGGAAAACTCTTGGACGGCCGGATGGCATAATTCTGGGCGGTACCTGGCAGCCCGGCGGGGGCACGGGGGCCGATGTGGCGGGTTCATCGGCAACGCTGGCGCATAACCAGCCCAAGGCCGGCCAGGATGCCGTCAAAATGACCTACGATATGGGAACGCATGTCAATTATAACTACATCGTTTTCAATCGGCTGCTGCACCAACCCCTGAGCCTCCGTGGCGGGGCTGTTACATTTCAATTCAAGGCCGCGCCCGATACCCGTGAACCCGGCATTGAGCTGAAAGTGGCGTTTGTGGACTTGGCGGGAAACGGTCAGGAGAAGGGGGCTTATTCCCACACATTTAGCAAATCCGGCAGCGATCATCGGACCGGGCGGTGGATAAAATTATCGTTACCGCTGTCCAGCTTTCGGGTTTACGGACATCCCGACATTGACCATGTTAATTTGGTCCAGTTCCAGGCGACGGTTTTTGACCCGAAAAGTCATAAGAAGGACAGGGGCAGTTTTTGCGTAAGCCGGTTGGCGGTGGAAAGAGGCCAAACGACAGGTAAAGCCAAATAGGAGAATTTCGTCATGCAACGCCGTGAGTTTTTAAAAATGGGCGCCGCGCTGGCGACCGTTACGGCTTTGCCGGTGGGCTGCAGCCAGGCGACCACCGGGCAAAAGCCATCGGCGGCCCCCTTGCTCTCTGAAGTGCCCGACATTGTGGGCGAAACCGCTGTACACGTGGAGTGGACCGAGCTGCTCAAAATTCCCCATGCGGTGGATGCCAAAGCTGTGCCGGCCGCTGCCGGCAGCCGTGAAACGCAACTGCTGGTAAATTATCAGCTTGCACCAAACGCCAACCAGCTTTATTTGCCCGCCGCGCCGGCTCTGGTTGGGACCAGCCCGCCGGAGCGTCTTCGCTTCTGGATTCAGGGCGACGGCACGGGAAATATCCTCGAAGCGCACTATTTTTATTCGCCGGCGGGCGCCTGGCGGCTCTTGGCGGAAATTCCGCTGGATTTTACCGGGTGGCGTCACCTGGAAATCCCCGCCGACAACGCAGTTTACCTTTATTATCCGGGAATCAGCGACGTGGTTCGTCTAACGTTCCGGCCTTCCGGCAAAGCGACCGGCCTTAGGGGCGGAACCATCCGTTTTCGACCATTCGAGTGGGTCAGCCCGGCACTAGTTGGTCGGTCGCCGGCTGCTCCAGATACCGGACTTCCGCCGGAAATATACGATACGTGGGGTAGCCCCAGCCAGCAGCAACTTCAGTGTGCCGCAGTGGCAGGCGTAAACCTGCACCAGGTTCCGATTGGAGGGATCGGTCCGGGCGATGCTGCCGCGGATACCGCCTACGCGCTGAAAGCGGTTGAATGGGTCCGGACGGCGGGAATGCTGTGTTGTCTCTCCCTGGAAATGCCGGATACCGCTTCGGCTTGGACGCGGAAGCATGCGGATCTGCTGTGCCGCGACCAACACGGTGAAGTTGCTCCGGGGATTTTTTCACCGTGGAATCCGCATGCCCAAAAACTCTGGAAACGGCATATCATCGCCACACTGGGTCGTCTGAAAAACAGCGGCGAGCTCAAATTTGTCGACGCCATCCGATTGTGTCCGGGGGACCAGGGAGAGGTCTGCTTTCCATGGTCGGACATTTGGGCTTTTGATCCGTGGGCGATCGCGGCATTTCGCGATTATCTAAAAAAGCTCTATGGTGGAACCATCGGCCGCCTCAATGCGGATTGGGGCACCGGTTTCGATTCCTTTGAACGGATTGCGCCCCCCTCCTCCTGGTTTCCGGACCGGCGGCACTGGGTGTTCGCGGATTTCTATCGGTTGGGCATGTTGCGGCAATGCGTCCGCATGGCCGACGCCGTGCGCAAGGTCTTCCATCCCAAATACTGGTTGTGGCTTTTGCATTCGCTGCCCACTTACCCGGGGCGTTTTTATGCGGCGCGTTACCCCCTGTTCTACGCGGAAAATCTCCGTCGCCTCGGCCTGGCGGACATCGCCCATATCCCAGGCCTGAACTGGCAGGCCCCACAGGACATTCGATATTCGGAGAGTCTGGGTATTCGCACGATTTGCGAAATCGACGTTGTGCCCACGATACCGCGGCTGAAATGGACCTTTTCACAGGCGGAAAAATTTGGTTTTGACGGCGTGTTCATAGGTATTGCGGAGCAACTTTCCAACAACAAAGCGTTGACGCCAATAGGCCAGCTGTGTCGCAATTTAATTTTACGTCGGCAGCGGCGGCTGGGGCTGTCATTTCCGCCAGAGGCCTGAAAGTAACCACATGATGTAACCGGGAACGTTTGGCCCAATGTTTTTAAGGAATCCGTTCTATGAGAACCAATGTTTTGTGTCGCAGTTTGATATATCCGGCATTCATGGTCCTGGCTATATTAGCCGCGCCGGCGATGAGCCGGGGCGCGACCGCGACCCATAAGCCAGCGATTCTGATCACCGGCAAGATGGGCAGCATGCTGCGATTTCTCGTTGAACCGCAGGTGCAACGGCAACTTGAACACGCCGGTTATCGTGTGGCGAGCCTGAATTTTAAAAATATTACCGCCGCCAAGCTGAAATTATTTAACGTGGTGGTGGTCCTGCAGGAGCCAAACTGGGATGGTGCCAGCCCCGGGCTGCACGCAATGGTTTCTCAAAAGGCCGCCCTGCTGCGCCAATACGTGCGCGCCGGAGGGGGCCTGCTTTTCTTTTTCGATGAGCTCCACTACAGCCACAGCCAGCGCTGGACCTACACCTTGAACTGGATGCTCACCGGCCTCAAGGCGCGGGTTGACCGCCAACGCATCTGGGAGGCGGATCCTGCACGTATCCACGTGTTTTCGCTATTGAATATTCCGGTGTACCGGACCCGCGTTTTGACCAAAAGTCCGATCACCGCCGGGGTCCGGCAATTGTGGTGGCCGGGCCGGGGACTTACCGGAAATATCCGCCGCCTGGGTTTGCCATGGCGGATCATTATCCGCGGAAGTCAAACGGCGAGGTCGGCGGTCACCTGGAAATCCGAGCCGCCGCTGCTGGCGGTCCGCACGCTGGGCCGCGGGCGGGTCGCCTTGTTTATGGGCGATTCGTCCTTTTATCTCAATGACGGTTATAGCCGGGCCTATCAACGGGGTTTCTGCTTACGGCACGGCGGGTACCGGCTCTTCACCAATCTATTTAACTGGCTGGGCGCCCCGTCGGCCGGCAATCCGGCGTTGGGTTTGTACAAACCCGGCACGCTGCCGCCGCCAGTCCCCCAAAACATGATTCAGAAGGTTCCCAATTTGGCTCATTGGCGCGCGTGGCCGGGGATTTTTGGCGTGTATACCACGTTCAGCGGCGGCCTGTACACCGTGGAGGATTTCGCCCGGACGGCGCGCAAACTAGGCTTGAAATTTCTGGTCTTCACGGACCGCATTACAACCGCGGCGCGCTGGAATCAACTGAGAGCCGCGTGCAGGAAAGCCAGCGATAAGAACTTTATAGCCATTCCCGGGGTACAATTTACCGCGGGTGGCAAACAATGGAATGGCAATAAGATTTTCGGCGGTCCGGGCGACGAAGGTTTTGCCGCCAATATGACGGACTGGCCGCCACCGTGGGGTCTGCACCGCCGGAAGCTTTTCCTCGGAGCCTTGCTGACCACGGGCCTGACGCATCCCGGAATATATGTGATCGCCCATCCCAATCTCAATGGCACGCCGCCGGTGGATATCGGCGGTTTTAACGCTTTGGAAATCGCCAGTTATCATGGCGCAGCGCCGTATTCCCAGGCGCTGAACTGGTACCGGCGGATGGAGCAAATTCCCGGTGCCAGTCTCACGCCCATCGTCTCCGATAGAATATGGTCCCCACAACAGCTAAAGGCCGCGGCCCAACACGGCTTTAAGCTCTACCTCTATTCTAAGGACGTTTCGTCATTGCGCGATTGGGGAACCCACGTTTCCGCGGGTGCTACCGCGCAAGGCCCGCCCGGTTTCGTCAGCAACGGCCCCGTTATCACCACCTTCCGGGCTGACCACTTATACGCGGACCCTTGGGAACATTATGTGCTGTGGACGCCGGGCGAGGTGGTCCAGCTTCACCTGCGAGTGCGGGCGAAATCCCCACTTTCGGTCGTCAGGGTGTTTTCCGGACGAAAACTCATTCGCTGCTTCCGCCAAACCACGCGCAAGAGTCTGCACGCGGTCATCAACTACCCGATCGGCCAGGATGGTCCGTTTTTCGTGGAAGTACGCGATGCGGCGGGCCACGTAGCCTTCTCCTATGCCATTCCGACACGCAACCTCAATTACTGGAACCACCTCGGCAGTGATCGTATGAACGACTATCACACTTCCATTGATCCGGACCCGTATGGAACAATTTGGTACCATGGGCGGCGCTATGGGGCGGGAGGACTGGTAACATTTGGCTACGGCTGGGGACCTTATTGCCATTTTTATGACCCGGTACCAGGTTATCGCTATGGGCCGCAAGGCTATGAAACCGGAACCATAAACGCCGGCATCGCCAATGTTGACATGTACCCCGTGGTCCACGCCACCAACACGCATGAGATGAGCAATCCGGTTCTAGTGCGGGGAATGCCGCTTTCCAGCCGTGACGTGGCGATTGTCAGCGAAAAAGATGATCAGGTACGCCGCGCCGGACGGGTCGTGAAAAATCGGTTTATCACCGCCACCAATTTGGCGACAATCTTCCGCTATCAATACATCCCTTATGGAATGATCATCATGCGGGCCGATATAAACGCACGCATTATCAACAACATCAACCTGCAGCAATCCGCCCCGCTGGGTGTGCGTATGCTCAAGGTTTCGCTGATGGCTCGGCACAAAATCAGCAAAATAAGCTACCTGGCGCCGGGCGGAAAACTAATTACCATCGCCTATAATCCGGCCGGCACAACGCTTCAGATGGCCAAGGGCGGATTCCTTACGCTTTGGCCGCAGCCCTATGGCGTGTCCATCGCCGTCTTTGCGCTGGCCCCCCATTCAACCATATATATTTCTGGTCAGACGCCGGTTATTGAGGTGGGCTACCATTGGAGCCAATCCTTGCTGGCGAAAGGCAATAGAATCCATGGACAATACCTCATTTGTGAAGCCGGCGGCGGAAATATGACGCCCCAGCGATGGCTCAAGCTGGCGCAAAGTTGGAACTTGCGCCCCAACGCCGCATATCAGCCGCCAACCACGCCATTTGGCCGTTTCCTGCGCACAGCCTACACCGTCGCTTTTCAGGCGCGGCAGGGGGGGGTGCGAACCAACATTCCCGCCCCGCCCATGCTGCCCAATCATCGCTTGCCGGTTACAGTGACGGGCATCAACAGCAACTGGACTGCGGGAGCGTATCAGGCGGGGCGGTTTTACCCCGGTGGAACATACCGAAGAAAGTTGTACCTGGGATTAAGTCCGAAATGGCTCAACCACATAGTGTTCTTGGGTAATCCGCTGATTGCCAGCCAGCCCGATCTTATCATCAACGTGTTGAAGCTCAGAGGGACGGCGCTGACCTATGTGGTCGAAAACCCAACTGGATTGGCAATGACGGCAGTTATCAAGCCTTCGCCGGCGTTGGGAATAAAAGGCTTTGAACAAAGGATCAAGGTACAGCCCGGGCAAACGCGGAGTTTCCGGCAGACGATTGAATTTTTGAAACGTAGGCCTGGGCGATAGAGGCAGGGTGTTCTTGCAAGATAATGGCATGGCACTGCGTTGCCGTAAGGAAAGGTTGATTAGTGATGAGCCTAAACCCCGCCCTATCTTATTATGACACACTGGAAACCAGGGTTATTCTTTGGGCGGATGATTTCCGCGGTGGTCGGCAATACGGTATTTTTAAACACGACGACTGCCTGCATTCATTCACCACGGCTTTTGGCTTGCCCCAGGTCCGGCACGTGTGTTTCTGCCGGGATACGGTCGGCGCTGAATTTAATATTTCGGGATTAAACGACAGCCCGGAAGCTCGAAGCCGTTATGTTCTGAAATTGACTGCGGCGTGGCGGGACTGGAGGAAATACGAACATCCGGTGTCCATATTTATAAACGGCCGTCCACTTTTCAATGATTTACTTTTTCTGGAAAATGTTTGCAAAGGCTGGCCATCGCTCTATATTGACATTTCCAACGCGTTGCTGAACCTCGGCTCAAACCAATTGGAAATCGCCAACGAGAGCAAAGGTGAAAACGAACTCTTATTGGAGCGTGTGGAAATTCAACGTCATCCGGATGTTCGTGACTTTGCGGTTTTTCATTACCCGGAGTTCACCAATGTCGGAAAGCGTTTTGCTGTCGGGCTGCACTTGCTGCAGCCTCATACAGGGCTAATTGTTGAGTGCGACCGTAAATTGGAATACCTGCAACGGGACGGCAATGAGTTTTATTTCGGGGCGCTGCGGCCAGGAAGAGCCGTCAGGATATCGTTCCGGGATGGTGCCGATCAGACGGAGGTTTCCATTGGGGATGTATTTCCTAGAAAAAGGGATGTGGTGTTGGTTGGTTTCGACGGGGATGACGTTCGCCATGATGAATATGGGGAAATGGACCGGTGCCTGAGTTATCTGTCGCATACGCAAATGGGAAATTTTGCCAGCTTCCGCAGTGGGCCGGGGCGAAACTGCCGCCCGCACAATCCACCTGCCACATCCACCTGGAAACGTTGGTTCGAGTTCTGCCGAGCCAATGATTGTTCATATCAGTTAAACCACAGTTCCGCGATCGCTGCTCTGGAGCCGGGAATTTACGCTGGGAATAACTTTTCCGGTTTCGCCTTGCATGAGCCCTACCTGATCTACCAGCCGTTAAACCGGGACAAGATGCCGGATTATGTCCGTGCCGCGGCCAATCTTGACGACCGCAAAAACGCTTATATCCGTTATCTGTCTGAAAGAGCTGCGATGTGCCGAGGCCAGGATCAGCGGAAAATATATTATGGAGATCCTTCCCTCCTGTGCGTTTATATGCGGGATGCGGCGGCAGAGGGAATATTATGTGAGCCTGTCAGCAACAGCAGCCTTCTTTACGGCGCGGCACGCGGTACCGGCAAGGAATTCGGTGCCCATGTCGCGGCCGATTGGTATATCGGGTATCCGCATGATGAGAATGCGGTTAAGCGCTTCCGGCTGCTGCTTTATCTGAATTATGCCTATGGCGGTAAGCGAATTTACGTCGAAAGCTCGGCGTTTAAGACCAACGCTTTCGCCCGCAACGACCGTGAGGATACATTTTGCCGGAGGATACGCGAGGAGCTTCGTTCTTTCTATCGCTTCACCTGCGCTGACGAGCGGGAAGGCCGTCCCGATGTACCGTTGGCTTTTATTTACGGCAATAATGAATCCTTGTTCTGGCGGCACGACGATCGCATCGCGGAGATGGTGGATACCGGAAACTGGGACACGTTGGTGTGGGGGAACTATTCGTGTTGTGAGTACCGCCAGATGTGGAAAATCACAGAGGCCTGGCTCCCCGGCTTGGATTTTGACGATGTCGGCAAGGATGAATCTTTGACCAGGATGTTCACAGGCTCCCCTTACGGTTCGGTGGACGTGGTGCTGCCCGATGGCGATCTTTCCCGGTACCGGGCGGTGGCGTTCACGGGGTGGAACACCATGACAACGGCCATTTATCACAACCTGCTTGATTATGTGCGCGGCGGTGGAACGCTGTTTTTATGCGGCGCGCATTTTGACACGAGGACTGATCCGGAAAAGGATGTGAGCCTGTTCAACGGCGGCAGGCTGCGTGAATTGATAGGCGTGGATATTTGCGGTTTTGGAACCACTGTTTATGGAAAGTTCAGAACGGGTTTGTTGGAACAACAAGGCAGCGATCGACTTAGTGATTTTCTTTATGAATTTCAATGTGGTAAGGGCAAAGTCCTGTACTACAACTTCGTAGACTTTCCGTACGATCCCAGGCTCATGGCCGAAGTGCGAGCGATACTGGAGCGATTGGGCCAACGGGTGCCGCAAAAAAGCCTTTTCCAACTCCAAGGCCGTGACGCGCGCTACGTCAACAGCAATGTATGGGGGAGAAAATTGTATTTGACGAACGTCAACTGGCGGGACGAAACCGTAATAAGCGTGGCTGTAAATGGTGAGGCTGGTGCCTTACCACTGCGACTGGCACCCGCCGAAACGATCGTCGTCAGTATGGATTTACCAACGGATAATGGTGGGCCTGTGCTTATCCGGACAGCAAGGTCGATCGGTACAGGGAGTGCAGCGAACGTGACGTCGTGGAGGGCTGACCGGTGAGCATAGATACCAATGCGCCGCCACGGCGCTACTTGCTCCGTGAAACCAATTTTCTGCGTCTTCGCGGGTACGGCCCTAATGTGGCGATTCTTCCTTGGGGTGCCACCGAAGCGCATAATTACCATCTCCCGTATACGACCGATGTGATTGAGGCTACGTCCTTGGCCGAGCGGGCCGCTGAGCTGGCTGACGCCCGAGGCGCAAGGATCATCGTGCTGCCGACGGTTCCATTCGGCAATAACGAAATGCAGCTTGATCAGGTGGCCACGGTGAGCATCACCACCGTAACGGCGGGGGCGATTCTCGACGACGTGGTGCGTTCGCTGTGCAAGCAGGGGATGAATCGGCTCGTGATTCTCAACGCGCACGGTGGTAACGATCTCAAGCCGTTGGTGCGGGACGTGCGTGCGCGGTATGGGATGCTCATTGTCCTGGCTAATTTTTACGAGATGGTACCAGACGTCATGGACCGGCTGTTTGAGGCACCGGGCGATCATGCCGGCCAGATGGAAACGAGCCTTTTGCTGCACGTGGTGCCGCAGTTGGTGGAATTGGAAAATGCTGGGTCGGGGCAACGCAAGCCCTTTACGATTCCCGGTATAACCCAACCAGGCCTTTGGACTCCGCGGCCTTGGGCATCCGTTCATCCAGACACAGGATCGGGTGATCCAACGGGAGCGACGGCAGAAAAAGGGCGGTGTTTTTTTGAAGCCGTTAGTACGGCTCTCGCAGATCTGTTGTGCGGGCTGAGTGCTGCGAAAAGAGGAGATCTACCCTTAGTGTAGCTGAACGTTCTTCTCCAAGGATGCGCATGTATGAACGAATCCGTCCCGATCACTGCGGTGGTTGTAACATCGGGGGTAAGTTGCGAAGACTCTGCCTTATTGAAAGATAACGACACCGCAGAGTCGGGGGGGAAGCGGCTATATTCCGTGGGCACGTTGCGGTACACTGTTGCCGGTCTGGTCATGGTGTCTACTTGGCTGCTATGGGGAGATTTCTGCAGCACGGTCTATGGCATCCTCTTCGGTAACTTTTTGCCGCTGTATCTGCACAATCTAAAGGCTTCGAACGGTCTGATTGCTTTTCTGGGCAGCAGCGTGGGTGGTGCGGCCAACATCCTGTTTTTGCCCAACATCAGCATGTGGACTGACCGCCACCGCAGCCGGTGGGGCCGCAGGATGCCGTTTCTTTTCTGGTCCGCGCCACTGATCGCTCTGGACTTGGTCGGCATGGGATATTCTTCACAAATAGGCGGTTGGCTGCACGGCATGGTGGTGCCATTGCATATTTTTTCCCAGACTCAGGTCGCCCTTGCTGTCATGTCGGTGCTGGTGGTGATCGCGGCGGCGCTGCAGATGGTTCTCTATAATGTCTATCAGTTTTTGTTACGCGATGTGGTGCCGCAGGAAGTGATGCCCTGGTTTTTAACCTTGTTCCGTGTGGTTGGTGTGGTGGCTGGCTTCTTGTTTCAATGGTTTTTCTTTCGTTATATTGTGGAGCACCCCCAGATACTCTGCGCCGGTGTGGGATTGTTGTTTCTGAGTTCTTTTTTGCTGATATGTTGGCGGGTTCGGGAGGGAAATTATCCGCCTCCGCCTCCGCGGCGCGCCGTGGGGGTGGTAAAAAACGTGCTGGTTTCCTACCGGCGCTATTTCCGGGAGTGCATGTCTGTGGGAATTTATCGCAATTATGTGTTGGTGTTCATTTTGTTTTTGGCTGGTAATGCGGCGGCTGGTACCTTCAGCACTCTTTTTGGAATCAAAACGTTGGGAATCAGCGCGGGCGAATACGGCAGGATATTGGCTTTGAGCACGCTGGTCAGCGGGGCGGTTTACGTGTTAATGGGGTATGTTTGCAAGCATTGGCACGCGGTGGGTGCGAGCATGGCATCGCTGGCGCTGCTGGCGGCCGGGCAGGCGGCGGTGTTTTTTCTGGTGTGGAATCAGAGCGGCTGGCTCGTGTGGTCTTTAGCGATGGCGATTCCAACCGTCGGCTGGGGCCTGGCCTCCTTTGTGCTCACGATGATGCTGTTTCCTGCGGAAAATTTCGGTCAATTGTCATCAAGCTTGAATGCGATCGGCTATGGCAGCCTGTTGGTGACCGGAGTGCTCATCGGTCGCTTTATGGACTTTTTTGGCGGCAATTATCGGATGGCCTTCGTGATTTCCCTGGCCTGCTACACCGCCGCGCTCGTACCGATGTATGCGGTTTACCGCGGATGGAAACGCCATGGCGGGCCCGAACACTACGTGCCGCCGTTGCCGCAACCGTCCCACGGATGATCGGGCACGGCGATTCGAGGCCGAGGTGAATTAAAAACTCCTCGCGTCCACCATTCGTGGGGAAGCCGACGGCCAATAAGCTGGATCGCGGGGAAAACCGGCTACTGGTGCTCCGAGTCCTCCAATAGATAAGAAAAAGTGTAACCGTTCACGGGGCAAAACCACAAAAATAAAGGGAAATAAGCAAATGTTAGAGGCCGTCCGAGCAAAAAACTCGCCAAAATCGGGCGTATATGTCTGAGAAGCCTCATTTTTTGGCTAATTTCGCCACTTTTGCCCGTGAACGGTTACAAAAAAGCAAATTAATTGACAGGAAAACAGCCCTGACGAACCGTCCTCGGGATTTTTGGGCGAGCCGGCGGCACCTCGGCCGAGATCGCGCCGACGGAATCGGGATGTGGCCGGTAACGTCACTGGAGATTGCGATTTAGCTAAAAAACGCCAGAATTGTATCGGCAACGTAGTGAATTTGCGTTGCGGTTAATTCTGGATAAATGGGCAGTGCCAGCGATTGGTCCGCGGCCGCTTCGGAATGGGGAAAATCACCACGGCGGTAACCCAAGGATTTGAAGCATGGTTGTTCATGCAGGCTTAACGGGTAGTAGATTTCCGTACTGACCCCATGGGTGGCCAAATGGGCTTTCAATTGGTCGCGACGGGGTGATCGTATCACGAATTGATTGAAAATGGTCTGGTTGGCCGGACTGGTATATGGGCAGGTAACGCCATCACAACCAGCCAGCCGCTGGAGATATAAATCGGCATTAGCGCGGCGGCGGGCAGACCACTCTTCCAGATGTTTTAATTTCACTAAAAGGTAAGCAGCTTGGAGGGTATCGAGGCGAAAATTTCCGCCAATCCATTGGTAGTGGTATTTGGGTTCCATGCCATGGTTTCGCAGAATAGCCAGTCGATGGGCCAGGGCGTCATCGGACGTAACCATCATGCCGCCGTCGCCGGCACCGCCTAAATTTTTGGTTGGGAAAAAGCTTAAGGCCCCCACGGTACCGATGGAACCGGAAGGTCTGCCATTATATTTGGCCCCGATGGACTGGGCCGCATCTTCAATGACGGCCAAGCCGTGGCGGGCCGCAATGGCCATGATGGGGTCCATATCAGCCATCTGGCCAAACAGATGCACCGGCATAATGGCCCTGGTGCGTGAGGTTACTGCCGCAGAGATACGCTCGGGATCGATATTCAATGTTCTGAGTTCAATATCGACAAACACCGGCTTGGCACCGGCTCTCATGATGGAACCCGCCGTGGCAAAAAAGGTGTAGGGGGTGGTAATCACCTCCGCACCCGGGCCGATATCCAGGCCCATAAGAGCGCACAATAAGGCGTCTGTTCCGCTGCTGACCCCCACACCATGGGCACAGCCACAATAGGCAGCCACAGCCGCTTCAAGCTGGCCCACCGCCGGTCCGCCGATGAGTTGCTGGCTTTCCAGAACGGCCTCAATGGCCGGCAAAATTTCATTGCGTAACGCGGCGTATTGCGGCTTAAGGTCCAGCAGTGGTACTTTCATGGCAACGGACGACGCGATGGTTTTATCAGGCATATTCACACATTGGCTTTCCTGGCCGCTGTCGGCCATTTTTTTCATAGACGGAACTATTATATGCGTTTATGCAAAACCAAGCACGGGATGGGGCTGATATGGTTTGGCCAGGGTTGCAATTTCCTCCGGGGAAACAGAAAGTTCCACCGCCGCTACGGCCTCTTCAAGATGTCGCATGGTGGAAGCCCCGATGATCGGAGCGGTAACGCCCGGCTGGGCCAACAACCATGCCAGGGCTATCTGGGCGTTGGATACGTTGCGGGCGCGGGCAATTTGGGTAAGGGCATCTACCACGGCAAAATCTGTTTCCTGGTAATAAAGCATGTGGGCGAAATCATCGGTCTTAGCGCGAATGGTTTCGCCCTTGTCACGGAGATTTCGGTTGCCGGCTAAAAATCCGCGGGCCAGCGGGCTCCAGGGGATGACCGCAATGCCTTCCTGCCGGCACAGCGGCATCATTTCCCGTTCTTCCTCGCGGTAAATGAGATTGTAGTGGTTCTGCATCGATACGAAACGATTTTTCCCCAGGCGGTCGGCAGTGTAAAGATATTGGCCGAACTGCCATGCAGCCATGGAAGAAGCTCCCAGGTAGAGCACCTTTCCCGCATGCACCAGATCATTCAAAGCATCGACGGTTTCCTCGATGGGTGTGGAGGAATCAAAACGATGGATCTGGTAGAGATCAACATAATCCATATTCAGACGGCGCAAGCTGTTATCAATGGCATGGTGAATATGCTTGCGTGAGAGGCCGCGCTGATTGGGCGAAGCCCCCATCGGCCCATGGAGTTTGGTGGCGATGACCAATTCTTCCCGGGATCGGCCGGACTGTTTCACGGCGCGGCCGAGAATTTCCTCGCTCACGCCCAGCGAATAAACATCGGCGGTATCGAAAAAATTGATACCTGCATCCACGGCCTTGGCGATCAATGGTAACCCCTGGGATTCTTCCAAGACCCAGGGCCTCCACTCTTTGCTGCCGTAAGTCATCATACCCAGGCAAATGCGCGAAACTTTCAGGCCGGTATGGCCAAGATTAACATACTGCATCTGTGCTGCTCCAAAAGACTATAGGTCGGATGGGCCATCTTGCCGGGGGCCGCAACCTCAGTACCTGCATTCATTGTATGAGTGTTGTATCATCTTGTCCTGCGATCCTGGGACTTTTGTAAATTCTGCGCAGGCGAAACCCGCCGTGACGAATGATACGCCAAGGTGACGGCTACCGTGGCTTGGCCATACCGTCGGCTCCCGCATAGCACCGCACATCCACGCTCGTCGGGATAAGGCCCGCGAGTTCCACGGGGGCGAACAGGCGGATGCGGCTTGAAATGCGCCACAGTTCTGGCCAGATCAGCGCCCAGAGCTAATCCCTGCCGGCACGCCGCTTCTGGGCCGTCAGGTGGGTTTGGATCAAGGCCAACTGCAATGCGCTGATCTGGCTGGTGAGTTGTCTTAGTCTTTTGTGTTCTCGTATCGATGCGGCAACCTCCTCCGTAAGGTCCTTGGGAACATAGATCGTCCGTGTCTTGCCCTGCACTTTGAGTGTCACATGCGATCCCCCTGCGGCATTGTGCCCCAAAGACGCGGCCAGAGGCGGGCACCGGGGCACCAAATGCTTGACGCGAGCATCGCGCAGGCGACGGATCAGGGTGGGGTGTTTGGGAATGCGCATAACGGCCTCCTTAGTACTAAGTATATATACTTATCATAAAACCGGCAAAAAGCAAGCGGTGCGAGAAAAAAATATAACCAAATATCCCCTGCCCCTTGTCGCCCTGTCATTTCGGCAGGCGGGCCGGGCTACTGGACCGGCCCTAAGGTGCGAAGAAAAAGTGATTCGTCACGGCTGACACTCTTTGGGTTCGCTGCGGCTGGAGGGACGCAGCCGGCAACGCGGCGCGTTCAATGCCGTTGGCGGCGGGGAAGCCAGCCCTGCAAAAAATGGTACCTGACCCGGTTCTACGCCCGGGCGGGGTGCAAAATCAGGCCACGCGCCTCCGCAGCAGCAACCCCAAGCCGCCGATGCCTAGCACGGCCAGCGTTGTGGGTTCGGGGGTGGCGGTTGTCGGCGTAAGCAGGAAGGCCTCGGGCTGTCCCTGGGCATTGAAACCGGTGCCAACAATGTCACCAAGATTGTTTATCGCGCTGACGCCGGTTAGCGAAAATCCGGTGGGCAAATTGGTGATCAAACTATTGAGGTCAGTCATCGCTCCGCCGGTGTAGATAAAGGCATTGCTGATGCCGGCGGCATTTGTCGAGCTGCCAACGATGACGCCAAAGTCGTTAATGCCACTCGCCAAACTGGAGGTACCGCCGAGCGTTCCCAAACCCACCATTCCGCCTGCGGTGGTGTAGCTGAAGGCCTCGGTGAGACCGCCGGCAGTATATGTTGTAACAACATACCCCACCACCTCGCCGGAATTGTTAATACCGTTGGCGAAGCTACCTGATGATCCCGGAAGGGTGCCTAAATTGACCATCCCACCCGCGGCGGTGTAGCTGAAGGCCGCGTTGAGACCGCCAACAGTATTTGTACCAACGCCCCCCACCACCTCTCCGGAGTTGTTAATACCCTTGGCGAAGCTCATTGATGATCCCGGAAGGGTGCCTAAATCGACCATTCCGCCTGCGGTGGTGTAGCTGAAGGCGCTATTTATCCCGCCAAGGGCCCAGCCCACCACCTCGCCGGAACTGTTAACGCCTGTGACCTCGTAGCTGCCTGTCCCGCCCAGGGTCCCCAGATTCACCATCCCACCAGCGGTGGTATAGATGAAAGCGCCCGTCCCAGAACTGCCCACCACCTCGCCGGAACTGTTAACGCCTGTGGCAAAATAGCTGCCTGTCCCGCCCAGGGTCCCCAGATTGGTCATCGTGCCGCCGGAATAGCTATAGGCACGGTCGGAGTTGGGAGTATTTCTCGCATAGCCAACGATGGTGCCCGCATCGTTGATGGCGGTAGCGTAGCTGGACGATCCGCCCAGTGTGTCTGAAATCCCGGTGAAGGTATAGGTGGTGGCAGCCGACGCCGCGGGCACACAGGAAAAACCAGCCAGCATCCCGCTGCCGGTCACCGCCACAAGCGCCAACGACGATTTCACAATGATATTTTTCATCTGAAGGATACTCCTAAAAAAAGGGTGGGTAAATAAGCTCTCTGGAAAAGCCCCGCCCGGCCATGCGCCCGGGCGGGGTGCAAAATCAGACCGCGCGCCGCTTACGCAGCAGCAACCCCAGGCCGCCGATGGCCAGCAAGGCCAATGTTGTCGGCTCGGGGGTCGCCGTTGTCGGCGTAAGCAGGAAGCCCTCTTTTTGTCCCGCGGCATTGGTACCGGTGCCAACAATGTCACCAAGATTGTTTATCGCGCTGACGCCGGTTAGCGAAAATCCGGTGGGCAAATTGGTGATTAAACTATTGAGGTCAGTCATCGCTCCGCCGGTGTAGATAAAGGCATTGGCGATGCCAGCGGCATTTTTCGAGCTGCCAACGATGACGCCAAAGTCGTTGATGGCAGCCGCGGAACTATATATACCGCCGAGCGTTCCCAAGCCCACCATTCCGCCCGCGGTGGTGTAGCTGAAGGCCTCGTAGGGACCAGTATATGTAAAAACACCCCCCACCACCTCGCCGGAACTGTTAATACCGAAGGCGCCGCTACCTGATGTTCCCGCAAGGGTCCCTAAATTGACCATCCCACCCGCGGCGGTGTAGCTGAAGGCGCGAATGTCCGCCCCGGATGTGGTAGCGTATCCCACCACATCGCCGGAATTATTGATATGAAAGGCAACACTGCTTGTCCCACCAAGCGTTCCCAAATCGACCATTCCGCCTGCGGTGGTGTAGCTGAAGGCGTGACCTGTCCCGCCAATGGTCTGGCCCACCACCTCGCCGGAACTGTTAACGCCTTCGGCAAAGTAGCTGCCTGTCCCGCCCAGGGTTCCCAGATCAACCATCCCACCCGTGGTGGTATAGCTGAAAGCGTGCACGATACCGCCGGATGGCGTCATACTAAAGCCCACCACCTCACCGGAATTGTTAATGCCATAGGCACCGCTGCTTATCCCGCCAGGCAGCATGCCCAAGTTGGTCATCGTGCCGCCGGAATAGCTATAGGCACGGTCGGATCCGGCAGCATTTCTCGCATAGCCAACGATGGTGCCCGAATCGTTGATGTCCATAGCGTAGCTGGACGATCCGCCCAGTGTGTCTGAAATCCCGGTGAAGGTATAGGTGGTGGCAGCCGATGCTGCGGGCGCACAAGAAAAACCAGCCAGCATCCCGCTACCGGTCACCGCCACAAGCACCAACGACGATTTCACAAGCGTAATTTTCATTTTGGGTACTCCTAAAAAAAGGGTGGGTAAATAACCTCTCTGGAAAAACCCCGCCCGGCCATACGCCCGGGCGGGGTGCAAAATCAGGCCACGCGCCGCTTACGCAGCAGCAACCCCAAGCCGCCGATGGCCAGCAAGGCCAATGTTGTCGGTTCGGGAGTGGACGAATTCACCGTGCCGCCAAGGTCAATGGTGATTGGCGAAAACGCGCCGTTATAGCCACTGCTATTTTGGCCAAAGGGATTGTAGGTGATGGAGCCGCTGAAAGTACCGGCGGTGATATCCGAGAGGGTTACATCTTGGCCGGTGGTGTTTTGGCCGGCTCCGATGTCGGTGAAGTTGTTAAATCCGCTCAGGTTGAAGCTCGCCGCGTTGGGGTTGAAATTACCCGCCAACGTGTCCGATGGCCCGGTGGCCCCGTTACCAAAGCCTAAATCGGCAAACAGGTTGCCGGCACCTTGTGTGGTCGTGCCCAGATTCAGGCTGTATTGCGTGGACGATATCTCATGGAGAACTGCCCCGCTGGAACCGCTTTGGAGCAAAATGGTGGGCAAGGCATAGTTGTTCACGGTAGCACTGATGTTGTACACGATGGACTCGAGGGTGGTTTTGCCCAGGGTGTCGATGCCGGTGCCGTCGGAAATCAGGTTGAGTGTTGCTGTGCCGCTCTTGCTGCCGGCGACGGCCGTGCTCACGCCCACTTGCAATGAGCCAACCGCATTGGTGCTGCCGGGGGTAAGAACCACGGGGTTGGGATTGGTGACCGCAAAGGCCGACCCCGTAAGGCTGCCCACGCCGGCATTCAGATTTTCGGAAAAGCCGTCATTGGGCACCTTGTTGGTCAGGCTTATGTTTTGTGTACCTACATCACCCACATGAATAACGCCCAGATTGATGGTGGTGCCGGTGGGGCTGTTGACCACCGGGTTGGCCAGCCGGAAGGCCGTGGCAGTCATGCTGATGGTTTGCGGAGTCAGGGTGGTGATGCCCAAACCGCTGGTGCCTGTGCCATCCGATTGCAAAGCCAATGTCGCCGAGCCGCCGCGAAGGCCCGCAGCGCTGGTATCCAAGGTTACATTGAGGGCGTTGGCCGGGGTCAGGCTGCTGCCGGCGCTTAGGCCGGAGAAGGTTCCCCCGTTGGTGCTCAAGTTGCCGCTGCCGGTGCCGAGTTGGCCATCGAGTTGTTCAGAGAAGCCGTCATTGGGAGCGGTGTTGCCTACGGCAATGTTCTGGGTGACGCTGCCACCGACGTGGACATCGCCAAGGTTGATGATGGTGGGCGAAACGGATGGGGCCGCCAGGTTCCATACCGTACCGGTGATATTGATGTTGGCCTGATGGATATTATCGAAGTTGCCTTCAATATGAATCACCTGACCCGCCAACGCTCCATCCTGTCCGCCGGGGGTGAAGGTGACATCATTGGCACTGGTGGTTTGCCTGAGGCCCAAACTGCCGCTGCCCGGTAGGACACCATTTCCGCTAAGGCGGCTATCCGTAATATTGCCGCCATTGACGGTTGTTTGAATGGCCCCGCGAATAATGGGGCCGGAGTTGCCGGGATTGGTGAGGTTATAGGTCAATGTTGCCGAGGAGTTGACATGAACATTTCCAAAGTTCATCGTATAGGTGTTCAGTGCCGGCGTAGAGGATACCAAAGTAACGTCCGATCCGGTGACGGTTAGATCGGTATTTCCGGTAGCCAGAATTTTTCCACCCGTGGTGTTGACATTGGCGTGCGGATTAAAGCTGTTGCCGGTACCGAAGTTGGCGTTGGTATAATCGGCACTGACGGTGACGTTATTGGAACCCAGTTTCAGGCTGCCGTTGTTGATTAAATACTGGGTGGTGGAACTGGTGGTGCCGCCGCTGAGGTCCAACGTGGCCCCGGCATCGCTTTGCAGGGTGCTGCCGGTGCCGGGGTCGAGTGCGCCGTTGCTCAGGGCCAGTGTGCCGCCGGTGGCTTCGATCAACCCGGTGTTGGTAGCTTGCGGCGTAACGGTGCCGAAGCCCTGCACGGTGCCTTCGTTGGTGAAGCTGCCGCTGGTGATGGCAAAAGTTCCTCCGCCGAGTTGCAGCAGGGCGGCACCCTGGTTATCAAACCCTGCCTGGGATGTGAAGTTGCGGTTGTTAAGCACGCGGAACTCACCCTGGTTGACGGCCAGCGTGTTAATGGCCGCAAACACCGAGTTTGGCCCGCTGATGGTAACGTCGGCGGCATTGGTGGTGATGTTGCCGCTGCTAAGAATGATTGTGGATGGCGCGGTCGAGCCGGTGTCAATAACTTTGTAAATGCCGCCGGTGAGCGTGCCGGAGGAGTAATTGGCGAGACTGTTGATGGCCAGTATGCCGCCGAGCGTCGCTTCAAACAAGCCGTTGTTCGAGTAGGCAACGCTGTTTGTGGCTAAAAGAAGCGTATTGCCGTTTACATCCGCATTGACCGTGCCGTTGTTGGTGAAGTTGTTGACGGTGATTTCGCCGGTGCCGGAGATGGTGTGGCCCGAATCCTGGGTTAAGTTGCTGCTGCCGCCATCAAATAAACTGGCGATGTCCAGGTTGGCGCCATTATTATTGTTAACGGCGTTGAGCACGATGGTGCCGGTGCCGGCCAATTCCACGTTGCCCACAATGTTAATCCCGGTAACGACATTGGTGCCGCTCTTGTTGACGGTAATCGTGCCGTTGTTGGTAATGGTGCCGGCATTGAACATCATGCGGTTGCCATCGAGCACATTGAGGTTGCTGCCCGAGGACAGCGTAATACCGCTGAGCGTGGTGTTATTTTGCGCGTCAATTTCACTGCCGCTGGCGCTGGTGAGGGTGCCGCCAGTGATGGAGCCGCCAGTGAGGATGACATTGCCGCCGTTGGCTTCAATCACGCCCGCCGTGCCCTGCTGGATCGGTGTATTGGATTCCGCCAGGGTGCCGCCGTTGGTGGCTTCCATAACGTTGTTGTTCGTGTAGGCAACGCTGTTTGTGGCTAAAAGAAGCGTATTGCCGTTTACATCCGCATTGACCGTGCCGTTGTTGGTGAAGTTATTGACGGCGATATAACCGGTGCCGGAGATGGTGTGGCCCGAATCCTGGGTTAAGTTGCTGCTGCCGCCATCAAATAAACTGGCGATGTCCAAGTTGGCGCCGTTATTATTGTTAACGGCGTTGAGCACGATGGTGCCGGTGCCGGCCAATTCCACGTTGCCCACAATGTTAATTCCGGTAACGACATTGGTGCCGCCCTTGTTGACGGTAATCGTGCCGTTGTTGGTAATGGTGCCGGCATTGAACATCATGCGGTTGCCATCGAGCACTTTGAGGTTGCTGCCCGAGGACAGCGTAACACCGCTGAGCGTGGCGTTATTTTGCTCGTCAATTTCGCTGCCCGTTACGCTGGTAAGCGTGCCGCCGGTGATGGAGCCGCCATTGAGGCTGACATTGCCCCCGTTGGCTTCAATCACGCCCGCCGTGCCCTGCTGGATCGGTGTATTGGATTCCGCCAGGGTGCCGCCGTTGGTGGCTTCCATAACGTTGTTGTTCATGTAGGCAACGCTGTTTGTGGTCAAGAGAAGCGTATTGCCGTTTACATCCGCATTGACCGTGCCGTTGTTGGTGAAGTTATTGACGGCGATATAACCGGTGCCGGAAATAGTGTGGCCCGAGTCCTGGGTTAAGTTGCTGCTGCCGCCATCAGATATACTGGCGCTGCCCAGGTTGGCGCTGTTGTTATTGTTAACGGCGTTGAGCACGATGGTGCCGGTGCCGGCCAATTCCACGTTGCCCACAATGTTAATACCGGTAACGGCACTGGTGCCGCCCTTGTTGACGGTAATCGTGCCGTTGTTGGTAATGGTGCCGGCATTGAACATCATGCGGTTGCCGTCGAGCACTTTAAGGTTGCTGCCGGAGGACAGCGTAATACCGCTGAGCGTGGTGTTATTTTGCTCGTCAATTTCACTGCCGCTGACGCTGGTGAGAGTGCCGCCAGTGATGGAGCCGCCAGTGAGGATGACATTGCCGCCGTTAGCTTCAATCACGCCCGCCGTGCCCTGCTGGATCGGTGTATTGGATTCCGCCAGGGTGCCGCCGTTGGTGGCTTCCATAATGTTGTTGTTGGTGTAGGTACTGACGTTTGTGATCAAGAGAAGCGTATTGCCGTTTACATCCGCATTGACAGTGCCGTTGTTGGTGAAGGTGTCGACGTTAATCATGCCCGTGCCGCTGATGGTATGGCCGACATCTTGAGTCAAATTGCTGCTGCCGCCATCAAACACTCTGGCGCTGCCCAGGTTGGCGCTGTTGTTATTGTTAACGGCGTTGAGCACGATGGTGCCGCTGCCAGTGAGGCTGACGGTGCCTTGGATGCCCAAACCCGTAGTGAAATCTCCGGCCGTGGAGTTCACCTTGATGACGCCGTTGTCGGTAATGGTCCCGCCGGTGGCGATATTGGTATTGATACTCGCGGCGATGTCGAGTTCGCTGTTTAAATCAACCGTAAGATCAGCGATGGTGACGGAAATATCGTCCAATGATGGCGTGGCTGCGCTGGCCGGGCTACCGATGACCACATCCGACGTGCTGCCCGGGGTGCCATTGGGAGTCCAGTTGGTGTTGGTGCTCCAGGTATGGCTGCCACTGGCATCGGTCCATGTGATGGTGGCCGCGTTGGCCTGCCCGTTTCCTGCCAGGGTGAGGCAGGAGGTAGTAGCCGCGATGGCACAGGCGGCAAAGAGCCGGGCCTTGCCCAGGTGAGATCGTTTGTTTGAGGAAAACCTCGTTTTCGCGCCAGCGTGGGTGGCGGAGGATAAAATGGTGCCGTGTGATTTTGCCATGGTACAAACTCCTTGTAAAAAAGGTGCTGCCCGTTCAACTCTCTACCCTTAAAACAATTCAAGAGTACACCAGTTCTATAGTCAGGTTCAGCAGGGATTGGGAATGGGTATTTTTACGTAGGGCACATTTTCTTTGGCCGTTGAAGGTGCATTTTTATTGGTGTTTTCTCATGGTCTGGAGCGGGCAATGGGACAAAAAATTGCAGTCCAACGGGGTGTGAAAATGGCGACAGTTGAGGCGGGAGAACGGGCCGGAAAATGAAATTTAAGATGAAATGTAAGTGCGAGTTATATAGTTACTTACGTGGTTCGTGTTTCAAACCACGGTGGGGATATCTCGGGCTGGCCGGAGCAGCCATGGATGCAGCCATGGATAAGGCTGTAAATGCAGGAATTGGGAGAATTGACGAAAAATTGGTGAAAAATGTTTCAATGCCGGAGCAATTTAAGGCCGTCCGATGCATTCCCGCCAGGCCAGGTTGAGGCTGCGGCTTCCCGGTGCCCAATGCCAGTCGCCCGCGGAGTCCCTTGCCGGCCACGATCTGTGGCCGTGACAGAGCGCCAGAGATTTCCAGCACGCCCGTGGCATGGTTCCTTGTAGTGTTGGGAGGTCGGTTCGGGCGAAGACACTACGTAAAAATACGTATTGACCCATGATATTGATTATGCGATAAATAAGGATACGTCGCGGACTTGAGGGTCAACCCGCCCGTGGGAGAGTCGGCATCGCTATGACGCGGTGCCTGGATTCTAGTCCTCGAATGGATTGTTTTTGGCGGTCAATTGGGTGGATCTCCGGTGGTCTGGGGCATTTCCGAGGCGTGTCTGTGGAAAATATTTCCAGTGACGATTATCAATCGATGATGGAGGTGCTGACATTGCTGCGCCCGATCGGCACTCGGGAGGTACTGGCTCGGCAGGTTCTTCCTGCGTTGGCAACTCTGGTAGGTTCCGACATAACTTCATACAACGAGGTTAACCCGGTCACGGGTACGGTTACCGGTCTGATTCATCCGGACCAATTTGATGTGGCCATGCTGGGGCAGGTGTTGGAGCGGCATATGCACGAGCATCCGGTGATTACGCGCCATCGCCGCACTGGCGATGTGCGGGCATTGCGGATCAGCGATTTTATGTCGCAGCGTGAACTCCACGATACCGGGCTTTACCAGGAATTGTATCGCGGCTTGGGGGTGGAATATCAGGTGAGCATGATTATTCCCGCACGCAAGCCGATCATTGCGGCCCTGGTATTTAACCGTCGGACCAGTGATTTTTCAGCGCGGCACCAAGCCCTGCTTAAAGTCCTTAGGCCGCACCTGACGCAGGCCTTTGAAGCAGCACGCACGCTCCAGCGGTTGCGCAAGGAACTGGACCGCCACCATGGCATGCTCGAGCATCTGCCGGACGGCGTGGCCCTGCTCAACGGCAACAGCAGGGTTGAAATGTGGACGGATAAAGCCCGTCTGTGGGTGGGCAAATATTTTCCGGGGCCGCGGCGGGGTGCCTACGCCTTACCCGAAGAAATCGTGTTGTGGCTGCGCCGGCAAGCCGCCGCCGTTGCAACCCCCGCCGGCGGCGAATCACACCCAGTTCTGACCCGCCAGCGTGGCGATGAAACACTGGTCGTGCGCGTGGTGGCGATTTCTGAAACCTCGCGGATGCTGGTGATGAGCGAAGTGCGGCCGGCCACCTCGGCCAAGCCGCTAGAGGAGTTGGGGTTGTCGCCGCGTCAGGCGCAAACATTGTTGTGCCTGGCCCATGGCCTGGCCGATAAGCAAATTGCGGGAAAATTGGGCATTTCCACACGGACGGTGCAGAAACATCTGGAGGTTGTTTTCAAAATTCTTAAGGTCAGTTCCCGAACCGCGGCTTGCTATAAGGTGTGGGACCGCCTGTGGATACTGCTTATGGTAGGGCTGTTGCTGGGGCTGGGCGTGATGGATGGCGCGGCATCGATATATTAGTTTAGCCCTCTTGGGGTGTGCCGCAAAAACCTGCCTGTTTGCGCGACAACCCGTTACGTGATGATTCGGCTGAATTGTAAGGTCAGGCTGGGCGCTTGGCCGTTGCATCCAAAGGCCTCGCCCGCTACGCGGACGCGGGATTGGCTCCAGGTTGATGGTGATGTTCGGCCTTGGGCCGGCGACTCATCAACGTGCTGATGCCTTCACGCGGACTGCAATTCTCAAACAAAACGGTATACAGTGTTTCGCTGATGGGCATCTCCACATTGTACCGACGGGCCAATGCCACTACGCTGCGCGTGGTGGGCAAACCCTCCACCACGCCCGAAATCTCAGCCTGGGCACGCTGGGGTGAAAGCCCGGCCCCGATCCGCTGGCCGAAACTGCGATTGCGGCTGGATGGTGAAAAGCAGGTAGTCACCAAATCTCCCAGCCCGGCCAAGCCGCTGAAGGTTTCGGGCGAAGCTCCCAGGGCTACACCCAACCGGGTGATTTCCGCCAGGCCGCGCGTCACCAGCGAGGCTTTGGCGTTAACCCCTGCGGCCAGACCATCGAGGATTCCTGCTGCAATGGCGATGATATTCTTGGAGGCACCGGCAATTTCCACTCCGATAACATCGGCATTGCGATACACCCGCAAGAAGGAGCAACTTAAGAGGTCCTGCACCCTGCGGCTGAGTTCTTCATCGGAAGACGCGGCCACTACGGTGGCAGGCAGGCCCTGGGCCACTTCATCGGCAATGCTGGGACCGGAAATGACGGCCAGCAAACGCGGACCGAGAATGCTGGCGCAAATTTCGGTGGGGCGCAACAGCGTGTCATTTTCAATGCCTTTGGCCAAGCTGATCACCGGAGCCGATGCCTGAATATGCGTAGCCAGCCGCGTAAGCACCGAACGGATGTGTTGCGACGGCACGGCGAGAAAAACAAGATCGGCCTGGGAAATGGCAGCGTCCTGGCCGGTAACTTCCACGGACGCCGGCAGTTTCACTGTCGGCAGATGCCGGATATTCACGCGGGATTGAGCCAGATCGGCGGCATGCTGGCTGTGGCGGCACCACAAGAGAGTCTCTCGTCCGCTCTGCGCCAAAATCCAAGCACACAGGGTTCCCATGGCCCCGTCACCGATGATTGCAATCTTTTGCCGCATGAATCTCCACCTGAGTTTTGTCCCTGGACCGTGGCTTCGGGCCGACCGGAAAGGGCGATATTTTGATTCTACCATAGAGGCGATCCACTTGCAGTTGCGGGAAAAGCGGGACGGACTGGCCGACTGCAGACGGGGCCGTGTTGTCCGCCGACACCAAAATGAGGGGCCTTATGCCGCGGTTATGGGGCATCGTCGGCACGGATAAATGCGGTTTTTGACCGGCAGCAGGCGGCTGGCACAAAATTTGACCAGGCTCGACGGGCCGCGCAGGGTTGATTTTTAGCCGTGGCATCCCTAAGGTACATAAGTGGAGAGCAATCGGTCGCATGCGGCGTTGGGCCGGTTCGTGATGCCGGTAGCGGGCAAACGGACAGCGGGAAGATCGAAGGCAAGAAAGAAAGACTTGGGCATGATAAATGCGGTACTTTTTGATCTGGCCAACACATTGCTGAATTTCAGGGAGCTGCGACTCAAGCCGCTCTATGCTGAAGGTTCGAAAGATTCCTATCGCCATTTGCAAGCGCTGGGTCTGGCACTGCCGGATTTTAAGCTGTATTCGAAAGCTCATCTGCGGGCTTTTCAACGGCGTTTTCTCTGGTCGCGCATCTGCCGGCGGGATTTTGACTGCATGGTGGTGATGGTGGAGGTGCTCAAGCGGTTGAATATTCAGGTGCCGGAATGCGAATACTCCACCTTGGCCTGGATGTGGTATGGCCCGGCGGCGCGGCGTTCGCACGTGGACCGCGGCACGTCGGAAGTGCTGGGGCACTTGCGGCGGCAGGGCATCAAACTGGCGATTATTTCCAATACCCTGGCCCCGGCATGCTGCCTGGACCGACATCTGAAAGATGAAGGTTTGCTCGAATATTTTCCCGTTCGCATTTATTCTTCCACAACGCGTTATCGCAAGCCGCATCGCGAAATATTTCGCATGGCTCTGGAAGAATTGCAGGTGCAGCCCGAAGAGGCTGTTTTCGTCGGTGATTTACTCAAGATCGACATCCGCGGCGCGCAGCGTGCGGGGATGACCGCAATATGGAAACCTGCGGATAACCGGTCTGCGATGGAAATTGATGGCGGCGTGGCGGATTATGTCATCCGGCATATTGCGGATTTGCAGAGTATTTTGCCGGAGTTTGGTGTGCGGGAATGGGCGGTGGCCTGACATCATCCTTGCCGTTTGTTTGGGTCCGCCCATGGCATGGCGGCATCACCAGGCCCGGACTATAATCAGGTCGTTGCCTGATCGGCTGATATTGCCCGGAGGTTTGTTTTGATTATTGACAGCACCGTTGACCCTGTTTTACCGTTGCTAAAGGCAGTGGGAAAAATTGCCACGGGACTTTTTGTATTAACCGCAGGCAGCGGTGAGGCGGCATCGGCAACACTGGTTTCGTTTGTGCAGCAGTTAAGTTTTGAGCCGCTATGCATCGGCGTTAGCTTGCATAACAGGCGATCCATTGGGCCGTTGATCGAAGAAAATAAAGGTTTTGTCATCAACGTGTGTCACGCCGGCGACAAGAACCTGCTGCGGCGGTTTGCCCGGCACACCTTGCGCGGTGCGGAAGCGTTTGACGGCCTGGCCACCCGTCGGCTGGATAATGGAGGGGTGATCCTGCTGGATGCGTGCGCTTATTTCTGGTGCGATTTTTCCCACAAGGTGGATCTGCAAGCCGACCATGATCTGTACATCGGCATAGCCACCCTGGGTGATATTCTAGGTCCGGATGGAGCCAAGCCGGTGGTGCATATCCGCCACGACGGGTCCCGATATTAGGCAGGAGAGGGACCTGTGCGGCCGGTCCCGGATGCAACTTAGGGCCGCGAGAAGAACTCCAAGATGTGAGAACAGTCAGATGAAACTGGCCAGTATACCTGTGGAAATTGAAGATAAGATCAACGCCGGAATTCTGGCTGTTTCAGAGGATCGCATTGAAGGCTTCCATCGCGATCCGCTGGGTAAAATTGCGGCGCTTAGCGGCGTACCGGTTCAAACCGTCATCGAACGTCTGTCGGCCATGCTGCGTGCAGGAGTCATCCGCCGAATACGTCAAACGTTGCTGGCCACCAATTTAGCCAGAGGGGCACTGGTGGCGTGGCAGATTCCGCCGGAGCAACTCAACGCGGCATTTGAATATATGTTCCGGGAAGATCCTTTTTCCGGCCACGTGGTGATACGTTCCACCGATGGTGAAACGGCGGGGTCTAAATTCAAGCTTTGGACCACACTGAAAGTGCCGCAGGGCTTTGACCTGGCGAAACACTGTGATTATCTCCTGGGTCGTGTGGGCGGTACGTCGTATAAAATAATGCCTGCCTGTCGCCTTTTTGCCCTGGGGGTGGGCCATGTGCGTCGCAAAGGTTTGATCCCGGGCAGCATGGCCGAGGTGCCTGCGGAGGTGCTGGATACGGAGATCGTGAAACTCAATGATCTCCAATGGAAAATTTTGGTTGCACTCAAACGGGAATTTACCCCGGAGGAATTAACGTGCGATTTATGGCAACCGCGCGCCCTCCAGGCCGGAGTGGATTTCAATACCTTTTGTGAAGTGGCTGAAGAACTGGCCCGGCTGGGTGTGATCGGCAGATTTTCAACGTTTCTGGAACACGTAAAGCCTCTGGCCACGGGCGAGAGGGTTACACAATACAACGCGCTTTTTCACTGGGCGGCTCCGACGGGCCGGGAAATTGAAACGGGGCAGCAGGTGGGGCGGTTCCACATTATGACCCACGCGTACTGGCGTGAAGGCGGGCCGGATTTCGGCAATGTCAACATCATGGGTGTGGCCCACGGCAAGGACAAAAACCTGCTGCTGGAACACAAAGCGGCCATAGATCGCCATCTGGCGGCGATGGGAATACCGATTCGATATACCAACGTATTCTGGGGCGGGCGGAGTGAAATCAAGCCGAGCGAAATAGCACCGCAGGCGTACCGCGACTGGTGTGTAAAGGCCGGGCTGGATCCGCGGGCGATGGGCGAGAGCCTGTAGCCACAGTACCCGGTGCGCTGCAAGGAGGCGTCAAAAATATGACGGATTATTCCCAGTCCTTTGTACATCTGCACGGCCACAGCCATTATTCTCTGCTGGACGGCGGGGCCACCATTGGCGACTTGTGCGAGAAAGCCGCGGAAATGAAGATGCCGGCTCTGGGCTTGACCGATCACGGCAATTTATTTGGCCTGGTGGAATTTTATAAAACGGCCAGAGCCGCGGGTATCAAGCCGCTGCTCGGGTGCGAATTTTACGTGGCACCAGGTTCGCGTTTTGACAAAGAAGCTCACGGTATCAGCGAGGCCGCGTATCACCTGGTGGTACTGGCCCGCAATGAGGCGGGCTACCGGAACTTGCTGAAACTTGCCAGTCTGGCCTATCTGGAAGGATTTTATTATCGCCCGCGGGTGGATAAGGAAACGCTGGCGAAATACCGCGAGGGCCTGGTGGTGATTAACGGCCATTTTGGCACGGAGATATCCGCCTGCCTGGAGCGCAATGATTGCCAGGCCGCAGTGGCCGCCGCCGGTCAATACAAGGATATTTTCGGCGAGCACTTTTTTGTAGAATTGCAGAACCATGATGATCCGGCGCAGATAGCGATGATACCGCAACTGATGGAAGTGGCGCGGCGATCAGGCACACCTGTGGTAGCCACCAACGATCATCATTACCTGCTGGAAAAAGATTACGACGCCCACGACGTTTTATGCTGTATCAGCATGGGCAAGACGCTCGATGACCCGGATCGACTGCGCTATTCCCGGCACTTGTATCTGAAAAGCCCCGCGGAAATGCGCCGCATTTTCAAGGATATTCCGGAAGCGTGCGACGCGACGCTGAAAATTGCAGAAATGTGCGATATTACACTGGACTTTTCCAAGCGGCACGCCCCGGTCTATCACCCACCGGTGGATGATGCTACCGGTCGGGCACCCACACCCGATGAGTACCTGCGTCAGCTTTGTCGGCGCGGGGTGGTGGAACGCTACGGCCAGGCCGTTGAAGCGATCAGCCAGCGGCTGGATCAGGAGCTTGCCGTCATCGAGAGCAAAGGTTTTTCCAGCTATTTTCTGATTGTGTGGGATTTCTGCAATTACGCCCGGCAGAATAAGATACCGGTCGGGGCGAGAGGTTCCGGTGTAGGTACGCTGGTAGGTTACGTACTGGGCCTGTGCAATGTGGATCCAATCCGGTACGATCTGCTCTTTGAGCGATTCATGGATCCCAGCCGATCAGAGATGCCTGATATTGACATTGATATATGCCAAAATGGGCGGGACAAGGTCATTGATTATGTGCGCAATAAGTACGGCAATGTGTCGCAGATCATCACCTTTTCCACGCTGGGTGCGAAGGCTGCCGTCAAAGATGTGGGGCGTGTGCTGGGTGTGCCCTTGCCGGAGGTGGATAAGATAACCAAATTGATTCCCACCGGGGTGAATGTCAAGCTGGAAAACGCCATGCAGGTTTCGGATTTCAAGAAGCTTTATCAAAGCGATCCGACCGTGGCGCGGGTGATTGATATTGCCCGCCGTCTGGAAGGCCTGTGCCGCAATGCCGGCATGCACGCGGCCGGGGTCATTGTTTGCGACAAGCCCCTGGATGAAGTGGTGCCGCTGTATAAAAACGGTACGGAAGTGATGACCCAGTGGGATGGCCCCACGTGCGAGTCGGTCGGTTTGCTGAAGATGGACTTCCTGGGTTTGCGCACCCTTACCATCATCGAAAGGGCGCTGGACCTGATTGAACACGATTATGGCAACGGATTGCCCGCGCGGGTGTTCATGCAGCCAGACGGCGCGGCGCTTCAGTCTGCGCATCCGGCGCTGCCGGGCCGGCCGGGTCGGCTGGATATTGAAGCCGTGGACCTTGCGGACCAGCGTGTGTACACGCAGATATTTCAGAAGGGACGCACCCAGGCGGTGTTTCAGTTTGAATCGCCGGGCATGCGCGAACTGCTCATCAAAATGAAGCCGGATCGTATTGAAGACCTCATTGCTGCCAATGCCCTGTTTCGCCCCGGACCGATGGAGCTGATTCCGAATTATTGCGCCCGCAAGCACCACCAGAAGCCTGTGCCGAAGGAGCACCCGGTGATGGACCGGATACTGGAGGAAACTTATGGCATCATGGTGTATCAGGAACAGGTGATGCGCATATTCAACCAGTTGGGTGGCATACCGCTGGCCAAGGCTTATAAGGTGATCAAGGCCATCAGCAAAAAGCACGTGGAGGTGATTGCTGCGGAAAAGGTCAATTTCATCAAGGGGGCCAGCGCCAATGGCGTGGATGAAAAAAAGGCCGCAGAGATTTTTGAATTGATTGAAGAGTTCGGCAAGTACGGCTTTAACAAAAGCCATTCCACGCGTTATGCGATTATTGCCTTTCAGACGGCCTATTTGAAGACTTATTTTCCGCTGCAATTCATGGCCGCCCAACTCACTTTTGAAATGGCCGATCAATCCAAGTTGACGGAAAATATCGACGAGTGCCGCTTTTTGACTCGCCCTGACGGCAAAATGGGTATTGCCGTGCTGCCGCCGGATATCAATTCCAGTGTGGCGGATTTCGGCGTGGTGGACGGTACGATTCGTTTCGGCCTGGCAGCGGTGAAAGGGGTGGGGAGTAAAGCGGTGGAATCTATTGTGGCCGCGCGTGGAGATGGTAAGGGTCTGCCCATACGTCCGTTCACCAGTATTTATGATTTCTGTGAACGTGTGGACCTGCGGCTGGTGAATAAATCGGTGTTGGAGGCCCTGGTCAAATGCGGGGCCTTTGACACACTGCACAACAATCGAGCCGCCGCCACCGCGGCCATTGAAAGTGCCATGCAAAGCGGAGCGGCGGCCCAAGATGCCAAGCGCGCGGGTCAGGAATCGTTATTTGGCGGCGGCAATTCACCGATGCCAACTCCGGTGTCAATGAAGTTGCCCACCGTGCCCGAATGGAGCCAGGGACAGAAAATGGCCTTTGAAAAGGCTTCCCTTGGTTTTTACGTGAGCAGCCATCCCTTACGCGATCTGGAAGAACTCCTAGCCGGTTATACCACCCTGAACAGCCGCACCATTCAAAACGCCGACGACCGGCGGGAAGGTATTATTGGCGGGTTGCTTTCGAAAATTGATGCGCGCATCGCCCGCAGCGGCCGCAGTGCCGGACAGAAATGGGCTACCGTCACGTTGGAAGATTTAAGCGGCAGTCTGAAAGTGCTGGTGTTCAGCAGCGAATATCAGAAATATTCATCCTTGCTGGTGCCGGAGACGGTGGTGTTTTTCCGCGGGCGAGTGGACCGTTCCCGCGAAGAGCCTAACTTCCAGTGCAGCGAAGTACTGACGGTAAAACAGGTGGTGGAAAAACTAACCCGTGAAGCCACCATTCGCCTTGGGGCCATGGCCGTTGAACCGGGCCTGCTGTCCGAACTCGATGCGTTTATCACCTCGCGCAAAGGCAATATACCCGTCAAGCTGGAGATTATGGACCAAAGCCAGGAACCGTCGGCCAAGGTCTGCATAGCCCTTCGGCGGGCCATCAACGTGGTGGACTTGGCCACTGAAACCGGCAAAACCTTCTGGCACCAATGCCCGGTAGTCCTGCGCGGGCCGGGCCGGGGCATGGTGGCGGAGCGCACTGAGGCTTCTCCGGAGGCGGCAGCGGATTCGTCCCGGAAGATTTTTGACGGGGATACTATTCCGGCTTGAGTGCCAGGTTCAAAACCGTGCTATGGGCCGCGAAGCGGATGGGGTCGGGTCGCGAATAGGGTTGTAACCATTCACGAGAGGATGACCGGGCAGGCTGTAAACCCGCACCACAAAGGGGCATGCGGGCCAAAGCCCGCAGACGGGAGTCTGGAGTCGGGAGATACGTATTGTTGAAGGAGACAAGAGGCAGGGCGCGGGAAAAAAAGCGGACAGCAGTCAGCGGTTGGTGTGATGGTATAGCCGTGAACGGTTACCACCATCGTCCGCTGAAAGCTGATTGCTGACCGCTGTCCCAAGCCCGCGTTCTTGTGGCCTTGTGGTTCAATCTTCCCCAGTCGTCCTTAGTGCCCTTCGCGTCTCAGCGGTGAATCCCCGCGCCGAGTGGCCAAAAGAACCAGCCGGAAAACGCGAAGTTATTTTTGCGCAGCTCCTTATACTTATGCGGTCCCTGAAGTGGTAAACACTCCTGCAATGGACCATGCCGCAGTCGTATTTCGTAATCCCTACAGGTAAGATATTACCATTCAGCGGGTGAATAACATGGCTATCGCGTTTCTTTCTCCCTGGTGGTTGATCGCGGCGGTGATCGTTACCGGCTTGGCGCTGCTGGCGGTATGGTCTTTGGGCCTTAAGCCAATGCCCGCTTCCACTTTGCAATTCTGGCATTCAGCGGCGAATTCCACGGGCCGTGAGGATTCCAGAAGAATAGATCCGCTTTGGCTGCTGGTGGCGGTGGCCACCACGCTGGCCGCCCTGGCATTGTTACAACCTATCCTCAAAACTTTTCCACATCGATCTGCCGTGCAGGCCCCACTCACCATCATTGCCGCTGGAGCCGCCATTCCTCAAGCCAAAACAGGCTCCGTTTTTGTACGCTCGCGGACGCTGTTAACCGGCCCCGGTCCGTTGCAGTTCGACATTGCATGGCCCGGTGGACGAACAACCGAGCAGCTCTCCGCACACCAGCTTTACGTCGGAATCACATTCGCTGGTATACCCACTTCCGCCAAAGTCTGGAACATTGCCCTGACTGCTGCGGGCAACACCCTTTGGCGACAAAATTTGAAGCGCCAAACCCCGCCGACCGTGGCCGTTAATTTTCTTGGCCCACCTCCACGGCCACTGGTCCGTTTGTGCCGCCTGGTCAAAGGGGCGGCCATCAACAGGCCTGGGCTTCACCCTGCTTTGTGGATTCTCAATACCGCCCATGCCAGCCTTGGCCGGGCCTCCGTCGCCCATGGTGATACAGTGCTGGCCATAGCTCCCGCGGTTCTGCCCGGTATTACCCTGCATTCACCGGATGCGATAGTTCCGGCCCGGGGCCGGGCCATGGCCTACTTGCACCTGGAGAAGACCGTTTCTGATCGGTTGTGGGATCATGTCCGATTGAATCAGATTGGATGCAGAGTATTTTATAAGGCACATCTCCATGCCCATTGGGAAATAGTGGTAACTGCCGCCGGTCAGGATTTGGGTAGCCACCCATGGCCTTTTCTGGCCAGGCGCTATGAAAAAAACGGGGATGTCTCGGAATTCTGGATGGCGGTCCCGCTGAATTTACGTTCTACGCACTGGCCCCGACATGGATCCTTTGTGATTTTCTTCGCCAATGTGCTGCAACGTCTGCGTGCCCACGGCCCAGCGGATATGTCGGTTACGCGGTGGGTGGCCCCGGTTTTACCGCTTACGCCCGGTAGCGCAGCACCACATCAACCACCCGGCCCGAAGATCATTTCATTGGCGGGTTGGTTGGCCCTGGTGGCGGGGGGGCTGGTGACGGTGGCGATGGTTGGTTTTGCGGGGCGCTTCTGGCCGATTCGAACTACACGATGACATTATCAATCAGCCGGGTTGAACCGAGCCGAGCCGCCGCCAGCAGCACGCACGGGTTTGTAATTTCCTGTACGTAAGGCTCCAGGGTTGTCGGATCATACGCTGCGGCGTAGTCTACAGTCAGCCCCGCGGCCGTGATGGTTTTCTGCAGTTGCCAAGCCACCGCCTCGGCCGACCTGCTGCCGGAGCGAATGCCCGTGGCCGCCTGGCTAAGCGCAGCATAAATGGCCGCCGCCCTGGGGCGCTCATTAGCGCTAAGGTAACGGTTGCGGCTGCTCATCGCCAGCCCATCGGCTTCACGCAGCGTGGGTGCCGTGATCACCTGGACCGGCATATTCAAATCGGCCATCATTTTTTTCAGGATAAACTGCTGCTGAAAATCCTTTTGTCCCAGCAGCAGGTGTGTGGGGGCGATGATGTGCAGCAGTTTAGCCACCACCGTACAAACGCCCCGGAAATGTCCCGGGCGAGAAGCCCCTTCCAACACAGCACCATAGGGTCCGGGATCAACGGTAACCGCAGGCCCGCTGCGCGGATACATTTCCTCCGGCTCCGGGGCAAACAGGCTCTGTGCACCCCATTGCGTCAGCAATTCCACATCAGTGGCAAAAGGCCGCGGATAGCGTGCAAAATCTTCTCCCGGCCCGAACTGAGTTGGGTTCACAAAAATGGAGGTACACACGTGCCCGCCGCCACCTGCGATTTCCCCGGCCAGTTTCACCAGACTGCCATGTCCTTCGTGCAAAGCCCCCATGGTGGGCACAAAGGCCAGCGGCTGGTCGGGCGGCAACGTCCTGCGAAAATCTCGCCATTGCACAACCGTGCGGAAAATCTTCAGTGATGATGGCGATACGGGTTTCAACATGGTGTGCATTGAAAGAGAGAAACGCCTGAATGTAAAGCGCCCGCGAGTTTCTGACATCCGGCTTTTCTGTGGTAGAATAACTTGCTGCACCAGCGTGGACAGCACGACCAGTGTCAAAAGTACAGGATGAAAGCGCCATGGCTCGAAAATTTACCGATCTGACTGAAAAGGAAATCCTTGCCATGGCGATCACGCAGGAAGAAGAAGATGGTCGGATTTATGGCGAATTTGCCCTGACCTTACGCCCCACATTCCCGGAATCCGCCAAGGTCTTTGATGAAATGCAAAAAGAAGAATCGGACCATCGGCACAGGCTCATCGAACTGTACCGGCAGCATTTCGGAGAGCATATTCCCCTGATTAAACGCGATGAAATCCGCGGGTTTATCAAGCGCAGTCCGCTTTGGCTGGTGCTGAAAAAAGGCCCCCAAGCCATGCGTCAACAGGCCGAAATCATGGAACTGGAAACGCGGCGTTTTTATGAAAAGGCTGCCGCTCGTACCACCGATGCCTCCATTCGCAAATTGCTCATTGATCTGGCCGAGGCCGAGCAAAAACATTCCGATGTTGCCGCCCACCTGGGGGAGACCAACATTACATTCGACGTACAAAAACAGGAAGAGGAAGCGAACAAGAGATTGTTTGTGCTGCAGATTGTGCAGCCCGGCCTTGTGGGTCTCATGGATGGTTCCGTTTCCACCCTGGCACCCATTTTTGCCGTGGCGTTTTTCAGCCATGATCCCTGGGCCGCCTTTCTGGCGGGTCTGGCTACATCGGTGGGTGCTGGTATCTCCATGGGATTTGCGGAGGCTCTTTCCGACGATGGTGCCCTGACCGGCCGCGGACACCCCTTCGTGCGGGGCGTGGTCTGCGGCTTGATGACTGCGGCGGGTGGCCTGGGCCACACGGTGCCATTTCTCATTCCCCATTTTGTAACCGCCACCACAGTGGCTGCCGTGGTGGTGTTTTTTGAACTGCTGGGAATCAGTTGGATTCGCTACCGGTTCATGGATACGCCGCTATGGCAATCATTTCGCACGGTCTTCATCGGGGGCCTGCTGGTTTTTCTCTCCGGCGTGGCCATCGGCTATTTCGGTCACGGGGCGGGAGGTTAAGGGGCAACAGGAGCGTCTTACACATCGCCTTTGCATAATTCAGTTGGGCTGCATAAGCCTTGAACAAAATAGCCCGATGGAATTATGGCCCAGGTTATTCATCCGCCACTGACCGCCATACGCTGGCAATCAGGCTGAATATCGTAGTAAAGGTCAAAACCATCCACCGGCCAAAGGTCATCGGCCAGCCAAGCAGGGCATGCATAATCTGGTTGAGCAGCCAATCGGTAAACCAGACGGGTATCCAGCAGGCCAATACCAGTAAAATGGTAAGCACTATGCCGCCAAACCCCGCCTCGGCCACCGCATCATCGGCGATGTACCATCCAATCACGCCGCCGGCTACCGCCCCGATGAACGGGGCAAACATCATCGGCACCCCGCGGGCGGTGAGTTGGGTAATAAAAAAAATGATGACCCACGCACCGGCAATCCACAAGTCTTTTTTCCCCAGAAAAATCAGAAGCCGCCGCAATTCTTCCAATCCTGCCGGTATGCGTGAAGTTCGTTTGGGCATGGCCTGAATCCCGCGCAACGCTCGCGGCACCGCCGGCCCGCAGAATACCGGGGCCGTGGTTCGCCGCAGCACACTTATTATACCTCAGCTCGCTAGTGTAGTGTCCCTAACGCTTCTTTACACTTGGCAACTTTCGCCAAGACTGTGTCGGCATCTTTGGTCCAGGTAAATACTTTCGGGTTGGTGTTGTGGGCGTCAAGGAATCGGTGAATGGCGGTC
>JAJYDW010000070.1 GCA_021790385.1 Planctomycetota bacterium
GGTGATCCCCGCCTTCAGCGAAACCTACACCTTCACGGCCACTGCCGACGACGGCGTGCGGTTGTATATCAAACCCACCGGCACCAGCACCTGGACCACGCTGATCAATAACTGGACCAACAGCAACATCACCGCGTACAGCGCCAACTATACCCTGACTGCCGGAACCAGTTACGACATCGAGCTCCAGCATTATCAAGCCACGGACCCGAGTGAACTGATCCTCCAATGGTCCAGCCCCTCCACGCCGCAAGCCGTCATCGGACCGCTGACAGAGACGGGCCTGAACAACCCCGACTGGACGGCGGCCTACACCAATCTTGTCAACGGTGCCCGTAATTCATGGAGCGGTGTCAATGGCAATCCCGCTCCGGCCATGGATGCCAATGGTTGGCCGGAAGGTGACGGTGAGTATGTATTTCAGGAGAGTCTTAATCAAGGCCTTGGCATCGACCCTTTAATGCTTGGAACCATCAACTTCAGCTTCAATGGCTCAGCGGACGTGTCCATCATGGGAAACGTAAACAGATCCTCGCTGACCTACAGTTACAACGCCACCACCAATACTACCACCGGGAGCTTTACCACGGTGGACAATAATATTAACGCCAGCTTTTTCATCTTCACCAACTCCAGCCGCACCGGCGTGGCTGGTGGTCCCGGCGGCATCACGAACCTGAAGTTGATGCGTCCCATCTCGCCCGGGGCCACTACCAGTTACGCCACCGGTACCACATTTACAACCCCAATGGAATCGGCGTTGAGCAATTTCACGGCCATCCGCTTCCAACTCGTAGCCAATCAACAAGTCAACTGGTCCGATCGCACCAGTCCTAACTATTTTAACCAGAGTCTCGGGGCCGTCACGAATCCACAGCTCGGCGTAGGCGGCCCGTCAAATGACGGGCCAAGTTGGGAAAATGAAATCATGCTCTGCAATGAAACCGGCCGCGATATGATGATCAGCCTGCCTCCCCTGGCCAATGATCAGTACATCACCAACCTGGCCAACCTGCTCAGATACGGCTCCGATGCCAACGGCAATCCCTATACCGCACCCACCGCCAACCCGGTTCATCCCGGCTTGAATTCCAATTTGCACGTGTATCTTGAGCTGGGCAACGAATTATGGAATTTTGCCGGCATTTTCAGTACCGATTTCAATAATATCAATGCTCTGACCGCCCAGCATGTGCAGGCCAATGACGCGGACTTTCAGATTGTCAATTACGATAATCTCAGCACGGCCACCAATGCCAGCGGCCAGTACGTCTCTATGAACACATGGCGTTATCGCATGATCGTGTTGCGCATGGTCCAGATCAGCAACATTTTCCGCAGCGTGTATGGCGATGCCGCCATGCCCAATTCCGGCAACTCCAACGCCACCATCCGTCCCCTTTACGAGTGGCAATACGGAAACTTGAATAACACCGCTGAACTGGGCTTAAACTGGGCCCAAAATTATTTTGACAACGCCGATGGGGTCCAGCATGTGACCACGCCGGAACCGATCAATTATTACCTTTGGGGCGGCGGCGGAGCGACTTACTACGGCGGCGACAACAGCGAAGGCCTGACCAATCTTCCGGCCGACAACAATTTCTACACCAGCACGCCGCTACCAGCCGGTTATAACCAGGATCCGACCGGTACGCCCTTCACCTTCACCGGTACCGCCGGTATCGCCGGTTATACCGCCGGCAATACGCTGGGTATCCCACAACCGGACAACAGCCTTTATGGCGGTGACGGCAGCTACAGCAATCAGGTCGGCTACATCACCGATGCGGGCCAAATGTCCTTTACTTTTACCACGCCGACAAACCAGACCTCAGACCTTTACGCCTTCAGTTTCAAGGCCGTGAATCGCACCGAATCCACCGGCACGGTGGACCAGGAGAACCTGCGCGTGTACCTTGATTACGGTACCGCCAACCAAGTAGATATTACCGCAAAATCCTACAGCCAAGGCAACGGTTATACGCCGGCCAGTTATGCCCAGGCCGGTTCCGATTGGGAATCCCGCGTTGTGGCGTGGACGATGTCCGATTATTACTACACGCAAAGCACTGCTCTGGCCGCCGGTAGCACGCACACGATTACCATCGTGGGTGAGGGCGATATCGCCAATCCCAGCCTGACAAACCAGACGGCGTTTTTCACCGATGTGCGCGTGACCAGTGTGGATGCAATTTTTGCCGGAGGCATTCCTGCCGGTGGTGATGCGACCGGTCAACCGGTTGGTTCCGATTTGGTCAACACCATGAATGTGGAGGCCAATTGGGCCAAGGCTTTCGGTTTGCAGGAGCTTTCCTACGAGGGTGGCTGGTCGTTGGGGGGTGATGACGGCGGATCGTGGATACAACTTGACGCCAAATACGGCGATCCGCGCACCGCAACCACCCAGCAGACTTATATGAATGAATTTTATCAGGCCGGTAGTTCGGTCAGCATGTTGGGTACCTATGCCCAATGGCCTGATTGGAGTGATTATTACGCCCAGCAGGGGCTATTGAATATCACGCAGTATCCCATTGTGCAGGGCATTAATAATGCCGCCAACACCCTGCCGCCGACGGCCACCAACGGCATTTTGGCTCCCGCCGTTTTAACTCCCGCCACCGCCTGTATTGTCGAAGGCACCGGTACGCTTGGCCAAATTACTACCGCCGGAGGCTTTATCAACTGGATGGTCGTTGTACCGACCAGCGGCTTCTATACCTTGAATCTGACCACCAGCGGCAGCGGCGGCACTGCGGTGATTCTGGCGGACAGTGCCGTGGTTAACAGTGGTGCCAGTGGCGGCGGGGCCATAACGGGTGTGGTTTACCTGGCCAAAGGCAATCATTCCATTGCCGTGCGCAGCGCCGGCAGTACCGCGTTTTTAGTAAGCCAGGTGTCCATTGTTGGACAAAATGCACCGGCGTCGCCGGTTCTCAACACCGTCAATTCCGGTGCCGCCGCCAGCGGTAATGACGGACAGGCCAGCGTAACGTGGAGTGCCGTCAGTGGAGCCACTGGCTACGTGGTGCGCTATGGCACAACGGTCGGTAATTATCAGACGCGTATTGATGTGGGTAATGCAACCACGTACGCGGTTACGGGCCTGACCACCAACCAGCCTTACTATTTTGTTGTTGATGCCTATAACGCCGGCGGCGAGAGCCTGCCCTCCAACGAAATCGGGCAGATTCCGCTGGCTTCGGGCGAAAATGGCAATTTGGCCATCTGGAATTTCGCTGATTTCACCGGTACCGAGACCAGTGCGCCCAGCCAGGTTTCGGCCTCCGGAATTGGCTTTAGCGCAGTTACGTTTGGCTCCGGTTTAACGGCCAATACTCAAAACAGCTTCGCTCATGGCCTGCTCTCCCAGGCGTCCACCAATGTCTGGGGTTCAAACTTAGCTGGTTCGATTGCCGATAACCAATATTATACCTACACGGTCACACCACAAACCGGCTACAGCGTCTCGCTTGGTTCCATCCTGCTTGACGCCTGGTTCCAAAACAACCCGTCCACGCAAGGCATTGGTTTGACCTACAGCACCGATGGCACGAACTTTACTACGGTGGGGTCGATCACGGGTTCACAAGTCAATGCCGCCACCTTTAACCTTTCTTCCATTGGAGAACTCCAGGGCGTTAGCAACCCGATCACTTTCCGCGTGTATTTCTTTGGCGCTTCGGTCTATACCACCGTCGGCCTGGGAGAGCTGAATAGTAACAATGCCATTGTCGTCAGCGGAAGCATCACCGCCCCCGGCCCAGTCGCCAAGGTATTGGCCACGGAAGATTTCAGCGGCGTGACACTCAGCAACAACAATCCGATTCTCCTGGCCGGCGTGAACGACGGCACAGGTTGGAGCACCGCGCAAAATCGAAACAGCTTAAATGGCTGGTACCAACAGAACCTGCCGGCTGCGGGCAAGGGTATTCCCGGATACAATGTATCCAATACCACACCGCTTGCCGGCGCGGACAACAGCAACTACGCCACCGGCGGGTACGCGTACCAAGGGTCCGGACGAACCTTTAACACCAGTGCCACCGGGCCCTTCGGGGCCGCGGGGCTGGTCAATGCAAGCGGCACCATTGGCACGCCGGGATCGGCCATCCTGATGTCCGTTTTGGTACGGGTTGACGCCACGAACAGTGGTCCCATTGTCATCGGCCTGAGCGGCAACAGCTTTGGAGCCTTCAACACAACTGGCTATGCCAACGCCGCGATCGGCTGGGCGGACAACAACGCCAGCCATGATTGGACGCTTGGCAGTACCGATGGCACCAATACCCTGACCAACACCGATTCCAATGTGGCCTTTGTGAAGGGCACAGCCACGGAACTGGTGATGGAGGTGGCATATACCACCGGCACTGCCGCGAATTTGAGCCTGTGGGTTAATCCGGCCGGGTATAACGGTACCAACCCCACAATTCCGACAGGCACGCCCAACGCCACCTTCGCCAGCACCAACGCCACGTTCACCGGCGTGTTCTTCGGAGGCAGCTATCAGCCCGGCGGTGCGAGCTTTACGGATTTGGTGGTGTCTGAAATTGTCTCGGGAAACCTGCCGGCTGGCTGGGTGGATCAGGCGATCGGAGCTCCTGTGCCTGCTGGTTCGGCCTCATTGAATGCCGGTGAATTTACCGTTACTGGCGGTGGTGACGGCATCGGCGGTATCGCCGACAGCTTTAATTTCGCCAGTGAATCAGTGACGGGAGATCAAACGATCTTGGCCCAGATCACCAGCCAGACCGACACCACCAGTGCAGCGCAGGCGGGCGTCATGTTCCGGGATTCCAGCGCCCCGGGTGCGATATTCGCGGCCGTCGAAGAGACGCCGGGTGATGGCATTGTGTTCCAATGGCGGTCCAGCACCGGAGGCAGCACTGGAAGTGTCAGCGGCGGCACCAGCGGTACGCCAGAATGGCTGGAACTCATCCGGAGTGGCAACACCTACAGTGCCTACTATTCTGCCGATGGTTCAACTTGGACCCAGCTTGGTTCCACCGAAACCATTAATTTCAGCAACAACACGTATCTGGCGGGGCTGGCCGTGAGTTCGGATGTCAGTGTGGTGGCCGGAACCGCCACCTTCACCAACGTGGATCCAAGCCCGACCACCTCGTTGGTGGCCCAGACCAAGGGGCACAAAGCAGGCAAGACCAGCGTCGTGGCGGCGTCAACAACCAGCCTGAGTACCGCGGCCATGGGTACCACTTCGACCGGGTCCGTCGCGCCGGCAGGGCCGGCAATTGCAACGCCGATGACGGGGACCAGTCCCCGCGGATTCTGGCGGGAATTCGCGGGGGTGCCGATGTTCGCGGCGAGTTGGCAATCGCCGTTTTCCGGCAACTTTTCCCCGGACTCTTATCTGATGGGCGTGACGTATTGGATTTTGGCTCTTTAGTACGCCTGCACGGCCAATTTTGACCTCCCACATTGGGGAGCGGGCGGCCTGCGGCACCAAGCCGGCGGCTCCATTAAAACCCGCAGCCGGCACGGTCCGGGATGAGTCCGGAAGACCGTGACAATGTTGCGCAAAACGTCCGATGAATTGCGTAAAATGGTATTGTTGGGGCCAGACAAGGGAAGTAATGTTTATTGCCCAGAGCGCAGGTCACGGGTTCTTGCCGCTGTGCGGATTGGTATTTCTTCCGGCGTTTGCCGGGACCATTCGCCAGCCAAGCTCGGCGCTCTCGGAGGTGGCTCCCCGGGGGAGCAAGGAGTTTTTATGTCGCTTAAATCACGTTCCACAATTCTGCTGGCCGCCGCAGCCGCCGCTTGCTGCACCGCCGCCGTGCGGGCCAACGGCTACCAGAATCCCTACATGCAGTATTACGACGAGATCGGTCTGCCCCAGCTCATTAAAATAGCTCCGACCATCAACGGTGCGGGCGTGAGCGTGCTGCAGATGGAGGCTCCCACCGGCACGACATCATCGGGCGCTTACGAATTTGAGGTAAACCCGGCTAGTGTAGGCCAACCGGCTGCGAGTTTCACTTATCTTGACTCTGTCCTTGATTCCACAACTTTTAACAGTGCCCAGGATTCCAGCCATGCCGATATGGTCGGCGGTCTCTTTTACGGTAATAACGAAACTTATAATTATGACAATACGCATACCGGCGTGGCCTGGGGTGTGTCCCATATTTACAGCATGAACGCCGACTTTGGATTTCAATGGTACGACCTCACTACTGAGGCTATCACCCATGGAATGTTGCCTTTCCAATTGCCAAACCCGCCCAGCACGCCGCTGATCGTCAACAATAGCTGGATAGCCAACCCCGGATTTGTCTCCAGTGGCAGTTACGTTCAAGGCCTGGATTGGAGCGCCGCGAAATATAACATGCTGTTTATCAACGCCATCGGCGATGGCACGTCCAACGGCCCAAGTAAAGTGAATCCCCCGGCGACCATGTACAACGGCATTGCGGTGGATTATTACAACGGCACGGAAAATAACGGCGTGTTTAGCCCGTCCACGGGGACCGCGGCCACCTGGGTCGGCCCGACCCCCGGCGGACGGTCCAAGCCGGATATCACCGCGCCTACCCCCTATGCGGCCACCAGTTTTAGCACGCCAATTGTTTCCGGCGTGGCGGCACTGCTGACGCAGGCGGCCATGGACAATGTCGGCGGGACGGGCACCTCCGGCAATGCCACCGATATGCGGGTGGTCAAGGCCCTGCTGCTCAATGGTGCGGTGAAGCCGCAGGGCTGGACCAACAATTACATTCGTGTGCTTAGTGGTACGGGCAGCACGCAAACGCAAACGCTGACCTATTTGACGGAGTCCAGCACCACCGCCACGCCGCTGGACCCGCGTTATGGGGCGGGTGTGGTCAACGCGTTGAATTCCTATGAAAATCTGGCCGCTGGCGAGCACAACTTTGATGCCACCACATCGGCCACGTACAATTCCGGGGTGGCTCCCACCTGGGCCTTTGATTCCAGCGCTGCCACCCATCAACCCGGCCTGGAGGGCTGGAATCTGGCCGACATCAGCAATTCCTCCAACAGCAACGCCTATCAGCACTACCTTTTTAATTTAAGCGCTGGCACATCTTACAGTTTAACCGCCACGCTGGTCTGGAATCTGGATGTGAACGCGACCGGAATCAACAATCTTTACCTGGCGTTGGTGAATTCCGCCGGCAATCTGGTTGGCCTTTGCGATAGCAACGTGGATAATGTGCAGCAGTTGAACCTGACCGGATTAACGGCGGGCACTTACGATCTGCAAGTATTGAAACTTGGTGGAACGATGGTTTCCAGTGGTGAAACGTATGCGTTGGCGTACGATTTTGTGGCCGCGCCGGAGCCGTCGTGCCTGCCGCTGCTGGCTTTGGGCCTGGGTGTGCCGCTGATGATCCGGCGGCGGGCGAGCTAACAATCCAGACGGCCGTCAATGGTTGGCCTCTATTGCGGCGATGCCCGCCGGAAAAATTTGCCCCAAACCATGGATATACCGGGCCACTTGCGATGCTCCGTGTTGAGGATCGAAGTGGCGGAGGGCGTTGGCGTATCGACGGTTGAACAGGATGACGCAAAGACGCATAGTTTGGCGCGCCGCTTGGCGGGGGTTCTACACGGGTGCTATGATATCGTCGGTATGCAAAAGTCGGACATTGTTGAAGCTGCGACCCATCCTCAACCCCGAAGGCATGAGCGTACGCGCGTGGGTATCATGCTGGAAACCCAACTGGATTGGCACCATCATATTTTACGGGGTATCGCACACTACATGCTCACCAACAGTGGATGGGTTCCGTACATTACCAGTGCCGGAGACATCAACGCCAATCTCGACGGTCTATCGAAACTCAAGCTCCACGGGATCATCGCGGGCAACGCACTCGACAACTCGAAGGCGGGCTGGCGAAAATTCCTCACAACCCTTGAACGCTTGGGTGTGCCGACCGTTTTGACCTTGCGGGAACCCCAGAATTCGGGCCTTTGCGAGGTGGTGCCGGACGATTGGGCTGTGGGATCTCTGGTGGCGCAGCACTTGCAACAGCACGGCTTCCGGAATTACGGCTATTACGGTGGAGATATGCCTTTTGCCTGGGTTCGCAAGCAGGGCTTCACCCAAAAACTGGCGGCTTGGGGGTTGGAATGTTCCGTTTATATGGTGAAGAATATTCCCTGGGGCAGCCTCCACGTCGAATGGGAAAAGACGGCGCTGGCGAAATGGCTGCTGAATCTGCGGCGCCCCGCCGCGGTCATGGCGTGCTCCGACCTGTGGGCCAGACATATTGCCTACGCCTGCGCGCGTGTGGGACTGCGTATTCCGGAGGACATCGCGCTGGTCGGTGTGGATAACGACCTGGCCCTGTGCGAAATGATAACACCCTCCATGACCAGCGTGCCGCTGGACCCACGGCGTATTGGCTTGGTGGCGGCGACCTTGCTCAGTCAGGCCATCCGGGGCAAAGCACCAGCCAGGCAACTGGTGCTGGTACCGCCGCTGGCGTTAATTGCACGCCATTCCTCCGATATTCTGGTTGTGGATGATCCCGACATCGCGCAAGCCGCCCGGTTCATCCGTGAAAATGCCGCTGCGCTGATCACGGTGGAAGACGTGTTGACCGCGGTGCATATTTCCAGGCGCAAACTGGAACTTGGTTTTCAGCGGAATTTTAAACGTTCACCCAAGGAGGAAATTTGGCGTGTCCACGTGGAGCGAGCCAAAATCCTGTTGGAACAGACCGATTTAAAAATGCCCGGCGTGGCGTGCCAAAGCGGCCTTTCAGACGCCCATCAACTGAGTGTGGTATTTCGCCGCGCTACGGGCCATACCCCCAGCGCCTGGCGCGCCAGGTGCCGCAGAAGTTGAATTTTCACCGTACCAAGCCGGCGGCCCCATTGAAACTCGCAGTCGGCTGGCTCCCTCAGGCCGCGGTGGGCACCGTTGACATGGCCCACGGCGATGGTGCCATCGTCGGCTACGGGGGATTTGCCGTGTCGGCGTTGCCAAGGGCTGATTTCATTGGCCAAACAGCACACATATTCGTAGAAAGTATTTTTAAACTTTGCGCAAAACGTCCGATGATTTGCGCAAAATGGGCTTTTTTAGCTTCCGTGATTAGTGTAACCTCAACTTCAGATGGCGCAGGTCGCGAGTCAAATCAGTTGTGCGGAAGGCGTTCTTCCGGCGTTCGCCGGAACCATTCGCAATCTGGGCTCGCCGCTGTCGGAGATAGCTCCCATAGGGAGCGAGGAGTTTTTATGTTGTCCAAGTCACGTTCCACAATTTTGCTGGCCGCGGCCAGCGCAGCCTTGATGGGCTCCCTGGCGGTGTCAGCGGCCAAGGCCACCATCTTAGCCACGGAAGATTTTAGCGGGGTGACGCTCACCGGCGGGCCAATTTTGCTGGCCGGCGTGAACGACGGCACAGGTTGGAGCACCGCGAAAAATCGAAACAGCTTAAATGGCTGGTACCAACAGAACCTGCCGGCTGCGGGCAAGGGCATTCCCGGCTACAACGTATCCGATACCACGCCACTAACCGGGGCGGATAACAACAATTACGCCGCCGGCGGTTATAATTATCAAGGATCGGGTCGCTCGTTTGACCTAAGCTCTACGGGGACATTCGCAACTGCTGGGCTGATCACCACAAACCCCACCACCCACGTGAGCACCATCGGCGTAGCTGGGGCCACGATCCTGGTGTCGGCATTAGTACGGTCAGACAACGGCAATCCCCCGTTCGTCTTCGGCCTTAGCGGAAATGCCGAAGGGGCGTTTGGCACCGCTGGTTACGCCAACGCGGCTTTCGGTTATGCGGCCAGCAATACCAACAATGACTGGACCCTTGACAGCACCAATGGTACCACTACCCTGACCAACACTGTTTCCAATGTGGCCTTTGTGAAGGGCACACCGGCGGAACTGGTGATGGAAGTGCAATATACCACCGGCACTGCCGCGAATTTGAGCCTGTGGGTTAATCCAGCGGGATATAGTGGCTCCAATCCCACAATTCCTCTTGGCACGCCCAATGCCACCTTCGCCAGCACCAATGCTACTTTCACCGACCTGTTCTTCGGGGGCACCCACGGCACCGGTGGTGCCAGCTTCACCGACCTGGTGGTGGCCACACCCTCGGCTTCCATCCCTGAACCAGCCACGCTGGGGCTGATGGCGGTGATGGGCGTGGGTCTGCTTTTGGTGGGCCGTAAACGCAAAGTGGCTTAAGACCACGCATTTTTAAAGAGGCCGGTGGCATAATTTGCCACCGGCCTCTTTTCCCTTGGTGCGGCGGCAGGCGGGCCATTGAGAACAAACCCGCAGGTTGGCAACCCTGCGGCAATTTTACCAGGCTGCTTCACCAACAGTTGCCATTAAGAGAGTAGCTCACATGAACACGATAACAACCTATGGATTAAAAAAAAAATGGCTGGCTACGGCGGTGCTGGCCGGCGGCTTGCTGGCCATGGGCACCGCGAGTCAGGGCAGTATCACCGTAAGTGTTACTGCCAATGGCAAGCTGGACCCCACTACCTATACCTACACCGGCAGCGGTAGCTATTACAGTTTTGGCTCCGGTTCTTACAACGGGGTAAGTTGGAGCAATCTGGCAGTAGGCCAGGTTAATTCCGGCAGTCTCGATGAGCTGAGTGTGGGGGCGGTTGACGTAGCCAACAGCGCTTCCGCGAGCGGCATGGTCAACTTTGCCGCGGTGGACAACAATTTTGTATTGTCGGCGGGTTCTTTGGCGGCAGCGCTGCAAACGGCGTTTAACGGGGACTTAAACGCCGGCGTTACCGGAGATAGTGTGGGCTTTATAGGCGGGGCCGGTGAAGCCGCTGGCAGTACGCCGGTGGTCAGCCAGTCCCAAACCACCACGTTCACCAGTCCACCCTTCAGCCAGGCGTTTTCAACGACCGAGGCTCAGAAGAGTATTCGCAGTGCCAACATTACCGGGGCGATGAGCCTGTATGCCAGCGCTGCAGCCAACTTCAATTCGCCCGGCTACCTGGGAAACATTTCCACGGTGGCCAATGTATTTCCCGGACCGGTAACGACTCCTGAACCGGCGGCGCTGGGGTTGATGGCGATGGGCGGGTTGGGGATTTTGCTGCTTGGGTGCAAACGCCAAAGGACCTAAATGATTTCCCGGCCCGTAATGGGCCGCGTTCGTCCTTTTTTCAAAAGGAGTATTGTTTATGAAACGTTGTATATCTCCCGGCGCACATCCACCGTGCCACGGCCAAATAATGGCCGGGCTGCCGGAATCTCCTGTCTCTCCCGATACCGGCCTTTGGCCGGTCCCGGCGCGCCGGGACTGCTCCCGGTATCATCGGGATAGTCGGGACTGTCTCCTGTCTCCTGACTCCTCGCGCCGCAGCGCGTTTACCTTGGTGGAGCTTTTGGTGGTAATTTCGATTATCGCCATTCTGATCGCCCTGCTGTTGCCGGCACTGGCGGCAGCGCGGCAGGCCGCCGATGTTACATTATGCGCCAGCAACGAGCGGCAAATTGTGCTGGGCATTCAATATTACGCGCAAGATTACCAAGACATGGTGCCGTTTAATGGTGCCGATGGCGGTGCGTGGTATGACAGTCTCGGCGGTGCGCCGTTGATGCAAAATTATAAACCGATTCGCTACCACATGACTTCGTATTTACCCGGTTTGGATACCGGTTATTATGGCTACAACCATCCCAGTTCCGCAGTGTGGCTGTGCCCACTGTTTCAGACCGCATTCAGCGGCCAGAATATGACCAATTTTTATCATCCGGTGTCACAATATGTTGGCCAGGGGGCCAAGTACCTTCCATGCAATTATTCGCTCAATGCGAACTTGTATGCATACATGAATGGGAGCAATCAATATGTCAGCCCGCTGCCGTTGCCGTACGGATCTCGCGGTGGCCCGGCGGTCATCCTAAACCAGATTCCAGGTGATGAAATGTTGCTTTCGGACTGCAGTTTGTATTCCAATGTGGCGGGTTTTCAATACGACTATTCCCTCACCGAGGTCAATGCGAGTTATACCGTGGCCGGTTGGGGCGCCTTTTGCCCCTGGCAGGTGGCCACCCTGTTAATGGAAAGCCGCCAGGGCGAACCGTTTTCACAGACGGCCATGCCGGGGTCCATACCCGCTCATGGCGGGGTGATCAACTCCGGATTTGCGGATGGACACGTGGAGTCCATCAATTCCATCCAAGCCTTTGCCACCGCATGTACCCCGGCCAACGCCCTTCGCTAGCGGCCCCGGGGCCGGCTGGGTCCCTTTGGCCGCGGCAAAGCTATGTTGATATGGCCTGCGGCGATAGGGGCATCGCCGGCTGCGGCTGGCATCCTCGCCGCCGCCGCCGGACACATCGCGGAAGATGAATCATGCTCAGGGACCAGACCGGGAAAGAGCAGTCGGTTTTTCTGCGGTACCGGTCGCAACCGAGCCCTATGCGAAAGCGGCCTCATATTAAAGGATAAAACATGCCCAAGTCGAATCGGATGAACCGCCGGGAAATGTTCTCTCGCATGGCTCAACTGGGAGTCGCAGCAGGTGCCGGTGTTGTGCTGGCGAAGAACAGCCTTGCCGGCTTGCCCGGCAGGGTCATTGCCAATGCTTCCGGGCGCGGCCGTCTGGAAGCCACGGCTTCCACGGGCCGTGGGCTGAATCAGTTCGGCATGAATGTATGGAGTTGCAGCGACTGGGACGGCAGTTTTGCCTTTGTCGATGCCATGAAGCAAGCACGGCAATGGCAGACTCCCAACATGCAGGCCATGGCCTCGTACGACGGTTTGGGCTGGCCGACCCAAGACGCCGGAACTGTGGTTTATACCGGCAATGCGGAGCACATCAATGGTATATACAAGCTGCTTTTTCAAGGGCAGGGGGTCATTCGCCCCGTGTACGGTACCCCGATGACCGTGGCCGGCCAGCGCTACGATGCCGCCACCAATACCACAACTGCCGATATAACCTTTAAGCTTTCTCCCACCGGGGCGAGCCAATCGGTTGGTTTGGCGATTCTCGATTCCAAACGCGCGCCGCACTCACCCCAAGGGTCCGGGTTTACCAATGTGCGCCTGTACCGGCCAGGTTATCCCACCAACGGAAGCGTGGTATTCACCGATTATTACGTGAAGGCCATGCAGTTTGGCAGCGTCATCCGCACCATGGACTGGACGGCGACCAACGGCAATACCGTGGTCCACTGGGCGGACCGGCAAACCCCGCTGACGTTCTACAAGCCGTGCCCGCCATACATTCAAGTGGGCGGCGGACGGTTGGGCGGCACCGCGCTGGGGGTAGCACTGGAGCACCAGATTCAGTTGGCCAACCAGACCCAACGCGATCTGTGGATCAATGTACCCGTGGCGGCCGATGATGATTTTGTAACGAAAATGGCGCAGGCCCTTCGCTATGGCACCGATGGCACGAATCCTTACACTTCGCCGCAGGCCCATCCAATATATCCTCCGCTGGATGCGGGCTTGAATGTCTATGTGGAATTTGCCAATGAAACCTGGAATTATGCCGGTGGGTTCTGGTGCTTTTATGTGCTCATGGATATTGTGAAAAAACTGCCGGCTTCGCATCCGATTAAGGCCATTGACCCGCAAAACAACATTTATTACACAGCGTATCGCTATACCGCATACCGGATATCACAAATCAGCGATTTGTTCCGATCGGTCTTCGGCGATGCGGACATGATGCAGCGGGTGCGGCCACAGTTGATGTGGCAGAAAGGCACCGGTGGCACTTTTGGCGAAGGGTTCACCCAAATGTGCTGGCTGGATGCCTATGGCGGCAAACAGCACCCACCCCGAACGGTGCGGAGCTATATCCATGGTGCAGGCGGTTCCGCCTACTATGGCGTCAACAAGTTGTCCGCCAATCCGGATCAATACTTTGCGGCCGGCAATTACCCGGATACAAAAACCGTTCTCGCCTTTCGTAATGACGCCATGGCTGCTAAAAATTGGGGAGTGCAGCGCGTAGCCTACGAGGGCGGCGATGGCGTGGACGGCCTGCCGACTGCCCAAATCTTGGCCATCAATGCCGATCCGCGCATGAAAACCATGACGGAATTCATGCAAAACTACTATGCCCAACAGGGCGGAGACCTGCTGATGTACTACACCGTCGTCGGGCCGGCGGACTGGGAATTCACACCCGACATCATGAATCTCAATACGCCCAAGTTTAACGCTTTGAAGGCTCTGAAACATGGGCGGCGGGACGCGGTAACCCTTGGGCAGGCCCTACCCGGTACGCTGTGGTGTGGCGAGGTTCCAGGCGTCGGTACCGCCGGCCCCTACGGCACCAAATACAATGGCCATCGCGTTCTGGGCGGCTTTCGCAACCCCGGAACCTGGCTGGCCTTTCCGGGGCACACCGCCGCGCCTTTCACCGCTGATGTCACTGTTCAAGGCCGGCCCGGCGTGCCCAGTGTGCTGGCTATCTGGATCAACGGCATCAGATTCGGTACGGTTGATATGACCCAACGCAATAAGGTCTGCTGGAGCAGCGTGCTTGGCAGGGTACGCATTGCGGCCGGACTGGTGATGGTGCGTGTGGAACTGGTAAGCGGCAGTCTGGACTTGTACTCGCTCAGGGTGCGCCGGGCCTGAGATCGCAAGCCCGCAATTGTGGCTGGAACAGAGCACTAGTCGCTGCGACTGGCCCAACATAACGGTGCATGATCCGGCATGGCCCGCTGTTTCAGCGATGCAATCGGCGATAACGGCCTGGAGTTTTTTTGTACAGACGGACAAAGGCGCAGATAAAGCCGGAGGCGGTGGCCCGGAGGTCATCCTAAACCAGATTCCAGGTGATGAAATGTTGCTTTCGGACTGCAGTTTGTATTCCAATGTGGCGGGTTTTCAATACGACTATTCCCTCACCGAGGTCAATGCGAGTTATTCCGTGGCCGGTTGGGGCGCCTTTTGCCCCTGGCAGGTGGCCACCCTGTTAATGGAAAGCCGCCAGGGCGAACCGTTTTCACAGACGGCCATGCCGGGGTCCATACCCGCTCATGGCGGGGTGATCAACTCCGGATTGAGTTACTGTCAAATGTTGTGGACGGAAGCTTTTCAGGCGGCCGATTTTTTGATCCCGTCTTCTTAAATAATCCCGATGACAATATCCTTTATCTGCTCGGCCCCGTTGAGTCGCTGGAAGTTTCTCTGGGCGCTTTGGCCGAGCTTGTAAACCATCGCC
>JAJYDW010000071.1 GCA_021790385.1 Planctomycetota bacterium
AGCTTGGCCAATTGAGCGGAAGTTTTCAATGGTGAATTCGTAAAGCACTGTTCTTTTGCCTTAGATAAATCTGGTGTTGGCCAACGATTCCGTGAGGTTTGCGACACGATCCGACGTGTCACAATGCCCCCAGGATGATTATACTTTGCGGCCGTTAAATTACAAATAAATTGCAATAATCATGTCGATAATCGGATGATATGATAGAATTGCAGCAGTAATTGCTTATTTATTGCAATTGTGCTGAAGTTAGTTATAGGACCACGGCCTGTGGGGCCGTGTCTTTTAGATGCTCTGGAAGCCGATTTGCTGCAGGTAGTCGAAAGTGGAATTGTAGAAATCGGGGTTGCGGGTGGGGTCGGTCTGCTCGCCGGGTGGCACAACGATGGCCATGCCTTGACGGGCGCGGGTAAGCAGAACGCGGTAGGCATTTTTCAGGTACATTTGTCGTTCGGTTTTTTTTATACGGTTCCAGCGGTCGCCGCGAAAGGACCAGTGTTGCCAGCCTGACGATGTGTGGCGGAAGTCGGCGTCCCAGGCTACGCATGCCCAATCCAATTCCAGCCCCTGCACGTGGAATTCGGTTGCCACGTCTTCAAGATAATAGGAAGATCGCACATCGGCCTTGCCGTCTAGAAACCAGTGAATGGGATCCATCGGTGATTTTATGTCGATTGCGTGTGGCTTTAACCGTTGGGCCCGGGAAGATACGACTATGCCATAACGTTCTGATCCGCGTGCTTGCGCCCGAAGCCACGCTTTTGCAACGGACAAGTCGCGGGTGATGACAATTGGATAGCGCTGGGAAATACTGAGCAAAACGTCACGGGCGGCGGATATATCCAAATCCAGAAGTTGTTTAACCAGCAGCGAAACATTTTCTGCTCGGAAGGATCGCATGGAAATGCCCAGGTGCAGTTCATCCTTAAACTTCACGTGGGATAATGTTGCAACCCGTTGCAGGGCGTGGCCGGCAGCATATTCACTGTCGGTCAGGCGAGGGGAGATATAAATATGCCAGTTGGGAAAGCTGCGTTGCAGCGAGTCGATCCATTCGCCAATGCCGGCCTCACCAGTGTTGATTTCCTGGCCGCCGCCGACCAAGCACACAATGACCGCCCAATCGGGGTGGCGGTCCAGGCAGGAAATAAGGAATTCTGGTTCGGACTTGTCGAAATCGGCTTTTTTCTTCTTTTGCTGCATGAAACGGGAGGTTTGCGTTTGGTTCCAGGCCCGTTGAGCTTCGTCAAAAAGAGCGACGTGTTCAGCCGGCGGGCGGGTAGCATCAATAAGACATTCATCGCGGAAGTGGTGAACATTTTGTACAAACGCTTTGACTTCGCTGCGGACACGTGTTTTTTCGGACCTTTGGCCCTTTTTAGGTAAACGCTTTACTTTATCGCGAGCCAGCGCCTCCCGCAGGACGGCAACCAGGGGGCCGTTGCCGGAAAGGAATACGCTGTAGAGGTGACTCTTGCTGTCAATGTGCTTGGTGGCGATATTCAGACCGACGAGCGTTTTACCTGCGCCGGGAACGCCGGTTACGAAGCAGATGGCCTTTTGTGAATTCACCCGGGCTGAGTTGATGATGTCTGTGAGCAGATCAGACTTTTGGCTGAGGTTAATAGCGCCGGCATCACTGCGTGAAATTTCGGCGACAGAGTGGCCGCGGTAGAGAGCCATGGCGGCCTCGACAATTGTTGGAGTGGGGCAATACCGACCCTGCTCCCACTGGATGCTTTCAATGGCCGGGGCTTTTGCGTTGCGGAGCACCTGGGCCAGTGTTGTTGGCAGTGCGGTGACGGTGCTTTTGATGGGAGCAAGAACACCGTCTGAGTAGGGTGTGGGAGGGCCTGGCAGCAGTGCATCTGTGGCGGCGGTGGCGATCAGGATCGGAGCGATCATGCAAGGGTGGCTGGATTCGTGGAAATTCTTGAGGTCTAAGGCATAGTCGCAAACCTGGTCGACGCCGTGCGCAGTGAACTTATCGGCACCAACCTTGAATTCGAGCACAAAAATCACCGGGCCGATGAGAACGACGGCATCGATTCGCCGGCCAAGCCGGGGGATAGAATATTCAAGATAAATTTTGGCATTTAGGCGATAAGGCTCCAGCGTCTGGCGGAGGATTTGTATTTCCTCCAGCCATGCATCTCGTTGGGAAAGATCAACACCGAAATCGCTATTTGTGGTTAACTCCCCGAGTATGGTCTCGTTGGAGCTGTCGAGGAAGGCGGCAGCCGATGCGCTATAGTACCAGCGTTTCATGGGGGGATTATACCCCTTATGGCATGTAACGGTACATAACCATGGATTGCATTATAAATAATCGTTCTCATGGAAGCGGACCCACAGTTAAATTCGCCAATCCAGAGCGCATGGATGCGACACTTTGATTTTCCCGACGACATATTAGAAGAGATACAACGCGACCGGTTTAAGCATCCGATGCGTTTGGTACAGGAGCGTATGGAAATCCTGTGGCTCAAGGCCCATGGGATCAGCCATATCCAAATCGCTGAATTGTCGTGTGCGGCGCGCAGCACGGTACAGAGAACGCTGGATTTATATGTCCACGGCGGACTGGAGGCGGTGCGGCGTGTTCTCCGCCGGGTGTCACGTCCTGATATAGGTTGTCACATTTGGCAATGGAATTATCAGGAATTTTAGTATGCGTGTACGGGTAATAAAGCGGTATAGTGAGTGCTTCAAACCCGATGGTTTGCTCCTTGCCGCATCGGGATTTCGGCATCCATGCCTCAACGGGCGGCGGCCTGCGGGATACGTATTCACCACAAAGAGTACGAGAGGCCGTAGCTCACGCAGAGGCGCGGAGAACGCAGAGGACGACGGGGGAATATAACCACGGATCGCCAGGCTGGTTGCGGCCTGACGGAACGGTTCGGTATTTTCACCAGCCTTGTGCTTCAATATCTGTTTACCTCCCAAATTCCATGCCGGCAAACGGCTATAAAACGTCATTTAGTGGTGCATTTTTACCACCGATAGAGATAATTTTACGATTGCCAGTTTTCCGCTCTTGCCCAGATAATGGTACGTCATCCGCCCGGCGCACACCAGAATGTTTGCCCCGGCCGCCCCATTGGAGAAACGATGACCACCGCCCCGTTACAACCAGCTCAACCCGAGAGGCTCGAACCGCGGGACAGGTTCATAGCCGCCCTGAACCGCCAACCGCTGACCGGGCTGGTCCCCCATTTTGAACTGGTGTTTTATCTGACCATGGAAGCGCTGGGGAAGGTGCACCCGGAACATCGCAGCTATCACCAATGGCTGCAGATGGAGCCGGCGGAACGCACGTTGCATCGTCGTGATATGGCCGACATATATATTGCCATTGCGCAGCGGTTTGAACACAGCGCCATATTTCTCCATCCCAATCCGGGCAATGATGACGAAACCATGGCCCTGGTGGATATCATCCGGGAAAAAACCGGAAATCAGTATTTTTTAATGCGCCACGGTGACGCAACATTTTCCATACCGGACGGCAATCACATGATGGAGTTTGCGTTTCGCATGGCCGACGAGCCGGAAAAACTAAAGCAGGAAGCCCAGGCCATGGTGGACCGGCAACTGCGTTCAGCAGATCGACTAAAAGCCCATGGCGGACTGGACGGATTCGCCTTGTGCAGCGATTACTGCTTTAACACCGGCCCGTTTTTAAGCCCCTCTCAATTCAGTGAATTCATCACGCCATACCTGCATCAATTAATCCGTGCATACCGCGACCGGGGTTTTTATGCCATTAAGCATACTGATGGCAACATCATGCCCATTATCGATCAACTGATGCAAACTCAGCCGCATGCCCTGCATTCCCTGGATCCCCAGGGTGGCGTGGATATTGCCGAAGTGAAGCGCCTATATGGTGATCAGGTGTGTCTGTGCGGGAACGTAAACTGCGCCGCGCTGGATACGGGTACAGATACCCAGGTCATTGAATCCGTACGTTACGCGCTTCGCCATGGCATGCCCGGCGGCGGCTATATTTTCTCCACCAGCAACTGCATCTACACCGGTATGCGCCTGGTGCGCTATCAACTGATGCTGGAAACCTGGCGAAAATACGGCAGTTATCCCCGGCAGGCCTGAACCACCGCCATGAGCGAGCTGGTGTTGGAACAAGCCTGTGTGCCGGCCACACGCGAAATCGCGGCCGTATATTAAGACATTGTAAAGATTCAGCCATAACCGTGATAAGTTTGCGCTAATACCCGCAAAAATAAGGCAATTCAGGTTATTTTTCCTTGCAACGCCCGCCTGTCCGAGCTTATGCTGATACATGTATGACAGGTTTTATCCGGCTTCATCATTACGCCGCTGCCAACCTGTACTTTACGGAGGTAATGGACATGATACTCGCTGATACATCCACCGATATATCCCAGAAAGCGCACGGCGCAGGAACTCACGGCCTGACCGGAACTGTTCCGGTTACCACATCGGCAACGGCCGCCCGTCAAGCCGTGGAAGTGCAGAATCTCGAGGTGTTCTATGGCCAACACAGAGCCGTGCACAATGTGAATCTGAAAATCAATCATCGGGAAGTAACCGCCTTCATCGGACCTTCCGGTTGCGGCAAGTCCACCATTCTGCGCTGCTTCAATCGTATGAACGACCTGGTAAAGCATTGCCGCGTTCAAGGCTCCGTGAAGATACATGGCGCCGATATTTATGCCCGCGGCACGGATGTGATGGAATTGCGTAAACGCACCGGCATGGTGTTTCAGAAGCCCAATCCGTTTCCAAAAAGCATTCACGAAAATGTCGCCTATCCGCTGCGCATTCACGGCGTGCGCGGCAAGGCGGTTATTGCGGAAAAGGTTGAAAAATCGCTCCGCCTGGCGGGTCTTTGGGACGAAGTCAAGGACCGCCTGCATGCTTCGGCGCTGTCGCTTTCCGGCGGACAGCAGCAGCGCTTGTGCATTGCCCGTGCGATTGCAGTGGACCCGGACGTGCTCTTGATGGATGAGCCTTGTTCCGCGCTGGACCCCATCGCCACCAAGACCATCGAAAGCCTCATTAATGAACTCAGCAAGACTATCACCATTGTCGTGGTTACGCATAATATGCACCAGGCGGTGCGGGTGGCTCACCAGACCGCCTTTTTCTACATGGGAAATCTGGTGGAAACCGGGCCGACCGATAAAATCTTTCATAATCCCGTGCAGCACCAGACCCTCGCGTATGTTACAGGGCAGTTCGGTTGAACGGGTGGGCGGACAAACATATTTATTCGCTCACGTTACCTTAGCGCAGGTCTCATAGTGTTTGTTTCAAATACAGCATGTCACCTGATGGGTGCGACGTGCGGCTGAATGTTCAGCCCGGTACCGACAGGGATATGAACATGCAATGAAAGGATCAGATATGTTCAAAGCGTTTCACAAGTTCCTGATGGTTGCGGCACCGGCTGCGCTACTGGCCATCGGCACCGTGGGCACCAGCCGGGCGGTGGAAATTTCGGGAGCGGGATCCACGTTCGTGGCCCCGATCATGTACAAGTGGATGAAAATATTCCAGAAGAGCCATCCGAACATCAAAGTTGATTACGAAGCCATCGGCTCCGGCGGCGGCATCAACGGATTGATCGGCAAGACCATCAACTTCTGCGGCTCTGATGCCTACATGAGCAATGCCCAGATCAAACAAGCCGGCGGCGCCGTACTGCACATGCCGGAAGTGGCCGGTCCGGAAGTGATGAGCTACAACCTGCCGATGGTACATAAGCAACTGGTGATGAACGGCAAACTGATTGCCGACATTTATCTGGGCGAAGTAACACGCTGGAATGACCCGGCAATCAAAAAACTCAACCCCGGCGTTAAACTGCCGGACCTGCCGATTCTGGTTGCCCATCGCTCCGATGGTTCCGGTACTACCTTTATTTTCACAGGCTACCTGTGCAAAGTCAGCCCGACCTGGAAAAAACAGGTTGGACAATCCACCTCCGTCAACTGGCCGGTGGGTCGCGGCGGCAAAGGCAACCCCGGCGTTGCAGCACTGATTGAAAAGACCCGCGGCGGCCTGGGCTACCTGGAATATGCCTACGCCATCACCGGGCACTTTCCCGTGGCCCGCTTGATCAATAAAGACGGCTACGCCATTCAACCTTCCATGCCGTCGGTGATTGCGGCCCAGAAGGCAGTCGTGGAAAACCTGCCGGCTGACTTGCGTTTGCACATCATCAACCCATCGGGGAAAAAGGCTTATCCGATTTCCGGCTTTACCTACCTGATCATCGATCGCGATTTGGGATATATGAGCAAGACCAAGGCCAAGGCCACACTGGAATTCATCCACTGGATTCTGACCAAGGGCCAAAAGTACGCCAAAACGATGCAGTACATCCGTCTTGGACCCGCGATGCAGAAAAAGGTACTCGCCCAGTTGGCCAAAGCCACCTGGAAGGGCCAGCACCTGAGCTATTAATCAACGACTCGATTGGATAGCAGCGGCAAGGCCGGTTTCGACTTTCCGAAACCGGCCTTGTCCATCCGATCGGCACACACTATCAAAGCATCGCCTAACCACAACGACGTAACAATCGACGCCCGGAGATTTCCATGACCGACCACAGGTCGCCCCAACAACCAGGCACCGTTGCGGAGGTGCAGCTTTCGCCACCGCCTGACTTTACATCGCCCGAGAAAGATGATGTCTGAACCTACCAACCGCAGTTCCATCGCGTCCGGATCCCATCCAAGGCATCGCTTTTTTCGTGGTGTGCTGGATCGCCTGACCATTGGCTTGTCGATGGGCGGAGTGGTGATGATGTTTGGCATTTTACTGCTGATCTTTGCGGTACTCCTCAACGGAGCCTGGATGGCCATTGGCCACATTGGCTGGAAGTTTTTCACCACCTCCACCTGGAATCCTGTCCCGGGAATGGATAAATACGGAGTGCTGGCCTTTGCCTACGGCACCGCTGTTACCACTTTCATCGCCCTGCTGCTGGCCGTTCCGCTAAGCATCGGGTGCGCGGTGTTTATCACCCGCCTCGCACCACCGTGGCTGGCGGCCCCGGTTTCTTTTCTGTTGGAATTGCTGGCCGCTATTCCCAGTGTGGTTTATGGCTTGTGGGGCGCTTTTGTCATGTCACCATGGCTTCAGACCCATTTTGAAATGTGGATGTGGAAAGCCCTGCGAAATATCAAGTGGATTCCCGTCGGCCATTATCCTGGCCACCGCACGGAATATTTTCCCGCGAATCTGGTGCATGGCGGACCATCCGGAAGTGACTTTCTCGCAGGTGGTCTGATATTGACCATCATGATCCTGCCGATTATCACCGCCATTACACGAGATGTATTGCAGCAATTTCCGGAAGAACTTGAGCAGGGTGCTTACGGGCTGGGGGCCACCTGGTGGCAGACCACGCGTCTGGCACTGACCTACTGCCGGGTAGGCATTTTTGGCGCAGCCGTTTTAGGCATGGCCCGCGCCATAGGCGAAACCATGGCTGTCGTGATGGTCATCGGCAATACCGACCGCATCAGTTCGAGCCTGTTTGCCGGCGGCCAAACCATGGCGGGTGTATTCGTCAATGAATTTCTGGAGGCAGATCACCCCATTTATCTAAGCGCCATGATGTACGTGGCCCTGACGCTGCTGGTGAGCGCTTTGTTGACCAATCTCGCCGCCCGGGTGCTGCTCAACCGTATTGCTCCGTCCTGAGGTAAGGAACCGATTTTATGCCATCCGATATCACTCCTGCGCCAACCAACTTTCAGCATCATGAGTGGGGGCCGCGCCTGGTCAGCGCTCTGGCCAAAATTCTCTGCACCGCCGCAGCCGCCGTTGCTCTGCTGCTGCTGTTTGTGATCCTCGGCTACATGGTCTGGAAAGGTATTGGTGGTCTGCACTGGAGCTTTTTCACGAATTTGCCGCTGGAAGAGCCGATGGGAATGCGCAATTGCATCGTCGGCACCGTCATACTGGCCGCAATTGCCAGCCTGATCGGCGTACCCATCGGCATGCTCTGTGGCATTTATCTCGCTGAATACTCGCCCAAGGGATGGTCCACCGCGGTGATTCGACTTACCCTGGATGTACTGGCCGGAACTCCAACCATTCTTTTCGGGGTCGTCGTCTATCAGATTGTGGTTGTTCGCCCACAAAATTATAACGGCTGGGTGGGACACATCTCGCTCTGGGCCCATCGGGTGCAGTCATGGCTGGGCATTACCAACGGCTATTCGGGCTGGGCCGGCGGGTTGGCTCTGGCCCTGATCATGGTGCCGATTATCGCCCGCGCCACCGAGGAAATGTTGCGACTGGTGCCCCTGTCGCACCGGGAGGCTTCGGCTGGACTGGGGGCGTCCAAAGCGGAAACACTTTGGCGCGTGGTGTTGCCTACCGCCAAAGCCGGCATTATCACCGGCATCATGCTGGCCATCGCCCGCGTTGCCGGCGAAACGGCCCCGTTGTTTTTCACGGCCTTTGGCAATGATACCATGGTGTACAACCCCAACCGGCAAATGCCTTCCTTGACCGAACAGATCTACAACTACTCGCAGTCGGACGATCCGCACTGGCGGGCCCAGGCGTGGACGGCATCTCTGGTGCTGGTAAGCATGGTGCTGGTGTTTAGTGCCGCGGTGCGCATCGCCACACGCAAGCGGCGGATCCGCACGCACTAGCGCCAGGTCCGCCCTGTGCCGGAGCGGCTACTGTTCGTGCGGCTCTTCCAGGTACGTATAGCCGGAAAGACCGGATTCATAAAAATTCATCAACAACGTGGATTCTTCCAGCGAAATAGTTTTCTCCCGCACCGCCCGTTCCACATCCTTGCGCATCCGGGCCAGCAATTCGTCCGCACTGAACTGTACATACTGCAGCACTTCGCGCACAGTATCCCCGCGTACCACCTCCTCCACGTGCAGGTCGCCCTGGTCGTCTAAATGCACATGCACCGCATTGGTATCACCCAGCAGGTTGTGCAGGTCGCCGAGTATTTCCTGATACGCCCCCACTAAAAAAGCCCCCAGAAAATAGTCCTCACCCGTGTACTGGTGCAGTTCCAGCGTGCGCTTGACATCGCGCAGGTCTATAAAACAATCCACCTTGCCGTCACTATCGCAGGTAATATCCGCCAGCACCGCCTGGTGCGTCGGCTCTTCCTTCAGACGATGGATGGGCATGATCGGGAATAACTGCTTGATGGCCCAACTGTCGGGCATGGACTGAAAAATCGAAAAGTTACAGAAATACGTATCTGAAAGCTGGATTTTCAGGGTTTCCAGATCCTCTCCAACGTAATCAATTTCTTCCAGCACCCGCAGAATTTTCCCGCAGATACCCCAGAACAGCTTTTCCGCCAGGCTGCGCAGTTCCAGGCTCAAGTAGCCCAGGTTAAACAGATTCAACGATTCATCCCGCTGCTGCATGGCATCATGATACACTTCCAGAAAATTCTTCTTGTTGACATCGCGGAACGCATCGAACAGATCTTTCACCGGCTGCGGCACCTCCTCGCCGGCCGGCAGATCCCTGGGCACATCAGAAAACTTAAATCCGCTGACTCCCAGCACATTCATCACCAGGGCGCTGTGATAGGCCACCATGGCCCGCCCGCTTTCACTGATGATGGTCGGATGCTTCACCCCGCATTCATCGCAAACGCTTTTAATGCGAAACACCACATCACTGGCATATTCCTGCAGGGTGTAGTTGATGGAAGATTCAAAATTGGTCTGGCTGCCGTCGTAATCCACCCCCAGGCCGCCGCCGACGTCTATGTATTCCATGCCCGCACCCGCACGGGCCAGTTCCGCGTAGATGCGGGCCGCCTCGTTGAGCGCGTTTTTCACGGTGCGGATATTGGTAATCTGGCTGCCCAGATGAAAATGCAGCAGTTTCAGGCAATCTTCCATGTTGCGCTGCTTGAGGTAATCCAAAGCCTGCAGGATTTCCGCAACAAACAATCCGAATTTGCTCCGCGCCCCGCCGGAAGATTCCCACCGCCCGCTCCCGCGCGTGGCCAGTTTCACCCGCATGCCCATGCGCGGACGCACGCCGTGTTTTTGCCCATATTTGATAAGCAGTTCAAGCTCGGTGAATTTTTCAATCACCGGAATAACGTTCTTGCCCACCTTCTGCGCCAGCACCACCGTTTCGATGAATTCATCATCCTTAAAGCCGTTGCAGATAATCGGGATATCATTGCCGTTGGCCAGGGCCAGCACCACCAGCAGTTCCGGCTTACTGCCGGCTTCCAACCCCCAGCCATAACCCGCACCCACCTTTAGAATTTCCTCCACCACGTGCCGCTGCTGATTTACCTTGATCGGATACACACAGATATAACGGTTTTGATAGTTGTTTTCGGCAATGGCGGTCTGAAAGGCGGCGTGCATTTCACCCACCCGGTGCTTGAGAATATCACTGAAGCGGATGAGCGTGGGTAATTGTATCCCCCGCAGGATCAACTGGTCCACCAACTTTTTCAGATCAATGCTGCGTGCCGGATTTTTCTCCGGATGTACCGCCACATTACCGTCCGGATTTATCGAAAAATACCCCTTGCCCCAATGGTCGATGCCGTAGGTATCCGCCGAATCCTGAATGGACCAGGTATTGAGCATGTTCATGGCCGGTAACGCCTTGGGCTTGCCCGCCTGCTCACCCAAATACATGCCCGCATTCGCCGCCAACTCCGGTACTTCAATGATTCTCGACGGCCCATCTGTCATGATCTCACCTTTACGTATCGTGCCCGAGGAAGCCTGTGCACACAAACCCGGTCCGGGTTACAAACACCACGCCGATATTCCGTCCAGCCATATTCCCCGTCCCGTCGGGTCAACAGCAACCGAATCGCTTTTTCGTTTCCGCCATCCAACGCAGAACCATCGGCTGGTTCACATAAAAGAACAAACTGTTGCACTGCCGACGGCACTTCACCAATCGCGCCTCGCGCAGCAGTTTCAGATGATGAGAAACCGTCGGCTGGGTCAGGCCCAATTCCTGCGCCAATTCCACCACATTATACATGTCTTTGCAAACCGCCTGCCGCGGCAGCAACTGCATAATTGCCAGACGGGTCGATTCACCCAGGGCCTCAAAAATCAACGCAAATTCATCCGCACGCTGTGGCTGGCCGACCGGGGCCGCGACCAGCCTGGTCCCGCCGGTGGAATCGCTTTGACGACGCGTTGGTTTCATCAATGCCCCCGGTCCAACTCCGGCAGGGTGAAACTCCGGACCACTTCAATACCCGAATCCTGCCGTAATGCCTCCAGGCACTCCGACGTGGGCACGGTATCCAGCTTCAGCAGCATGAGCGCCTTTTCCCCCTTGCGGCTGATGGTCATATCCGCAATGTTAATATGCTTCTGCCCCAGCGTCATGCCCACAAAACCTATCACCCCCGGACGATCCTTGTTGACAATCAAGGCCATCGGACCTTCCGGAATCATATCCATCCAGTAACCCTTGATGGCCAGCACCCGCGGCAGATGATCCGCAAATACCGTTCCGATAATGGTATGGCGTTGTCCGCCTTCGGAGATCTCCAATTCAATGCTGTGCTGAATGGCCCTTTGCACAGCCTGCCCCATAGACTCATGCCGAATGGTAATCCCACGTTGTTCAGCCTGGCGCATCACGTTGACCACGTTGAGCGGCTCGGAAATAAAACCTTTCAGCAGTTCAATCACCGCCAGCCTCTGCAGCGTCGGAGTGATGCGCTTGGGCAATTCTCCGTTGGTTCGCAGCGTGATGCTGTCAAAACCTTTTTCCGAAATGGCCGCCAGAATAATCCCCATGCGCCGGGCCAGGTCCGCATAAGCCGCTTCCGCCGGTGAAAGATTCAGATCAATACCCCCGGCATTCACCGCGCCTTCTATGCCCTGCCCGCGCAGATACAACAGCAGTTCCTGCACCGCATCCACCGACACCGCAGATTGCGCCTCGATTGTGCTGGCACCCAGGTGGGGCGTTAAAAGCACCTTGTCCGCCAGCCCTATGAAGGCATGATCTTTGGCCGGTGGCTCGGTATCAAACACATCAATCGCCGCACCGCCCACATGGCCAATCTTAATGGCCTCCGCCAAGGCCGCTTCGTCAATAATTCCGCCGCGTGCACAGTTAATAAATCGCACACCCTTACGGCACAGCGCAATCCGCCGGGCATCAATCAGCCCTTTGGTTTTTTCTCCGGGGACATGCACCGTAATAAAATCGCACTGCGGCAGCATTTCATCCAGGTCTTTGATGACCCGAACCTGGCCATCCAATGCGGTATCGGCAAAAAAGAACGGATCATGGGCCACCACCTGCATTTCCAGCCCCAGCGCCCGTTTGGCCACCGCCCGGCCAATGCGTCCCAGGCCCACAATGCCCAGGGTCTTGCCCGCCAGTTGCGTACCCATGAATTGATTGCGTTCCCACAGCCCCTTGCGGACATGGGCATCGGCGGCGGCAATTTTTCGCGATAACGCCAGCATCAGCGCCATGGCGTGTTCGGCAGTGGTAATGGTGTTGGCATCCGGTGTGTTCATCACCAGCACGCCGGCTTTGGTGGCTGCTTCCACATCCACGTTGTCGACGCCCACGCCGGCGCGGGCAATGCCCTTGAGCCGTCCCGGTTTCGTTAGTTCAGCGGCAGTTACCTTCACCCCGCTGCGAATGATAATCCCGTCGAATTCTCCGATCATGGATGAAAGTTCGCCCGGGTTCCACTTCGGGTGGTTGGTAAATTCCACATCTGCCTGGGCTTTGAGCAGGGCTAAACCTTCGTCGGCAATTTTGTCCGCCACCAATATTTTAAGCATGTTGATCATCCAATCTTAATCTTATCCGTGCTGTTCAGGCCCGCGTGCGGCGTCCATACACCTGCAGCTTAAACTCAAGTATAGGAAAAAAGCGGCGATTGTAAAATGAATGCTCACTTCCGAATCTCTGTCTTTTAAATTAAACTTTCCCCAAGATTGTGGCAGCCCGCCCCCGGCTTGGCCGGGGGCGCTAAGCCTCACCTGACGGACACCGTGCCATGCGAACCATCGCCCTGTTTAATCAAAAGGGAGGCGTCGGTAAAACGACCACCACCGTGAATTTAGGAGCGGCCCTGGCGGCTGCTCACCGGAGAGTTATTCTCATCGACATGGACCCGCAGGCGAACCTGTCTTTTCATCTGGGGTTGGAGCCCAAAAATATCACCACTTCCACCTATCAGGTGCTTACTCAGGACGTGCCCCTTAAAAAAGTGCTGCTGCGGGTCGATCGTCATCTTTATGTTGCACCGGCCACCACCGATCTCGCCGGGGCTGAAGTGGAATTGGTGAACATGGAGCACCGCGAAACCAAACTCAAAAGCATGGTGGAAATCGACCCGATCCGGGCCGATTATTGCCTTATCGACTGTCCACCCGGCCTGGGGTTGCTTAGCCTCAATGCTCTGTGCCTGTGCACGGAGGTTATTATTCCGCTGCAGGCTCATTTTCTGGCCTTGCAGGGCATGGCCAAGCTCATGGAAACATGCGCCACAGTGCGGGAAAATTTTAATCCCATTCTGTCCATATCCGGAGTGCTGTTTTGTCAGTATGAAGCTACTCCGCGATTGAGCGGCGAAATAACGCAGGAGGTAAAAGCGTTTCTTGAACAGGCCCGCGGCTCCGACCACCCATGGAGCCATGCCCAGGTCTTTCAGACCCAGATACGCAGAAACATCAAGCTGGCGGAAGCCCCCAGCTTCAACCAGAGTATTTTCAAGTACGCCCCCAACAGTGCCGGAGCGGCCGATTACGCCGGGTTGGCCCAGGAAATTATACGTATGGAAGTACCAGGATCAGAGATCGCGATCAAGTCCGCCGGGCAATAATGATGCGGAGATTTTCACGAATCGCAGGACGCGCCGCCGGTCGCATGCCTGCCTGAATCTTGAACCTGGTATCATCCCAATCAGCATCGGAACTTTATGGAAGATTTCGTCAAGTTTTTCTTGCCGCCCCAGTTTTATCAGCACATTTCTTGCCCGTCAGTCGCTCGCATGCTTCCATATATTTTTCCCGCGTGTTGAGCACCACTGTTTCCGGTAATTCCGGACCGGGCGGCGTTTTATTCCAATCCAAAGTCTCCAGGTAATTGCGCACGTATTGTTTGTCAAAACTGACCTGCTCGTGCCCCGCCACAAAGTCGTCTGCGGGCCAAAAACGGGAAGAATCGGGCGTTAACGCTTCATCAATGAGTATCGGGTCTTTGGATTCGTCGACGATTCCCCATTCAAACTTGGTATCTGCGATAATAATGCCGCGCTGGAGCGCGTAGCTGGCCGCCAGGCGATAAAGCTCCAATGACCGATCGCGAACATACTTCATCATGGCAGCGCCAACCATCTGCGAGCCGGCCTCAAAACTGATGCTTTCATCATGACCATGTTCCGCCTTGGTGGATGGTGTAAATATAGGTTGCGCCAGTTTACTGCAAAGCTGCAGGCCTGCGGGCAGTTTTATGCCGCTGACCGTTCCGCATTTTTGATATTCTTTCCACCCACCTCCCGCCAGATATCCCCGCACCACACATTCAATCGGAATCACCCGCGTCTTTCGGACCAGCACCGCCCGACCTTCCAGTTGATCCGCATACTCGGCCAACGCTTTTGGAAATTCATTCACCCGCTCCGCCAACAGATGATGCCGCACATGCGGAGAAAAATAATGAAACCAGAAATTGCTCAATTCCGTCAAAATCCGGCCCTTGCCGGGAATCGGGGTGGGTAAAATAACATCAAACGCACTGATGCGGTCGGAGGCGACAATCAGCAGTTGCTCCCCCAGATCGTACACATCTCGCACCTTGCCGCGTCGCACCGGGAAACCCGGAATATGAGATTCAAAAAGACTTTTCAAAGCTGCAAAACCATCTGTCCGCAAATTACCACTCCTCATCTCTCCATCTGGAAACAAGTATACCGCAAACCCGGTACTTGAAAACGCCCTGCTTCCGACGACAATGACGTCCACGCGCCCGGGTGGTGGAATGGCAGACACTCAGGACTTAAAATCCTGTGACCAGAAATGGTCGTGCGGGTTCGACTCCCGCCCCGGGCATGCAATATCCATGTGGGATTGGCCTATCCTGGCCAAGAAGCCAT
>JAJYDW010000072.1 GCA_021790385.1 Planctomycetota bacterium
TCCAGATGCTTCAGCCGCATCCGCTGGTTGCGATCACATATAAGCGCCGATGATGCATAATTTGCCATGAACAAAGCATACCATGCCAGCATCTATATGTCAAGTCATTTACGAGACACTACACTAGCTTAGGCTGCAGGTTACACCCTGTTCGCCCGGGCATACTGGCGCGGTGTCTGGCCGCAGACGCGATGAAAAACATTGTGAAACTGGCTTAAAGAACCGAAGCCCGAATCCATAGCCACCGTCAATACCTTGGCCTTGGTTGTGGCCAGCATCCGTCGCGCATGGGTTACCCGCTGATCGTTGACGTAGTTCATGATGCTCATGCCGCAGGACCGCCTGAAAAGCTCCATGGCATAAGAGGCGGCGCATCCGGCGGCCTGGGCAACATCCTTGATGGTGATCTCTTCCTGATAATGCTCAGCGATAAAGCGCAGCATCCGCGTGAGCCGCTCGGGCTGCTCCGCCGCTTCAAGGACTTCAGCAGCATGCGCCACCTTGAGCGACAGCCGCCGCAGTCGGGCGTGGACTTCCAGAAGCACAACTTCCTTTACATGCGTGGTGGCACCGGCTTTAAGGTCATGGGTCCAGCGCTGCATCAGATCAAGATCGTAGGGTGTTCGCGAATCGTCTGGCTCGAAGAACAATTCGCCATGCAGCAGGCGATGGATGAACTCCTGCGGCAAGGGCCAGGAAAGAAATGCCGGCAACGGAATACTGATGGCCAGGATCCGGCCGTGTTCCCAGCGTGGAATCCGATGGGAGAAACCTGCCCAAAACACCAACAGCTTGCCCTTGGGCACTTCGACGGAGCGGCCGGCAAAAGTCAGACTCATGCAGCCGCGTTCCAGAAAATTGAGTTCAATTTCGTTATGACGGTGAAAATAAACCAGCGGACTGTCCGGCCGCTGCCAAGGGGATGCCAGCAGGCCGTGAGTTTGAAAATCGGAATTTCTCGCCATCATAAAGCGTATATTTTAAGATAAAAATCAAGTTTTGGCAAGAAGAATTCCCTGATTACACGCTTACAATAAGTACAAGTTGAATTCATCTGGTCCGCGGGAAATTGGTAAACACCAGCGGCCAGGCGGTCGGGCAGGCTTGTGGTCGGCTCGGTTGGAAGCCCAGGCGCATGTGCAACCTGCATCGCCCGTAACCGAAGCACCGTGGCGGCCCTCCCGGTGATGTCGGCAGGAAGAACCAGGGCCAATAAAGGAGAATGCCATGAGTTGGCAAGAATCAATTTTCATCGCACATAACAAAATCGTCCTTGCGGCGGCCATCGCTGCACTCGCCGTGGCCGGCGGAACTGCGGCTACACGCGCTAACGAGGTCATCAGCCTCCAGTTTCCCAACGGTGGCGCCCCTCTTTACAACTGGTACAGCAATAGCTACACGGGGCAAAACCTCAGCGCCGGTGCCATTTCCGCGACCTATTGGAATGCCGACAGTAAGGGCGGGAACACCGTCGGCTATCCGACGAGCATTTCTGGACCGCCCCTGGCCCAAGGGAGCAACGGCTCTAACAGCTACATGCTCGATTCGACCGGTTCGAATACCAGTGTAAGCTACACTGGAATAACAGACGGGAACTTTTCTGGCGGCGGTAGTGCGTTCGCCAGCGGAACTGGTGATTATTACCTTTTTCAAACAGGATCGCTGGTCGGCTATAACAGCACCTCCGATGTCAACTCGTATACGCTTAGCGGCTTGAACAACTCCGACAGCTATAACCTGTACGTGTATGTCGCGACCCTCTTCTCAAACCACGAAGCGCAAATAACCGTCGGGTCCACCAGCTATTACCTCGAAACGTCGACCACGCTCTCCTCATACGTGCAGAGTACGTCAACCAGTGCTGCTTCACCCTTCACCGGCAACTACGTGGAGTTCACGGGGCTCACACCGACCTTGGGTGGCATTACATTCACCGCGGCGGAGGCTGATTCCGGTGGAGGTCTTTTGCTGCCGGGGATCCAACTGGTAGACACTGGGACGGCCAACATCCCCGAACCAGCCACGTTAGGCCTTCTGGCGGTCGGTGGGCTTGGTATTCTGTGGCCCAGGCGGCGGCCTGCCGCCAGAGTTTAGGGCGATTGGAGTTGCCACTGGCTGTGGGCAGAGTGTCCACAGCCGGTGTGCCTGGTCAATCCAAAGGAGACCACCATGAAAAAGCACGCGTTTACGTTGGTGGAGCTTCTGGTGGTGGTTACCATCATTGGCATTCTCATTGCGTTACTGCTGCCGGCGCTGGCCGCCGCCCGGGCGCTGGCGGAGCAGACGGTTTGCCTGAGCAATGAACGTCAATGTGCGCTGGGCTTTCTCGAATACGCCAACGAATATCAGGGCACCATTATTACCAACACCACTGCCGCCTACAGCGGCAATGGCCATGAAGATTTCTGGCCTTCGTGGATGTGCCTGCATGTGAATTGTTTCGGCCAGGCCATGCCCATGGACCAGACTTTCATAAGTCCCTCGGTGGCGGTGTGCCCGATGAATCCGGCACCATTGACGGTTACTAATTTTTCCTACGATGCCTACGCCGCCTGCATGGCGGACTGGTACACCCAGAATACGCCCGGCGTTAAACAAAACCTCGCCTTTATGCAGACCATTTTGGCCGCACCGCCGGGCAGCCCGAGTCAAACGTGGTTGCTGCAGGTTGAGCGCTTGCCGCAAATTCCGCAGCCGGTATCGACCATTTTGCTTTCGGACAGCTACACTGCGTGGAATTTTCCATACAATGGAGCATGGCAACCGGGAGAGCAGTTTGCATGTTTTCTGCCGGATACCACGGCATACGCGCCTTATTCCGGTGGAATATTTTCGCCGCATGGTGGTAGTGTGGCCGCAGAAGTCACCAATTGTGCTTTCTACGATGGCCACGCCGCGTCGCTGTCGCCCGGCCAGTTGTTTCAGACCGCCGACCGGGTGACGCAGTTTTATAATTATGCCCATGTTTCCACGCAGATCGTTAACGGCGTTCCGATCCAATAAGCAGCATGCCGCCACTGCGCCAGCAGCATGACAGCGGTAAAGTTGGAAGTCCGGGCGTCGGCGTCGAGCGACAAGCTGCCGGAGAAAGCAGGTTTACTCTTATGAAGCTCTCCGACATTCACATCCGCGATCCCTTCATTTTGCCCGTGGCCGACCGCGCGAAATATTTTCTGTTTGGCACCACGCCGGCCAGTGCGAGCGGTGTTGGGTTCGACTGCTACCGGAGCCGCAATCTCGTCCATTGGGAGGGCCCCATCCCGGCGTTTCGCCCACCGCCCGGTTTCTGGGCTGTGCGGGAATACTGGGCCCCGGAGGTACACGCCTTCGCCGGTAGTTTTATCATGCTGGCCACATTTAGTGATGGCCGTCGGCGTAGAACGCAGGTGCTTATAGCGGAGCGGCCCGAGGGGCCGTTTGTGCCGTGGAGCGATGGGCCGGTGTCACCGGCGGATTGGAACTGTCTCGACGGCACACTGCACGTGGACGATTCGGCGATTCCGTGGATGGTGTTTTGTCATGAATGGACGCAGATCGGCGACGGAGCCATGCTGGCTATGCCGCTTTCGTCAGACCTGCGACAACCGGCAGGCCCGCCACGTAAATTGTTCAGCGCCGCCCGGGCACCGTGGGCCCGCCGTCTGGAGTTGAACGAAGCAGCGCAATATCGGCTGGATGTTAGTGGCCCCGTGTTGCAGCGTGGATTGTACGTGACGGATGGTCCATTTCTGCACCGACTGGTGGATGGCTCGTTGATTATGCTGTGGTCCAGCCAGGGGGCCAGGGGCTATGCTATGGGGTTGGCGCGCAGCACCACCTGCTCCATTACCGGCACGTGGACCCATGATGCCGAGCCGCTCTGGCCGCTGGATGGAGGCCATGGCATGTTGTTTCGCACTTTGGCATGCGTTCTTGTGCTGGCGTTGCACCAGCCCAATAACACCCCGCACGAACGGACCATTTTACAGCCAGTGATGGAGCAGGCCGGAGTTTTGCGGATACGTGAGGATGCCGCCGGGCCGCCATGCCTGTGAAACTACTTCATACGCATTTCATATGTGCGCTTGGTCACAGCTATGGCAGCTATGGCCACCGCCAGCAGGACAATTGTTGATGGCTCAGGTATCAAGCTAAGCCCGAGCAGACCGTTGGGCTGGTCAAATGTCATCCAACTGAATGGTGTGGCATTGAGTTGCGATAAATCGGCGGTCATGCTGGGTTCGAAGAAATTCATGCCCAAGTCACCATCGAGGGTAAGCGTTAGGCCCGTGGTGGGGTCGGTCAAGCTGAGATTTTGTACGAGCACGGGGGCACCATTAAAAGTGATATCCACACCTTGCAGGGTTTGCAGGGTCAGCGAGTCCAGGTAAAAACCGGCGGCGTTAATGCTCGCGCCGCCTGCTCCGGTGAGGGGCAACACAAATTGATTGGCCAGCATCTGGCCGGTGGCAGAATCCACCAGATATGGATTGCCGCTGGAGTCGGTGAGCACGGAAACGCCCAGTTTGGCCGCCTCGGCCTGCGAGATAAACGACGCCTGCGCCCCGGTATCAAAGAGAAAGCTTCCCGTAGAGGTGTTGGTCACAGTGCCAGTTGGAGTGGTTTCGGTATAGGAAATGGTGACCGGTGGAATGTTGGCGTTCGCGCCGGTGACGGGATTCGGTCCGATGAAGGGGTTGGCATCCTGCATCGGGCCGGAGGCGGTTGAAGGTGTAACCGTGGTGTATTGTGAAAACGAGGCAAAGCTCATCTGGACCTGGTACTCTGTGGGCACAATGCCGGGATTGGTCGCAAGGGTGGAGGGGTTATAAGGCGTGCCGGGTTTGTAAATCCAGGTTTGTGTTTCCTGCAGGTTATTCAGATTGGTTACATTGTTGGCCGGTGCCAGGTAAATGACAGTGACATTTCCCTCCATTACCGGCATGCCCATGATATCGATCGGGCCGATCAGGGCATTGGCCGGTTGCTGGCTTACTTCCATGGCGGCGGAATTGACAGGAGTTCCGAAGGAATTCACCGTCGGCGGCGGGTTGCCGATGGTGGTGTCAACGTTAACGCTGTACGGCGCGGTGAGCACATTGTACGGCGTGGATACGTAATACGTATCTGTTCCGCCGAGAGCCACGTCGGCGATGGTGACATTTTGTCCGCCGCTCGTGGCCAGGCCCACGCCCAGGGTGTTGGCGGTCTCCTGGCTCAGCAGGATGCTGCTGGTGCCGGTGTCCAGGTAGGCCTGAATGGCATAAGTTCCGGCGTAGGTGCCACTGCCATAAAGAACTGCACCGGTGGATGGATCTTCCAGCAGCGCCATGGTCTGGGGCTGATCAGCCGCCACGGGTAATACGCCGGAAATGTCCACGGCCCGGGCTGATCCGATGCCCAAGCCGATGATCAATGCGGAAATACCGAGGCTCGATGTCCACGACGATGACAAACGCAACAACACTTTAGGCATACTTTACCCCTGCTTCAGATCAGGTGAGCCTGCGCAATATCTACCTCATCATCTTATTATAGGCACGCCAAAGCGACCGGGGCGGTTTTTTGTCTGACGGATGACCGGGAGGCAGGTACGGCAGTCCGGCAGAGTAATCTTAAATTACAACACCGACAATGTGCATGCCGAAACGGGCAGAATGTTCAAGTCGCCAAAAGTGTCTGCTAGCCGGCACCCAAGAAAACCATCTCAGGGCCAAGCATTCGCCCGCAGTGGGGGGTGATGGGGTTTTCAGTGGTGCCGCCAACCATGCCATCCGCCGCCGCCATGCCATCCAGCATCACCATGCCATCTGTCTCCCCCATGCCAGTCGCCGCGCCAACCTCCACCCCAGCCGCCCCAACGGCCGCCCCAGCCCCAGCCCAAGGAAAGTGATACCGGCGGATACCACGGATACGCAGCGTAATAATTTGAATCATCGTAGGGCTGGTAGTCATAGCTTGGTGGATAGTAATACGTGGTAGACGGGGCCTCCGGAACATACGTCACCGGTGGGGCAGCCACAGCGGGAGCTGGCGGGATCGCCGGCTCGGATGGTGGCACATATACGGGTGCCGGAGGATTGACGACAGTCGGTACCGGGGTGGATTGCGTCGCGGGCACCGGCGCAGGAGCCGGAGTTGCCGTCGTCACGGCGGGCATTATTGTTGACGATGCGGCCGGCTGATTCAACATGGCAGTGATGACGGCATTGGATACTCCGTTCTTGCGCAGATAAAGGATTTCACTGTAATGGAGGCGATAGTGATTTCCGGAATTGTTGATATAGGCGATGATGGTGCTGTCCGCCACTTTGGCCTGGACCAATTTCAAAACTTTTGCGGCCTCCGCAGGCAATTCCGTCCCGCTTGCCCCCGCCGTTGCCGGCTCAATTGTTGTTACCGCACCCTGGGCCAAAACACTGAACATCGGCAAAGCCAAGCCGGCAACGGCTGCAACCACCAACATTTTGCGTAAATCACAGGTCTTCATACAACACCTCTTCTTCATTGTAGGCACGTCAAGCCGGGCCGGCCGGACTGTATTAGGCGTGGTTGGCACCGGCCCGATAACCTTGAGGCTCATCAGGTTAAACGGATGAATTTACAGTTGGTTGCAGGTTGACTGCCGGGTGCAATGTGCTTACCGGTGCGGATGGGATGCTCAATTCGCCCACTCTATCTGTGGGGTCAGCGCCCAGAGAGAAACAACCCATGGGCAGAGTGTTCGCCAGCGCTCAAGTGGCTGGCGCGACAGCGGTCGGTCCATGCTGAAATTGGCGCAATATTTCCGGCAGGTGTTTAAGGCCGCGCTTTTTAGCCAGTTGCACATAGTGGTACATGCTGCGCTGGTAATGCCGGCGCACCCGCTGGTCAACAGTGATATTCCAGCGGCCCATTTCGGCGAAGGCCCATTGCCACACGTGGAATTCTTCCAGACAGCGCGGGCGGAATTTACGAAAGCCGATGGCATGGTGGCCTACTTCGTGCAGAAAAATCGCACAACTGACCGGGGATTTCGGCCGGGGTGCGGCCACCATGCGTTTCACCTGACCGTTGCTGTAGTGCAATTCGTAGGCCACGCCGCTCATGGTGGAACGCCATTTGCGAATGGAAATCTGATAGCGTATTTTTTCGTGCTCCACGATGCGGGCGAAAAATTGCCGGCGCAATGTTACATTCGTGGGAATGCCGCGGGAGGCCCGGCGAGATTTTATTACAGTTGATTTCCGAGCCGGGGCCTGATGCTTCGCACCAGGCTCCATGTGCTGTTCAAACAAAGACAACTGTCGATGAACCATCATTTTACTGGACACCCCACTATACCATCATCCGTCCACCAGCATTCATTATCGGCAGGCTTGCCATGCCAAGGGCACATATTTGCAGAAAGCCGCCGGCCGCAACATCTGCAGAGGCCTGCACTTATTTCATCCGCAGGGTTAACTCCATGCCATTGCCAATCGGTACAAGATTGCTGATCAATCTGGCATCGGCGCGAAGTCGCCGCAGAAAGGGTGCCATTTTTTCCTGAGAATTGGTGGCATTGTCGGTAATGATGACGGCGTGGGTGGTAAGCCGCGGCCACAGCGTATCAAGGTAAGCGTCCTGCTGAGTTTTGGTGGCATCAATAAAAAGAAGATCAATACCATCCGGAGCCTGCTGGAGCACCTCCGGAGCGGTGCCGGGAATCACCGTGGCCACGGTATCAAGTCCGGCATCGGCGAAAAACTTTCGTGCAATGTCCACCTTGCGCAGATCTTTATCCACCGTGGTGAAGCGCCCCTGGTTGCGCAGAGCCGCATCTGCCAGAAACAAGCCGCTGTGGCCATAGCTGGTGCCGATCTCCAGAATATTACGGGCACCTTTGAGCAAAGATATCTGATAAATGAACATGGCGGCAGGACGGCTCAAGCTCCAGGCGTCGTCTTTGTCGGCAATAAAGGTTTCACAGGCGGCAATAACTTTGGCTACACGCTCGCTGCTGAACGGCATCATGATGTTGTTTCCTTTATAAACAATATGTACTAACTCCGATGCCAGCCGGCATCGCCAGGCCGGAACTGGTTAATCCATCGGCAGTGTCGTCTTGGTCACGACCCGGAAGCTGCCCAGGCAGTAGCCGGTGGTACACACCGCGGCCGTGACCGCTACCTGTACATCATAGCGCCCCGGCGGCGGCTTGGCCTGCCAGACACACGCCACACTTATCGGCACTTGGTCGCGATAGGCAGCAGTGTCGCCACCGTTGGAAGGTGCCGCTGGTGGCGGAGGCACGATCTGCCGCGTCAGTTGCAGATCCGCGTGGCCGGTAAGTTCCAGGCCGATGGTCGGACCAGAGGAGGCATCAGTTGGCTGCTGGTGCGGAATGTAATAGCCCGGCTGAATTTCCAGCAGCAGTTGAATCTCGTAGGCCGGTGCTTCGCCCGCCGAACCTGCAGTTGGCCGAATGGCAACCAGCTTTAAGTGCAGCGCCGGTGGCGAAGTGGAAACTCCGGGAGAGTTGATGTCGGCGATGCCGCCGCTGCCGGGATTTGCGGCCGCATGTACCAGCAATGCCTCCAACAGGCTTGAATGGGCCTGCGGATAATGGCCCATCATCACCGCGCTGTGGCGCAGAGTATTTTCCAGCACGTGCCGGTAATTCTGGGTGCCCCCAATCCGGTCCAGGGCCAGCAGGCCATGCAGGGCCAAAGCCGTGCCGGACGGGGTGGCGTTATCCTGGGCGGTTTTCATGCGGAGCAGGAGCTGGTCATGATGCGTGGAGGTCATAAAAAATCCGCCGGCGGCAGAATCATAAAATTGCTCCACCATGGTAGTGGCGATTCGCTGGGCCAAAGCGGGCAAGGCAGCGGCATCGGCGGACGGCAGCAGTGGGCCGGCCTGCATCAAATCCATGATTCCCATCAGCAAATAAGCATAATCTTCCAGAAAGCCGGGCACTGATGCCGCCAGGCCACCGCGACTGACCCGCAGCAGTTGGCCGGCAGAATTGACATGGTGAGCAAATATAAACCGCACCGCCCTCATCGCCGCCGTGGCATACCTGGCCTCGGCCATCGCCGTGCCCGCAACGGCCAGCGAGGAAATCATCAGACCATTCCAACCGGTAATGATTTTGTCATCCAGGGCCGGCGGTACGCGGCGGTCGCGCACGGCGGTGAGTTTTTCGCATAAGGTATCGATACGTAATTGCAAAGTGGCGGCATCTTGCTTCATTTCAGAAGCCAGGTGCTGCAGCGGAGTGGCAATGTGTAGCACATTGGCACCTTCCCAGTTTCCGGCATCCGAAATGCCCAGGTGCCTGGCCAAAAGCTGGTAATCTGCTGTGTCCGGCAGGGCCTGGCGAATTTCGTCGGCAGACCATACGTAGAACTTACCTTCATGGCCTTCGGAATCGGCATCCAGTGTGCTGAAAAATGAACCATCGGGTGCGGTCATCCGGCCGAGCCAGAAATCCAGCGTGCGGCGGGCCACGCGCTGATATTCCGGGCGATGCAGCACCATGGCGGCGCGGGCATAAATACCGGCAAGCTGGGCATTGTCATAGAGCATTTTTTCAAAGTGCGGCACCAGCCAGCGCTGGTCGGTGCTGTAACGGGCAAAGCCGCCGGCAATCTGGTCGTGGATTCCACCGGCGGCCATGCCATTGAGTGTACCGGTCAGCATGGTAGTGATGGCGGTGCGACTGATGGTTGCAAGATGGGGATCGTGCTGCGGCGGGATAGCCGGTGGCAGGTCCAGCTTGCGATCGTTGAGTTCGAGATAGCGCAGCAGCAGCGAAAGAAATTGGCTGGGTGGAAATTTTGGAGCGGTGCCGAAACCACCCCACGTTTCGTCGAACCGAGACTGGTGGTGGGCGATACAGGCCTGCAGGGCCTGGGGTAAATTCAGCGTGCCGCCGGCGGCGTCGGAACCGCGGCCATGTTCTTCCATGGCCCGTACCACGGTTTGGGCATGGGCCATGATTTCCTGGGGCCGATTCTGCCAGGCCTCGGTAATCACATTTTCAAGCTGGGAAAAGCCGGGGCGGCCATAACCTTCCACCGGCGGGAAATAAGTTCCGGCATAAAACGGTTGCAGGTCGGGGGTAAGCCACACGCTCATGGGCCAGCCGCCGCTGCCGGAAATTAATTGGGTGGCCAACATGTAGATTTCGTCAAGGTCGGGCCGCTCTTCCCGGTCCACCTTGATGTTGATGAAATACCGGTTCATGATGGCAGCAATGGCCGGGTTCTCAAAAACTTCGCGTTCCATCACGTGGCACCAGTGACAGGCGGAGTAGCCGATAGAAAGAAAAATCGGTTTGTTTTCGCGGCGGGATTTTTCCAGAGCCTCGCGTCCCCACGGATACCAGTCTACGGGATTGTGGGCATGGGCCAGCAGATACGGACTTTGTGAGTCTCGCAACCGATTGGTGGGGCGGGGCGTTTTGGCATCTGCATGATTCATGATGTAGGTCTCCACGGCCTTACGGATTGCAGAATACCAGAAAGTTCGGGTTGGTGTTGGGCCTTGGGCGGCATCGGTGCAACGCAGAGATGGATGGTGTGCTTCACCGATGGTTGGAACTTCGGCGGCTTTGGGCGCATCGAATATAATATGGTTTGCGGCGAAGAACCGGCTGGGCACCATTCCGGAGAACGGCAACAATGGATAGCAGACCCGTAAAACACCGGACCAAAATTCGCTGGGACGTGCTGGCCTTTTCTACCGCCGGAACGGCAATACTTTCGGTAGCGTATGTTGCATCGCTGGGAATGTGGCATTGTCCGCAAAATCCAGCGCCGATCACGAATAGATTTTTTACGCTGCAGATGCCCGCACCGCCGCAGCCGGTTGTGCCCACCGAAAGACAAATTTCGGCGTGGGTGGGCGTGATTTTCATGGGTTCTCCTGCTGGTGTGCCTGCGGCGGAAAAGAGGCTGATAGATGCCGGTGATGCGGCGCTGCCGGCTTTGCGGCAGGCCATGGCCGGGCCTACGCTGCCGTCCATTCGTCGGCGGCTGCGCTTGGTTTTAACAGCGATTGCCCGGGTTGATGCCCTGCGTGGGCCGTTGATCACGCTGAAACTCCAAAAGGCCACGTTGCAGACGGTATTTACCAGGCTCTGTGTGCCGGTGGGCATACAGCCAGATTTCTACCCGATGTGGGAAAGCGGCGCACCTCCGCCACTGTGCTTCCAGCACGATTTTTTGAATATCAACATTCAACGCCAACCGTTCTGGCGGGTGATGCAATCCATGGCCCGACTTACCGGCGTAAGCCCCACCGCGAATGGCTTTTCCGGACCGGGACTGCATATCGGTGCCCAACCGCCCATGGCTCCGGGAATCTTTAGCACATCCATGCCGGTGGATATCCAGGGGGCATTTCTGTTTGTTCCACAATGGCCGTGGTCCCCACCTGCGTCATGGGGAATTCCGCATTCGCCCCTGGGCCGGGAGATTCAGTTGCGGGGCAGTCCAGTGCTGATCAGGCACCATCTTCGAGCAGGCAACACACGCCGCGTTGGTGGTGCCGCAACCGGTGGCAAACTGCTTTTACTGGTGAATGTGCTCTGGTGCCCGGCGGGGAATCGGCTCATCACGTTTGGTCCGCTGCAAATAACCCAGGCCGTGGACAATACCGGACGATCGTTATTTGTTCCGGCCCGGCCAGAGGTGCCCTGGAGGGCTAACTGGAACAGTTTCTGGAGCGCGTCGGGCCAGATGATTGTCTTCAACTGCCGGGCGTGGTTAAAGCAGCCGGCAGCCGGAGCCAAAGAGTTGAGGGTGCTGCGTGGAAACTTTCCGGTGCGGTTATGTTATGACCGCCGGGTATACTACATCAAGGATCTTTCCTCGGGTAAGGGGTGTTTGTATTGGCACGGTCTGAAGGTTCGTTTTCGCCGGCCGGTTATGGCAGCGGCGGCATCCGCCCCAGGGCACCAGTCGCAGTGGCGGGTGAGTTTGTTGATAGATTCCGGCGTAGCGAACCGGCGGCAACGTTTACAGGCGGGTAATTTGGGAAAGCAGTTTGAGGAAATGGGGGCCGTAAAATTTTTTGCTGCGGACGGCCGATGTCTGGCCGCCAGCCAGATGGGCAGCTATTACGGGGCCAACTGGAAAGGCTCCTACGAATATACCATCACCGGTGGCCGGCCCGTGGGTGCCCGGATTACGTTGTATCGGCAGACGAATGTGAAAATCAGCGTCCCCTTCGTTTTGAAAAACGTGCCGTTGCCCCGCCCAAAGTAACGGCCCGAACATCCATAAACGCTGTCGATTGCCTGTCACTGTGGGTTTTGGTATGACAGGTTCTGGCCAGGCGTTTATGCAGCCAGAGTGCTGCGGGGTGAGGGCAACAGTGCTATTCCAGCGATGCAGGTTACTGTTGTTCCGTGGCCGCGGCGGCGGTAAAGTTGCGCGTAGGGCCAAAGCTTTCTCTCTGCCATGGAGCCGCTATGCTGCTGGAAAAAATCATTCATCAGTCCCGCCAGCGGAGCGATGATATTGCTATCGTGGACGATCAGCGGAGCATATCGTTTGGGCAACTGATGATGGCTGCACAGATGATGGCCGGTTTTGTGGACCAAGCCATACCCGGTACCGATCGCGTGGGCCTGCTTATTCCCCAGTCAGCCGGGTTTGCGGTGGCGTTTCTCGGTGTCCGCTGGACTGGGCGCATGGTAGTGCCGCTGAATTATCTGCTCAAGGTTGATGAACTCTTGCCGATTGTCCGCGCGGCGGAATTAAAATACGTAATTACCATCCGCTACTTTAAGGCGCTGGCCCAGGGGTTGGAGCAGGCCGGGGTGCGGGTGCTTTTTATGGAAGACTTGGCGTTTCGGGCCTTGTGGCCGCGGCTGAAAGCCTGGGCGTGGCGGCGGCGTTTGCCGGAGCGCCGCCCCGATGAGGTGGCGGCGATTTTATACACCAGCGGCACCAGTGCGGTTCCCAAAGGTGTCATGTTGACCAACAGCAATCTGGATTCCAATGCCGCCGATGCCATTGAACATGCCCGGTTTAACGATCAGATGACTTTTCTAGGCGTGTTGCCGATGTTTCATACGCTGGGATTGATGGCCTGCTTTCTGGTGCCGCTGAGTTTGGGTTGCAAGGTGGTATATCAGGCACGCTTCAATCCGGCGGCGGTGCTGGACGCCATCAAAAAGCATCACGTGGAAGTGCTCATCGCCGTACCCACCATGTATGCGCTGCTGGCCAATTGCAAAAGTGCCAGCCGAGAAAACCTTTCCAGTGTGCGGTATGCCATCAGTGGCGGAGAACCGTTGCCTCTGGCGCTGGTGGAAAAATTCCGCGATCAGTTCGGCATTCCATTGCTGGAAGGTTTTGGTTTAACGGAAACATCGCCCATTGTAACCTTATCCACGCCATGGGCCTGCAAGCCCGGCTGCGTGGGCCGGCCGATTCCGCATCAGCAATTGCGCATTGTCAACGAAAACGGCGAAGATCTGCCGGCCAATCAGGATGGCGAACTGTGGATCAAAGGCCCCAATGTCATGCGCGGCTATTACCATGATCCTGAAGCCACTGCGGCGGTGCTGACGCCGGATGGATGGTTTAAGACCGGCGACATTGCGCGGATTGATGAGGACGGCTTTCTGGCCATCACCGGACGGAAAAAGGAAATGATTATCATGGCCGGTGAAAAAATAGCCCCCGGCGAGATTGAAGATGTCATCCGCAAACACCCCGCCGTGCTGCTGGTGGCCGTGATAGGGGCTAAAGACCCGCAGCGTGGCGAAGTGCCGGTGGCCTTTGTGCAGTTGGAGCCTGGCCTGGCGCAGCTACCCACCGCCCAGGAGCTTCGGGTGTTTGTGCGCTCCAGGCTGGCCCCGTATAAGACTCCGCGGGATGTATATTTTGTTGCGGACATGCCGCGATCGCCCACCGGCAAGATATTAAAGCGGGCGCTGGTGATTCCCACAGCCGGAACGGTGAACCAGGCCGTGACGGAATAACCGGGAAGCGGCCTCTGCCGGCGGCCTGCGATTCAATATCGGCCGGCAGATCAAAAAGCTGGAATAACAGCATGAGTCAGCGAGTTTTATTCACTCTCGGTCACTCGACCAGAACGTGGGAGGAGTTTGTTGCCTTGCTCAAGGTGTGGAAAATTCAGGAACTGGTGGATGTGCGCAGCATTCCGCGGTCCCGGGCGTTTCCATGGTTTGAGAAAATGCGGATGGAAAAAGCATTGCCACGGGCGGGAATTACGTATACGCATCTGGCGGCTCTGGGCGGTTTGCGCCACACTGATAAGAATTCCGTCAATACCGGCTGGCAGAATAAGAGTTTTCGCGGTTATGCCGATTACATGCAGACCGACGATTTTCAACTGGGCTTGCGGCAACTCAACCGCCGTCGCAGGAAGCATCGGGTTTGTGTGATGTGCAGCGAAGCGGTGTGGTGGCGGTGTCATCGGCGCATGATTGCCGACGCCGAAGTAGCGGTGCCGATTCCGGTTCGGCACATCATGACGGAAAAGTCCGCGCCGCGTCACGAACTTACCGGTTTTGCAAAAATTCAGAGAGCCAAAGGATGTGCTCCACGGCTTACTTATCCCAGTCCATGATTCCCGGTTTGGCCATGGCGGCGTACCGCCACCATGCTTCCTGCTAAACGGCATTTAGCCCGGATATTTCATCAATTTTTTAAGCGGGCCATGGCGAGCGCCGCCGCGTCTCGCCGCGGCTGAATTGTGCCCAGGCGGGGCACAATTTGACTCTTCCGGGCGGTGCACGGCTAACGAAATGGGCC
>JAJYDW010000016.1 GCA_021790385.1 Planctomycetota bacterium
GGTGGTTACGCATTTCAACAAGGGTTCCGGGCTGACCAGTCCGTTTCCAATTGTAAAATTACAGGTGGATCCCAATGAATTCGTTCAGGAATTCGGACAGATGCTGCTGAGTCGCATACAGGGAGAAACGGCGGAAAGCAGTGAAGTAAATATCGAAATCGTTGAGACGGACCGCGCGACGGCGGCAGCACCGGATGATAAGGGTATCGACCGGGCCGACGCGCCGGATGGAATCCGGCGGCCACGGATGGTGCAAAAAATTTGAGCAAATGCGCCGGCGGCTTGTGGCCGCCGGCCGATTGCGATTTAGCTCTTTTTTGAAAGGAGAGTGCGGTATGTCAAGGAAACTCAATCTCAAAGTAGTGCTGGCTTCGGCGGCTGTGGCCGGGGCGGCAATGGCGGTACAGTCCGCCGCAGTACGGGCAATCACGTACACCACGTACACCTGGACTGGGAACGGTTCGGACAACAATTGGTCGACGACGGCCAATTGGTCGGGGGGTACGGTCCCGGTCAGCAGCGATAGCTCGATCGTTGAATTTTCGGGGACCGTGCCGAATACCACGTCAAATGCGAATTCGGCCTACACGCTCGGGAAAGTAGAATTTGTCACGCCTGCGGCGGCCTACACGCTCACAGGCAGCACCCTCTCATTTGCCGACACCACCGCCACAAGTTTCATTTCCGACAATGCAACGTCGAATCAAACCATCGACAATAATTTGATTGTAGCGCCCGCCGGGAACGGCGGCTACTTGTCCGTAGGCGATTCCAGCACCGGGAGTTTGACGCTGGCAGGTACTATTTCCACCGACGCCACCAAGCCTGGTTCCTTGTTTCTTCACCAATCCACCGGAACCGGTGCGGTTACCGTCAGCGGTACGCTAAGCGGGAAGTTTAATTGGCTTACCGCCGGCCCTTACGAGGGCACCAGCGCCACGACGCTGGTGAATTTGACCGGAAGTAATTTGACCTTTAATCCAAGTTTAATCATTGTTTGGACTGGCACGCTGGAACTTAGCAATGCCAATGCCCTTGGTCTGAGCAACTTAATCGCGCTAAATAATGGTAGCAATGGAGCCGGTAATCCAACTTTGCTTACAAATGCCAGTATGACGGTTTCCAGTCAAATCAATATTGAATCTCCCACGGCGATGCCGACTTCGCCCGCCACACTCGGCATTAGCACCGTCGGCGGAGTGGGGGCCTACAATTCCACATTCTCCGGCACGATTTACATGGGGAACCCGTATGGTACGCAAGCCAGCCCGCGAGTTGATATGCCGCTGGACTTAACGGCGGATTCGGGCGGAACGGTTACTATTAGCGGCAACCTGTTGGAGCCAACCTATCTTAATAACGTTTCAATTAATTCCAATGTTACCAAGATTGGTGCCGGCACGGTGATTCTGGCGGGTACCGGTAACAACTATCTGGGTACCACGGAAGTAAAGGCCGGCACGTTATTGGTTAACGGCAAGTTGCTCACCGGTGGCGGAGCGGTAATCGTGGATGCTGGTGCTACTTTAGGTGGAACCGGGACCATCGCGCGCGGGGTTGCGGTAAGCACCGGCGGCACATTATCGCCCGGCGACGCCGTGGGCACCTTCACGCTCAGCAGCGGGTTGAGTTTGGCCAACGGCAGTAACCTCGGCTTTACGCTGGGATCACCCAACGTTGCGGGCGGCACGGGCGGCAACGATCTGGTCAGCACCACGGCTCTTACGCTGGGAACTGGCGTCGCCCTGAGCGTTACGCAAGGCACCGGGTTCGGTTTGGGAGTTTATCACCTGATCGACTATACCGGCGCGCTCACGGATAACAGTAGCGGTTTCAGCGGTTGGACCGTTTCAGGATTGTCTGCCGGCGAAATCGGCGTGTTTTCGCTGGGGACGGACGGATCCGTGAATGCGCTGAATCTAACGGTCGGTTCGTCGAATATTCCCGAACCGGCCACACTGGGGCTGCTGGCGCTGGGCGGATTGGGGTTGCTTCTGGCCAAGCGCCGAAAAATGGCGTGAGGGGTTGGGGGTGATAAGGGGTTTGGCGGCGGATGGCATGAGTTCCGCTGGCCACGGATAACCACGGGATGGCCGGGGGGAATAAATTCCGACCATCCCGACTTGGCTTGGCTGTACGTAGCAGTTGGGAGATACGGCTCTGGAGAAATATCGACCAGAAAAAGGAGATCTATCATGAAGGAGATCCATCATGAATGACTTTCAATTTGCTCGGCTGGCAAGCGGAATTCAGCAGCCAAAATGCGAGAAGCGGAAGTCTCCCATCACGGAGAGCACCCTCGTCTCGCGCAACGGTTTTACTCTAGTTGAGCTTTTGGTGGTGATTTTCATCATCGCCATCCTGATCGCCCTGCTTTTGCCGGCTTTGGCGGCGGCCCGGCAAGAGACCGATACCTTAATATGCTTAAGTAACGAGCGGCAAATTGCCATCGCCACTATCGGCTGGTCGCAGGAACATAATGGTTATGCTCCTGGAGCTGTGGGCTTCGCCGGCTTCGGAGGAGGGAATCCCGTGCCGGGCATCGGTGATTTTTTTAGCAGCGTTGCTTATGACAGGTTCCATCCCAGACTCAACAGCGTGCTGGTAACAAAAGGTTACCTGTCCACACTGGCGGCCATGGTCTGCCCGGTCAGCGGCGAAAACACGGTCAGCCCGGCCATGGTTTGGGACGAATCTATTGCGTGGGCATTCTGTTATTACCGCTTCAACATCAGTATTGTGGGGGAGTTGAATTCCGAGGCGTGGGCACCGGGGAGTTGGGCTTACCTACACCTTTCGCCATATGATGGCAATTATAGCGCCAGCAATTTTTATCCTTATCTCACCACGCAGTCTCATGCGGCACTGGCCGCCAAGATGACCGCAGCAGTGGATCCCAGCCAGACTATGTTGCTGGAGGACGGCATCTGCACCGCAGATTATTGTGATGTCACGCTTTCTCCGGTCAATCCGTCCGTGGAATTCGGCCAGATCGGCAGTACGGTCCACGATAATTTTTCGTCCATGAATGTGTGCTTTGTCGATGGCCACGCGGTTACCACCAACAAATGTGCGTCGTTGGTTGGTGATCCCACCCCGTATGACGCGGTTTTTTACACCAACATGGCCAGCAGCAACTTCTGGCATAATTATTGATAGTTTGGTTTCGTGAAAGGATCGCAAATGGAGTCCCACCGGAGCATTGTATTTAACGGGCAATGTCGGGGGCCAGGGGCCAATGCTGATCGGTTGTGGCTGTCGTCGACCGTAGCGAGAGGCATTACCGTCGGCCTGACCTTGGCCTTTTGCTTTGGCACCACGGCTTGCCATCAGGCGGCAGTGCCAAAGCCCGGTCAGTCGGTAGCCGTCAGAGCCGAAACCACACACCGCAGGGCTCCGGGCTTGGCGAAGTTATCCAATGCCGCAGTTCTTCGCGGCCCGATCCACGCCTTTGCCTGGTCAAAAACACCGAAAGTCGCGGCCAACATCACCCCGATGATCTGGATTTCGCGGCCGAATCGCAGTTTGGCAGCGGCGGCGCGGGCAAGCCGGCAAGAGCCGGCGGGCGATGCGGCGGTATTCATCTGGCGGCTGCACGGCGTTTATCACCATTTTCTTAAGGATCCGCGTGATGCGGCGCGCCGCCCAAATGGGAAATTGACCCGCTACGTAAGCCCATGGGTTTCGCACGGAACATCGCGGCTTAAGCGGGCGGCCCTGCGCTGCTTTCGCCGCTACAAAAATGATGGTGGACGCATGGACTACCTCATTTTGGATTTTGAGGGAGGTTACGGAATAAGCAATTGGCAGTTGACCCCAGCGGCAATCCGTGCCATTCGGCGGGATCCGCGCAGCAAGGCGTTGGCCCGGCAGTTGGGCTTTGGCGATTTTGCCAGCATCGAGCAATACACTACCAGTAACCATTACCTCATCTGGAATGCCCTGATGAAACAAGCGGTGGATACCGGCCTTAATAACAGCGTGTTTGCCGCAGCTAGACAATACTATCCGGATGTCAAGGCTTGTAATTACAGTGATTATATTATGACGCGCCGCAATTCCGCCTGGGCACCGAGTGGAAGTGGCCACCCAAATTATCAACATTCCTATTTTGGTACCGCCTGTAGCATGCAGCTTTACGGCTGTTATAATCAACTGGCCCAGCAACAGTTGGGCAAAGGCGGCAAACCTTATGGTCGAGAGCCATTTGCTGTGTTGCGGTGGGAAGTCAACCGGATTCGGGCGGCTTGCCGGTCCAGCGATCTCCCGGAACTGCCGTGGATTGCGGCCAAGAATTTCGGGCACAGCGACTACTACGGGTTGCGGCACAGCATTTATTACAACGAGTTGATCTACCACGTAGCGCTGAGTGGAGTGGCTGATTTTCTGCTCTTTGACCCCCGTCCGTGGCTCAAGACCCAAAACCCCGCCCATTGGGCCAATAACGCCCAGGATATGCTGGTCAATCGTCTGCTGGCCAGGCTCAATGAAAAATTCGGCAACCAACCGAGGCGGGCGGTAACTTTGGCACCTGTGGCCTGGAATAGCAGCCTAATTGCCACAGGTATGCAAATTGGCGAGCACGAGGTTTTGTGGCGTGTTACGGTACCCCCGACGGTGCGGCGTGTGCGCGTAGCCGAAGCGGGAAGCGTACGAATGATTGACTTGGCGGCGGGCAAAGTGGGCTTTTGGTATAAGAGCCGGCCTGGCCGATGGGTACGCTTTACCGTTGCGGGCACCGGTTTGCATTGAAGTATTGGCGTTATGAAAAGGGGCAGCCATGATACGCAAACTGACGCTCACCTTATTTGTGATGGTGTTGGTCGGAGGCGCTTAACAGGCTTGGTTCGGGTTTGTGGGGCGTGGCAAAAGGGTGTATCAATGCGAAAGGGGTTTCAATGCGAATTGATCAGGAAATTACTGTCCGGCCGTGGCGTGGTTGTGGAGTAACGTGTCGGCCAGTGGGGGTGGGAGACGGAAATGGCCAGTTGTGGCGTACCGCCAGGATTTTGGCGCCGGTGCTGCTGGGGCTGGCGGCTGTTGCGACAACCAACGCTTTGGCCCTGGCTGGCAACGTGCCTGTAAAAAACCCGGACTTCGTCAACCCTGGCGTGGCGCCAGGACATTACGTTAGCAGTCGAGCGGCAGCGCCTGGTAAAGACAAAATTATTCCTAATTGGGGCATCGGGTCCACCGGTAGATACGCTTCGGCCGGCATTCACAACAACGGCGGCACGCCGACACAATATGCCGCATACACGGATTATGTCGGCACGGTGATTTATCAGGATGTGGGCACGCTGCTGCCGAACCGGCATTACACGTTAAGCGTTTTAGTACGGGAGAATCCCGGCCGATGGGGTGTGGGCAGCACCGGCCAAATTGCGTTGGTTAATACCAAGGCCGATGCGGATACCAAAACCCAAACCTGTAAAGGCCGGCTGTTAGACAAGGCCAGAGTGGTGGTCAGCAGCCCGGGTGTGATACTATCCACCAGCGTGACCACCGGAAAAAATGTTTCCGGAGATTTAACCATTGAGCTTTCGCTGGCCAAGCGAGGTACCTCGGACAAGACCGGGGCGGAGGCGCAATTTACCGCTGTAAAATTGAGCAGCACACCGGCTGGCGCCAGCGCGGCCCATCCAGCCAAAGGCAGCTAAGGACGTGACCCGCAGGAAACGCGGAGGAACGCAGGGGTTTCAGGGCGCGGGCTTCCAGAGAGCCGCGGCGGCCAAGATGGCCCCCCCCCGATAGCACAGCCGGGCACGCAGTGGTTGGACAACCGGCAGTGGAAATAGCAAAAGGATTGACCACTATGAAAGTTGCGTTTGTTGGCGGTGGAGCGTTTCGGCTGGTGGGCGTCCTGCGGGAAGCGCTGGCATATCCGGAGCTTTTTACGGACGGTGAAATTCGCCTGTTTGACTTGAATATGCCGCGCGCACAGGCCGTGGCGCGGATGGTGGCTAAAACGCCGGAATACGCGGCGGTGAACTGCCGCATAACTTGTCCGACGAGCTTGGAAGACGCGGTGGACGGAATTGATATGGTGGGGGTTGTGCTGATGGGAGGTTCGCAACGAACATTTCACCTCGGACACAAAATCAGCTATGAGCACGGGTTTCTTTCATCGGACAATGTCTCGCCCAATGGCGCCATGCTGGCGTTAAAAACCGGCACCTTGCTGCTGAATATTGCGGCAAAGATGGAGCGGCAATGTCCTGGAGCCTGGCTGGTGGATTTTGCTAATCCGATCGCGGTGCTCAGCGGCATGATTAACAATCACACAAAAATTCAGGCGTTTGGAATATGCGAAGGCTATACCAATCATGAGTGGGATTTAGCGCGAATTTTTGGACGAGATGAGCAAAGTAACGAAGTTTCGGTGGAAACGGCGGGCATTAATCATCTCAGTTTTATAGTAAAAGGCACGTATCGCGGCCGGGATCTCTTTACATCCCTGGATCGCCGGCTGCGCCGCGGATGGAAAATGTGTCATATGCAGGCGTATCGCGGGGCCGCCGTGAATCAGCGTATTGCCCGCGGCATCGAACTGTTGGCGCGGTATTATCGGGAACTGGGCGTGCTGATTTTTTCCACGGAAGGCGATGGCATGGAGCATATGCACTACGATGAATGTGTGCAGCACCAGTTGGGTCGGAAACAAGCTCCGCGGCTGGCGGAGATTAACCGGCGGCTGGCGCGACTCGCCCGGGATCGAGCCGCGGCACAGGTGCAGTTTGAGCTGCTGCTAAAACAAAATCTGGGGCCGCGATTTTGGAATTCGGCCGGCCATACTTCGAGCTTAGACTGGGCGGCGCGCAGCAAGCGTAGCGCCTTTGTGGAAATGATGCGCGGGCGTGCCGGCCAGACGATTCCCATTGTTACCAGCCGACTCAATGCGGGGGCGGTGGAGGGCTTCAGCGACCGAACCGTGTTGGAGTACTCGCAAATAATGGAAAAGGGGGCGGTTCGGCCGGCGGGGCACTATCACGTGCCTACGGTCATGCATGGCATGTTGGCCGGAATCGCCGATCATCAGACCATGCTGGGCGACGCGATGGTGACTGAGGATCCCAAGCTGCTGGCCGCGGCGCTGCTGGCGTATCCGATCAAACAATTTTCGCCGACGGCACGCCGCCTGTTCAAGAATTTGCTCACGCTCAATCAGGCGGAGATTCAGCCGGCGTTGCGGCGTGCGGTGGAGTATTTGTAATGGTGGCGACGGTACCTAATAACGGGGGCCATATATGTCTAGTATTCGACTTGGTGTACTTGGTTGCGGGTTCATAGGGCACCAGCATTTACGCGCCGCCCAGCGCTTAAGCGATGTTGAAATCGCGGCAGTGGTCGATGCGGATTGTCTTCGGGCGAAAGCCACGGCGGAGGAATTTAACGTGCGCGTCAGTGGCTCCCAGGCCAGTGCGATCATGAATAACGCGGATATTGATGCGGTCGTATTGGCAATTCCCACCGCCGGCCGGGCCGAATTGGCCTTGGCCGCTTTCCGTGCCGGTAAACACGTGTTGCTGGAAAAACCCGCGGCAATGAATGCCAGCGAAGTTAGGTCCATGCTCGCGGCCAAAGGGAAACTGACGTGCGCCTGCGGCTCGTCACGCTACCGGTTCACAAATGCCGCCCGGAAAGCAACGCGGTTTTTGATCGACGGGGCCTTGGGGGATCTGAGAATGTTGCGCTGCCGGGCCGTTCAAGCGGTAGGCGCTCCGCCCGCCAGTTCCCCGCCGCCTTGGCGGGTGAATCGTCAAATCAATGGCGGCGGCATCTTGGTTAACTGGGGCAGCTACGATCTCGATTTTCTGTTGGGCATCACCGGGTGGTCATTTAGGCCGGCGGAGGTATTGGCCCAGACCTGGCGCATCGCGCGGGATTTATCGGCGCACGTGGCACCCGGCTCTGATGCGGAAAGCCATGTCTCCGCCCTGATACGGTGCCATCAGGACCGCTGCATCGCCTTGGAACGCGGAGAATTTCTCGCAGCTCCGAGCGAACACACTTGGGAAATTATCGGATCGCAAGGCTCTCTGAGGATCAACATGTGTCGCATCGCCGGACCATATTCGCTCACGCACTACCACGCCGATCCGCAGCGGGGCGTTGTTTCGGAGGTTCTTTGGACGGCGTCCGCGGCGGAATCGAACCAGGACGACCAGATTCTCGCGGATGGACCGCTGCAAGATTTCGTCGCCGCTATTGGCGACCAGCGACCGCCACAAACCGGTCTGGAACAAGCTCTCACCATAGCCCAAATTACCGATGCCATCTATGCTTCAGCTTTGAGTGGCCGAGCGCTAACGATTGACGGGTAACACGCCGGTCCGAGTGGACGCTCGGCGGCCACGAGAATTGACAGGAGTTCAGAGCCATGAAATTGGGCGTTTTTACCGCAATGATGGTGGAAGGCCGCGTTTTTGACGGCACCGGACGTAAACTGCCTCCCGATCAATACATCGAACAAATCGCGGCAGCCGGCTATCGTGGAATCGAATGGGGAATCGCTGACAGCTACGCACTCACGCCCGCCATGGCTGAGCGCGATGCCCAGCGTCTTTCGCGTCTTGGCCGCGATTACGGACTAAAGACTGTGGCGGTCGCCTCCAGCGCCGTGGCCCACGACTTAGACGCCGTACAACGCCTGTTGGACATCAGCGCCAGCTTTCATGCTCCAGCTTTGCGCATCGGTCTGCGCGCATACGATCCCGGCAAAAACTATGGCGCGCAAGTAAAACGGTGCGGCGAAGATCTTGCCGGTGCCTTGCACATCGCCCGATCTTACAAGATCAGACTGGTACTGGAAATTCATTTTGGCTTTCTGCTGCCCAGCCCCAGCTTGGCGCAGCGCTTCATCTCCCAGTTTGAACCCGCCGTGGCCGGTATCATTTTCGACCCCGGCAATATGGTAGTGGAAGGCGGAGAACCCTGGCCGCTGAGCGTGGAGATACTTGGCGATTACCTTGACCACGTACATGTGAAAAATCTGCAGTGGGCCTGGACCAACCTGGATTGGAAAGAACACCCCACCCGCCATAAACATTGGCAATGGCAACTCGCCCCCTTGGATAAGGGCCAGGTAAACTGGCCACAGGTTATCGCCGCCTTGCGCCGGATGAATTACCGCGGCTGGTTGACGCTCGAAGATTTTTCCACGCGACCATTAAAACAAAAGTTGCGCGACGGCCACCGATTTCTCACGCGGCTTCTGACCGAAACGAAAACCCACCCGTAATCGGCTACACCTTTTGGGATACCACAGGCAACAGGCGGGGATGGAACTTTTCCAGCGACTTGAGCAATTGCTGGATATGTTCTCGATCATGCGTTCCCGCGGAGCATCGGATGTTCCAGCCTAACCTGACTTCCCCCCCCCCATGAGGAGCGAAAGTCGTTGATTTACCGGCCTTTCCGCGGTAATGCACTTGCTACAATCAACCCGGTGCCCACGCTGGCGGCCCGGCATTATGCCATGAGCACCGACCGAGACGGGAGCTTTCAACGCGCCATTAGCCGTGAACCAGGCACAGTAAAAAGCGCAGTAGACCTTGCGGGAATAACCGCGCACGAGCGTGAACACCAAAAAGGCGACATGCCAAAAGGGCCCGTAATTCACAACAATGCACTAATATGCACTGTTGAATATATTGATATTATGGGCGGTGAGGGACTCGAACCCACGACATCCGCGGTGTAAACACGGCGCTCTAACCAACTGAGCTAACCGCCCAAGATGCCCCTACCATAGCCGATGCAGGCTCTGTAGCCAAACTTCCAGGAACAGCCATCAGTGGCTCGAGCATCGCCTGCCATGCGTTTTTTGTGCTGGCCACGATGCGTGGAACGCCAAATCCGGCATATTTTCAAAAAAAACTTGTCCCCTTTCACACGCTCTGAGCCAATTTTCCAGCTCGCGCAGCGATGGTCTCCAGCGCCGCCACACAGCGGTTGATTTCCGACCGAGTCAAAAATGGACCAAAACTCAGCCGCGTAGTCCCCACGCTTGTCGGCTTACCGGCCACCGCTGGCAAATGCGTGCCAAAAGTCCGGTGCGCCAGCGGGGCACAGTGCAGTCCAGGCCGGGTCAGAATGTTAAATTCATGTTCCAGCTCTGCCGCCAACGCCAACGGTTCCCACCCGTCCACACGCACGCTAAACACCCCTACGCGCTGGGCTATCTGCCGCGGCCCCAGAAAGGTCAACCCTTCAATGCCCGCTGCAGCCTCCATAAACGCAGCGCACAAAGATTCTTCATGGGCACGGAGTTTTTCCACCGTTTGTTCCAACACCCACGCCACCCCCTCCGATAGTCCCGCTATTCCAATGGCGTTGTGCGAACCCGGTTCAAAACGGTCCGGCATAAATTCCGGCTGAAAATCACTTTCACTCACGCTGCCCGTCCCCCCCTGCCGCACCGTTCGCAGCTTTTTCTCCATTCCCGGACGAATGTATAAAACCCCCGTACCCAGCGGCCCCAACAGCCCCTTATGCCCCGGCACCGCCAGAAAATCAATGCCGTCCTGCTGTACGTCAATGGGTACGTGCCCCGCACTCTGGGCTGCATCCACCAGAAACGCCGCGCCCGCCTCCCGCGCAATCCGTCCGATCTCCCTGATGTTCTGAAAGCTTCCACTTACGTTGCTCGCGTGGGCAACTACAATCAGACGTGTCTGGGCCGTTATCGCACGGCGAATATCTTGCGGATCCACCAAGCCCGTACCTGCATCCACTTGCACAATGCTGCGGGTAATTCGCCCGTCAGTGGCCAGTTCATTTAACGGCCTTAGCACACTGTTATGGTCCATCGCAGTGGAAATTGCATGATCCCCGGGCCGCAACAACCCATGAATCACCATGTTCAGCCCGTCCGAACAATTCAGCGTGAATATAAAATGATTCGCATCTTCCCCATGAAAAAGCCTGTTGATCCGCTCCCGGCACGCACCAATCACCCGGCCTGATTCCCACGCTTCCGCATAAGCTCCTCGTCCTGCCGAAGCCCCGATAGCCTGGGCATAATTTATCATTGCCTGAAGCACCTGCGGCGGCTTAGGGAAGCTCGTGGCCGCATTGTCCACATACAGCCGGGACGACGGCATGGGGGATTCCATCATGGCAACACCTTGGCCGGTGAACTCATCGACCATCCTTTCTTAATCCATGATAGACCGATGCGGCCATGGGTTCAACGGGCTGAAGATGGGGCCACTTTTAATCCCATGCGAAGGGGGCCGCCCCTTTGAATGAGCGGTATTTGGATCAGTCCAGGTTTAGGCCAGATGCCGGGCCTGGGCGCAGGTTTCACCCCACCTCCACCGACATTTCCCCCAGCACCGCCGCCGACTTGACCACTGGGTTTAGAGGCTGCTGGGTGGGCGAGGTTCACCGGCTTGATCCCATGTTTGGCATACCAGGCCGTGATTTTTTTTATGTCCTCATTCTCCTGGGCTATGGTGCCCAAACCCCACACCCCGCCAAATGGTATAATTTTAGAGAAATGATATTTTGCCGGCGATAACCCTGCCATCTTCACCAGCATCAGCAAAGGCAATGTCCGATTCGATAGATGCACCATCGTGTTGTTAAAATTAAAATTCATATTGATCGTCATGGGTCGTTTTAGCAGGTACAATAAATATGGTGCCACCATCGATCGCTTAAGCCCTTTGGCCAGAATGGCAAAATTTTTGGCCTGCACTCCGTTGGGTTGGCTTAACACGGATTGCATCTGCGGCATGCGGCACACCTGGGCCAGATACTGACGAACCAAAATGCTAAGTTGTGGCGGCTTCCAGTGGGCCAGTTCCTGTGCGGCCAAGGTGCCATCTTGCAGTTGCACCCAGTAATTCTGGTTAAAGTCTTGAATCAAAACACGCTGGCCATGAAACATCACCGTGTACTGCCGATTCTGCTGAAAATACGGCGTCATCCCCATCAACACCGCCCTCCGCCACAAAGTTTTCACCATGGCCTCCGTAGGCTTGCGATTCCATACCGCATCCATCGCCGTAATGTACACCAGTCGATGCGAATTCTTGAGCAAACGCTCCAGAAGCCAATTGGTGTAGGACCCAGGTATTTTCGCCAACGGATGTGCCACCTCGGCTTGACGCTGCAAATTATGCGAATACGCCCCAGCCACCAGCGGCAAAAGTTTCGGATTCAGGCCCCATTGCAATAGCGCCATTCGCTTTTTAATCGGCAAATGCAATAGCGACCGCGCCCAGCGTGTTAAATCGCCCTGGTATTCCAGCAGATGTTCCACCCGAGCCTTGCGCTCCGGGCCGCCTGCCTGCATCATGCGGACTACCAGTATTGCTATGGCTTGTCGAATATCCGAGCTGCCCGCTTGCCGTGTACCATACTTCTGTGAACTCAAACCCTTCATTCCCTGCTCAAATAGCCGCAGCGTATGTGATAAATTCGCCGGTCGCCCCTTTTTACTTCCCACTGCCAATCCACCCTGCCCCCGCGCCGGCGAGCCACAGGCCGCTGCAGCCAACAATAACAAACCCGGCAAATACCCCATAATTTTTGATTTCATAGCAATTCCCAATCCTGAATAAAACCCGCACCATCAGCACACGGTCATTCCGGTACCATACTCGCCCCAGCCGTTAACGTCACCGTGGTGTGGTGATCCCATGCTTACTTAGATGATTAAGACAGGCTCCAGGTTCCTGAACGTTACCCACTTGACCGCATCTACCATCCAAAGACATACCCGTCGCCGACAAATAGATTACAATAACCACCCAAGATGTAGTTAATTCCGGAATGTGCCCATGCCAATTGTTACTCTTTTCTTACTGGGTTTGCTGATTATCCTGGCCGTCGGCAGCCTGCTGGCCGGCCTGACCCTGCGCCATCGACAATCCGTTGATACCGCCACCCATGCCGGCCAGCTCGAAAACCTCCAGAAAAATATCGACCGTCTCGATCGCCTCGTACGGGATGAAATGGCCCAGGCTCGCACTGAATCCGCCCAAATCAGCCGCCAGGGACGCGAAGAACTCGCTGCAGCACTCAAGGGCGTCGGCGATTCCCTCAATTCCCAGTTGGCGCACCTCACCCAAACGAACATGCAGCGACTCGATTCCGTCCGTGAAACCGTCGAGAAGCGCCTGGACACCGTGCGCACTCAGATTGAAGATCGCCTAAAGCTCATTCAGACCGACAACAATAAAAACCTGGAGCAAATGCGCATCACCGTCGACGAAAAACTCCAGGGCACTCTGGAAAAACGCCTCGGCGAATCCTTCAAAATCGTCAGTGAACGCCTCGAACAGGTCCACAAGGGCCTCGGTGAAATGCAATCCCTGGCCGCTGGCGTCGGCGATCTTAAAAAAGTGCTCACCAACGTCAAAACCCGCGGCAGCCTCGGCGAAGTCCAGCTCCTCGCCCTGCTTGAAGACGCTCTGGACCCCGCCCAATTTCAGGCTCAGGCCAACATCAAAGGCGACAACCGCGTGGATGCGGTCATCAAACTCCCTGGCCATGATGCCGATTCCCCACAGCCAGTTTTACTCCCTATCGATGCCAAATTCCCCATGGAAGATTTTCAGCGATTGGTAACTGCTCAGGAAACCGGAGATATTTCCGCCATCGCCGCCGCCGCCAAACAACTGGAACAATCCGTAGAAAACTGTGCCGCATCCATCTGTAAAAAATATATCGCTCCCCCCATCACCACTGATTTTGCCATCCTGTTTTTACCCACCGAAAGCCTCTTTGCCCAGGTCATCCGCCAGGATGGCCTGATTGATAAGCTCCGCAGAAAATACAAAGTTACCATCGCCGGCCCTACCACACTCTGGTCCATTCTCACCAGTCTGCAGATGGGGTTTCAGACGCTGGCCATTCAAAAACGCTCCAGCGAAGTCTGGTTGCTTCTTTCCAAGGTCAAAACCGAGTTTAATCTGTACGGCGAATTGCTCGACAAGGTTAAAAAGAAACTCGACGAAGCCGCCAATACCGTCGATCAGGCTGCTGTACGAACCCGGGCCATCGAACGCAGCTTAAAAGACGTTCAGGCTCTTCCATCCACCACAGTGGATACAACGAATCATCCGCTCGCTCTGGGCGGATCAGGTCAGGATGGCTAAATGACATTGGGAAATCGCCCTCACGCCGGTGCCATGTTGGCACCAGTATGGTTGTCATGGTCATGTTTGAGTGTTGGATGAGCCGCCATCTTCGGCCGAACCGCCTGACCACCGCGTTGGAGAACCATAAAATCCTGCGGACCCACTTTGGCAACCAGCAAGGTGGTCGGTGACACTTCTTGGCCCAAACCCGGCGCATGAATTTTAATAACCTGCGAATTCGCCGGGCCTGCCAGCAGACTTGTTGTAATAACGCCCTGATTGCCGATGGCTTCATGCCGCAAAGCCATGCGAAATACCTTCACCACCGCGCAGCTCAGCTCTTCATCTCCATGAATCTTATGCATCGAACACGTAGCTGGCTCCGCATCCAGTGCTGCTTGTGCCTGAGTTAAGGTCAGCATCGGCACATGGGCAAGCTCCTGCTTGAGCGAATCATGCAGTCCCTTGACCGCAGCCGCAAAAGTTTCGCCCATCACCTGGGCATCGGCACTCTGCATCGACTTGCCGCATCCAGCGCATGTAACTTCCTTCTTGAGAAACGCCTTGATAGTGCCCACAACGCCGCCACCAATGGAAAGCGTACCGGCACAATGTACACAGCGCGGAAAATGACTTTCCATGTTCAACCCCTTATACTTTTCACCTGCCGCGCACCACTGATTTGTCTTGTCGTCCTGGCAGTTGCGGTCACGGCGCAGAAACTCGACGAAAACCCAACTTGACTGTATCATACCCTACACTATCACACATGCAAGCATTTTTTTCAGACTAAGCTCGACTTTGGCCATTTTTCAGGCATCTTATGAACTCATAATGCTACCAAAACATCGGACTCCCCAGTACATTCGCTGTTCTTGACGCGGCGAATCGGAAAGGTTTCCGATATATTCACGATGCTCAAAGCGGCCGCGCCGCTGATCTCGACCTTCTCTATAGCATTTAACCGACCAACTTTCCTGCGGGCACGGGTGCTTTTGGTCGGAGCGATTTTGGCCATGGGCCAGCGTACGATCATCCATGTGTTGTGGACGGTGCGGTCGTTAGCCCAAGGACATTACAGCCGTTAACAGCGTGTATTCAGTCGCGGCTCGTGGTAGCTCTGGCCACTGGGCCAGGCCTTGGTGTCGGCGATACTCCCCTGGATTCCCGAAGATCATCCGGTGCTGGTGGCTGGCGACGACACGATGGCCCAGCATCATGAAGCGAAGGTTTACGACAAGGCCAAACATCGCGATGCGGTGCGTTCCAGTCACAGTCTGACCGTCTGGAAGTGGTGCCACAAGTGGGTCATCCTGTCGATCTTGATACGTTTGGCCTGCACCACGCGCTACTGTGCGTTGCCGGCGCTACCGGCAGAAAACATAATCAAGCACTATTTCAAACTGCACCAGCTAGGGCTCGAACCTAGGACCCGCTGATTAAGAGTCAGCTGCTCTACCAACTGAGCTACTGGTGCCCGTAAAAATACATTCTAGTTGGTTTTGCAGGGCTTTCAAGCAACCCGCGGCCGCGGCCGAAATCGCCGAGTGTGGCCAGAAATTATGGCACGGAGAACACCGGCGGCCTACGGGAACAATCAAACATTTCTGTAAACATGGTTTTCACAGCCACGGCGGGCCAGCACACCCGCGATTCTAGGGCTTCGGCGGCGAAAATCAGTTCAGTTTAACGGCCGCGTGCGGCTAGAAAATGTACCAAATCACGAAGGCTATTCGCTTTGGTGCCAAGTTTGGCCACAATGTTTTCAGCTATGGCCTGCTGCTTGGCCAGATGCTGCCGGGTTTTTTCCAGGCCCAGGAAACCTGGATAGGTCATTTTGCCCAATTTGGCATCCTTGCCGGCCCGTTTGCCCAGTTGACTCTCAGATGCCGTAACGTCCAGCAGATCATCCACAATTTGAAACGCCAGGCCAATGGCCTGGCCAAGCTCCTGCATCAAGACCAACTGACGCGGCGAAGCCTTGCCGGCCAAGGCACCCATTCGGCAGGCGGCCGTAATAAGAGCGCCGGTTTTCATCCGATGAATCGTCTGCAGCTTTTTAAGGCCGGCCTGGGCCGAGGTTGGAGTGTGCTTTTCCGCGGGGTGGCAGGTATCCAATACCTGGCCGCCGATCATGCCGCACGGGCCGGTGGCCACCGCCAATTCACCAACCAACTGCGCGGCAAGTTTGGAATCACGAACTTCTCGCACCAGCAATTCAAACGCCAGGGTATTCATGGCATCCCCGGCCAAAATAGCCAAGCCTTCGCCGAAGACTTTATGATTGGTAGGCCGACCGCGGCGCAGATCATCATTATCCATGGCTGGCAGGTCATCATGCACAAGTGAAAAACAGTGAATGAGTTCCAGCGCCGCGGCCGTCGGCAGTGCTGCTCGGGCTGCCCCCCCCACCGCGCGGCTGGCCATCATGGCCAAAGCCGGCCGAATGCGTTTGCCCGGCCCCAGCAGGCTGTAGCGGATGGCCTGGCCAAGTTGCGGCGGCATCGACGGCATAGATTTGAGCCAACGGTCCAGAAAATTATCGGTTTCATTGGCATATTGTTTAAGCAGTTTGTCAACGGAGGCTGCGGTATGAGTTTGTTTTGCTGGCACAGAAAGTTTCCCCAATTATCCGACCGGGTAAATTATACCGCATGCTGCCCTAAACAAAAGAGGCTATGAGTCCCAGCTTGGAATTACGTAACAGCACCAGCCACATGGCAAAATCTCCCCTCGACTGCAGATTGCCGCAGAACCCACGCAGCCGCTCCCCCAGATGTGATGATGGCGATTTACCGACAATACCGTACCAGAATCAGGCTGTAGCTAAGCTCGATTTTGGCTATTTTTAGGCAAGTTATGAACTCATATTGCTACCCAAAGAATCGTGTCCAGCCCCCATTTATGACTCCACTTGAACGTATATGTTTCACACACATTAACAGCATTTTAATAGTATAACATATATGTACACGTATATCGCGAAACCCCGGGCTCGGTCTGGCCAAGATAGCGATCTGGCGCAGTTTTCGCCATGGCTGAAATAAAAGCGGTATGGCCCATCTGGTCGTGCGATGGTCACACAGGAGAACAACCGATTAAACAAACATAAAATGCAACCAGACAAATTAAAAGATAATGGCTATTTTTTAATTTACAGACCTGAAATGAAGAAAATTATAATTAGGATGTGGCTATAAATTTCGACAGGTTTGATCATACGCAAACGGTTCGCTTTCTGGACGTCGAAAGAAATGTTCCCACCCTTTGGACAACCATCATTACTGCAAACTTCAGCCGTTCCCTCCGCAACTGATTAGACAGATGTTTTAATGCCTTTCATGCGCATGCGCAGTTCGTCCGGATTGGGGGAAACAATGTATGCTTCTTTCGGCGCTATGGTGTGACTTTCAATGAGTTCCACCAGATTGTCGTTAAAGTCTATCATTCCGGCGGATCGTTCCTGGCGAATGACCGAGATGAGTTCATTCTCCCGACCTTCCAGAATGTATTTTTTCACGGAAGGAGAATTTAATAACAATTCCACGACCGGGACGCGATCAACACCTGTTTTCAGTGAAGGCACTAACTTTTGAAATACAATGGCTTTCAGGTTGGTGGCCAGTGCCTGGCGAATGTTCACATGCATATCCGGCGGAAACAATTCGAGAATTCTGGTGATAGCCCCACTGGCACTGCCCGCATGAATTGTGGAATAAACCATATGGCCGGTTTCCGCAGCCTGCACGCCGGCTTGAAAGGTATGGCGATCGCGCATTTCACCAATGAGAATCACATCCGGGTCTTCACGCATCAGGGAGCGAATGGCCAGATCATAGCTTTCGACATCAAGGCCAATCTCACGCTGATTGATAAAGGCTTTTTTGTCAACATACAGGTATTCAATCGGATCCTCGACGGTTACGACATGGCAAGATCGTCGCTCATTGACCTGTTCGAGCATCGCCGCGATAGTGGTGCTTTTCCCACTGCCGGTGATGCCCGCCAGGAGCACTAAACCCTGTTCCTGATCCGCAATTTTTTCAAAAATTGCCGGCAGATGCAATTGGGCGAAGTTGGGAATCTTTGGATTGATCCGCCGGGCGGCCACGCTGATATTGCCGCGTTGACGGAAAATGTTCATGCGGAAGCGTTCGGTAAGCGTGACGGCATGGGCAATATCCAAAGCCCCCAGATGTCTCAGGTCTACACGCTGTTCTGGAGTAAGAATTTCATCCACCATGGCCTCAATTTCCGCATTGGTCAGGGCCATGTGGGTGGTCTGCATGAGTTTGCCACCTTTGCGGATGCGCGGTACCGCATCCGCTTTCAGGTGCAAATCGCTGCCTTCGAGCTTGGTAACCGCCTCCAGAAACTTGTGTATGCGCGGGCGGGTCGAGCGTATGATCGCCGGTTCAACGGGCGATGATTCCACAGGAACGAGTTCATTTTCAGTAGCCATGGGCCTTAGACTCCACGTAAGAACTTCGACATCATAGCGTGTTCATCTTGAAATTTCATGCCTTGTTTTACTGCGACATTCACCATATCCGCAGCTGCGGTATCTCGTTTATTAGAGCACCAATTGCTCCAATCCCGTCAGGCCGAGCATTTCCTCCACGTAAAACGGTTCGGCATAGGGCCGACGAATAGTGCCGCCGAAATACGCCGCAATCTGCCGAACATACGCAATGGTTTCGCCGGCGTGGGCGGCGTCACGTCCGGTAAAAAATTGCGATTGATAACAAGACAACGCGGCAATTTTAGCGTCTATCACCGCCGAAATATCCACGCAAAAGCGGGCCGGAAAATTGATTCGTAGATGGGTGCAGAAATAATAAATCAGCCGCGGTGGATAAAACGGCTCGCCGGGAATATCACTGCGTGTAAGTTTAGCGTCAAATCGGGCATCTTCACAAATGCGAGTGACGGCCAGATGATCCGGGTGGGCATCGTGAGAATAGGGAATAAAAAGAACATCTGGCCGGTGCTGCCGATAGATGGCTGCGACTCGATGGCGAGCCTCCAGCGAATGAGCGACTTGACGATTTTTAAATCCAGCCTGCTGCCGGGAGACGCCCAATGTGGTCGCCGCAGCTTGAGCTTCCCGTGATCGCACCTCCGGCGATCCAAACGGGGTAGGCTCGCCATCGGTCATATCCAGGAGTATCACACGGTGGCCGGCCTGGCGAAGAAGCATAATCGTGCCACCCATCGCCAGTTCCTGATCATCCGGATGCGGTCCAACCACCAATACGTTCATGATTTGTCCATCCAAGCCAGCTCTCCTCGCCAGTCGCCGAAGCAAACAGGCCTGCCCCCCCCCAGCCATTTTTTTACCGCTCTGCCATTGGAATCCAATGCTGATTGCGCAGCCCGATGTATTCCGCCCGAGGTCGAATGAGTTTATTGTGGGCATACTGTTCCAAAATGTGGGCAATCCAGCCGCTGGTGCGGCTGATCGCAAAGATCGGCGTGAAAAGGTCTGAAGGAATGCTGAGATAGTGATAGACTGAGGCACTGTAAAAGTCGACATTGGGTTTAAGGCCTTTGGTGGCGGCGACAATCTGCTCTATTTTAACAGACATTTCGTACCACTGTTCCTGCCGGGTCAAAGTTCCAAGCTGGCGAGACATCTCCCGCAGATGTCTCGCCCGTGGATCACCGTCCTTATAAACCGCATGACCAAATCCCATAATCTTTTCGCCGGCGGCCAGGCGGTTGCGGATATATGGTTCGGCTGCGGCTACGGTACCGATTTCATTGAGCATTTTCATAACTTGCTCATTGGCTCCGCCGTGCAGTGGCCCCTTAAGCGCACAGATCGCAGCGGTAATAGCCGAGTGCATATCCGTGAGCGTGGCGGCGGAAACGCGAGCGGTAAAGGTACTGGCGTTAAGTTCGTGATCCGCATGCAGAATGTAAGCTTTATCCAAGGCCCTAACAGCCAACGGTTCAGGTGCAGTACCGCGCAACATAAACAAAAAATTGCCGGCCAAACCCAGATCGTGGCGCGGATCAACCGGTGCGCGGTCGTTGCGAATACGATCGTAGGCGGCGACGATACCCGCCATTTGGCCAAGAATACGAATGCTTTTGCGATGATTGGCGGCCAGAGAGTTATCTTCTGATTCCGGATCAAACATGCCCATAGCGCTGGCGGCAGTACGCAATGCCTCCATGGGTGTAATACGACGTGGAAACGATTTCATCAGAGCCAGAAGCCCGGAGGGGACCTGCGACTGGGAGGCCAATCCGGCCTTGAATTCAGCCAGTTCCGACCGGTTTGGCAGACGGCCATGCCACAGCAGGTAGATTACTTCCTCAAAGGTGCCATGATTCGCCATTTCGTCGATGGTGATGCCCCGATAAGTCAGTACTCCATTTTCGATGGAACATATGTCTGAACTTAAAGCCACCACATCTCGGAGTCCGGCAACATTTGAAGAGGTAATGACTGGCTCCGGCATGCAAAACAACTCCTGAAATTAGTCCTGTTCGGGCCGACCATTCGGGCTTCAGGATCATACTCAACATTTCCCGTTAAGTACAGCAGCGAAACTACAGCGATGGCCGATTACTGCCAGCACCGATCTTGGCCAGGCTGCATATTGACCGCCGAGCCGTTATCATGCCATCGATTATGAAAATGCCCATCATTGTTATCGTCGGCTGCACTGCCTCTGGGAAATCGGAGCTGGCCGAAGCGCTGGCGGAATCCTGGCCGATAGACCGGAGCCAGCCCACCACGATTATGGCGGTGGATTCCATGCAGGTGTACCGGGGCATGGATATCGGCACGGCCAAGCCGGATCGGCTGGTGCGGCAGCGAATTAAGCACCTGATGATTGATGTGGCTGACCCCTGGGAAACATTTTCCGCCGCCCGATTTGTGCAACTCGCCGGGCCGATACTGGAGGAGCACCGCCGTGGCCGCCAGCCGCTGATTCTGTCCACCGGAACGGTACTTTATTTGCGAGCTTTGTTGGAGGGATTGTTTGCCGGACCGGCGTCGGATGCAGCCTTTCGCACGGCGTTACAGACGCGGGCCGAGCAGAAAGGCACCGTGAGTCTACATAGGGAATTGCAGGAGGTAGATGCCGCTGCCGCGGAGAAAATACACCCCAACGATCTGCGCCGCATCATTCGTGCCCTGGAAGTTTTTCATGCCACGGGCCGCCCCATCAGTGAATTGCAGACGCAATGGTCTGCCCGGCCGGGAGATGATTCCACATTATGGATAGGTATTCGGCGTTCTCGGGAAGATTTAAATGGCCGGATCAACCGGCGCGTCAAGGCTATGATCACCGCCGGGCTGGTGGAGGAGGTACAGGCCCTGGTGGCCGGCGAAAATACTCTTTCGGTCGAAGCGGCCAGCGCCGTGGGCTACCGGCAGATACTCGATTATCTCTCCGGCAACTGTACGCTGGAAGATGCCACTGAAGCGATTAAAATAAAGACGCGGCATTTGGCCAAGCTGCAGCGAACCTGGCTGAAGCGCTTTTCCAGCATACACTGGTTGGAGCCGGGACCGCATCAATCGGGTGCGGATATGCTACCTGCGGTACTGCAATGGCTGAAGTCCTGACCGACTATGTATCGCGAAATATGACGGTACCATCGGCTAAAAAGGAATCATCGTGCGAATTCTGGCAATAGATGTGGGTTCTTCCTCGATCAAGGCGGGCTATTTCAAAAATGGCCACCTTAAAGATTTCGCCCATATTCCTGTGATGAGTGTTTTACAGTCCAGCAAAGTGGAAGTGCCCGCCACCGGATTGCTGAAAGCATTTGACAATGCCATTTGCAAAGCCATGGCCTCCCATAAAAAGCTTGACGCCATTGCATTGGATACTTTTTCCCCCGGATTGGTGGCACTGGATAAACAAGGTCAACCGATCGTCGGCTGCATTACCCACCAAGATCGGCGCAGCCTGCAACAAGCCTGCGAGCTGGAAGCGCGAATTGGGGCGGAGAAGCACTTAAACATTACGGGGAATCGGCCGTTTCCCGGCGGTATGGCCTCCACATCGCTGTTATGGATTAAACAGCGTGAACCGGGACGATTTAAACAGATCGCCAGAATCGGACAACCCACCACGTTGCTGGTGCATCACCTGACGGGGAAGTGGACGATTGACCCTTCACAGGCGGCGTTTATAGGATTGTACGACGCCATAAGCCTGGCTGGATGGTCCGCGGAGTTATGCCAGGCGGTGGGCATTAAAATGGCGCAACTGCCAGAGATATTGTTTTCTGATGAAGTTGCGGGCCGGACGCAGGCACCGATTTCAGAGCGGCTGGGCATTCCTGTCGATACGCCGGTTTTTGCTTCGTTGGTGGATACCAGTGCCGCCATGGCCGCCACATCCGCCCAGCCTGGTACTATGGTTCACAGCGCCGGTTCCAGCGATGTGTTGGCCTTGTGCCTCAAGACGCCCCAGCCCGCACCCGACATTCTTACCAGACCGCTGGGGCCTGGTAAGTACCTGCCGCGGCGCTGGCTGGCGGTAAGCACCATTGCCGCCGGCGGATCCACCATGAAATGGCTGCACGAAAATATGTTCCGGGATCTTTCGGCTAAAGCGTTTTCCAAACTCACCATGCGGATCGGCCGGCAACTGGTGCCGGCAGCGCCTGCCTCCCACCCCATGGCAGACGCAACGCCAATGGCTTCGGTAAGTTTTCAGCCATATTTGGCGGGTGATCGCACCAGCATGGAGAACCGCGCAGCAGCATTTGAAAATCTGACTTTGGCCACAGATCGTTGCGCCATGCTGCAAGCGGCAATCGCAGCGCTGGCGCAAACCAGCCAGGATCGTTTTGAACGACTGGCGAAGATCCATTCTATTTGTAATCCAATTTATACCATGGGCGGCCAGACGGAACTGGCGGCAATTATGCAACGTTATTGGCCCGGGGACTGGAAGTTTCAACCGCTGGAACATGAAGCATTGGGCGGTCTGGTCAAAATGGTTGCGTCTCTCGAAACCAGGGCATTCGGTTAATAATCATGATCATCAAAACACTGCATTGGTACTTTCTGCGCGAACTGGGACGCATTTTTGTGCTGACCACCGGCGTTCTTACCACCATTCTGGCGTTTGGCGGCACCTTTAAACCTTTGACCAAACAGGGGCTGACATTGATTCAGCTCATGCGCGTACTCATGGACCTGATGCCAGCGATGCTGGCCTATTCCATCCCACTGGCGGCCCTTTTTGCGGCAGTCATGGTCTATTGGAGGTTAAGTACAGACAATGAAATCACCGGGGCTAGAGCCAGTGGAATCAGCTTTCAATTTTTACTGGTGCCGGCGCTGGTGCTGGGGCTGGTGGTAGCGGCGATTGACCTGGCCTTTGTTGACTTTGTGGTACCGATTTTTCTACAAAAGTCGTCCCATGCCATTCAAAGCGATGTAGCCTCTGTTCTCCTGGATCATCTGGACAAACATGAACCATTTCAGGTGGGCGATATGGTTGTATATGCCAATCAGGCCTATCGCATTCCAGTCCCTAAGGCGCTTCGTCCGCCTCAAGGTGTGCGGCGTACCATTCTGCAACTGCGCGGCCTGGCCGCCACCACATTGACCAATGGCAAGCCGACTGCGGTAGTGCTGGCCAAGGCCGCCAATGTGCTCATTGATAAAGTGCCGGCCAGCAACCAGGTGGATGTTGCCGTGCAATTGGATGATGGAACCGCATTTGATCCCAATAGTGTCCGGCAACTCCGAGGAACGGTGCGTTACCTGCCGGCTGATGGCCAACCCTATGTCATCGGATCGTTGCTGCAAAATGTCCCCAAGTTTTTCAGCATCACCAAGTTAGAACGGCTCCACATGGATCCTTACCAATTCAGGCCCATCGCCGCACTCAAAAGCAATCTCGACCGGCTGCAGCGATTTGCCGCCGTGGGCCATAACTATTTGCTGCAATACTCCCCTGAAAAAGCTCTTCGCTTTAATCGCATAGATCCCCGTACCGATTATATTGTGATTTATGCCCCGACAGCATTTGTGAACCCGTCTGATGTTTTTTGTCTGGCCGCCAGCGGCAACAAAGCAATCCGTGTGTGGGTCTATAGGCATCAACAGGTTTCCGTGATTTACACCGCGGAATTTGCCGCGCTTACACTCCATGGCGGCAGGAACGCTACTGATCCCATCAGCGGTTCCCTCACCCTATCGGGAAACGTGCGCATGAATAACCCATCCATTGGCAAAGGGTTCCATGCCGGACCAGCCACTATTGCACTCAATGAACTGGCCATTCCGCGGCAGTTTGCCACCGTTTCCGCAACACCCCGCATCGGGCTGGCACCGGTGCGGGCGGCCGAGTCTCAGGCAATAACCAACTTAAAAGCCCAGATCGCCCGACACATCAGCAAACTCGACCATGTTATTGAATCTGAGGTGCAAAGCCGGCGCTCATTTGCATTTTCGTGCCTGGTGCTGGTCATGCTTGGAGCAGCGCTGGGTATTTTGCTCCAAGGGCATAACCCTCTGGCGGTATTTGTAGTCGGTTTTTTCCCGGCGATGATTCTTATTCTGCTGATTACCACCGGTCGCACCATGGTGGTGCGAACCACGGGATCCGCCATGCCCGGATTATGGGTGATCTGGATGGGCAATGGCATTATTTTACTTTTGAACCTGATCGTTTACAGCAAGCTCCTGCGAAAATAGCCTTGGTGCCGCTGCGTTGCCGTTACTGGATGTATGATGCGTTTGATTGATCGTTATATTGTCCGCAATTTTCTGTTTAACTACCTGCTGGCTTTTACAGTGGTGGTGGGACTTTATATTCTCCTGGATTTGATCGTCAATTTTGATCAGTTTACGCACGCACAGGCTGCGGCCCATGCCGGCAATTGGTCGTCTTTTACAGATTTGGTGGGGGCAATATCCAGCTTTTACATGTTTCGCACGCTGCTGATTTTTCAACAGGTTTGTGGCATCATTCCGCTGCTGGCAGCGGGTTTTACCATGTTCCGCATGACGCGCAACCGGGAGCTTACTGCATTGCTCGCCAGCGGCATTTCACTTTATCGCGTGGCCGTGCCCATCATCATCTGTGCTATCGGTTTTAATATGCTGGTAGTTCTAGACCAGGAAGTGCTCATGCCGGATAATATAAACAAGCTGTTGCGCACCCACAGCGAAGTGGATGCCGCCACGCTGCATCCGCAACCGATTTACTTCATACCGGAAAGCGATAATTCTCTGGTCCTCGCCTCGCGTTACAATCCCGCGACTGAAACATTGACACACGTGCGAATTATCCAACGCAACAAGGCCGGACTTCCCATTTCAAGAATTATCGCCCGCCGCGCGGTATGGAAAAACAATATTGGTGAAGGGCCGCATCCCGGTGGCTGGCTTATGACCGATGTGACGCAAATTAATGATCTGAAAAGTCTGGATCCACATGAAACCCCCCAACCGGAACACCAGATGATCTACTATACCCCTCTGAATCCTCATCAACTCAAACTGATTTTCGCCAAGAAAACTGTCGATTATCTTTCCACCGCTCAAATCGACCGTCTGATGATGGACAGCCCCCCTTCCACCCGCGATGCCCTGGAAAAGATCATGTACACTCGATTCACGCAGTTGATTATCAACTTGCTCATGCTGCTGATCGGCATACCGTTTCTACTGACCCGTGAACCCACAGCACTGATCAAAAATATGCTGGCATGCACGATGGTTACCGGCATATGCTTTATCACTACGTTTGTACTGTTCCAACTGGCTGGCACGGCGGTTTCGCCAATCGTGGGAGCTTGGCTGCCGGTGCTGCTTTTTACTCCCCTGGCCGTGGTCATGCTCGAAGGCATCAAAACCTGAGCCTTGAGATGGCAAGATGGCAGGCTTGGCCGCCCTTTCGCTTGCGCTATTGGGCAAAATCGGTTATCATTCATTTGGTTTTTCCCGAAGCAAGGCTGTTGAATCTTCAATGAAAATACGTAACTTTTGCATCATTGCTCACATAGACCATGGTAAATCCACCTTGGCGGACCGGATTCTGGAACGGTCCGGAGCCATCACCGAACGCGAAATGCAGGCCCAATTCCTGGATGATATGGACCTGGAGCGCGAACGCGGCATTACCATCAAGGCCAGTGCGGTTTCGGTCCGGTATCAACTCGATGGGGAAGATTACATGCTGAACCTGATTGATACCCCCGGCCATGTCGATTTTCACTATGAAGTGGCCAAAGCCCTGCAGGCCTGCGAAGGGGCTTTGCTGGTGGTGGATGCCACGCAGGGCGTACAGGCCCAAACAGTAGCCAATGCCTACGCCGCCATTGAAGCGGGACTGGAAATCATTCCCGTGATAAACAAAATTGATCTGCCCAGCGCCAGGTCCGATGAAGTGGCCGAAGAAATGGAGCAAGTGCTGGGTATAGACGCTCTTTCCTGCGTGCGTATTTCCGCTAAAAGCGGGCTGGGAATCAACGATCTTTTCCGGGCTATCTGCCTCAAGTTGCCGGGGCCTAAAGGCGATGCCAACCTGCCGCTGCAAGCCCTGATTTTTGACAGCAAATATGATGAGTACCGCGGAGTCATTGTTTACGTCCGCGTTATAAATGGCCGCATCAGCATGGGCCAGAAAATTCGCATGATGGGTCAGCAACGTGTTTATCAGATAACTGCCATGGGAAAATTTGCGCCCAAGACCACAGCGGTGCCTGCCTTGGCCGCCGGCGAAGTCGGTTTTTTTGTCGCCAACATCAAAGCTCTCGGCGATGTTACCATTGGCGATACGGTTACGGATGTCAACAACCCGGCGGTAGAACCGCTCGCCGGATACCGTCCCCCAAAACAAATGGTTTACTGTGATTTTTATCCCGGCCCGGATACACAATACACCCAACTGCGGGAAGCCCTGGAGCGACTGCGGCTAAATGATTCCTCGTTCACATTTGAGCCTGAAAATTCAGATGCGTTGGGCTTTGGCTTTCGTTGCGGATTTCTGGGGTTGCTGCACATGGAAATTGTGCAGGAACGACTGGAACGCGAACAAAAAGTGCAGGTAGTGCAAACCGCTCCCACGGTGCCGTATGAAGTGGTGCTCAACGACGATACGGTTAAAACCATTGACAGCGCCTCCGAACTGCCTGATCCGAGCAAGCTCAAGGAAATTCGCGAGCCGATGATTCGTGCCAATATCATTATTCCCGGAGAAAATATCGGGGATATTTCCAAGCTCTGCCAAGATCGCCGCGGCGTTTACCGTAAGACTGAATATATTGGCCCGCAACGTGTGATTCTTGAATATGACCTGCCGTTGGCAGAAGTTATTTTTGATTTTTTCGATCGGTTGAAAACCGCCACCCGCGGTTACGGAACCTTGGATTATAATTTTCTGGGCTTCAAAGCTGATGATCTGGTACGTATGGATATTCTCGTCAACGGCCAGGCCATCGGTGCCTTAAGCCTGATTGTTCACAAATCCAAGGCCGAAAGCCGTGGCCGCGCCATCATCCGCAAGCTCAAGACCGAAATCGGGCGCCATCTCTTTGAAGTACCACTCCAGGCTGCGATCGGTTCACGCGTCATTGCCCGCGAAACCATCAGCGCCATGCGTAAAAATGTAACCGCCAAGTGCTATGGCGGCGACGTGAGTCGAAAGCGCAAGCTCCTGGAAAAACAAAAGGAAGGCAAAAAACGCATGAAGCAGGTCGGACGGGTCGAAATTCCCCAGGAGGCATTCATGGCCGTACTCGAACCCGGCGAATAAGTCAGGAGGTCTCTCCCCGTCTCCCCACGGGCATCCGGGCAATAAGCAAGGCTCACCGCCCCAAAAAATCGGCCGGTTAGCATAATGTCTTCCCGGGCCAGACCCGCCTCGACCGCCTGAAGTTCCAACCCTTTCAAGGAGAATTTATTCATGCACCTGCGACAAAGCCTCTACCGACGTCTGGGCCGCTGGATCACCTGCGAATTTGAATTCAGCCGCGATGCCCGGATCGGTTTACGCAATCGCTATGAAGTTGAAAGCTTTAAGGATGTGTTCTGCCATTTCTTCTATTGGCAGGTCTTTGGCACTCTGAAGTCTGCTCCGCGCTATATTGTGGATTGCGGTGCCAATTGCGGTCACTTTGCCGTTCTAGCGGATCAGACGCTGCGCCGACGCTTTCCAGATTCCACCTGTGAATTCCTGCTCATTGAACCCAATCCCCGGCTTGCACCCGTGCTTCGCCGAACCCTGCGCCAGGCCCATCTCAACGCCCGGGTGGTTCCGGCAGTCGTGGGTGCTAAACCCGGCCAGCAGACACTTTGGATTCACCCCCGCACTTACATGACCGCCAGCCTCGAGCCGTTTCGCGACGCCCGGCCATTTCCAGTTCAACAATTTGATCTTGCCGCGGAACTCCGCACCCGCCCCGCCGATCTGCTCAAGTTGGATATTGAGGGTGCGGAATTCCAATTGTTGGCGGATTTGGAATACCAGTTTGAACGCATCAACGCTTTGGTGCTGGAAATTCACGGCCCGGTTGATCATCGAAAAGCCGAACTGGAGGCTCGTTTAGCCCGCGGTGGCTTTCACGCCCAGATCGGCCCACTCCCCCATTTTGACCATGAACTCGCCTTTTATACCCGTCACCCCCGGTGAACACCTTAAATCTGCCGAAGAGGCCTTATCGCCCTCCTCCGGCCTGGTACCGCAGCCCGTCAAACCTGCCGAAGAATCTTCAGCCGCAACGGATTATGTGAACCGATGATCCGCTCTCGCCCCAGGTCGGCTTTCCCAAAAGCGGCCAGTTCCACAGCTTTTAGCTTCACCATGCCTCCCAAAACGGACAAGGTTACCTCGGCGGAGCCACCCGCCTTTTTCTTGATCACCACGGTACCCCAGGCATATCCGGTGGACCAAAACCAGGTTGCCGATTTTTCCGCCGGCAGATTGAACACCATGCTTCCCGTTACGCCGGAAAAATGAAAGCCCGTCAGGGCCAGCACGGTTCCCCATGCCGCCATCGGCCGCACATAATGATGCCCGCATTCCGGTTCATCAAATGGCGAGCGCTTTTTGCCGTCGTGCCGGGCACGAACTGTTTTTACGATTTTAACCGCATCACCGATGTGCCCGGCATAGATGAGTTCCGTCGCCGCGGCATATTCAAAGCCGCTCCATACCTCATGGCAGTATGGAAATGGAAATTGCGGCCTTTTACCCCGCGGATACGTACATACCAACATTCCCCCTTCCTCATTGAGAGCATACGTGCGTAGATGATTGAAATGGCCGAACAGCGACGACTTAAAATTATATTTCATCAGCGACTTAAGCGCCTTTTGAACATGCTCCCGACGCGCCAGATCCCCCAGGCCCAGCACATGGGCCATCGTCTGCCCCACCAATTGATCCGCCAGACAACCCGCGCCGATCTGATGCATCGGATTGTGCAGGTCTCTCTCCCCTATATTCCACATCAGTTCCGGATGAATGGCCGATGTATCCTCCGGCGGCACAATACGTTGTTCATAATATTCCCCATTAAAAAGGTTGGAATCCATCCATTGGGATCCGCGCACAAAAAGAGCGTGGCATTTTTTCGCAAAGGACTCTTCGCCGACGTACCGGGCCATTTCCTCCACGGCCCGCAACGCGCCCAGATACCAGAAACCCACTTCCGGATTCGGACCAAAATATTCCACATCCATGGTATTGTGCTGTGATCCTTCCATTACACCGTCGCAATCACCATCCCATCCATGCTTGAGCCAGCAGAATTCCATCGATTTACGGGCGATGGGCCAGCATTTTTTCAGGAACTCATCATCCCCGGAAAGTTGCCATTCCCGGTACAGCCGCATCAGCGTGCCCATTTGGCCGTCCGCGGCCGCACCCTTCCACTCGCGCCCATGGCTAAGCACCGGCAAACCCACCCGAAAATTCATCAGCCCCGTATCGCCCGTAGCCACATTAAAGTCTGTATCACGCATCGACTTGGCCAACTGACCAAACACAAACGCCGTGGTCTGTTCATAGTTCCATACATGCGTACATGATCCATGGCAGCATCCCCCCAGATCCTGGCACCCCTCCCAACCAAAAAACCGCCCATCCGCGGTGCGAAAGCAGGTTTCCGTACGCAGCGTGCTTAAATTAAACAGGGCCGCTTCCTTTACCGCCTCCGGCAAATCACTACCGCAAAATGCCTCCACAAACTCCACCGTCTTGGTTTCCAACCGCGGCAAGTCCCGGGCCGTGCGCACCGCAACATCCCAGGCATCCGCATATTGCGTGCAATAATAATTACCGACCTCTTCAAAAATCTTCTTGGCCTGAACTTCAGTCTCTGTTGCCGTAGGCGGCAAGTCCGGCAGCTTGGCCCAGCCGCTGCGATTGGGAAAATGCCAGGTGATCATGAAAGTCACACTACGGATTGATTTTGCCGGAACTTGTATCCGTACCGCCAGTGAAGCCCGAGGATCCTGTTGCCCATCACGTTGCCGATTTTCCAGTTTTCCGTCACCCGAAAAATCATCCCAGAAATCCAGCAGGCTGTTGCCCCAACCCAATTTTCCCCATGCTTCCCGATACGTCACCTGACCCCCAGAAGTCGTGGTCAAAGCCAGGCTGCCCCATTGTGCAGCCGTTTTCTCCAACCCTTCCGAATACATGTACAACCCTTGTACCTTGGCATCCTTTCTATATACATTTCGGTTTTCGCGGGCTTGGCGATCATAGGTTTCGTAACCCTCAAAGTGCTTCTCAGGCGTCAGACGACCGTCCGCTCCGATAAAATTCGGCAGCGAGCCGCATACCGACGCCGCCACCGGTTTGGACGAACGATTTTCCAGCACATACCGCAACACCATCACCGGAATCCCGCTGGCCTCCACATCCGTCGGTATCAGTGGATTGAACGTTTCCAATCGCACATTCAGCGGAACGTCCGGATCCGACATCACCACTTGCCCCAGCGGATACGCCCCCTGAAACTCACACTTACGGAACCGCGGGAGCATGGCGCTAACAACCTCCGCTCCGAACCCTTTTCCGTCATATTGCTCCGGGCCGATAATACCCTCCAGAGCGCGCGTCACGGTTTTTCCCGTGGCATCCTTAGTCCATAAAGCAAAAAAGCACCCTGCCTGCCTGCCCTGCACCAGATCAAAGCCCTTCGCCGGGCGATTGCAAATCTCCCAATCGCGCAAGTTGCCGCGTCCGCCAATGGAAATGGTTCCCGTTCCGATACCCCCCACCGGCATGGCAAGATGAGCCAGGTGGCTTTGCGGATAAGATTTCAGTACCGGCCAGACTAATGTTTTAGTCCTCATTAAGAACTCCTGTTGGATAATCTCAAGCTTAATTTACTTCCAGTTGATCGCGCTGCGGTAGCGGCGGAAAAGGTGTTGTCGGCAAGTTTTGATACCAGTACGCCACCGACGCAATATCATCCTTCAGCGGTAAATAGCGCCCGCCGGATCTCCACCCCAAAGCCTGAATGGTTATGCGCAGATTTTGTTCAAAACGCACCGGATCCATAATGTGCCACCGATAAAGACCAAATCGCTGCTGCGATTCATACACACCGTTTGGTCTTAACACCTGGGAAAGTCCGGCATAGGGCGTTGTAAATTCCTGATATTGATGAGTCGTCTGGTTTTCGAAATTGTAGCTGCCACAGAAATAATCCTCCGTACCCGTGCCGCAGATGGTTGGAAACCGACCATCGCCATCCATGTAAAATTTGATTTCGCCCTCACCCCACCAGCCATTGTTATTGACCCCCCAGGCCATATACGTACCTACGTATTGCCCTCGACCCGTCACGCCATCCAAAATGGTGTACACCTGCTTGTAAGGAAGCGGATTGACCCGCCGGAACTGAGCATGAAAATATGCCGCGTCCTCTGGAACATCCGTAAGCGTATAGTTGATCTGATAATACAAGACCATTTCCGTGTCGGCGAGATTGGTCATGGTCATACGGCACTTGCGACGAAAAGGCATTTCCCAGTAACAATTCAGCGCGCTGCCGGGGTTAACACAGATGGGCAGCGAAGAAAGCGGTGCAAAACGATTCCAACCGCAGGCAAAAAAGTCGCCCACCGGGCATTCCACCGATGGCACGGTCTGGTCATCCCAGTAAACGCGCAAAATGGCAAATCGCCAGTGACCTCCCGGCGTCATCCATATCTGCTGGATAGCGCCGGAATCGTTGATTTCCGCCAGCGTGAAGGTCTGACCGGCGGCAATTTTTACAAAAGGTGAAACCTTCCAACCCTGACCAAGGTCGCGAGCTGCCCCAGCCGCTGGACCATCCGTGGACATGCCCGCTTGACCTTTTTCTCCGGTAAAATTCTCCGGACTAATCGAGCGGGTTTTAGCTCTCGACAAACGCGAAAGATTGCCCAAGTTCATACCCAAGCCATTGAATGATTGTGTAATAATTTTCTCTTTTAAAAAATAATCCTGCATTATTTAATAGAGATGCAAACAATTCGCCAAATCTTTATTTTTTATCCTGCACGCCTCCACGAAGGCTTTTGTTAAGCATGCGGTGCCCCGCTCCAATCGAAAATTGCTGAAAATCGCGTTCGTTGACGCAGGCTATCATACGCTTGGGGTGCCTGCGTGTAGGGCACAATCAGATCAATGAAGTGCTCCGGATTGATCTGCTTCGTCCGAATAGCCTCTACGGTCGCCTGCCTGTCTTCCACACCGCGGTCGAAAGGGCTGACAATAATGGCGGCCTCGCCTGGTATGAAACCAAACGGATTCATCGTAATTTTATCAATGTAATTGGCCTGCATGACAATTCGTGGCCAGTCGCCATGGTAGAAGCGGATCGGTTCCTTTACATATTGGGTGCCGTACGCTTGAGGTTTTCGCCGAGCAAGTTTATAGGCTAGCTCCACGCCGGAGATAACTCCGGTTGCTTCCACAACAATATCTGCACCATTGTTGCAAAATACGCCCACACGTTCGGCGACATGCGGGTCGCGGGCCGAAAACGCGGCAGCGACTCCAAAAACTAAGGCCCGCTCCAGACGAGCTTCTTCTAAGTCAACCACACAGACGCGGCAACCGCGGCTGACCAGCCACGCAGCCGAAAACGCTCCGATCATCCCCTGTCCAATGACCACCGCCGTTTCACCCACTACCGGGCGCGCCGCCTCGACGCCGCGCAGGCTGATCGCCGCCACTTCTGCGATGGCGTAATCCCTTGGCTCGGCACCTTTCGGCAGCAGTACCGGGCGATCTTCCCCGCTCGTGCGATACAGGTGCATGGACGCCTGCCCGCCCCACTGCGATTTAATGCCGGCAATAGCTTTCGGATTGCGCCCTGTAATCCAATCTCCCACTCGCCATCCCTTAACCTCTACACCCACTTCCACCACCTGTCCAACCACGCAATATCCCGGAATCAGGGGGTAATGACCTTCCGCACCATAGTGACCGCTCAAAACGCGCAGTTCCGTTCCCGGCGACACCATGGTGTATGCAGTTTCAACAACAACTTCATCCGCACCACAGGGTTCAAGGGCAAATTGTCCGTGGGCTATCGAGTCTTTCGCCTGAAAAATAATTGCTTCGCACAAATATTGCACTGGATTTTCCGATCAATAAAACTTTTCTCCATAATCTACGTTACTGGTGAAAAGAATCTTCGTCAATATAGAAGCTGTTGTCTTCGTTATTACCACACCCGTATCCTGAAACTACGGGGCAAAATCGCTCACTGGTACGACTGGCATTCCGGCCTATGGCGATAGCGTTATCCTATATTCAACGCCGCCAGCGCTGCTTGCCTCATCGCCGACTCCGGAGCGGGCTGGCCGGTAAAACCTGTAAATTGCAGCAGTGCCTGTTGAATCAACATCTCGACGCCATGTACCACCACGGACCCTCTGGACCGGGCTAATTGCAGCATTTGGGTTTCATGGGGATTGTAAACTGTGTCAAACACCACGGTTTGCCTGTTCCAGGGAATATCATCCGGCACCGGCGACGCAGTCGTATTCGGACTCATTCCCACTGGCGTGCAATTAATATAGATGTCATATACGTGCTCGCGAAGCCGTTCCATCGGCACAGCGCAAACCATACCGATGCGGCCGTTAAATTCGCCCGCCAGTGCGGCAGCTTTATCGATTCCGCGGTTGAAAATAGTTACCTCCGCCTCCCATGCCGCCAGCCCAGCCACTATGGCCCGTGCCGCACCTCCCGCACCGAGAACCGCCACCTGTTTTTCCCTTAACCCGGACTGATCCACTCCCATGGCGCAGGTCAGTGCGATGAGAGCACCGGCATAATCAGTGTTCAGGCCAGTCATTGTTCCATCAAGGGCGAATAAAATGGTATTGATCGCTCCTATATGCCGGGCCATATCGTCCATCGTACCGCCGCGCTCTAATACGTAACGCAGGGCATGATGTTTATGCGGAATAGTTACGCTGACTCCCCCCGGATTCAGGCCCGGACATTGCCGGATTGCATCGAGGGCGGCGCAAAATTTATCGTACCCAGGTTCGACGGCAAGCGGCACGTAGACACCGTCAAAATCAATGGCCGTAAAGCCGGCGTTATGAATGACAGGGCTGATGGAATGCCCTACCGGCCAGCCGACAACGCCAAACACCCGGGTGCTCTTGCGCTGACTGGTCCAGCGGTACAAGTTTTTAAGTTGTGCCAGTGATGGCTGGCCCGGAGCGCTGCCACCCTGGGATTCGGCGGTGGCAAAGTTAAAAGGAGCCGCGAATTTTGCAGCCAGCAAACGGGATATCACTCCTGGCTCCCCCATGGCCAGGCATAAAAATTGGCGTGCATCGCCAGCGGCGTGGCGCGCATAAAGCGCCAATGCCCGTACCCCGTCGAGGATGCTGTGAGCCTTCCACACCAGCTTGAATATCGCAGCCGCATGCACTTCATACATCGTCGTCAGGACTGCGTCCAGATCCGTGGGGCACTCCGTCCAATCATGGCTGGAAACAATTAATTGTGAACCCGAACTGCCCTGCGGGCCGGTCGCATTCGTCAAAACGTTGCGAATGGCCGGCGATCGCCGCCAGACCTGCAATTCGACATCCACAAATTCGGGCGCATCCGGTCCCAGCATGGCCTGCTGGTATAACCCGGCCAGAGTGTCATCACTGCCGACAAAGCCGCCGCCCTCCGTAGCAGAACGGATGGTCAGAATGACGCCCAGATGCCCATGACCGAGCTTGATTTTCCGTCGAGCGGCCAGTACCTGGCGAATTACTGACGCTTCGGCCAGATCGCAGCGCAGCTCCACCATATCCGCGCCGGCGGCAACAGCCAAGGGCATCGCTGTGATGGCCGGCGCAGCAGTGGTAACAAATATTGGTACAACCAGTTTAGTCAATTTTTCATTCCCCTCTGGAACGAGGGACTTTTTTGCGCCGCAGACATCAGGATGGCTTTTTTTTCAGGTTGGGAAAACTTCTGGAGTGTCACCGGCTGATCCGTCGCCAATGCCCGCAGTACCTCTAGATTGATCACATCCCATGGCCGTCCATCGGGGGCATCTTCCTTGGCGGTTTCCAGAATTTTGGGGATGTGGTGCAATTGCGGATGCCGACAGATAAATCGAAATGCACCAAGTCCCACGTATCCGCGGCCAATGTGCGCATGGCGATCCACCCGACTGCCCAAAGGTTTGAGGCTATCGTTGAGGTGCATGACTTTCAGCCATTCTAACCCAACGATACGATCAAACTCTTCCCACACATTGGCCATGCCGGCCTCACTGGTAATGTCATATCCGGCCGCAAGAATATGACAGGTATCCATGCAAACGCCGATTCTCGCGGGCTTGCCAAGGTCTTGGATGATTCGTGAGAGATGTTCAAACCGCCAGCATAGTGCATTGCCCTGGCCCGCAGTGGTTTCCAGACATACGATGACAGTGGAATCGGGCGTGGCGGCCAAAGCCGCCCGCAGCGATTCGGTCAGTCGAAGCAGTCCCTCTTCCTCGCCGGCTCCGCCATGTGATCCACCATGGGTTACCAGGTAGCCAATTCCCAAGCTTTCGCAGCGTTGAATTTCCTTGGTAAAAGCCTGCAGACTTTTTCTTCTTAATTCCTGGTCCGGAGCAGCCAAGTTCACCAGGTAAGAATCGTGCGCCACGAGCTTAGAAAAACCGGCGGCATCAGCGGCTCTTCGAAAATCCGCGATTGCCTGTGGCAGAAGCTCCGGGCTTCGCCATTGCTGCTGATTGCGGGTGAATATCTGCACCGTTTGCAGGTTTAATTCCTGAGCTTCTTCCACGGCATGGTACAGGCCTCCAGCAATTGATAGATGCGACCCAAACACCAGAAATACTCCATTGTGGCATTTCTTCCGGGACCATGGGATTGTTCACCCGCAGCAGGCAATGCCAGATACCTGCGGACTCAACATCTAGCCAAACCAGCCCCTGGCCACACTCCGTCGTGCTGGCCATGCGCCGTTGCGCAGCACACCCCGTTGGCACCGCAACCTTCTGCCTGACTCCTCCGCGAGCATTATGCCGCGTTCTGAAAATGTAGCAAGAGGACCAGACTAAAACTGAAAATCGGTTCAAGTCACGTACCTTCTACACCCGGTAAAATGGGGCATCCTCGTTGGCAGCGTACACATGATGTACCTAAGTCGATTCAAGCCATAAAATAGGCTCCCCGGATTGCCCCCAAACAAACCGTTCAGCGTACAAGCACGTGCGCTTACCTGACGATACCACAGTTGCCAAGGACCATTACTTTCTGGTACAAGACTGGTAATATCCTGTTTAGGAGTCAACTCTTTTAATGTCATCTGTGTTGCCGACATTCCATGAATCCTGGTATCGCGTGGCCGACTTAAAACTACGCATCCGCAGCAGCGTACATATTGTGCGGCAAAGGTATCGCGGACAAAGGCGTTATGTGGTGCTGGATCAAGCCAATAATGCTTCGTTTAGTCTGCCCCAGCCGGGCTACCAGTTGCTGGGTCTGCTGGATGGCACGCGCACGCTGCGGGAAGCATGGGAAAGTTGCTGCAAGGTGCTGGGAGATGAGGCCCCTACGCAAGGCGAAGCCCTGGATTTACTGGGACAGCTAGCTTCCAACAACCTTCTGGAATCGGAGTTGCCGCCGGATGCTGCCGGCATGTTTGAACGCTACAAGAAGCGTAAAAAACGCGAACTCCAGAATGCACTGATGAACGTGCTGTTTCCGCGGATTCCAATTTTTGACCCGGACGCTATTTTGGAAAAAGGTATTTTTCTGGTCGGCTGGATATTTTCGTGGCCCGGCTTGGTGGTGTGGCTGGCGGTGATCCTGGCGGGGATTTACACCCTTTTAAACCGCGGCCCCGGGCTGGGGGCGGCGCTCACCAGCGCATCACATATTTTAAGGCCGGACAACTGGCTGCTGCTCTACGGAGCCTTTGTGCTGGATAAACTGGTGCATGAATCGGGCCACGCCATTGCCTGTAAAAAATTCGGTCATCAAAACGGCACCTCGGGAGAGGTGCATGTGATAGGCCTGATGCTGCTGGTTTTTACACCGGTCCCTTACGTAGATGCCTCCAGCGCGTGGTTGCTGAAAAGCCGCTGGCAGCGGGCCATCGTAGGTGCGGCCGGCATGTGGGTGGAATTTGCTCTGGCCGCCGCAGCCGCCATGGTCTGGGCTTTAAGCAGCCCGGCATCCACGCTGCATGATTTTGCATACAATCTCATGTTCATTGCCAGCGTTACCACGGTAATTTTCAATGCCAATCCATTTCTTCGTTACGATGGATACTATATTTTGTCGGACCTGTTGGAAATACCCAATCTGTTCGGCAGGTCCATTCAATATGCGACATATCTGATCAAACGATACGCTTTTCGTCTGGAACATATGGTGAATCCGGCGGATACAGCCGGGCAGAAGGTATGGCTGGTGGTTTATCTGCTGCTGGCGGGTATTGTGCGGGTGCTGGTTTCCAGCCTGATCGTGCTGTTTCTGGTGCGTGAATTGCACAACCACCCGGAAATTATGCTGCTGCTGGCGGTAATGGCCACCGCAGGGATTGCAGTGTGGCTGCTAGTGCCGCTGGGGCGCGGTGTGTGGTACCTGCTGGACAGTCCGGAACTGCTGCAGCACCGGACCCGGGCGGTGCTGATAAGTCTGGCCACAGTGCTGCTGCTGGCGGGAGCAGTGGGGTTGATTCCGCTACCGAATCATTGTCGGGTGGAAGGAGTAACCAGAGCCAGAACCCAACGGCGCATCTACGTACAGACCAGCGGCTTTCTGGAAAGCTTTCTGCCCAGTGGCCGGCTGGTGCATGCCGGAAAAAACGGCACGGTATTACTCCGGTTGGTAAACCCATCACTGCAGAGCAAACTGGCTGCATTGGTCGGCCGCCGGGATGCGGCCAAAGTTCGCTGGCGCAAAGCTCTGAACCGCAGTCCGGCCAAAGCCCAGATTTATCACCATGAAATTCAAGCTATCGCCGAGAGGCTGATGCGGCTGCGCCGTAAAGTCTCTGAATTGACGCTCTCGACGCCCGTTTCCGGCACTTGGATTGCACCCCGCCTGCACCTGCATATCGGAGCATACTTGCACAGAGGGCAGCAAGTGGGCACCGTGGCCAATTGGCAAACCATGCTGGTTTTCGGCGCGGCGGACCAAAACAGAGCAGGGCGCATCATTCGCGCCGGATCACACAACACCGAGATCCGGGTTTATGGGCGGCCAGGCCCGGCAGTTCCCGCCGTCATCCGCCGCGAATTTCCGGCCGGTGGCAATACCCTTCCTTCCGCCGCCTTAAGTTACCTTGGTGGCGGACCATTTGCTCCCAATCCGCAACGGAATGAGCCGCTGGCAACCGGCATCCCGTTTTTTATGCTGGAAGTACAGCCCCGCGAACCAGTGGCGTGGTTACCGGGACAACGTGTGCAGATGCGCCTGGCTTTGCCCGATGAATCTCTGGCGATGCAATTGGTAGACATGCTGCGGCGTACCTTGGAATCCCACGGCGGAGCATAGGATGAAGTCAGGTCGGCCAAAGTGTGCCCCAGCCGGGCATCTGTACCTTGGATGGTGGGAATGACAACAATACCCAGTGATCTTTGGCGTATGCTCGGTCGGTTAGAGGCTCCGCCTCCAATTCCGCGCGGCCTTGATGCATTTTGGCATAAGGGCACCGGCATGGTTCGGCGCATGGTACCACGACGGCTTATGTATCTGCGGAAAGCTAAAGCGGTCCATCAGTTACGAGCCGCTGTGCAGGTTCTTACTGAATCACAACTGCAACAACGTTTGACGGAAACGGCGGAAATATTCGGTCGCAATCGGGACACGCCTGCAGACCGCATCCATGCGACAGCATTGATTCGGGAAGCGGCATTGCGCCTCACTGGTGAAGAACCCTATGAGGTGCAAGTGGCCGGTGCGCTGGCTCTTTTTGACGGATCGCTGGTGGAAATGGCGACCGGTGAAGGAAAATCACTCACCGCCACACTACCGGCGATAATGGCGGGTTGGCGACGGCGCGGCTGCCACATCATTACGGTCAACGACTACCTGGCACAGCGGGATGCAGAGCAGTTTGCCAGACTGTATCACTTTTGCGGTCTGACCGCAGATTATATCGGCGAAGGAATGGATGGACCGCGTCGACGACAGGCCTATGCCGCCGATATTACTTATTGTACCAACAAGGAGGCTTGCTTCGATTTCCTGCGCGACAAACTGGTGTTGGGGCCGGCGGGCCGTGGCTCCGGTGCTATGCTGCGTGACATCGACTTTACCCTGGCCGGACGGCTGGTCCAGCGCGGCCTTTATTTTGCCATTGTGGATGAGGCCGATTCTATTTTGATTGATGAAGCCATCACCCCGTTGCTCATTTCCGGCGGACAAGTCAACCGTGACGAGATGGATTGCTTTCGCCAGGCGATTGCCATGGCCGAACATTTTCAGCCGGGCCGGGACTACACCCCTCATGCCACTCGCAAGCAAGTAGAATTGACCCGGAGCGGCTACACCCGGCTGGCGCACCAGCGTCAAGGGCTTCATGGCTTATGGCATTCGCCGCATCGTAGCGAGGAACTTCTTACGCAGGTACTGGTGGCCCGCCATTTTTACCATCCGGGCAAACAATATGTCATCCAGAATTCCAAGGTCGTTATTGTGGATGAATTTACCGGGCGGCTTATGCCGGACCGTATGTGGCATGACGGCCTGCACCAGGTGATTCAGGCCCGGGAAAATGTTGAAATTCAGGCTATGCGCGAAACCCTGGCACGCATCAGCTACCAGCGATTCTTCCGCCTGTATATGCATTTAAGCGGCATGTCCGGAACTTTGGCCGAAGTTCAGGGCGAACTTTGGCATATTTACCAAAGGCCGCTGGTGGTGTTGCCTACGCACCGCCCATGTATCCGTTGCAGTCATGGACTCCGGGTGTTTACCACAGAAAAAATTAAGTTCGATGCCGTCATTGCGGCCATTGTCCGGCTGCATCAACAAAAACGGCCCATTCTGGTAGGCACCCGCAGTGTGGCAGCCAGCGAGACATTGTCAGCCCAACTGACCAGGCTAGGGCTGCCACATCATGTGTTAAATGCCGTTCAACATGCCCAGGAAGCCCATATTGTCGCCGCAGCCGGACGCAGCGGCCAGATTACTGTGGCTACCAACATGGCCGGACGCGGTACCGACATCCGCCTTGATGCCGCTGCACGCAGTGCGGGTGGATTGTACGTAATAGCTGCGGATATCAATGATGCTGCACGGATTGACCGGCAATTGGCCGGACGGGCGGGGCGGCAGGGCGATCCTGGCGAGTCCATTCATTTTTGTGCCTTGGATGACATCCTGCTGCAAACACACACGCCACGCATCGCGAAGATGCTGGCAAAAGTTTTTGGAGACGGCCACGTCCAGCCGCGATGGCTGGCCGCCTGGTTGGTGTCGGTTGCACAGCACCGGGCCAGCCGAAGTTCTCATCGGCAGCGCCAAACGGTAGCCCATACAGATCACTGGCTGGAAGAATCGTTGAGTTTTTCGGGCAATACGGGATAAAGTGCCGGATCCCACAGATCGCGGGCCCCGCATATTCGATGGAAACAGTCCTCTGATTTACGCATTGATTCGCCCTTCCCATGGACTACTCGCGGTAGCATAGAGTTTGCGGGGAATTCTACCCGCCTCAAACGCCAGCCGCCCCGACTGCGTTGCCAGCCCCATGGCTTTGGCCATCTGCAACGGGACTTTAGCCCCAGCAATAGCCGTGTTGAGCAGCACGCCATCAACGCCGAGTTCCATGGCCAGACTCACATCACTGGCGGTTCCTACCCCGGCATCGACGATCACCGGATAATCTGGATTTTTCTCCTTGAGTTGCTCAAGAATAATGCGAATGGCATTTGGATTCAGGACCCCCTGCCCTGAGCCAATGGGCGAACCGGCAGGCATAATCGCCGCGGCCCCTTCATCTTGCAGGCGCTTACAGAGCATGACGTCATCGGAACAATAAACCAACACTTGAAACCCATCTGTTACCAAAGTTTTCAGTGCTTGCAGCGTACCCACCGGTTCAGGCAACAAGGTTCTGGTATCACCGAGACATTCCAGCTTCACCCAATCGGCCCCGCGAAAACCCGAATCCGTGAGCATTTCCCGCCCCAGCCGGGCTACGCGCACCACTTCCTCGGCGGTAAAGCAGCCTGCCGTGTTGGGCAACAGAATGTACTTTTCCGGATCGATAAAATCCAGAATGTTACGGCCCGAGGTTTTATCCACCAGTCGTTCCCGTCGCACCGCCACCGTCACGCAGTTGGACCCGCTGGCAGCATGACAATCGCGCATTAATTCCAACGACGCGTATTTGCCCGTACCCACAATAAGCCGGGAGGTTAAGGTGTAAGATCCAATTTTTAATTCATTATTATCCATCATTACTTTTCACCAAGTTGCCGTCATTAGCCTGCGTGGCACCAGCCCTTACCCACCACCCACAAAAGTAACAATTTCAATCTGGTCGCCGGCAGCGAGCGGCGTGGCGGAAAATTGCTTCCGGGGCACAATTTCGCGGTTGCGTTCTACCGCTACGCGTATCGGCTTGATCTGGAATTGATCCAATAGCTCTTGCACCGATATACCGTCGACAACCTGTTTGATTTGGCCATTTACCACGACTTCCATAGGATTTATTTTACCATAAAAGACAGGGGAAAGCATCCGCCAGTTGAACAACCCTTATCTCACTCTTATGATAATCGCCGCTGTGTTCGACGGCGGATGTGATCACTTTATGATCAAGCCAACCTTAACGTCTGCACGGCCATGGAGGCACAATGACAATGATGGAGACTGCCTTGGTTTCTGTCAGCCAACCACATCGCATCGCTCTTACCGGCAGTGCAGGTGCCATAGGACGAACAGTGGGAGCGGCCCTGCGCAAACGCGGACACTTCGTCCGCGGTTTTGATTTCCAGAACAGCGCCGATTTAAGTGAATCCATGATTGGCAACCTGGTGGATGTGGCGGCAGTAGCCCGCTGTGTCGCCGATGTGGATACCGTCATTCACCTGGCAGCCACGCCTGATGTGCATGATTTTGTGACGCACCTGGTGCCCAATAACATCATCGGCACGTATTACCTGCTGGAACAATGCCTGGCCGCCGGAGTGAAGCGGGTGTTGCTGGCCAGCACGTTCCGGGTGGTTGCCGGCGGTATGCAAAATGGTGTTGTGGCCACGGCCGCCACACCAACGGCACCGCGGGATTATTACGCTTTAAGCAAAGTATGTGTCGAGCAGATGGGCAAGATGGCGGCAGTCCGGGGCTTACAGGTAATTGCCGCCCGGCTGGGCTGGCTGCCGCGTACCACCCGCGATGCCCAAGCCATGGCCCAGACACGCTCGCACCGAGCCTTGTACCTGAGTCATCACGACTGCCGCGACTTTTTTATCCGTGTCGTGGAAGGGGCATGGCCGGTTCAAACCTCCGATACTTTTGCAATTGTGTACGTTTTTTCCGGCGATTCCGAGTGTCTTTATGACCCCGGTCCCGCCCAGGCGCTGCTTGGGTACCGGGGCACTGACGTGTTTCCGCACGGCCTGGATTTTCCGTTTACGCCCGGTGCAGACCAGGCGGCTTAGGAGCTGTCAGGCATCCGCCTGGCGCCGGGCCTGTTCCGCAGCTTCTTCCACCGTACCTACGTACATAAATGCACCTTCGGGCAGGTGGTCCCATTTGCCTTCAGCAATTTCACGGCAACTGCGAATGGTCTCGGAAAGCTTAACATTCGATCCGGTCTTGCCGGTAAACACTTCCGCGACAAAAAATGGCTGCGAGAAGAAGCGTTCCAGTTTTCTGGCCCGACTAACGGTGATTTTATCTTCTTCACTCAGTTCATCGACGCCGAGAATGGCAATGATGTCCTGCAGATCTTTATGCCGCTGCAGCACCCGCTTGACCATCTGGGCCACCGTATAATGCTCTTCGCCAAGATAGTTCTGATCCATGATGCGGCTGGAACTTTCCAACGGATCCACTGCGGGATAAATACCCTTTTCCGCAATGCTACGGCTGAGCACGGTAAAAGCGTCCAGGTGGGTAAAGGCGGCGGCTGGAGCGGGGTCGGTTAAGTCGTCGGCGGGCACATAAATGGCCTGCACGGAAGTAACGGCACCTTTGGTCGTGGAGGTAATGCGTTCCTGAAGCTCACCCATTTCCGTACCCAGTGTCGGCTGATATCCCACCGCGGATGGCATACGACCCAGCAAGGCGGAAACTTCGGAACCCGCCTGGGTAAAGCGGAAGATGTTGTCGATGAACAGCAGCACGTCTGAACCGGTTTCATCACGGAAATACTCGGCCATGGTCAAGGCAGAAAGAGCGACGCGAAAACGCGCGCCGGGCGGTTCGTTCATCTGGCCAAAGACCATGACGGTCTGGTCCATGACGCTTTTGCCGGTATCCCCGATTTTGGCCTCCTGCATTTCCAGCCAGAGATCATTACCCTCACGGGTTCTTTCCCCTACACCGGCGAAACAGGAATAGCCGCTATGAAAGCGGGCCAGACGAGCGATGAGTTCCTGAATGATCACCGTTTTGCCCACGCCGGCACCACCGAACAGGCCGGTTTTGCCGCCGCGAACATAAGGTGCCAGCAGATCAATTACCTTGATACCCGTTTCAAATATCTTGGTTTTGGGTTCCAGATCCTGAAATTCCGGGGGTAATTGATGGATGCTGCGGCGATCTTTCGCCGTGACCGGACCACGTTTATCGATGGGTTCACCGAGCAAATTAAATACGCGGCCCAGGGTCTCGGTGCCGACGGGCACCATAACAGGCGAACCGGTATCCACCACCTTCATACCGCGCACCAAACCATCGGTGGTACCTAAGGCAATGGCCCGCACGCGCCCGCCTCCCAGTAATTGTTGAACTTCACCGGTGAGATTGACCGACACGCCCTTTTCGCCGCCATCGTGTTCAATGCGAATGGCATTGAAAATATTGGGAAGTTTATCTTCCGGAAAAATGGCATCGAAAGTCGAGCCAATCACCTGAGAAATTACACCTGTTACCGCCATTATATACTCCAGATTTTAAATCCAATTTCCTATGTTGCCATACCCGGATAAACCTTCGTTCCGAAACTGCATATTTTAGTTACCAGGACGCCCATATCCGGCTTTTGCCCCGCATCATTGAGCGCATAATTTATTTGAGCGCCTCTACACCGCCCATAAGTTCCGATAGCTCGCTGGTAATCTGCGATTGCCGGGCACGGTTGTATTCGCTGGTCAACTGTCTGTTCATGGATTCCGCATTTTCGGTTGCTGCGGACATCGCCATCATGCGTGAGATCTGCTCCGAAACGGACGCATCTACAAAAGCTTGAAAAACTGCGGCGCGAACCATGGTGGGCACCAACTCCACCAGCAGCTCGCCTGCCTCCGGGAAATACTCGCTGCAGGCACGCATCCGGGAAGCTGTAGACGCAGCCGACGAATCCGGATTGGTCACATTATCCACGCCGGTCAGCGGCAGCACGTCAACGCAAACCGGCCGCTGCTGACCTAGACTTAAAAAACGCATATATATAATTTTGACCGCGTCAATTTTTTGAGTCGCGTAATCGTCCATCAGTCGCTGGGCCACTGGAATAATTTCCTCGAAACGGGCATTATCGCTGATGTTGGTATAGGCAGACTGGGTTTCGCGCCGCGCGAAACGAAAATAAGCCGCACCCTTGCGCCCTGCCACATGAATATCCACGGCTCCGCCAGCCTGTTCCACCTGCCTAACCGTCTGCATCGCCAGCCGCAAAATTTGGCTGTTATAGCCGCCTGCCAGTCCCCGATTGCTGGTGACCACCAATATTCCCACGCGACTGCAAGGCATGCGGCTGACCAGCAATGGATGGCGGGAAATTTCCACCGAACCATGGGCACCTAAAAATGTGTTTTGCACCAGATCGTTGAGCTTTTCCAGATACGGGCGGGTACCCTTGGCGCGTTTGAGTGCCCGTTGAAACCGGGCGGTAGCCACCATCTGCATCACCTTGGTGATTTTATGGATGTTGCGCACCGCTTTTCGGCGTTTAACAATTTCTCTGGCATTGGACATGAATTACCTGCTTTATTTCGGTTACCGGCTTATTAATCCAGGCACAGCACGAAATCACCTTACTCCCGCACCGCTCGTACCTGCTCTTTTACCATCTGGTCCACGGGCTTGGCATCCAGGCCTTCGACCTTCTTTTTGACCAGTGGTGTGATATTGGAAAAGCTTTTAATCAGTTCCACGAGTTTGCCTTCAATGGCCGGCGTCAATTCTCGCGTCTGCATCAGTTCCTTGCGAACCTCCGCCCCCGAAGAAGTCCAATACTCAAGAAAATCATGTTCCCAGCGGCCTACCTCACGTACCGCAACGGCATCCAGATATCCCTGGGTCGCAGCGTAAATCACGGCAATTTGATCAACTACATCCATCGGTTGATACTGCGGCTGTTTGAGAATTTCCACCATGCGCATGCCGCGATCCAACTGTTTCTGTGTAGCCTGATCCAAATCCGTGCCGATCTGGGTGAACGCCTCCAGCGCCCGGTACGCCGCCAAATCCAGCCGCAACGAAGCCGCCACCTTCTTATGTTTCATCGCCTTGATCTGAGCCGCCCCGCCAACGCGGCTTACGGAAATACCTACATTGACGGCTGGCCGCACACCCGCGTAGAAAAGATCCGGTTCCAGATATATCTGTCCGTCGGTAATACTGATTACGTTGGTTGGAATATAGGCGGATACTTCGCCTTCCTGCGTTTCAATCACCGGTAAAGCGGTCAGCGAGCCTCCGCCATTCTGTTTGGAGAGTTTACAGGCACGCTCCAACAGGCGGCTGTGGAGATAAAATACGTCACCAGGGTAAGCCTCGCGACCCGGCGGCCGACGCAGCAACAGTGACAACTGCCGATATGCCTGGGCCTGTTTGGAAAGATCATCGTAAACGCAAAGCGTGGCTTTGCCCTGCCACATGAAATGTTCCGCCATCGCGCAGCCGGCATACGGAGCGATGTATTGCAGCGGAGCCGCATCGGAAGCTCCGGCAATCACTACAATCGTGTAAGCCATCGCACCGACCCGTCGTAATACGTCTACGACGCCCGCCACGGTGGATTCTTTCTGTCCGATGGCCACATAAACGCATATCACTTCGTCCGGGGTGCCAAAAAACTTTTTCTGATTGATAATGGTGTCAATCGCCACCGCCGTCTTTCCGGTTTTGCGGTCTCCGATGATAAGCTCGCGCTGGCCACGCCCGATCGGAATCATTGAGTCTATGGCCTTGACCCCGGTTTGCAGCGGTTCTTTCACCGGCTGCCGATCGGCGATACCTGGAGCGATGATGTCCACCTTGCGGCGCTGAGCAGTTACAATGGGGCTGCCCCCGTCCATGGGCTGGCCGATGGAATTGACTACACGTCCCAGCAATTCAGGGCCTACGGGAACGGACAGCAGTTCACCGGTGGAGCGGACCACATCTCCTTCCTTGATATCCGAGGAATCGCCGAAGATAACCGCGCCCACGGTCTCTTCTTCCAGGTTAAACACCTGGCCATACAGGTTGTTGCGAAACTGCAACATCTCACCGGCCATCACGTTGGACAGGCCGTAAATACGCGCTATACCGTCGCCAACTTCAATCACCTTGCCGACCTGGCTGACATCGAGCCGGTCCTCAAACGTGGCGATTTCTTTTTGCAGGACCGACGAAATTTCATCAACTCTGAATTTCATTTTTCACCTTGAACTTAGTAACCTTCATGTTGGCTTATTTATCGTTTCACTCAATTAAACCATCTCACTGCTGCTTCATCCGGCGGTATCAGGTTTCAATGGCTTTCTGCGGACTCAATTGGGAGAACAACTGAGCGTGTAGCCATGATTTCATGGCCGCAAGTCTGTAGTTGGTACTATTGTCTACAAACAAGTCTCCCAGACGAAATTGAGCTCCGCTCAGTAATTTCGGATTCACCGATACTTTCAGCATTACTTCACGTCCCACCGCTTTGGCCACGGCCGTTCGAATCTGTTCCTGTCGGGTTGAGTCAATCGGAACAGCCGAAACAACCTCCAGTGCGACGCGATTCGACCTTTCATCGTGAATCGCTGCAAACGCTGCAATAAACTCCGGCAGCAGATCCAACCGGTCGCGCCGGGCCATGGCGTGAAACACCGCCAGCGTCATCCCCTCCAACTTGCCGGCTAATGCATCGTCGAGGAGCTTGCGCTTTTCCCGGGATCCAATGGTCGCTATCTTGAGAAAAGCCTTCAACCGCGGCGTGGCCGCCAACAGTTGGCCCAGAGCGGTCATATCCGCGACAATGTCGGCGAGTTTTCCCGCAGCCAGTGCCGCATCGTAAAGTGCAGTGGCATAGACGCGCCCCACCATCAACAGTTCGGATTCTCTGGGTTCCATAAAACTCCACCAACAGCCGCGTGGCCGCCGTTTAATTCACACTGGCCGTTAACTGCGCCAAAGATTCGTCCAGAAACTTCCGCTGATCCGCGGCATTAATTTCCCGCTCTAGGATGCGCGACGCGATCTGGACACTTAAATCGGCAGCTTGACGGGCTATTTCACCCAAAGCCTGCTGCTTGGCCGATTCAATATCACGCAAGGCTTGCTCTTTCAAGGCCCGGGCGTCCGCCTCTGCCCGCTGGTGAATGGCATCGGCAGCCTTGGATGCATCCACTTTTGCCTGTTGAAGCTGCTGTGACGCCTGCCGCTGTACCTCGGCAATTTTTTCTTCCAGTTGTTTGCGCGTTTGTTCCACCTGGGCCTGGGCGGCGGCGGCGGCCTGCACGCTTTCGCGAATGGCATTTTCCCGACGGCTCAGGCCTGCAATGAGGGGCCGCCAGGCAAATCGGCTCAACACCACCAATAAAACCACAAATATAACCAAGGTAATCAATGCCATGCCCGCATTGATCGACATCAGCCTGGCTCCGGCATTGGCAGCCCCACCGCCGGATTGAGCCACGGCTGCCTGCACCGGGTTTCCCATTGCCACCAGCGCCAGCATGGCCGTTGCCCCCGCGCCGGTGAGCAACCGGCTTAACAGCGGCATGGATATTATCTGCCTGAATATCATATTCATAGCCAAAGTCCTCATTTGATGGCTTTACACTGCAAATCACTGTGAAATCGGCGTCAATCGCCTCGATCCGCGAGCTTGATCCCCGGGAGCCTACAACCCGCCATTGCGGATCAGCACGATCATCACCAGCACCAGCAGCAAGAAGGTAAAACCTTCAATAATAGCCGCCGCCAGAAAGAATTGGGTGCGGATGACGTTAATCAGTTCCGGCTGACGAGCCGTCGCTTCGCACATGCTGCCGCCGATGGCACCCACGCCAGCACCCGCTCCACCTACGCCAGCTCCACCGCCAATTAAGGCCCCCGCCACCTGAATGGCTTCGGTCAGTTCATGCATGGAATTGGCTCCATGAACCAGGCCATGTGCCATCGCGTGGCCGGTGGCCGCCGCCGCCTGGGTTGCCTGCATCGTTGTTGTTGGATCCATCGTATGTACTCCTGATTATTGAAGACCTTCCTGAATTCACCCGCCGCCACAACACCGTGGCTGGCGATAGATTGGATGTTTAATGCTCCAGGGAAACCGCTTCCGCAATGTAAGCCGCACTCAGCAGCGTAAAGATGTAGGCCTGTAGAAAGGCTTCCAGCAGATGCAGCGCCTCAAACGCCGTCCCTGAAAAAATCACCGGAATAGCCGCCGTTGTCCGGGCCAGCGCGCCGCCCAGCGCAAATGTGATGCTTACCAGCACCGCTACCACCAGCGGCCCGGACATCATCACTGCAAATAGACGCATGCACAAGGCCAGCGGCTTCACGAACATACCCAATAATTCCAGCACAAAAATCAGCGGCCAAATCACCCACGGCACGCCGGGGGGAACCAAGTGTTTAAGGTAGTTGCCCACTCCCACCACTGCCGCTACCGGCCACATGCGACGGGGGCCTTCCGCCATGGCTGCTGCATGAGCATGATGTCCATGGCCGTGTTCCTGAGCATGAGGCTGATGTCGATTGCGGGCGTGGCGGATAAAAGCGGACAACCCCGACACATGCACCGTTACAAACGTGCATACTGCCAAGGTAGCCGTAACCGTCAAATTGCCCGTTGCATCGCCCCAGAATGCCGGAATGTGCGTACCAAAAGCCGCGTTGAACAAAGTTACCAGTTCATCCACCGGCAACATGCCGAAGAGATCGGCAAACAAGATAAAGAAAAAAGCCGTCCATAGGTAAGGTGTAAATACAGAAGCCCATTTCCCCAGCATCGGCTCAAAAGTATCACGCTGCAGAAATACCAGAACGGCCTCAAAAAAGTTACGAAATCCGGTCGGCACCGGGTGCTTTTTCAGGCGATGCGCCATAGTCGGGAAAATGACCAGCATCAGACCGGCCGACAACAACAACATCAAAATATCGCTGCTGAAATAGACTGGTTTTCCCAGGATGGAAAACATCGGATGGGACCACAAGCGGTGCGCAACAGTTCCGCTAAGTACGTTCACGCCGGCCAGCGGTAAACTACTGGCAGTCACTGGCACAACAACATTCATAAGCACTTCTGAAATCCGGTTCCAACCTGCCGCCCGTTCATCAATCCCGTTGCCACCCGCCAGAGCAGCGCCGGGGCGATACTTTTACCTGATGCGCCGCGGCTCGTCAAATGGACCTGTTATCGACGGCCTTCACGGCCGCATCACAATCTACACCTTGGAATGTTTGATGACCCACGAGGACACCACCGATTCGGCAATGAGCAACACAAAATAAAAGGCCACAAGCCACAGCAACACCACTGTTTTCTGCAAATGCACCGGTGAAACAGTAATAATCACCACCGCCCCAACGGCCACACCCACCAACCGCGTCATGTTCGCCAGCACCGCACAACGCAACAGTAATATGGCGCTACGCCCGATCAATATCACCATCGGTGCAACGGCCAGCAAACCCACCACCACGCTCACCAACGCGGCATCCAGCATCTCTTGTAGATGCAGCGGCCGATGCAACAGCAATAACGCACATGACGTCAACAGCATCACAGTTCCAACGGCCGCCACCGGCGTAGCCGCCAAACCAAGCCGCAGCCACATTGAACTGATCGCCTTTGCTTTTTGTGAATTATTCATCACCATCCTGATCGGGTTTTGAAATCTTTGTTTCCTTGTGATCCGTCTTCAAGAGTATTTTTATCTGCAAGTACAGGTCACCAATCGCCGCGACACTTACGGCTATCACTGTGGCTATTCCGTGCCATTGAAATTTTTTATCCAGCCACTGGCCAATCAACCCGAATACTAAAATAACGGCGAGAAACTCAAACCCCATCCCCGCAAAACGCTGCAAACCGCCTTTGCCGGCTCCACTGCCGTTAGATGAGCCTGAATGCATGCGATCTTCGGCATGTTTTTCCAGCCGATCCATCGCGGATTGCGCGCCGCCGGAGGGTATTTCCTTTTTAGACCCATCTTCTTCCATGGCCGTCACCTTCGACCGCAGACGAACATTGTAATATTTTTCACAATGTCTGTCAACAGATTTCTTACCAAATTACTTGATTCCTGCGCCGCGGCATTCCAAGTCCGCAGCCCAACGTTCTACAGGCCGCCTTTCAGCGGTGCTTTCCGTGTCACCTTGGCGGGCTTTTTCCCCGCCGCTCCAGTCTGATCACCCTCCGCCGCCGGCGTGTCCGGTGATCCTGATGGTGTTGTCGCAGCTTGCCGGTCTCCCTCTGCCACCGATTCTGCCGAACTCTTTTCGCGCTGCACCTGGGCCATGGATAAACTGATCCGCTTTTTTTCCAGGTCGATCGCGAGTACCTTGGCCTCGATCTGCTGCCCCACCTGGATTTCTTCACTCACCCGTGAAATGTGCCGCTGGGAAATTTCTGAAATATGCACCAGCCCATCTACACCCGTGGCCAATTCCACAAACGCGCCAAAATCCAAAATCCGGTTGACCACACCCGATACCTTTGTTCCTACGGGAAAATCTGCGGCCACAGTTGACCATGGATCCTTCATCAACTGCTTAAGTCCCAGCGACACTCGCTGCTTTTCTGTATCAATTCCCAACACCATCACTTGTACCACATCGCCCACCTTCACCACCTTGTTGGGATCCGAAACGCGACTATGGCTCATGGCCGATACGTGTAATAACCCGTCCACTCCGCCCAAATCCACAAACGCCCCGTATGGCTGAACGCTTAGTACCCGCCCTTCCCGAATTTGTCCCGTAGCCAGTTCGCCCCAGATTTTTTCCCGCAGCTTGGCCTGCTCTTCTTCCAGCAATTCCCGGCGGCTCACCACCAGCTTGTTGGAGCTTAGATCAATTTCGATGACCCGGCAGCGCATTTTCTCACCGATAAAAACCGACAGGTCCGGGCAGAACCGGATGTCGACCTGGCCGGCGGGCATAAAAGCCTGTGTATTTTTCAGACGCATTTCCAGGCCGCCTTTGTTGGCGGCCTCCACCATCGCGTCTACCGTGTCGCCTACGCGCAGTTGCTCCAACCCTCCATGGTTGATCGCCCCCTTGCGGGCCAGAAGAATCAGCCCTTCGCGGGCATCATAGCCGGTATAAATAAATTCATACTCCCGCCCTACTTCCACCGGTTCCACCGCCGGCTCACCAGGCTGAGATTCAAATTGATCCAGCCCCGCTATACCCTGCGACTTGCCCCCTAGGTCCACAAACACATTCCGATCGCGAATGCTCACCACACGTCCTTTGCGACTCCGGGCCGTACCGGTTGGTGCCGCCTCTACCGCTCGTACCGTGGTCGGACGGCCCCCACGCAGCGGTCGGCTGGTATCCAAACCCGGTGCGCTGACACCTTCCGGGCGCGACAGCGCCTCGGCCATAAGATCTTCAATCGTCAAGCCCTGCATCGCTTCAATCACGGCTCGGTCTAACTCTTCCGGGACCGGTTTTACTTCCGGTGGCGGATTACGATTTTCATTGAATTGTGAGCCAAACGCCATCAAACTCATTTCCTTGTGGTAACCTCTATTCCCATTTCGGGAGAAATCAATACCTGTAGCCATTCTACACTGCGCTGGCCGTTAACGAAAGAACCCCCGTGGCCAACCCTTGACCTCATCCCATTAGTCAGGGATGGTTATTTACTCTTTTTCCTTTTAATCGTCCTGAACCACGCCGTCATATAATACCGGTCATAAGCGCACCTAAACCCTTACATTTTCGGGGGTGGCAGTTATTTTTGTCTGAAATTGCGAAATAACGAATGAGCGGGCATTGCCTTGCCGATGTCTAATGCGGGCGAAAGAGACCAGGCCATCCCCAAGATGAAGGGGATCAGTCTGAGAAATGGCGGCAGCCGGTCCGCCGAGTTCACCAGGGGTGTGCCGTGAAGTCTAAGGTTTTATTGGTTGATGATCTCAAAATCATTCACCAGCTTTTGCGCATTCGTCTCGCGGATGAGCCAATGGAATGGCATTCCGCCTTTGACGGACACGAAGCTTTGGAAAAGGCCGAGAGACTAGGCGTTGACCTTATTCTTCTGGATGTCAATCTGCCCGATATGGACGGCTTTGAAGTGTGCCGGCGGCTGAAATCCAACCCCGCCACGGGATCGGTGCCGATCATCTTTTTATCCGGTGAATCGGCGGGAGATGAAAAGGTTAAGGGCTTTTCCCTGGGGGCTGTTGATTATGTCGTCAAACCGTTTGATGCCGCGGAACTGCTCGCCCGCGTCCGCGTGGCCCTGCGTACGCGCGAACTGATGGAAATGCTGGCCAAAAGGGCGCTGATCGATGGTCTGACCGGCCTGCATAATCGAGCCTATCTTGATGAACGCATCGCCGCCGAAACGGCTCACGCTCTGCGTTTTAGTTCCCGGTTCAGTTGTATTATGTCTGATCTGGATAAGTTCAAACAGCTTAATGACACCCATGGACATTCTTTTGGCGATCAGGTGCTGCGCGGCGTGGCCCGTATATTTTCTGAATCCTGCCGGACTGAAGATGTAGTGGCCCGTTACGGCGGAGAAGAATTTGCCATCCTCACCCCCAACGTTGCCGCCGATGGAGCAATGGTTCTCGCTGAACGCCTGCGCCAACGCATGGCCGCGGAAATTTTCCGAATTGAGGATCAGCCCATCCGCGTCAGTTGCAGTTTTGGAGTAGCCGAGCTTGATCCCAGCAATCCGCAAATGCTCCTGGAATGCGCCGATCAGGCACTTTACCGAGCCAAAAGACAGGGTGGAAATTGCGTCATTCCGTTTGACAACATGACGCAAAGCATCACCGGATCAGCACTGGTCTAAGCCAAGTCGCATATTCCGCGTGATACTACTTATAAATTATCTGTTGATCACGAATCGTCTGGCAGGTGTATCGAGGCGGCTCCAACTACCGCAGCTTGACCGAAGCTCGTTTGCCAGTGCCGGTGTCAATTGTCTCTGCCGCAGGGGCTATTTGCATTTCGTCTATAGCCGCCCGCACTGTGGAAGCTATTCCTGCTGCATCAAGTCCAATATCCTTGAGCTGTTCCCCACGGCTGGCATGTTTGATAAAGCGGTCCGGAATGCCCACACGGGTCAACAAGCGAGCATCGAATCTGTGCTGCTGTGCGTATTCAACCACTGCGGTGCCAAAGCCATTGATAACGGAATGATCCTCTACTGTGATAATGGGCCGTCCTCGGAGGAAAACTTCCTTGAGCATGGCACCATCCAGGGGTTTGCAGAAGCGGGCGTCGATTACCGCCACGTGAATATCCTCATTGTCCAGCAGTTTGGCCGCTTCCATCGCCTGCCAGGCCATGGAGCCGTAGGCAAGAATGGTAGCATCCCGACCTTGGCGCAAAGTTCGTGATTTACCACCCGTGCGGGTAATCAACCACGGTTCCACTGCGTCCTTATCGCCCAGCGGCTGCGGCGGACAGTTATCCCGTGGATAGCGAATTTCGCACGGACTCTCCAGCGTCATGGAAAAATCCATCGCCGCAATCAATTCCTGTTCATCCGACGGGGCCACCAGCACCATCCCCGGTTGACTCTTGAGAAACGCCAGATCACAAAAGCCATGGTGTACCGCGCCATCGTCGCCCACCAAGCCCGCCCGATCCACGCAAAATGTCACCGGCAAACCTTGCAGGCACACTTCCTGAAACACCTGGTCAAACGCACGCTGCAGGAACGTGCTGTAAACAGCTACAATCGGCCTCAGGCCGCCCTTGGTCATGCCGGCAGCCATCGCTGTGGCGTGGCTTTCACAAATGCCCGTATCAAAATATCGATCAGGAAACACCGGCTTTAATTTAATCATGCCTGTACCATCCGGCATCGCCGCGGTAATGCCCACCACCAGATTATTTTTACGCGCCAGGTTCACCATGGCATCGGCAAACGCGGAAGTCCAAGATCGGCCCGAACCCTGATTCATCACCACACGACAACCTTCCACGCGGAATGGCTTGGGGCTGTGGAATGTCGTAGGATCATCACACGCCCATTCATACCCTTTACCTTTGATGGTTTTGATATGCAATACCGCTGGAGCATTCAGGTGTTTGAGTTCATGAAGTTTTTCAATCAGGCCCGGTAAATCGTGGCCATCTACAGGTCCAAAATATTTCAGGCCAAGGTCTTCAAAAATATGGCCGGGAGCTATGGTGTTTTTGATGCCCTGCTTGATATGAAAGCCTACATCAGAAATTTTCTGCCCATACGGAATACGGTCCAGCAATTCCTGCGCCCGTTTTTTCACTTCGTCGTAGGTGCTGGTGACGCGCAAATGCTCCAGATAATTGGCAAACGCTCCTTGCGGCTCGCTGATACTCATGGAGTTGTCGTTGAGAATGACCAACATTTGTCGCTTGAGAGTACCGGCGTTGTTCAGACCTTCAAACGCCAGGCCATTGACAATCGACGCATCTCCCACCAGGGCTACCACCGAGGTATCGCGACCAAGCTGGGCGTCCGCCCGGGCCATGCCCACAGCGGTACTGATGGCGGTTCCGGCATGGCCGACGCTGAATAAGTCATACGGCCCTTCCGCAGGGTCGGGGAAGCCGGAAACGCCATTCTTTTTCCGCAAACTGCTGAAGTTGCCATATCGGCCGGTAATCAGTTTATGCGTGTAGCATTGATGACCCACATCCCACAGCAGCCGATCCTTCGGCAGATCAAAGACCACATGGATGGCCAAACTGATTTCCACGGTACCCAGATTAGGTGCCAGGTGGCCTCCGTTAGTGCCTACCGTGGTCATAATAGTTTCACGGATTTCCTGCGCCAGCACATTAAGCTGATCTAAAGAAAGCTTTTTGACATCTGCCGGCGATTGAATCATTTCCAGGAGTTTTGTCATGAGTTCCTTCTCATAAAACCTTAACCAGTCCTTAAGGATAATACCCGGTAAAACCCGGAAAGGAAAGAAGCGGTAGATTCTTCACTGCCGGTCCCAAAGCATCATCTAAGTGATAGTTTACGCCGCTTTTGGCCCAAAGCAAGCCATCCAAGGTGGAGCCGGCGTTTAGTGCCAGCCAAATGGGTATCGTACCGGCACCTCGCAGCACGAACGAAAACGGAATTCGGCTATCAGCCCAGTGTGGGTCGATGGGACCACTGGCTTAGCTCCCGCGCTCTGGCCGCGCTCAAAGGCATTGGTGGCGGTATATCGGCAGAGCGGCTTTGCTACGCAGAGCTTGGTGGATTTAGCGCTCAAGGTTCGCCGCTTGGATCCCAAGCCGAAGGGATTGGCACTGTTGCTGCATTTACGCGGGCGGCGTTTAACCTGGCATTGGAGGCGTAAACCCAAGGCCTTAAGGAGCGAGAAAAATGGCTCCGCGCGGTCCGGCATCCGGCGGTCGCACTGCCGGTGGATTCGCGGCTGGAAGCCTTTACCGTCGAACTGGTTCATTCGCATCCGGTGCCCGCAGCTCAATTAAAGGATGAGCGGATGCTGGGAATGGTCATGCGCGATCTACCGCGATCCGGAACCTATCGGTCTTGGGTGGGTTGGCTTAGTCTGAAGGCCGTTTCCGCCCAGGTGGGCTTCGTGCTGGCGAGATCTTAAAGGCGGCAACAATCGGGCACGCGCAGGCGCGCCATGGCATGCCGAAAAACGAGGGTAAAAGTCGAGCGTAAGTGGGGTTCAAAAAAAATCGAAATTTCCCGCTTGCATTGATGCAATGTTTTGTGTAAACTTTACAGTATGACATTTTTGCCCGAAAAAGTTAGTCTCACCGACGTGGCCGCGAGAGCCGGCGTTTCCATTGCCACGGCGTCGCGCGTACTCAACGGCACGGCGATGGCTGCGGCGACGACGCGGGCGGCGGTGAGCCAAGCCGCAGAGGACTTGGGCTATGTACCTGATCTTCGATTCCGGCTGATGGGCAAGAGTCGCTCCCGTCGGCCCGGCAATTACCGAACTGGTAACATCGGTGTGCTGCTGTTCCAGCGCAGCGCCGCCATCTTTGCCACGAATTCTTATTACTCGCGATTGTTTTGGAGCATTGAGCGGCAGGCTGGCGACTTGGGCTGGCACGTGATCTTATCGACCATCCGATCAGACTCCGACCAATACCTGCCGGCTTTCGTCAAGGATTTCAAGGTGGACGGCGTGCTGGTGGCGGATCAGTGCCCCGGCGGCTTGCTCGAACGAATCCAGCGATTGGTCCCTGTGGTCCTGGTCAACAGCACTTCGCCGGGCATCGCCGCAGTGATGCCGGATGAAGATTCCGGTATTAAGCAGGCTCTGACGTATCTGAGAGAATTGGGCCATCGACGCATCTGGTACTTTGACATTCACGACGCCGCAAACTTTCATCATGACATCCGCACTCGAGCTTTCGCCAACTACACCGTCGAATGGGTTATGCCCGAGACACGGGCCGTGGTGCTGCGTGGCAGAGATAAGTCGCTCGCCGAGATCTGCCTTGGCCACCTGCGGCAATGGCGAGACTCGGGCGAAATGCCTACGGCGATTCTTTGCGGCGCGGATGTCTACGCCTTCGCCTTTTTGGAGGCCGCCGAAATACTGGGGCTGTCCATCCCGGGCGACTTGAGCGTGATGGGCGCGGATGATGATTTTCGCGGTGAATATGTTCGCCCGAAGCTTTCCAGCATTCGGCAGCCCCTTGAGGAAATGGGCGCCGCCGCAGTGCGGATGCTGCTGGATCGCATTGATAAAGGCAGCGGCGCCAAGGCCACGCAGACCTTTGAGGTATCGCTGGTCGCGAGAGGTTCGTGTGGCGCCGCTCCCGCGGAGCGGCGCACCGGGAAGTGAGAAACGACGGCCGGGCTGTGTTGGCCCGGTCGATTACGGCCAAGAGAGCCGGCATCTGTTCTGTTTAACACCATCCGGAAACTCCGGATGCAACGAAGGAGAAAAACCATGGTTCGAATTCACCGCGTAGGGTATCGCGGCGGTGTTTACATGCCGGCCGCGGGCATGGGTATTAGGGAAAGGAGGTTATAAGGCGGAAAGGTTTTCCTGGTGGGTTGGCCAGGGCGGGCTGATTTGAGTTTTTTTCATGGAGCTCTCGACTCTATATTTGCCAACCGTGCGGCTGGCGTGGAGTGGGAGAGCAACGTAGTTCCTTTTTTAGGAGGCTACCTATGAGTAGCGACACAAGTATGGTTTCATCCGCCGCCAGTTGTGGCAAACCGCGGCCCATTCGGTCAGTGGGCAATTCCATTCGCTCGCACCGCGAGCAGAGAGGGTGCAATATGTGTACCAAAGGTTTATCAAGTTCTCGTGGTTTATCTCTGGCGGCTGCGGCACTCGCGGCGGCGGCGTGCCTGGTGGCCCCGCGCTTCGCATCCGCTGCGGTTGTGGCAAGCGAAAACTTTGACAACACCACGACGTACCCCTTGAACAGTTCTTTGGCCGGCGACGGAAACTGGCTTGACACTAGTGGCGGCACAAATAGAGGATTCCAGATCATTACGGCCCCGGGCAATGGAGACAACTCGGGTCAAGCTCTCGGAAGTTCTGACGCTACCAATGTGTATGAACCGGTAACCACCAGTTATACGAATACTGATGCCGTGTACTACTCGGCTTGGATGCGTGAGACCTATGAAACATCGGGATCAAACTTGTATTCTGGCACGGCTCTCACGCTGTATAGCGGTAACCCCACCGCTGCGGGCATTATTGGGCCGGTATTTGGCATGACCAGCTATTACAATGGTGGATATAACCCATCCGGCCTCTTCCAGCTCAGCCAAGCTTCCTCTGGGACGACTTATTATTCGACCACCCCGGTGACGCTCAATGACTGGTACAACGTCCGCCTCCAAGTCACGCAGAATGCCAGCGATCCCACCTTGGACACGGGCACACTTTATGCTGAAGACATAACTGCGGGGCAGACCAGTTTTACCGCCGTCATCAGCAACGTCAATCTACAAATGGCTTCTTTCCGCGATCCCACCAACATCAACTATTGGATGCTCAATGGATACGGCGGTGGCCAGATGGATAATCTGGAGACCGGTACCGGTACGCCATCGGTAGTGCCCGAACCAGCCACACTGGGCCTGGCGGCGGTGGGCGGACTGGGATTGCTACTTTTAGGCAAACGCCGTCGCGTTTGAGTGCGGGTTGCTTAAAACACGCCGGTGGTCGATGAACACGGGAGGGCTGGGGCGAAAAACCCCGGCCTTCCTTCTCCATCCGGTTGTGCGTGGCAGTTGTGGTGCAAGGTGTTCCGGAGCATTTCCAGGCTAAAGACGGAGGCTCATCATGAATGGCCATTTTTCAACACAAGACACGAGGTCGTTGCGGGGGGGCACACAGAGATGCGGAACCGCGGAGGTGATGGAGAGGCCGAATCACCTCCTGCCTTCCGTCTGGCGAGCCTTCATCTCTGTAGGGGCCTATTGTCAAGGGGATACTCCGATGGCGAAGGCGTGGGCATCGGAGGGGGCTGGCGTTATGGAGGTCTCATATCGACATTCCTCGTCAGAATCTTATTTTCCGTCCGGGGCCGTCCGCCGAGGCGGGCAGTCCACGCAGATTTC
>JAJYDW010000073.1 GCA_021790385.1 Planctomycetota bacterium
TAATGTTGATAATCTTCCCCCAACCGTTTGCTCATTCCTGCCTTCATTTCTTCATGTTGAATCGTCAAACTCCCCTCTCCCGACTCCCAACTCCCGTCTCCCGTTAAATATGTATGAAAATCTTGATAATCTTGATAATGTTGATAATCTTACCCCCCCTACCCGCCCATGACCACCACCGTGGCCAGTTTCAGCGCCCGGCCAGACAACGACCTGGCCGAAAAAAAAGAGGCGTTTGAGGATTTGTACTTGCGGCCAGGGCAGGTCTCCCCGGCATAGAACAGGCCCCCGGAACTGCCTTCCTTCCCGGTTGGCGGAAGTTTTCTTTTGACAGGTTCGCATCATAACTTATAATCTTTATAATTCTGGGGTGGCGGGTAGAAGAAGAGATGGCGGACAATGGGCTTTCGCCGATGACAAGGCAATGGTTTTTGTCGCCGGGTGATGAAATGGCGGACGGTGATATTTGAACGGGGACAAAATTATCCGCTGCGGCCCGGTAAATATATTCGCATAATGCCGGCTAAAGATGGTGCAGTTTTTCGCCACACCGGAATGACATGATGCAGGCCGGCGATTTCGGCGAAATTGGTCAAACAGATTGGAGACACTATGCCAGTAACGCGTTTTGGTTCAGCAGTACGTGGTGACCGGAATATGCCGGCGGGAATTGATCAGGCCGACCGGTCCGCACGCGGAGGCAGCGGCTTTTTCCTGCGAACCATGGTCCTGGCGGCGGCCGTGGCAGCGATGGTCGGCGGGCTGGCACTGATGCCGGCACCGGCGGTTCGCGCCCAGACTGTCGCGGCGGCCCCGGTTTACTCGCTGACGGATGAAGCGGATTTGTTCATGCACTATTCGCTGATGGGAGATATGACTTTGGCCCAGCACTTTGGGCAGGCCATTTTAGCCGGCAACCCGAAGCCGGTGGTTCTGCTGCGGGCGTTTGAAGCCGCCGCCAATGGTCGCAATATTTCAGAAATTCTGCTGCGCAATCAGAAAAACATGCCGTTGCGGGCGGTATCGGCGAAGATCGCGGCCATACTGGAAGAAGGACAAATTGATCTGGCGCGTAATCCGGGGCGGATTAAGGCGGCGATTGCCCACATGGTCATCAGCCCGCGGGCATTTGTGGTTTCGCGGCAACGGCTGACGGCGGCTGGCGAATTTGCGGCTCCGTTTTTCATTGCAGCGATGAACAACCCCGCAGATCGCAGCGAAGATCCATATATTATCCAGATGATGAGCGACATCGGCAAGCCGCTGGTCAACCCGCTGGTGCAGGCCCTGCAAACGCGGATTCCATCCGAAAAAATTCAGTTTGTGCAGGTGCTGGGCAATATCGGCTATGCCCAGGCTTTGCCGTATCTCAAAGCCATTGCGGCCGATCCCAAATCCAGCCCGGTGCTGGTGCAGGCGGCGAAGCTGGCCATTCAAAAGATTGACCGGCACGGATTTTTCGCTCATTTGAACGCGGCGGAATCTTTTGTGAATCTGGGATGGCGGTATTTTTACAATTCACCGACGGTTGCGGCCAACCAGCCCAACGAAGCCACAAATCCGGTCTGGTACTTTAACCAGACACTGAACAACGTCGTGGCCACGCCGGTGCCGACGGCGATATGGAAAGACGTACAAACGATGCGGGCCGCCAAGGAAGCATTAAGACTCGATCCCAAAAACCCGACTGCGATCAGCCTGTGGCTGGCCGCGGATACGCGGTGCCGGATCGATTTACCGGCAGGACAGACCAACCCGACGCAGCCTGTGGGAACACCTGACGCTCATTACTATGCTGTGGCGGCGGGACCGCTTTATCTCAATCCGGTGCTGGATATTGCGCTTTCGCAGCACAACACAGCGCTGATTCTACACACCATCGCCGCACTGGCGCAAACCGGCGGTGTGCAGGGGCTGGTGGGCACAGGCCAGGCCGCCGGGCCGTTGATGACGGCGCTTTCCTACCCGGATCCGCAGGTTCGCTTTGGAGCGGCGTTTGCCTTGGCCAGGGCCAATCCGACGCAGAAATTCATGGGGTGGTTCCGGGTACCAACCGTGCTGGCGGAAGCAGTGGCTCAAGCCGGCAAACCGGCGGCGATCCTGGTGGATGCCAATGCCCAGAACCGCAACCGGCTGCGGGCCATTTTAAGCGAGCATTATCACGTATATGACGCGCCGCACTTTGCACAGGCCCTGATACAGGCCCGGTGGGCCGCGTATATCGGGCTGGTGGTAATTCCGGGCGGTGCACAGGCCGACCGTATGCTGGAAATGGCGGCCACCGACGACCGGCTGCAATACGCCCCGGTGCTGGTAACCGGCCCGGTGTATGATGTTCCGAAGCTGAAACTGGAATATGTGAATCAGCCGACGGTTGCAGAGATTGCCAGTTCCGCAGGCAGCGGCACAATTGATGCGGCGCTGGAGCACATCAAAAATCGACTGCATATTACGACCATCGGAGCGGCACAGGCGGCGAAGTTTTCCATTGAGGCATCTCACCTGCTGCGCAGGATCGCGATGAACCGTGGCAGCATTTACAATGCCAAAGCCGCCCTGCCGGCGCTGGTAACGGCACTGCATGACAGCAATTCCGCGGTAGCTTTGGCGGCGGCGGGCGCGTTGGGACAGATACTTAACCCACAGGCCCAACTGGCCCTGGCACAAATGGCCTTGCAGGAAGGCAGCCACAGTACAGCAGCGGTGCAACAGGCATTGCTGCTGGACCTGGCGGCATCGGCACGCAATGTCGGCAATCACTTAAGTAATGACAGCATTCAAAGATTGATTCGCATGGTGAAAGGCAGTGGGCCGGCGAAGGTGCGTACTGCGGCCGCCACGGCCTTGGGAGCCTTAAACGTACCGAGCAACCAGGCGGCGGAGCTTATTCTGACTCAGTCACATTAAATACGCGGTTGTCAGCGGTGGCAATATCGTGTAAATTAATGGGCTTGCCCGCCGATGCGACGACGTGCCGGCGGTGCGTTAATGCTCAAAAAAGGACTCTCCACCTATGGTAACATCAGGCGAAACATCATCGGTTAAAACACTGGTTGAAAAAGCCCGACAGCAGGTCGCTGCGGGCCACATGGAAGCCGCCCTGGAACGTCTGGAAGAGGCCTACCGGCTGGACCCCCAGAATCAGGATGTGGCTTTTAAGTTGGCCTGGTACCTGGATCTGCATGGCGAAGATGAACGGGCCGTTGAAATTTACGAGGCACTTTCCGATCTTAACCCGACCCACGAAGGCGTTCTGCTGAATCTTTCGGTTTTATACGAGGATGGCGGCTTTTATGACGATGCCGAGGAGGTATTACACCGGCTGTTGACGTCTGCGCCGAACCATCCGCGCGGACGCATTTATTACCAGCACATCGACGGCTCCACCGATATGATCATTCAGGATGATCCGGAGAAGCGATTCCTGAACCGCAACATATTGCTGGACACGCCGGTAACGGACTTCGAACTTTCCGTGCGGGCGAGAAACTGCCTTCGTAAAATGAATATCCGCACGCTGGGCGATCTGCTGAAAACATCAGAGGAAAGCCTTTTAAGCTATAAAAATTTCGGCGAGACGAGCCTTGAGGAAATCAAGGTGATGCTGGCCCGCAAGGGGCTGCGCTTAGGGCAGGCGGCTGAAGATCTGGCCCATGCCCGGCGGCTGGAACTTGTGCGCGCGGCTGCTCCGAATGTGCCCGAGTCCGTGCTGAATAAATCCGTGGAAGATTTGGAGCTTTCCGTGCGGGCCGGACGGGCCTTGGAACGATTGAACATTACCACGGTTGGAGATCTGGCCAGCCGCACCGAGGCGGAAATGCTGGGCCTTTCCAATTTTGGAGAAACCAGTCTCAATGAAATTAAGCAGCGCCTGGCCGAACTCGGTCTGACCCTGCGAAAAGTAACATAAAACGACCAGACCTGGCCGAGGCCCGTTCGGCGCACCCATTTTTTGAAAGGATCAAGGATGATCCATTGCAGAAAGTTTCGACAACCCTTGGCGATACTTGCAGCGGGAGCTTTGCTCTTTGCACTGTGCGCCTGCCAAAGCTCGGGGGTTGGAACGGTGGGACTGCCGTCGCCGCCATCTGCGCCCATCGCCACAACCGGGTGGTCACCATCACCGGCGCTCAATGCGGGTGGTTATCCGGCGGTGCCTGCCATCCTGCCTAAACCGCTGGTACTGGGGCCGGCGTATCCGGCAGTGATTCCCGTACCATGGCACATGGTCGAACCCTGGATTCGTGTGAAAATCACGCGTGAAAGCCCGACCAGGCCATGGATTAATCCGGCCTTGTACCGGGGACGCATTGAAGTAGTACACCTGCCGGACGGCCATTATATTGCACTCAACGTATTGCCCATAGAAGATTATCTGGCGGGCGTACTTTCGCGGGAACTTTACAGCAACTGGCTGCCGGCCACCTATGATGCCCAGGCCATCGCCGCCCGTACGTACGCCATGTACCAGATGGAAACCTTTGGTAAGACCCATGCCTGGGATGTTACCGGCAATCAGAACTCCCAGATGTACGGAGGGCGTAACGCCGAAACGCCGCGGGCCTGGAATGCTGTTCGCGCCACCTGGGGCCAGGTGATGCTGGCATCTGAAAATGGAGCAACAGGTATTTTTTGCGCCTACTATTCAGCGTGTAATGGCGGTGCCATTCAAAGCGCCGCGGACGCCTGGGGGGACCAGCCGCTTCCCGAACTCGGAGCCCGTGTTACCGGCGACCTGGATGATCAATGCCGGCTGTTTTCCTGGCCGACCATGCGCATTTCCAAGGCCTTTGCGCATCAGGCCGTGACCTGGTGGGGCCAGCGTAATAATCTGCCCTACCTGGCGGACCTGGGACCGATTTCCGACGTGGAAATCACCAGGTACAACCGCATCACCAACCGCCCGGAAATCATTACGCTAATTGACGTACATGGACATATCGGAAAAATGCGCGCGGAAGAATTTCGGCTGGCTCTGCTGATGGATCCTGATCGCCGGGTGAAAGCTCCGCCCAGCAGTTTTTTCAATATCCGCAATGACGGGGCGTACATCATGCTGGTCAATGGGCACGGCTACGGCCACGGTGTTGGCTTATCCCAATGGGGTGCCCAAGCCCTGGCTCAGCGGGGCGATTCCGGTGCTTACATATTGTCCTACTTTTATCCCGGCCGGAGAATCCACAAGCTCTGGTAAATGCAGGTGGGCGGACGGAACAATATGAAAGACCTGCGGCTGCGATCATCTTTCACTGGATGCGGAAGTAATGCTTGCAGGGGAATGATCCTCAAGCCAGCGGATAAGCACCAGCAGCGGCAGGCAAAGCAGACACCCACAGAAAAAGAAAATACTGTATCGGTTCCAGGCGATCCAGCCGGTGTGGCCGTGATGGATGCCAATGGATTCGAGAATGACGCCCCAGATCAGCGGCGAAAGGCCGGCGGCCACGCTGGTGGCCACGGCAAAAACCGCAAAATAATGGTTGCGACCATGATGAGGGATATTCAGGCTTTGCAGGCGATTATTGGCGGCGGCGAAATTCAACGCCGACATTCCCATCAGCAGGTACAAAATTCCGATAAAGATCGGATTCACGGCAATCAGATTTGCGGCCAAGGCCCACCACCCCGCAAAAATCAGGATGGAGGCCACCGCGCACAAGGTCATAATGGGAATCGAACCGATGTGGTCAAGCACCACGCCGCTCCACAACAGGGAAACCAATCCTCCAAATACCGACACGCTTGAAAGCAGGACAATGGCGCTTTGTGAAAGGCCTTCGGTCTGGCGTAAAAAGGCAATAGTAAATACGCCCAGCGCGCCCCACACCAGGCTGTAGACTACATTAAAAACTGTCAGCCGCCGAAAACTTCTCTGCCGCAGCATAGCCATCAGGCTTACGCGGGCACCGCTGCGAGCATGCGATTCCGGCGTGGATATTTCCGGCAGACGCACCAGGCAAAGCAAACTGGCAAAACCACCTGTTCCCGCCAGGAAAAATACCAGTGCGAATTGCCACGGCTGCGGATTGCCCCAAAGACACGCCGCCGCCACCAGAAGGGAAATCACGTTGCCGGCCTGCCCGAAAAGCTGATCACGCGTGAAAAATTTACCGCGCACATCCGGTGGCACCAGCGACGTAACCCATGGCATGTAAGCCCCACCTGTAATACTGCGAAAAATGCTGAACACCGCAATCGACGCAAGTAGCCAAGCCACCTTGACCAGGTTGGCATCAGGCAAAAGCACGGATGCCGCCAGGGCAAAAATGAAGACGGTTCTGGCCGCCCACCCACTGACCATCACACGGCGATAGCCAAACCGCGGCAGCAGATATGCGCCTGGAATCTGTAATACCACCAACATCGGCGGAATGGCGGCCAGGACCCCGAGAATGGCATCTCCACAACCAATACTTTTGGCGTACAGGATGAGGGGGGAACCGAGCACCAACGACCAGGAGACCGCATTGAGCAGGGAAAAACGATTCGCCCAGGAAACTCCAGGCGGCAATCCTACCGCCGAAAGCATGCCGAACGGCATGACCGGAGAACCCGCAAAGCGCAGACTCAGCGGGGCATCATGAGACTCATTTTGGAGCGGCGTACTTTCCTGGACATCACCTGTGCTGTAAGCCTGACTGGATTTTCTAACCATCTTTTATGCTTCTATGCCACATCGGCAATGCGTATCCATTGGCGTTGCTGGTGGCTTACCATGACTGCCTCCAACACCTCCTGGCAGCGCAGTCCATCTTCAAAATTGGCATGAAAAGTCCGTCGCGGCCCAGCCAGGTTTTCGAGGATGTCATTGGCGGTGTTGATAAACGTGTGCTCATAACCAATGACATGCCCGGCCGGCCAGTATTTGCCGCTGTAAGGATCCTGGCCGGCGGAAACGCTGATGCGCCGCCACCCTTTTTCGCTGGCCGGCAGGGTATCATCAAAAAAATCCAGATAGCTGAAATCTTCAAAATGAAACCGGACGGCCCCTTTATCCCCGTTGATTTCAATGCTATTACCATTGTGGTGGCCGGTGGCAAACCGCGTGGCTTCAAAAGTACCGATGGCTCCGCTTTTGAACCGCGCCAGAAAAAGTACGGCATCATCCACGGTAACCTTGCCTTTTTTGACCTTTTGGCCGCTGCGCACCTGTGCGGTAAGCCCTTCCACCATTTCTCCGATGGGGCGCTCCGTGATAAAAGTGTGCGCCAGGCCGCAGACTTCCTGAAATTCATCACCCAGCAGGAATCGCGCCATATCAATGCTATGAGCGCCCAAGTCGCCATGGGAACCGGATCCGGCGATCGCCCCAGACAGCCGCCATACCAGAGGCATATTGGGATTTTTAATCCAATCCTGTAAATAGACCGCCCGCACATGAAAAACTTTGCCGATGCGCCCTTCGGTGATCAACTGGCGGGCAAAGGCCAGGGCCGGCACGCGGCGATAATTAAACCACACAAAGTTAGGTACGCCGGCTTTTTTAACCGCCGCCACCATTTGTTTAGCTTCCGGCAGTGTGCGGGCCAATGGCTTTTCGCAGCACACCGCTTTGCCTGCAGCGATGGCAGCCAGGGCTACTTCCGCATGGGCGTTATTGGGAACGGTGATGTCCACAAGATTTATTTCCGGATCGGCAACGACGCGGCGGTAATCGGTGGCCACATTTTTCCAACCCCAACGCTCTGCCGTCTGAAGGGCTTTGGCATGGTTACGGCCACAGATGGTGTGCATGACAGGATGTAATGCTGTATCAAAAAAGTGGGGCACCTGGAGCCACGCATTGCTGTGGGCTTTGCCCATGAACTGATAACCTACCAGCCCCACATTAATCGTCCGTTTTTTTTCCGCCATATAAGTTGATCCTCGCCGTTGACCAGTTTAAACATGGCGGCTGCGAGTAAATCGCGAATGCCGCCGACCGAGAAAGATATTATCTGCTGATTTTCATAAGCGTCAATGGGGAGCATCACAAAATAATAATTTTATTTTTCCGTTTTTTTCTTATTGTGTTGTGAAATAAAGGCTGATATAAGTTATAAGTAGTTTTAGAGACGTGCGAAGGGTGGAGTTGATTCTATGGCACCCGCCAATCGAGTCTGCATCGCTGTTGACGCATATATAGGCTTTTGGGCGTTGGTATTTGCTGGCCAAACTCAGGCCGTTGTGACCAAGCGGCCGGGGCAGGCTGTCTGGAGAAAGGTAAAATGATGCAAAGAGTCCCTATCAACGACCATGCTTTTCGCCAATTTTTTGATTTCAGCCCTACGGTGGCACTGGTGGTAGACCTTGCGGATGGTCACATTGTGGCGGCTAATGCGGCAGCAACAGCCTTTTATGGATGGCCTCGCGAGCAACTCCTTTCCATGACGATGTCTCAAATCAACACCATGCCGCCGGAGGGCATGGCCAAACTGCTCACCCATCTGAACCAGAATGACCGCGGACTTTTTTATTTTCAACATCGACTGGCCTCTGGTGAAATCGTCAATGTGGAATCTTCCAATACCGCCATATTGGTCAACGGCCAGCGATTATGCCTTGTTATTGTGCATGATCTCACAGATCAAAAGCAGGCGGAAGAATTACTTTCGCTGGCCCGGCGGGCAATGGACGCGTCTGCGACAGGCCTGACCATTGCTGATGGCCGCGATCCGGATCTACCGCTGATTTATGCTAATCCTGCTTTTCTGCAAATGACCGGCTACACACGCGAGGAGGTGCATGGCCGCAATTGCCGCTTCCTGCAAAATGATGACCGAAACCAGCCGGAACTGGACACTTTGCGCGCGGCCCTTCAAGCGAACAAGCCCTGTGAAGTGGTATTGCGCAATTACCGCAAGGATGGTCGTGCATTCTGGAATGAGATCACCATTGCTCCCGTTTTCGATACCGCCGGCATTATTACCCATTACATCGGAACACAAAAAGACATTTCCGATCGCAAAGCCGCCGAAGCACATGTGGAGCGTCTGGCCTATTTCGATCCGCTGACCGAGTTGCCCAACCGCCGTCTGTTTTTAGATCGACTGGCCAATAATCTGGCTTTGTCCAACCGAAACAACACCCACGGAGTCGTAGCGGTCCTGGACCTGGACAATTTCAAAAATCTCAATGACGCAGAAGGCCCGGAAATGGGAGACCTTCTGCTACGAGAGATTGCAGTGCGGCTGCAAAACTGTCTGCGCGACGGCGATACCGTCGCCCGGCTGGGTGGCGACGAATTCGCCGTTTTACTGGCCAATTTGTCTGCGGACGCAGCCTCGGCGGCGCAACTCGGGCGGGTTATTGTGGAACGTATCGGCACGTCGATTGGAGCCCCGCTTACGCTGGGTTCCATCAAGCATCAGATAACGACCAGCATAGGAGCGGTGGTATTTCCGACCGGCAAGGAATCATCTGCGGAGATTTTGCAAAAAGCGGATACCGCCGTCTACCGGGCCAAAGCCGCCGGTAAAAATACGATCTCCTACTTTGAACCCGCCATGCAGGAGCATGTGCAACGCCGCGTGACCATGGAGCGAGATCTGCGCAGCGCCGTGGAATCGGGGGAACTGCGCATGTTTCTTCAACCGCAAGTACTGGAAAACGGCACCATCTTTGGAGCTGAAGCCCTCATCCGGTGGCAACACCCCACCAAAGGGCTGGTGCCGCCATTGGATTTTATCCCCGTTGCGGAGGAAACGGGGTTGATCGTTGCAATCGGGGAATGGATTTTCCGGCAGGCCTGCCAGACGGTGAAGCGTCTGGAGGGCCGGCACAATCATCTGCGCATCGCGATTAATGTCAGCCCGCGTCAATTCCGCACGGCTGATTTTCCAGCACGCACGGCGACCATCATACAGGAGGTGGGCATCCAACCGCACCAGATCGCCATGGAAGTAACCGAAGCGGTGTTTTTTGACAACCTCAGCCATGCGGTGGCCACGATGAATCAACTCAAAAGTTTGGGGGTATGCCTGTCCCTGGATGATTTCGGTACAGGCTATTCGTCGCTTTCCTATCTGCAAAAATTGCCGATCGCAGAACTTAAGATCGACCGATCGTTTATTAAAGACGCCCCCACCAACTCCAACGACGCCGCCCTGGTCGAAGCAATTTTGGCCGTAGCCCGGCAGCGAAAACTTGATGTTGTAGCGGAGGGTGTAGAAACTATTAAACATGTGAATTTTCTTAAATCCCGTGGTTGTCGAATTTTCCAGGGCTATTATTTCGGACGACCGGTTCCGGTGGACGAATTTGTGATGGCTATTGAAAAGCCTACGATACATCCACCAGTCGGGTGATACCCCTGCCAACGCCCCAATCGTACGCTGCCCCTTCATCGCTTCCATCGCCACCTTGGCCTTGAACTGGGACGTAAACTAACGACGTTTTACCGACATAACATGACTCCAAAAACCAGGGCCTAAAACTACCTTAGCAGCGCGCCCAGTTTTTGGGGAGTATTACAATGAAAATCCAGTATGACGCAGCCAAAGCCGAGGTGCAGGTCAATGAAAGCATGTCCAGCATCGGCAATAAATTGGGAGATGTGGGTGAAATGTTGCCGCGGGCTCAGGACAAAACCCGGCAGATGCAGGCGCATGCGGAAGCTGATGAAAGTCTGGAAGAATCCGGCGTGATCAGTGAGCCAGGAGATACCCGTAGTAAAACCGATCGCGATCTTGATGCACTGCGGGCTCAGAGCGGCGTGGACGCGGAGCTGGCGAAACTGAAAGGCAAAATCAATCCCAAAAAGTAACTGCCCGGTTCAGGCTGATCGGCAACAGTCTATCGTCCGCTGCTGTTCACACAGGCTCACCCGATCGGCAATCAGCAAACCAAAATGCTGGCCACCATCAGCAGTTTTTGGCAATATCTGATAAAATAGCCGCATGGCGGAACCCTTACCTACTACTGAAGCTATTCCCTCCTCTTGCACTTTTGCTCCAATTCCAGCGGTGCTTAAAGCCTTGGCCGCCGGGAAAATGGTGGTTCTGGTAGATGATGAGGATCGTGAAAATGAAGGCGATCTGGTCTGCGCCGCCCAGTTTGTTACGCCGCAGATCATCAACTTCATGCTGCGCGAGGCCCGCGGCGTGCTGTGCGCCGCTCTTACCCCGGAAGATTGCCAACGTTTGGCCCTGTACCCCCAGGCTATTTATAACACCGCCCCGCTGGGAACTGCGTTTACGGTAAGTGTGGATGCCCACCGCCGCTTTGGCATTACCACAGGAGTCTCCGCTGCAGAACGGGCTAAAACTATCGCCGTGCTGATTGATCCCAAGGCTTCACCGGATGATTTATGCCGGCCCGGGCATATCAATCCTTTGCGGGCACGACCCGGCGGCGTTCTTGAACGGGCGGGGCAGACGGAAGGTTCCGTTGATCTGGCGCGGCTGGCGGGGCTTTATCCGGCGGGCGTTATTATTGAAATCATGGCCGAAGACGGCAGCATGGCACGTCGGCCGCAATTGGAAACCTTTTGCCAGCGGCATAATTTGCTGATGTGTTCCATCGCAGACCTGATCGCCTACCGCCTACAGCAGGAAAGCCTGGTCAAGCGCATCGCCTGGCAACCGCTGGCCACGCGCTTTGGCGAGTTTACTTTGCATGTGTACGAAATGGTGAACGATCCGCTGGTACACCTGGCTTTATGCTGCGGCGGCGTAGGAGACCTGGACCCAACCGGGCGCCAAGTCATCCCGCAACTGGAACCGGTGCTGGTGCGGATGCACTCGGAGCATCTGCTGGGGGATGTATTCGGGGCGAGCCTGACAGCCAGTGGACGTGAATTGCACGTGTCGCTGCAAATGATTCAGGCGGCAGGCAAGGGTGTGGTGGTTTACCTGCGACAGGAATCCCGCGGTCTGGCTTTGCTATCGCGCCTGGCGGAACTGCGCCAACTGCAAGGTGGGAACACGTCGGCCATAGATAATCCGCCGGAGGCTTGGACCGAGCGGAGTCATAGTACCCGCCAGGATTTCGGCATCGGAGCACAAATACTGCGGGACTTAGGCCTGACGCAACTGCGTATTCTCACCAATCGCCCTAAAAAGCTCTATGGGTTGGAAGGCTTCGGGCTGACTGTGGTGGAGCAACTTCCGATCCCGCTGGAACATTTGAGCACACCAACATAACACCCGGCGAGGGTAGGCCGAATCGAAAGAAGAAAGGGAAGGGATATCCCGAAGGCTTGCTGCGTGTGCCGAGCGCGCGAGGGGATTGGGGCATTTATCCCTGAACAGGCGGCTGCGGGCACAGCACGAATGGCTTGGATTCTTTGGCCTTGCGGAAACATAAGTGCGCCCGGCCAAGCAATGGCCGGGCTCCTTGGACCGGCCACTAATACTCGTCGCTGTCGCGGCGCAGAGCCAACGGCCTGCCGAGTATTTCCGTTAGAATAAACGCGCTGCGTAGGTAGCGGCGATCTTGGAGCATAGCCGCGACAATGGTGCCCGGAGCCGGTACGGGCGCGGGCGTCTTGGCTGCCGCCGGCCCCTGCACGGATGCCGCCGTCGCCCCGCCAGTCGCGGCTTTAGCCCCGCCAGCAATGGGCTTGGCCCCACCGGGCTTACTTGGCGGCTGGGACGCGCGGGACGTACTCTCACCGGGGCGAGGCCGCCCTGAGGCTACCGGCGGCACACGAGCGGCAGGCGAAGGGCGGCTGGAAGGGGATGTGGTGGCTCTTGCCGGAGGGGCGGGAAAGGGCACGGTGCGCACCGCCGGCCGCGCCGGCTGCCGCAGTTGCTGATAAGCGGAAGGTTTGTTGGAAGCGGCGGCGCCAGCGGCGGGTGGGCGCTGAGGCGACGGTTGCGCATAAGCCTGGCCGGGCGATGGCGATGGACGAATGGCGGATTGGGCCTGCCCGGCGGCCCGGCGGCGTGCCTGTTCTTGGGCCAACTGCTGTATGGAAACGCGACCGGATAGAATCTGGCGCGCCAATTGTTCCGGATCTGAAGGTAACTCGGCCACAGACCAGCCCCTTTTAAATGACCTCACACCGACGCAAACAGTTTACGCAGCTCCGGAATTGCCCGTAGCCGAATCCGTTGCGGGCTTGCCGATGCTATCGCGCATGGACGTGTCGGCCTGAATGTTTTTCATGCGATAGTAATCCATAATGCCCAGATGGCCGCTGCGAAAAGCATCGGCCATGGCCAACGGGATCTGGGCTTCCGCTTCAATCACCTTGGCCCGATTCAACTGAGCCAGGGCGCGATTTTCCTGATCCTGGGCGACAGCCATGGCCCGGCGCTTTTCGGCCTCGGCCTGGAAAATCTGCTTATTGGCTTCGGCCTGCCGAGTTTGCAATTCCGCGCCGACGTTGTCTCCGACATCCATATCGGCGATGTCGATGGAAAGAATCTGAAAGGCGGTGCCCGCGTCAAGCCCGTTGGCCAACACGGCCTTGCTGATGAGATCCGGACTTTCCAGGACATGTTTATACGTATCTGCAGATCCGATAGCCGCCACAATACCCTGCCCCACACGGGCCACCACGGTTTCTTCGCCGGCACCACTCACCAATTGCTTCATGTTGGTGCGGACCGTCACGCGGGCCTTCACCCGAAGCTGAATGCCGTCCCTGGCCACGCCATCGTGGGTTTGCCGGCCGCTGTTGGGTCCGGGCACATCAATGACCCGGGGATTGACGCTGGTCTGCACCGCTTCGAGCACATCGCGGCCGGCCAGATCAATAGCCGTGGCCATACCCCACGGCAGATCAATCTGGGCCCGATGGGCGGCGATCATGGCTCTGGACACGCGCGTAACATTGCCGCCGGCCATAAAATGGGCCTGTAATTGGTTGGTGGTGACTTGCAACCCAGCCTGGACCATGGAGATTTTAGTGGTGGTAATTTCGCGGGCGTTTACTTTGCGCAAACGCATGCCGATAAGTTCCCACATACTCACATCCGCGTGCGCCGAAAAGGCTTGCAGCCACAGCGTAAAAACCTGGGCGATGGCGATGAAGAAGATCAGCGCCACCACCGCCACCACCGCGATGATTATCCATAACAATGTGGAGCTGTGATCCGCCGCCGCTACCGGCATATCCCGCACCACAGGCCTGAAAACAATATCGGCCGCCTGGCCCATGATCACAACCCATCCCATGACGTTCCCCTTTCATAAAGTGGAATCTCTAATATCGTCGCGCTACCGCAATTTTACTTTACGTGCGAAAAGAGTATGTGTCAACCGCGAACCATCAAAGTTGCGAGGGTGTGGCCATATTTTTTGGCATCAAGCGGCGCGGGCCCGCATGGCCCACCATTGTTGGTGCTGGTTGCTCTCACGCATCGCCAGTAGCGTCATCATGGCGGCGGCATGGTCGGCATCCCATTTCA
>JAJYDW010000017.1 GCA_021790385.1 Planctomycetota bacterium
CCGTCTTGCCCGTCAGCAAAACGCCGCGTCCTGCGACGCGGCGTTTCTGGCCGGTGAACTCGACCAAATCTCCTTAAAGCGGAGAGAGTGGGATTCGAACCCACGGTGGAGTTACCCCCACACACGACTTCCAATCGTGCTCCTTAAGCCACTCGGACATCTCTCCAGCAAATGGCACTGCGGCCAACAGCAGTCCAACATACAGACCGTAAAGAAATACGTCAATTGCCGCCGCGGTTTTCCTGCATTGCAGCATTGCACACTGCAACTGCAACTTGGTCCCTCCGGGTTGATTTGACTATAATAATGACAGCGGTGCATGACCCGGATCGTGAATAGGATCTTGGTAGAAGCGATGTTACGCGGCTCCAAGGAGGTTCAACCATGATTTCTCAACATGGCCCAACCGTGCGAGCCTGGGCTGCACCTCTGGCGCTGGGCCTGTGCGTTGGGGTGATGGCGCTCTCCAGAACCGTCAGTTCCGCAGATCAGATATCTTTAACCGGAAATCGGGTGGTTTCCGGCACGTTGTATCGCCAAGGTGATATGTACGTGATTCAACCGGATAAGGGGGCGGCTTTCAAGGTTCCTCTTGATGCCGTAACCGGTATTGTGATGGGGCCGGCGGCCAATACGCCGGCCGCGGCCCAGCAGGCCTGGCAGACGCTGCAGGGCCAAATAACGCAATCATCGGATATTAAAAAGATCATGGCGATGATCAGGGCGTATTTGAAAAAATACCCCCATTCACCAAGCATGGCAGCGGCACAGCAAACACTGGCCAAATACCGGCAAATTCAGGCCAGGGGCTGGATCAAATTCGGCGGGCACTGGATTCCTTCAGAACGACGAAATCAAATGCTGGCGAGCTTGCAGGCGCAAACGGCCGCGGCACTAAGGGCCCTCACCGCCGGACAATGGGCCAGGGCCCGCAGTCAAACTGCGGCGGTTTTGAAGGTTTTTCCCCAATTTTATGATGCGCTGATTGTCGATGGCGTGGCGCAATACCGCATGGGCAACATCCTCGCGGCCCGCCGCGATTTCCGTAACGCGGTGCAGGCCGCGCCGGATCATTCCGTCGGCTGGAACGATCTGGCTATTGTCGCCTTCCGGCAGCGGCTGGAACCGGAAGCGCTGCGCGATTATACCAGCGCCTTGCCTCTGGCTGCCGGCAGCCGGATGCTGCTGGACAACATCGCCGCCGCCTTGCACAGTTATAAGCACTCGCGTAACACCGTGCTGTATAAAAATCTGGCGCGATCGTTTCATCTGGCGGATATGCAGATGCAAAAGCGAATGGCGCGATTTGGCCTGTACCGATACGGTGATACGTGGGTGACCAAAGCCCAGTTCCGGAAGTTGCGAAAACGCGTCCATGCGTATCACCAGGCCAAAGCCGCCCTGCAAACACAGTACAACACCGCACGCCGGGATCTGAACAATACCGAGCAGCAACTTCATCAGGTGTCTGTTCAGATCAGCAACCTGACCATCGAGATTGTGAATTTACAGGTACAGCAGCAATTTTATGCCACGCAGACCGGTGTGTATAACCTCGACACCCAGTTGCTGATTAACAATTATTCCACGCAGTTAAACGCCCAGCAGTCTCTGCAAACCAAATTGCTCCGGCAAAAAGATGCCATCATCGCCGCCATGCAGCGAATGCGTGGAATCGCCCGTAAAATGCAACGCCATCCGGTACAGATACAGTACACCGGCAACCAGCAATTGATGGTACCGACGGATTTGGTCCCACCTCACGCCCCCAAGCGGCCGGTACCCGCGGCCACCGGTTTTGTGCCGCAGCCGGGGCTGATCGGCTTGCCCGTGGTCTGGCAGTTGCCCGCATTGCCGCGACCCATTCCCGCCGCCGCGCTCGTACAGGACAATTCTTCGCTGCTTCCTGCGTATTATCCCGGGTTTTTCACGGTCGGGCCGGTATATCCGCCTTACCAGCCGCTGGGTTTTCCGTTTTGCCATCGGCGTTTCCGGGGCAAGCCGCTGTTTAACATGGGATCGCCCACGGGGCGCAGTGGCGATTGGAATGGTAAGGTGATGGTGTTGCCGCTGGGCAAGTAGTGCTTGGCTCTTCCTGTAGCCGCAAAAGGACGGCTACGATTTCCACCGCACGAATGCCTAATCCCTTGGACTATGGGATTAAATAATAATCTTGGAAACTGGATCTGGCCGGGCGATGGTGGAGGCTGGCTGCGTGATGCCGGCGCTGATTTCTTCTTGAACTTTGCGCATCAGCTCCATATATTCCGTTTGTGCCGCCATCAGCCGCTTGAGCAACGGATGAATCGCAATACTTTGCTGAAGCGACTGGGCTTTTTGCTTTTCGGCAATTTCAATGGGTTGCATGCTGGCTTCCTTGGCGGCCAGCGATTCCATCAGTTCATCAAATTGGCGCAGTAAATTTTTGGCCGCCAGGTCCAGATCCAGTTGCCGCACGATTTCCTGATAGGTCTTCATGGCCGGCTGGGTGGCGATGAGGTTGCCGAGTTTTCTGGCTTCGGCCAGTAATAGATCATGGTCGGGCATTGCATTCTCCTTGTGAACCGTATGGACCTCGGCGCTGCCGAAATTACAGCGGCAGTATAACGGCCCACGCCTGTGGCGGCCAGCCGATTATCGGGCGGTAACGCCTGCCGCAATTACAGCCGGGGCGCGGTTGCGATCCGGCAAGGCTCAAACCGCCCGGTCGGCGGTGGCAGATTTAAGCGTTTTTGGTTATGCTGGCGGCTTGTTTGGCGTAGAGGATTAACAGCATGGCGTTTACTCCATTTAAGGCCGCAGTGGCCACTCCCGATGCACTGGTTTTTGACGGGGAGGTGACCATGGTTATTTTACCCGCACACGATGGCGGCCTGGGCGTGCTGAACCGGCATGCTTCGTTTGTAACCCGTCTGGGCGTTGGCCTTTTGAAGTTGGATATGGGTATGGAGAGTACCCGCTTTATTGTCAACGGCGGTTACGCTCAGATGCGCGATAACGTCCTTAACATTGTCGCCGAAGAAGCACTGCCCGAAAAACAGATTACCGCGGAATTCGTGGCCCGGGAAAGAGCAAAAGCGGAAACCCTCGGCCAGGACACGCCGGACATGGCCGTGCGGCGTCGATTGGCGCTGGACCGTGTGGCCGCCATGGACATGTTGCTGGAAGCTTAAATAGAACCCGCATCACGCTGCTGTGTTTGCCCACGGGCGTCTGCGGTGGGGCCTGTCACGGCCAAGACAAACCCATGCAGATTCCGGCATGGTCTTGTTAAAAATGCAGGTTTAATTTCACGCCATTGGCCTGTATTTGCTTCACCAGCGCATGCAAGTCGTTGGCCGTACCCTTGAGTTCGTGGGTCAAATCCAGCAGAGAGTTATACAACCGCGGATCTTTCACGAAGCGCCCGGCAGTTCCGTGCCCGGCGGCGATGGCCTGGGTAATTGTATCCAGATGCTCCAGCAAATCCGTCAAATGCACGCTCACGGCGGCAATCCTGCGTTGTGTGCTTCGGGCCGCTTTCCCCACGTTGGCTGCGGCATGATTGGCGCTGGCCAGCACGGTGTTGGCGCGGGTAACGGTCCCGTTGAGTCTGGTTAGAATGGCCTTAAGTTCCTTCGATGAGGCTGCGGCATTGGCCACAATCTCCCGGACTTGCGCCTGCAGTTTCTGATCCGCCATCAGGCGGTTAAAGGACTGGATGGTCACATTCAGCCGCTGCACCAGGGCGCTCAGGTTGCCAAGGTTGGCGGAAGAGGCGGCTTGTCCGGCGGCCTGAGCGGCGGTTAACTTCACCGGCTTGAGCAGCGTGTGCAGGTCATCGGCAACGCGATCAAGCCTTTTACTGAGCCGGCCAAAGTCAATTTTCAGGGAGGTAAAATCCGTCGCCACGGACTGGGGAATAAGACTGGAACTGGCCGTGGAACCCTGAATGATGGCTGTGCCATCCTTAGGCAGATTGGTGGGGGCGGTCGGCTGGGGCACCCACAGTGCCACGTAGGATGTACCGATCGTGCGGGTGTCGATCTTGGCGCTGGTGTTGGTGGGCAGCGTGTATTTCTGATAGATGGATAACCTGATGTCCGCATTGGCATAATGCTGCGGCAGGAAAACGTCTGAAACCGTTCCCACCGTTACGCCGTTGAGACTTACCACATCGCCGGAAGACAGCCCGGCGGCATTGGGGGCGACAACGGTTACGCGATACGGTGCGTTAGGCCCCAGCGCCGGAAGTTTCCCGAGAAAAAATATTCCCAGGACAAAAGCCGCGGCCGCGACAATAAATGTCAGGCCAACAATAATGTTCCGGGGTCGATCTTTAAGCATGCCGCCACCTTTAACCGCTTTTGCGCTTTGGTCTCTTCGACCGGCCAAGCGAAGCCAACATAGTATATAGTTTCGCCGCAATGGCGTTTCAAGGCAACCAGATGAGGCTCTTGTCAATATCCGATGACGGCTTTAGCGGCTGTCAGGAAATAAAGTGTATGCATACGGCGCAGGCATTTTGGCGGCCGGTGAGGTCCAATAACGTGGCCTGCTCAGGGACGCTACCGGTCCATTGAGAGGGGGATAATGCTGCGATCACTAAAATGCCGATGACACCAGCAGCAGAGAGGTCGCGGAAGAGAGAGTCTATGGCCTTGTGTATTGATACCAAGATGTTGGGCACCATCATGCCGCATATCCAGTGCTGGTTTGCGGACGAACAGCGCTCCATTCTGGATAGAGGCGTGCCGCTTTCGGCGGCGCAGACTCAGGATGCCTGCCTGGCGGGAATCCGCCGGCCGGAACAGATTCGTCTGCAGTTGGTAGACCAACTGCGCGTCCATCGCGCAAGATTGATGAGGAAACTTGCGCCGGACCTGGAACTGATTCGTCCCAACACCAAAGCGATGACCTTTGGTTACGGAATTTATCTTTTGCGCAAGCACCAGAATGATCGTCCCGCACTGGTGCATCACTTTGTCCATGTAGCGCAGATGGAGAAACTGGGAGGCGTAAATGAATATATTGACGTGTATATTAAAAACTGCATTTCTTTCGGCTATGCCAACGCCCCGCTGGAGATCCAGGCCCGGGCGGTGACTGCCCGCATTCTCAAAAACGCACGACGGGTGCACGCGGCCTGAGTGAAAATTGGAGAGATGCTCCGGAACCCGTGGCCGCTTGGACCACTACTGGCACCGCGTCAATTCCGCCCCTTTGGCGGCTGGCGAGGTGACTTATAATTCTCTTCCTTCACGAGGCCAGGCAGTACCCCCTACTGACAGCAGACACCCCTTAAGCCCACTGCGCCACGGCCCGCCAAAGCGGACATTTTAACTTTGGTTTGACACAGACTTTTGGCCAGTTGACCTGACTGCTGCCGACGGTTAAGATAAGAGGTCTTGGCTGGATGTCGAAGGAGTTCCGGGGCGTTGCCCGGATCGCGGCATAGCTTATTTTATGTGTCGGCGTTTTGTCGCCGACACACATAAGCGGTGGTAAGAAGCTTCGCCAGCCGGCTTCCGAGATCGCTGTTATAACCCGGGGGTTTTCTAATGGCCAACCAGCAATTGGTTCGGGAACTTGTTGATTCGGGCATTCACTTTGGTCATCGCACCAGCCGATGGTGTCCGAAAATGAAGCCGTATATCTACGGCAAGCGTAATTTAATTCACATTATTGACGTTCGCGAAACGCTCAAGGGCATTATCGCCGCACAGCGGTTTTTAGGGCGTCTGGTCGGTGGCGGCCGGGATGTGCTGTTTGTAGGCACTAAACGTCAGGCGCGGGCGGTGATTGACGATGTAGCTAAACAAACTGGGATGCCAGTGGTTACGGAACGCTGGCTTGGCGGCATACTTACCAACTTTCGCACTATTCGTTCGCGGCTGCAACGGTTGCAGGAACTGGAACAGATTCTGGAATCGCCGGATGTGAGCAAAAAATATTCCAAGAAAATGGAATCGGGCTTGAAACGGGAATATCGGAAAATACTCCGTAACCTTGCCGGCATTCGCAACATGGAACGCCTGCCGGGGGCCTTGTGCGTGGTGGATGTCAAACGCGAAGCCAACGCCATATTGGAAGCCCGGAAGCTGGGCATTCCCGTCATCGGTCTTATCGATACCGACAGCGATCCGGACATGGTGGATATTGCCATTCCGGGCAATGATGATGCCATGCGTGCGATTGACCTGGTGATGAAAGAACTTTCGGCGGCGGTGCTTGAAGGTAAGGCCGGTCGCATTGCCCAGGAAGAGCAGGACAAACTCCAGCAACAAAATAGGCCTGAGCGGTCAGACCGCCGGCGTCGGACGACATCGTCGCAAGCCGCCGAGGCCTTGAATGCGCAAAGCGATGAAAAGTCGGTTCCACAAGCCGCTACGGCGGAAGGGACCGGGTCTATGCCGGTGCGTGGCGGCGCAACGGGCCAGTCTTCGCTGGCTCCCGCTGCTCCGGTGGGATGATGTGGACCGCACCGTGAGCGGTGATCGGTCGTAGCAGACAGTGGGCATAAGGATTAAACGCGGCCCGATTCGGCAGAGGCGGTCGTCGACAGCCGGGTGAGGCCACAAGACCGGCATGGCTGCACCAGGCGTGATGTTAGCAAGGTATAGCTGCATGAAACCGCAGGATGCACAGAAACAATCGTGGTCGCTGCGGCATCCAGTCCTGAAAAAAAATCTGATCATCTTAGCCCTTGTTCTGGTAGCGGAAGTAGCACTGCTGAGTTTTAACGCCCGGTTGGATACCATGGCCTGGCGTGCCACACGCTGGTTCATGGGCAATCAGGCACCGTACAACTGGGACAAAGTCAAGGAAAACCCGAAGCTCCATCCGCATGCGCCATGGTGGAGAACCGTTACGCCGCCGCTGCATTCGCACGTGTATCATAACAGTGAAAATCTCTGGCGGATTTTGCGTGATGTCGGCGAGCCGGAGGAAGTAATTTTCGTCGCGGCCGTGCTGCTCTGGTACGATCCGGCGGGCTGGAAAGCCGCGGTGATGCTTATTGCGGGAGTGCTGGGTGCGGGCGGCGTTTCTGCGGTCATCAAACCGCTGGTGGGGCGTTTGCGTCCGATTGGGTATTTGAATACGGGCATATTTGTCCATGAGCATGGTTTTTTATTCCACTGGACTCAGCAGGGCTGGAAGCTGGTGCACTCTACCGCCCATCTTGGTGCAGCCGCCTTAAGCCGGCTGGCTACCGCCTGGCAAAGTCTGCCCACTGGCCACACCAACAACGGTCTGAGCTTATTTGAACCTATGCGCAATTTCATCAATCAGGTCGATTTAAGCTTCCCCAGCGGTCATGCCACAGCAGCATTTGCCATGGCCGCGGTGATGATTTATCTTTCGCCCCGCGGGCGCATCTTGTTTCTGATCGTGGCCTGGGGCACGGCGTTTTCACGTATGGTCATGCAGGCCCATTTTTACAGCGATATCATCGCCGGTTCCACCATCGGCTGGTTTGTGGGTTTTGGCATTACCATCTGGCTGGGTGAGCGGTTGGGGGTATCGCAGCGCCACTGGCCGCCGACTGGCGAAAAAAGTTTGGCCTGAATACCTCTCGTGAATTCGCAATCCGGATCTGTTGCAACGATAACCGCCGCACCGGCCGGGCCAAGCCGAGGTTCTTCCAAGTTTGGTAAAAATCTCAGGCAACCGGGGGAATGCCGATATGCCGGCGATACCATGCGATGGTGGTTTTCAGGCCGTCTTCCAGTCTGGTGCGGGCGATAAAGCCGAAGCGATCCCTGGCCCGTGCGGTATCCAGGCAGCGACGGGGCTGGCCATCGGGCTTGGTGGGATCCCAGACTATTTTTCCGGTAAAACCGCTTAATGTGGCGATCAGTTCGGTAAGCTCCCGGATGGTGATTTCCCGGCCCGCCCCCAGATTCACCGGTTCGGGCTGGTCGTAGCCGGTGGTAGCCAGCACGATTCCTTCGGCGGCATCGTCTACATAGAGAAACTCGCGCGACGCCGCTCCGGTACCCCAGGCGGTGATGTGCCGATCGCCGGCCTGACCGGCTTCCACGCACTTGCGTATCAGGGCGGGAATCACGTGCGAACTGTGCGGGTCGAAATTATCGCCGGGGCCATAGAGATTCACTGGCAGCAGGTAGATGGCGTTGAGTCCGTATTGCTGGCGATAACCCTGGCACATGGTAAGTAAAGATTTTTTGGCAATGCCATAGGGAGCGTTGGTTTCCTCCGGAAAGCCGTTCCACAAATCATCTTCCTTGAACGGCACTGGGGTGAATTTGGGATAAGCGCAGATGGTGCCCACCTGTACGAATTTGCGCACTTTGTTGAGGCGCGCCGCTTCGATGAGGTTAATGCCCATGATGGCGTTGCTGTAAAAGTATAGCCCCGGGTTTTCGCGATTGGCTCCGATGCCGCCGACGCGGGCCGCCAGATGAATAACGACCTCGGGGCGGATTTCGGCCATCATTTTTTCGGTTTGATCCTGGCGGGTGAGATCGCAATCGCGGCTGCGCAAGACGATGATATCGGCTTTTAGTTCAGGGCGCTGGCGCAGCTTCTGACAGACCACGCGTCCCAGAAACCCGGCCCCGCCGGTAATAAGATAGCGCATGAGGTTAATCTCCGGATTGACGTTGACGGGAGCTTTGCTGAAGTAATTTCTCGTTTTCAGCCAGGTGCATATCGGCCGCAATCATCATTTTGGCCAGATCAGCAAATCCAACGGCAGGCTTCCAGCCCAGGATTCTGCGGGCCTTACCGGCATCCCCCAACAGCAGATCCACCTCAGCCGGTCGGAAATACTGCGGGTCAATTTTGACATATTTTTCCCAGTCCATGCCCAAAAGCTGGAAACACAAGGCAATCCATTCACGTACGGTATGGGTTTCGCCGGTGGCGATGACAAAATCATCAGCCTGCTCCTGCTGGAGCATCATCCACATCGCCTGCACGTAATCGCCGGCAAAGCCCCAGTCACGTTTGGCATCCAGGTTGCCCATGTAAAGGGTATCCTGCAGGCCAAGCTTGATACGGGTGGCGGCGCGGGTTACTTTGCGGGTAACAAAGGTTTCGCCCCGGCGGGGGGATTCATGGTTAAACAAAATGCCGTTGCAGGCGTACATGCCGTACGCTTCACGGTAGTTGATTACCTGCCAGTAGGAATAGACCTTAGCGCAGGCATAGGGGCTGCGAGGATGAAACGGTGTGGTTTCGGTCTGCGGCGTTTGAGCCACCTTGCCGTACATTTCGCTGGAAGAGGCCTGATAGTACCGCACCGGCAGACCCAGATCGCGAATGGCTTCCAGCAGCATCAGGGTGCCCAGGGCGTCCGTATGCACGGTATACACGGGTTGATCGTAGCTGACGCGTACGTGAGATTGGGCCCCGAGATTGTATACTTCCGTGGGGCGGGTTTTGGAGAGCACATCGCGCAAGCCCGCAGCATCCGTTAAATCTCCGTAATGCAGGTGCAGGCGGCTGCCCGACACGTGCGGATCCTGATAAATATGGTCGAGGCGTCCGGTATTGAATGTACTCGAACGGCGGATAAGGCCATGCACATCATAACCTTTGGCCAGCAGAAATTCCGCCAGATAAGACCCATCCTGGCCGGTGATGCCGGTAATTAACGCCCGGCGCGGGTTAGAAGATTGATTCATATTAAATGCACCCAAATAAGGCCGTAGCAGAAGGCTCCGTGCGAACAATGCCGGGTGGTACTATAAGCGGACCGGCGGGCATGCTCAAGCGGCGATGGCGGCGTGAGGCCGTGTGCAGCTGCGAGCGACAGGACATGTTTGCCATTATGCAAGCCTTCCGGGGAGGGTACTTGTAAACGTCGTTTAAATATGCCTATAATGCCGTCCTGTTGGCGGGATATGATTTTCGCCAAGAGTTTAATGACCATCAGGATTTTTACGCGGAGCTTGGATTTCAGTGAATACAAAATTGCAATGGGGTTTGATTGGTACCGGGGGTATTGCCAAAACTTTTGCCAAGGGCGTTTTAGCTTCGCAAAAAAATAAGCTGGTGGCGGTTGGGAGCCGCAGCATGGAAAAGGCTGCGGCATTCGGCCAAGATTTTCTGGGAGACGCGCAGGTGCGCCGACATGGCAGCTACGAAGCGTTGCTGGCGGATCCTGAAGTGCAGGCGGTTTATATTTCTACGCCGCATCCGATGCATGGGCAATGGGCGGTGCTGGCGGCTCGTGCGGGCAAGCATATTTTGTGCGAGAAGCCGCTGACGCTTAACTATGCCAATACCATGCAGGTGGTGGAGGCGGCCCGGCAACATGGGGTATTTTTGATGGAAGCGTTTATGTACCGCTGCCATCCCCTGATGCAAAAACTGGTGGAATTAATCCGGGAAAAAGCCATCGGCGATGTGCGCATGATTGAAGCCACCTTTGGCTTTCGGGCCGGCGAAAACCTGGAAAGCCGGTTGTTCAAAAATGAACTGGGTGGCGGCGGCATCCTGGATGTTGGATGCTACCCGATGTCGATGGCCCGGCTGGTGGCGGGTGCCGCGGCAGGAAAGGACTTTCTGGATCCGACGGAGGTCAAGGGCTGCGGTGTGCTGCACGCCAAGACCGGTGTGGATGAAACGACCTATGCAGTGCTGAAATTTGCCAACGGCATTGTGGCATCGGTGGGCACAGCCATAGGGTCCGGTATGACCAACGAGGTGGTGATTTTGGGGACCGCCGGCAGACTTACATTGCCTTGGGCCTGGATACCCAAAGAAAAAGATAACAAAATTATTCTCCATGAGAACAGCAAAGAGCCGCGGGAAATTCTGGTGGATGGCATTGCCAATGTTTACACGCTGGAGGCGGACGTGGTGGCCGATGCTGTGGCGGCAGGTCGGCAGGAGGCCGCCAGTCCGGCCATGAGCTGGAATGACACCTTGGGCAATATGGCCGCCCTGGATAAATGGCGAGCCTCCATCGGGCTGGAATACGAGGCGGAAAAGCCGGAAAAAATGCGTTTGCCGATTCACGGCGGTCCGCTGCGCGTGCAAAGCGTCCGGGGACAGCCGGAAATGCAATACGGGCAAATCGCCGGTGTAAACAAGCCGGTATCGCGGCTGGTGTTTGGCGTGGACAAAGTCACCCTCAAGACGTTCCCGCTGGCCGCAGCCATGATGGATGATTACTTCCAGCGCGGGGGCAACGCTTTTGACACGGCCTATATTTATGGCGGCGGCGGCTGCGAACTGGCCCTGGGTCAATGGGTGAAAAACCGGCGCATCCGGGAAAAAGTGGTGGTACTGGGCAAAGGAGCGCACACGCCGGATTGTAATCCGGAAGCGCTGACGCGACAGCTCATGGAAAGCCTTGATCGGTTGCAGACAGATTATCTGGACATTTACATGATGCACCGGGATAACCCGGATATTCCGGTGGGCGAATTTGTGGACGTGCTCAATTTGCATCTTCGCAAAAAACATATCCGGTCCTTTGGCGGATCCAACTGGTCGCTGGCCCGGGTGGATGCGTTTAATCGCTACGCTGCCAAAAAGGGCCTGCGCGGATTTGCGGCGGTGAGCAATAATTTCAGCCTGGCGGAGATGGTCGATCCGGTATGGGGCGGCTGCATTGCCGCGTCAGATGCGAAATCGCGGGCGTGGTTTACCAAGACGCAAATGCCGCTGATGGCGTGGAGCAGCCAAGCCCGCGGATTTTTTACAGATCGATCAAGTCCGACCAATAAATCGGATGCAGAACTGGTGCGTTGCTGGTATTCCAAGGATAACTTTGCACGCAAGAAACGAGCGGTAAAACTGGCTGCGGACAAAGGTGTTTCGCCGATTGTCATTGCCTTGGCGTATGTTTTATGTCAGCCGTTTCCGACTTTTCCGCTGATCGGGCCATGGAATATCTCGGAAACAGCGGCCAGTTTTGAGGCCTTAAAGATTCAACTCACACCAGATGAAGTGCAGTGGCTTAATCTGGAAAAATAACCGGTGTCCCCATGCCCACCAGCGCTGCCGACAGGAGTGCGGTCCGGCCTGTACGGCGGATCGCCCCGGGCGTTGGCGGGGTTCATGGCCATGGCGGAGTTTATCGCCGCACCCATTTCCATCAAATAGGGGGCTTGGGCGGTGCCGCCACACCCGCAGCAGCCTGTGATGTCGGGTTGGATACCGGCGGGGCGGCGGCCTGCACAATCAGGACGGAGCAATGGGCTTGGTCGGCGACCGACTGCTGCGATCTTCCCAGCAATTTATGGTGCAGTTGCCATTGTGGGGCAATGCCCAGAATAATCAGATCATAATGGCTCGATTCCCGCACCACCACCTCTGCCGGCGAATCGTTTTCAATGACTTGGAAGTGAATCTGATTGGCGGCTCCGGCCGAGGATATATGACGGTCCACCAGTGATTGCACCCCGAGGTTTTTGGATGCCGCCTTTGCAGACCCCGGCTTTACCACGTGCAGGATCGTGACCCGCAAATCATGGTTACGCCCGAGCCGGTCCGCGGCGATCAAAGCCCCGATATCCTGCGGTTCGCCAAGGTACGGCACCATGACCCGACGGATTTCACCCATTTCCTTGGCCGTAAGGATGGCAATATTGCGGTGTACATCTCGCAGCACCTCGTCGGCCAGACTGCCCAGGGGGGCGGATGAAAACAGGCCGCGGTGGCCGCCCAGAAGTATCCACTGGGCCTGATAGTGTGCGGCGTTGAGGCCTATATCGCGGCCAAAATCGCGGCTGACCAGACTCATGGCATTGACCGGAATTTTTAAGGCAGCCGCCTGTTGAATTGCAATCTCCACTGGATCACGCGGGGGATCGGGCAGATTTTGCCGCTGCTCGTGTTCATCCGGATTATCCAGATGCAGAGCCAGAATACGGCCCGAATCACCCGCCAGCAGCAAAGCTCCGATACGTGTGAGCGTGGCCGCGGTGAGGGGGGAGGAAAGCATGGTTAAAATACGGGTTTCACCCGCGGTTGTTTCGGGTGCTTCGGCCGCGGCGTCCCGCCGCTGGCGTGCCGGCGAATAGCAAAGGTACAGCAACGGTGTGGTGGTGAAGGTGGTGGCAATGGCCATGATCACCATGATGGTAAACATGGCCGGCGATAGCACGTGCAAACTCAAGCCAATGTTGAGCACGATAAGTTCGATGAGGCCGCGGGCGTTCATCAATGCTCCCAGCACGCCGGATTGCCGCCAGGTAAGACCGGCGAATTTGGCCGCCAGTGAAGAACAGGCGAGTTTGGAAACACTCGCCAGCAGCAGCACCACCAGGCATATTTCCCACAGGTGCCAGGTGTCCAACAGGCCTATTTGCGTACGCAGGCCAGTGTAGACAAAAAAGATCGGCAGCAGCAGAAGCAGCACCAGGTCCTCCAACTTGTCAGTAAGATGGCGCACGAAGCGACTTTCCGCGGGCATGGCCGCCCCCAGAAGAAAGCCGCCAAAAATTGCCTGAATGCCGATCCACTCGGTGATGCAGGCGGAAATCAACAAAAGCAGCAGGATAAGCGCCAAGGTATTGCGGGATAAATAGCCGCGGCGTTCATAAATCACCTGGAGGGGTCGCAGGAATTTGGGCATCACCACTAACATGAACGCGCCAAAGCAGAGTGTCCATATCACCGTCATCGACGCCGAGACCAGCGGATACTGCGCTTTGTGCGTACCCAATCCGACGCTGGTGCAAACGGCGATCACCAGGGCCAGCAGACACCACCCGATGACATCATTGAAAGCGCCGCAGGCCAGAGCGAATGCCCCCACCCGCGTGCGCTGGAGATTTCGTTCCGCGATGATCCTGGCCAGCACCGGGAAGGCGGTGATGCACATGGCCGTGCCGATGAAAAGCGCAAATACAAATTCGTTATTGACGGGGCCGTGCATCGCAGGGAACACAATAACGCCGAGGATAATTCCCGCGATCAATGGGCCGGTCAAACTCGACGTTCCCGCGATCAACACCGCCTTGCCCTGGTTACGCAGCAGTTTAAGGTCCAGTTCCAGTCCGACCAGAAACATGAAAAGCAGGACCCCGAGCTGACTGAGGATATTCAGGTCCGGATACGGTTGGCCGCCCGGATGCACCGGAAAGAGAATTTTGAGCCACGCGCCGTGGGCCGCCAGACCGAGAACGGACGGGCCTAAGACGATGCCTGCCAGCATTTCACCCACCACTCGCGGCTGGCCGATATAACGCATCGCAGATCCAAGCAATCTTGCGGTCAGCAGGATAACGGCAATTTGCAGCAGAAGTTGATCGAGGCTGTCTCGCATAAAACACCATCCAGTTGGGGACGCGGTTTCAGGGCCAATGGTGGGCCGAAACCGTGGCGCGGCAACTCGCCAACCATAAAACGGCCTCCCGCGGAGGCGTACTGCATTATATCTGCTTGACTTCCCATCGCCAGACTTTGCCGGACCCGGCACAGTCGCCATACGCAGCCCTGTTGATCCCTATTTCCGGCTATTTTCAATTCATGAGCCGGCTGATGGCAATTACTCCGGATACATGGAACTCGATGGTAGCAATGACCGCGCGCACAGCGCCGGTTCTCACCATTGGCGGTATATTGCCGGGGCGATTATGTTATGCCCGCATGAACGATTTATCCGATAACCTGGCGACTGTGCTGACTCCTCCCGGTGTCGGGGCCATTGCGGTTCTGGCAGTTGCCGGGCCTGGGGCCGCGGCCGCCGTGGCCGGCCTGACAGGGCGAAAAACAGCTTTCGAAATGTTGCGCACCTGTCTGGTGAAATTAACGGACAACGGCGAAGCGCTGGATGAGGGAATTGTGATTCGCCGGTCCGCCGATATTTTTGAAATCCATGTGCATGGCGGTACTGCAGTGGTGGAATCCATCCTGGCGGCGCTGGCTCGCTATGGCATGCCGGCGATCCCGGCGGAAAAGGCGGCCGGGATACTACGTGGCTTCGTGGCGAACGAGCATGAATCCGCGATCGCCGCCGAAGTGCTAACGGCACTGCCCGGAGCGACTTCGGCTTGTAGTGTTCGCCTGCTTTTGGCGCAGCGGCAAAGCGGTCTAAGCGCGTGGGCCGCCGAAAACCTGCAGCGACTGCAGCAGGCATCGCGTGAGACTCCAGAGGATCATTTTCTGTGGCGCATATCCACCGAAGCCCAGTGGCTGCTGGTTCGCCAGGGTACGCTGGAACACCTGATAACACCGCCGCGCGTCGCCATCATCGGTCCGCCCAATGCGGGTAAATCCACCCTGGCCAATATGCTCATCGGGCGTCCGCGCAGCATTACCAGCGATCAGCCGGGCACCACGCGCGACTGGATAGACACCGCGGCGCAAGTTGGTCCAGCCGACGATACCGTGCAGGTTGTGCTGGTGGATACGGCCGGAGTGCGAACCACCACCGATGACCCGATTGAAGTGCAAGCGATGGCCGGCACGCATCAACAGGCGCATCTGGCGGATGTGATAATTTTTGTGGTGGATGGCACCGCCACACCGGATAAGGCTACGTGCAACTGGCTGGAGAATCTGATCCAGCAGTCCGGCCGGCGGTTTTGCCCGATGATTCTGACGATCAATAAATCAGATCAGCCCATGTGCTGGATGGGCCGGGAACTTCCAGGCCTGTTTGCAACCATCAAAATCAGCGCCCTTATGGGCCAGGGACTCGATGAATTGCATCACCAGTTGGCCGGGGCGCTGGACCTTTTGGATTATGATCCCCGGGAAGCATGGGTGTTTACACCGCGGCAACGGCAAATCATGGAGCGGCTTACCCAAGTGGCCAGCGCCCGGAACGCAGCAGCCCAGTTGACGGAATTGCTCAACGGTTCGCGGTAACTGCGCGCCGGGGCAAGAGGCCCCTTACCGATCTTGCAGCACCGGCGGAGGAGCAATGGCATCGGCGGGGCGTGCCCCGGCATTGTGGCGGCCCGTACCAGCCAGGCGGCTTATGGCACGTACCGTCATGTCATGATCGCAGAGAATCTGGCAGCTCAGCCGCAGATGCGGTTTGCTGATTAACCCGCGCTGGGTCAATACGTCATATTCCGCCTGGGTGGTGGTGGTGGGTTCACCGGATACAAATTCCACCCGGCACGTAGTACACCGGGCAATGCCGCCGCAGGCGTGCAGCTGGTCAATTTTCGCTTCATCGATCAGGGCATTCACCAGGCGTTTGCCTGGCGGTACGTCATACGTACCAACTCCGTCAACAGTTAATTTCGGCATGGGGTGATACTCCAATAATTCCAACGTCCGCAGGTCTGCACCCTGCACCCTTGGCATTTACGTTTGTTAGTATGTGTGCAACCGCCGCTGGTGACAAGCGGTATGCGGATGCGGCCGGTTTTTCGGCCGGCGTCTGACATTTGATCCAAATCCTGACGGCCGTGGTCCCATTGATCTGTAGACTGTAGACCTGGTTACCTCCATGGCGTTGCTGGAGGCGGGGTCTTTCCGGTAAAATATAGTTTGCAGAGGGGGCAACTGAACCGGCGGAAATGGAATTCCTTCCCTGCGTAACGCCGATGCTCATTTCCATGAAGCACCGATTATGGCCAAGTCGGCCGGTGTGCGTGCGGCGTGAGTGTGCACGCGGGAATTAACGTTTTAGCAATGGACTGCAACGGGCTTCCCGTGTCCGGGAGGGTCAGACCGAGTGCTGCGGCGTTGTGCCGCCTGATTTTGGGGGTTTGCATGTCCGAAAAGAAAATGTTGTTCATCCTCGCCCTGGTTGGAATTGTGGCATTTACGGCCTGGGTGGTGCATCAAAGTGTACCTTCGGCACTGACGACTGCGGCCCACCACACCCCTGCCACCAAACCCGCCGGCAGTACCCATCGGCAAAAGGAATCAGCTCATGCACCCGTTTCGGCGGCTGCTTCCGCTGCCCGCGTGGAGGTTGTTACTCCCGTTACGCATCGCCAGTCGCCATCCGCCGGCATTAGCCTCGTGGCCATTTATGATCGTGCTGCGCCTGCCGGCATTTTCGAACCAGCCACAGCCCACGCGACCACCATGCAGGCACCTGGCTTAAAATTATCGGAAGGCTATGAGCAGGTATCGGGCACCGCTTCGGCTTTGCTTCCGCCCGTCGCGGCTGCCAACACACATCCGGTGTTGCAGCCGGGGCTTGATTTTGACGCGGTTCCCTTTTTCCATACCCACAAATGACCGTCATGGCCGCATACACGCAGAATACCGCCGGCTACAGACGGTCCGGTGCCGGTGCGTACAATCGCGGATGCTTCTGCATGCGTTCCTGCACGCATTTGCCGCACATGTAAAATCTTGCGGCTTTGGCGTATTGAATTGAATCGGTGTCGTCTCCCTCGATCCACTCCCGGCAGGGTACGCCGCGGGTGCCGCACAGGGCGCATTCTTCGGGGCCACCCTTGACCAAAAGCGAATCGCTAAGACAGGGGTATCTTTTTTTCTCGCCCTGGCCGGTGGCTTCCTTTACTTCAAAAGAAACGCGCTCACGTTTCAACCAGCCCGCGAGTTCCTTAACGTCCTGCAAGCTGCAGAAACATATCCAGGCGTGCTCTTTTTCTTCGTCACGAAAAAAACCGGCATCTTCCAGTCTTTCCTGGATAATCGGGTCCGGCCAACTGCGCAAAATAATTACTGCTCGTTTCGCCATGGTCCTTCAAGCTCCACGCCGCATCGGGCCTGTTCCTATCGATACCGTTGGACCCGGGCAAAATACGCATCATTCCACGGGCTGTGATGCGTTCGCTGGGCTCCCGGCCAGGCCAGCCCGATTCTTACCACCCGGCGACGAAATGCCATGGCCGCCGGACTGGCGATATTCCGAAATCCCTTCACTGATATCACGGCATCCCAACCTCCGGCCGCCGGTTCTACTGTTACACTGACTCCATGCCGTGCGATAAACCGGGCCGCATGTTCGGCATACTGCGGCAACGTTGTAATTATCATCAGGTACCATCGATCGGCGCTGCGCTGCACCCGCGCTGCCGGCACCACCTGCCCCGTCCCTGAACGCCTCTGGTCGGGTACCGTTATCTGGCGAGTCTGTAACGAGGGATATTGCACCAGCCGGGGGTGATCCATGCCAGTCGGGGCACTGATTCGAGTATTTGTGGGCGTGGGCATTCCGGCGCGGTTGTGCACGAGCACCAGTACAATTACTAACAATAGCAGCACCAACACCCCTGCGGCGATCAAAATTAAGCGCCGGGGTATGCCGGCAATCGCTGCAGGTCCGCCCGCAGGCTTCTGCCAGGATTGGGATCTTCTGGCGGCTCCGGACGGACCAATCGAGTTGTGCATCGAAAAAATGGTTCTGTCGACGGGTTTCGTTTTCTTAAGCGCCGACTCATCGGTCAAAACAGCCGTTGTTGGCGGCGCTGCAGCGCTGTCTTTGGTCGAAACGGATGGCCCCGGCGGGGCAGTCTTGGCCGGTTCGTCGGCCACTGGCTGTTTTTGAGAACTCACGTTTTCTCCAGCCGCCGGTGGAGCAGGCACCGCGGCGGGCACGCCAGCGGAAGTTGGTGCGGCCGACGGCCCCACCGCAGGCTTATGGCTTTTGCGTTCCGGACGCGACACGTTCAGATCAGACTTGTTGAGCAACTCAAAAAGAGAAGCTGGGGTGTTGCGTTTATTACCGGCCATGTTTTGAACCTCAGGTAAAATCTGCGCCCGCTGCGGAAACTCGCAATCTGATCGCTCCGTCACCCCTACCGATATTGTAATTTAACGGGCAAGGCGCTCGGACACAAATGAACTTGAAGCACCCCTGCATATAAACGGGCGTGGTAAAGAATTATAGTAAGGAAAATTGCCGGCCAGAATGACCAACACAGGCAACGTTTTCACCGCCCTGGGACGGACGCAGAAGCCAGGAGCTGTTTTTCGCCGCCAGGATATTTTTTACCACAGGGGGTGCCATGCCCTTGCCGCCGGCATACGTTATAATTCCGCCATGAATACCGACACCCCGACTTTACATGATCTGGAAATGGAACGCTGGCAGCAGCGCTACGCCGCACCGCATTACGTATACGGTACCGAACCTAATTTGTTTTTGCGGTCGTTTGCCCACTGGATTCCCGCCGGCGGGCGCGTGCTGGCCGTGGCCGATGGTGAAGGCCGCAACAGCGTGTGGCTGGCCCGCTGCGGTTACCGTGTGGACGCGTTTGACGGTTCCTCCAACGCCGTGGAAAAAGCCCGGCAACTGGCGGCCCAGCACCAGGTGCAGGTGCGGTATGCCGTGGAAAATATTCTCACCCGCCGATGGGAAAATGCCGCCTATGACGGTGTGGCAGCCATAATGATTCAGTTTCTTAAGCCCGATCAGCGCGACCGCGTGTTTAAGTTCATCCGGCACACCCTTAAGCCCGGCGGTGTTTTGCTGCTGACCGGCTATCGGCCGGAGCAAATTGCCCTTGGTACCGGCGGCCCATCGCAACCGGAGCAAATGTACACGCCGGAAATTCTGCGCCAGAGCTTTGCCGACATGGAACTGCTGCACCTGCATTCCTGCCAGGCGTACCTTGATGAAGGTGCCTGCCACCGCGGCCTTTCCGCTTTGATTGACCTGGTGGCCCGGCGCCGTGAAGTTGCCGCGGCCGGTACCTGAAAACTGCTGCCCGGCCCGCACCAGTGGCCGGTCTTATTGGAGCGTCACTATGGAAGATATCAACCTGACTTTGGAAAATGTTGCATCCATCGTGCAACATGCCCTGTTGCACCAGCCCATTACCGACATGCACACTCATTTGTATCCGCCCACTTTTGGCACGCCGGTCCCCAATCGCACCGGCCATACGGACACCTCCGGCTTGATGCTTTGGGGAATTGACCAAACGCTGACCTACCACTACCTGGTGGCGGAAGTGTTTCGCGTGGTGCCTGCTACCCAACTGCCGTTTGAAGCCTTCTGGAAAATGACCGTAACGCAGCAGGCGGACCATATCTGGAAGACGCTTTTCGTGCAGCGCACGCCCATCAGTGAAGCCTGCCGGGGTGTACTAACGCTGCTGGAACGCCTGGGGTTGGACCCCAACGAAAAAACGCTGGATTCCTATCGCCGGTTCTTCAGCCAGCAGAATCCGGATGACTACATCAACCGCGTGATGGAACTTTCGGGCGTGAATTCCATTACCATGACCAACCCGGTTTTTGATGATAACGAACGCCAACGCTGGCTGGGCATGGCCAACCGCGGCCCGGACGCGCGCTTCAAAGCTGTGCTGCGCATTGATCCCATTTTGCGTGATTACCCTACGGCAGCCCGGCGGCTGCACGAATGGGGCTACGCGGTTGAGCCGCAGCCCAGTGCCCAAAGCATGGCCGAAGTCCGGCGTTTTTTAGGCGAATGGCTGGATCGGCAACAGGCCATTTACATAGCTATCAGCCTGCCGCCGGAATGGACCTATCCCCTTGGTCCGGGCACCACGGATGCTGCCGCCCTCGCCGGCCAAACCATGCTGGAACAGGCAGTGCTGCCGGTTTGCCGCCAGCGTAAACTGCCCCTGGCGATGATGATCGGTTCCCGATTACGGGTGCAGCCGCAACTCCGGGATGCCGGCGATATGGTGGGCCGGGCGGATGTTTCGGCGGTGGTGAATTTGTGCCTGCGGCACCCGGAAAATAAATTTCTCATCACCATGCTTGCCCGCGAAAACCAGCATGAATTGTGCGTTGCGGCCCGCAAATTCGGCAATCTGATGATTTTTGGCTGCTGGTGGTTTCTCAACAACCCCAGCCTGATTGAGGAAATTACCCGTATGCGTCTGGAACTGCTGGGCACCAGTTTTATCCCCCAGCATTCCGATGCCCGCGTGCTGGATCAGCTTCTTTACAAATGGCCCCATAGTCGGGCGTGCATTCAACGCGCCTTAACCGATAAATACCGGGACCTGCTGCACACCGGTCTGCGGCTTACCCAGTCCCAGGTACAGCGCGATGTACGCCTGCTGCTGGCCGATAATTTTAAAGATTTTCTGGCCCGGTAGTTGCCAGTACAATGTGCCTGAATGACCCGGAGAAAAATTTGTTATGCCCCGAATTTTATTGTCCACCACAAGTTTCCAGGATACGCCGGGCCGGCATCATCAGGTGCTGGCGGACAGTGGCTTTGATGTAGTACGTGCCCGCGGCCCGCTTACGGAAGCCCAGTTGCTGCAAATGCTCTCTGACGGTATCGGTTTCGACGGCTTGCTCAATGGGGATGATTACATCACGGCCCGCGTGATAGACACCGCCCTGCCCCGGCTTAAAGTAATTGCCAAATATGGCATCGGCCTGGATTCCATTGATATCGCCCACGCCTCCGTCCGCCATCTGCCCGTGCTTTTCACCCCAGGTGTCAATGAAACCACCGTGGCCGAGCATACCATCGGTCTGATGATTGCCGTGGCCAAAAATTTCTGGTTTCATCTGCGGGCGGTTAAAGCCGGCCGGTGGGACCGCCAGACCGGTTGCGAACTATGCGGCAAAACTTTGGGGGTCATCGGGCTGGGCCGCATTTCTAAAGAAGTGGTCAAGCGCATGAGCGGCTTTGGAATGACCTGCATCGGCTGGGGCAATTATTGGGATGAGGAGTTTGCCCGGCAGTACCACCTGCAGCGCATGGCCCGCTGGGAAGACCTGCTGGCCGCCGCCGATGTGGTATCTTTGCATACCAACGCCACCCCCGCCACCCGCGGCATGATCAACGCCAAAACCCTGGCCCTGATGAAAAATGGCGCCATCCTGATCAACACGGCCCGCGGCAGCCTGGTGGTAGAAGAAGATGTGGCCGCGGCCTGCCGCAGCGGCAAACTTCGCGGCTACGGGGCGGATGTACTGGCCACCGAACCCATGCAGCATCCGCATATCTTTGAACTGCTCGACAATGTCATTCTTACCCCCCACATCGGCAGCCGCACCAACGAAAGCGTGCAGCGCCAGGGGCTAAGAGCGGTCAATAACCTGGTGAATTTTCTCACCGGCAAGACGGATTACATTCAAGCCAACCGGTGGTAAGAGGCCGTTCGGCGCGATAGTCCCCAGCACCTGGCTGCGCGGATTTATCGGCAAACTATTACGGCGCCGGCCCAAAACCGCCTACACCATCGCCTTCACCGCTCTGACGATGGCCGCAGAATCAATGCCCGCTGCCGCCATCAATTCCGCCGGCGTGCCCGAACCAGGCATGCCGGAAACGGCCAGTTTTACCACGTGCGGCAGCGCAGATTTATCCGTAGCCAAGGCCTCCAGCACGGCATCGCCGATGCCTCCTTCCGGCCAGTGATCTTCCACCGTAATAATTCTGCCGCCGGTTTCAGCGGCCGCCTGCCGCAAGGTTGCCTTATCCACGGGTTTTACCGAATACAGGTCAATCAGCCGGACCTTGATACCGTCCTTGGCCAATTCGTCGCAGGCCTTGATGGCCTCATGCACCGTAATGCCCGCGGCCACCACGGTGAGACGATCCTGGTCGGATTTGCGCAAAACTTTGCTGCCACCGATGGTAAACGTTTCCGAGGCTTCATAAAGTACCGGCAGTTTTTCGCGCGTGGTGCGCAAATAGGAAATGCCCTTCTGCTGGGCCATCAGGCTTACCAGTTGCACGGTCTGGTTGGGGTCTGAAGGATACAGCACCGTGCTTTCAAACACCGCCCGCATCATGGCTAAATCTTCCAAGGCCATTTGCGACGGCCCATCGGCACCAATGCTTACCCCGGCGTGGGAACCGGCCAGGCGGATGGTGGCGTTGGAAATGGCCGCCATGCGAATCTGGTCAAAAGCCCGCGAAAAGAAAGCCGCAAACGTCGAGGCAAAGGCCTTCTTGCCCAGCACGCCAAAGCCCACCGTCGCTCCCAGCAATTGCTGTTCAGCAATAAACATCTCGAAAAAGCGGTTGGGATAAGCCTTTTTGAATTCATCGGCATGGGTGGAATTGGAAACTTCCGCATCCAGCACCACCATATCCGTATGTTCACCCCCCAATGCCACCAGGGCATCGCCATACGCCTTACGGGTGGCCTCTTTGGTGCCCAAAGCATACACCGGCGTTTTTACCGCTTGCCTGGCCCACAGCTTGGCCGGGGTAGATTCATCCGGCTTGGCAACCGCAACGGTAACGTTGATGGGTGCCCCCAGCTCTGCCAGAGCTTTGGTTTGTTCGTCAATACTTAAGGCCTTGCCGTGCCAACCGTCCTTATTGGCTAAAAATGAGACTCCGTGGCCCTTTTCGGTACGTGCCACCAGACACGTGGGTTTTTCCGTTTGCCGCAGAGCTTCGGCATAGGCCTGGTCAATGGCCGCCAGATCGTGGCCGTTGACTTCAATGGCGTGCCAGCCAAACGCCCTGGCCCGGGCCGCATACGCGGCACTGTTCCAGCCCAGGTCTGTTTCGCCGCGCTGCCCCAGACGGTTCATATCCACAATGGCAATCAGGCGGTTGAGCTTGTAATGCGCGGCTTTATCAAAGGCTTCCCATACCGACCCCTCCGCCATTTCGCTGTCGCCAAGCAACACCCATATGCGATATGGCAACTGATCAATGCACTTGCCGTTCAGCGCCATACCAACGCCTATGGGCAGCCCCTGCCCCAGCGATCCGGTGGCCACATCCACCCATTGCAGAACGTGCGGGTTGGGATGGCCCTGCAGCGGACTGCCCATTTTGCGCACCTGTAGCAACTGGGCATCGGTAATCACGCCCGCCGCTTTGTACATGGAATACAGCAGCGGGCACGCATGCCCCTTGCTGAAAATAAGCCGGTCGTTATTGGGATGATGCGGATTTTGCCAGTCATACTTGAGGTACCGGCTCATCAGCACGGCCATCAGATCCGCGGCAGACATGGAAGATGTGGGATGGCCTGATCCGGCCGCGGTGGTGCAGCGGATGGAATCGATCCGCAACTGCTGGCCCAGTTGCCGCAGTGTTTCGCTGGTAATTTCCGTGGATTTTTGTACGTTGGTTTGAACTGCCATGTTGAAAACTCCTGTGTCAAAAAAACCATAGGCCCTGTTTTCTCACTCAACTTTAACGTAACTTGCTGATTCTGAAAAATGTAAGACATACATCATGATGAACCGGCCTGGACCTCGTGCCGGCCGCCGCTGGTCGTAGGTGGATCGCCCGGGCGGCGAGTGCCTCATCCCCCACCCTGGCGCTGCGGCAGTTGATCGCGAATGGTTTTGGCCCGCTGGAGAAATTCCCGCACTGCGGTGCGGTCCTCGTTACGGATGGCCCGCTCAAAGCCCTGCAGCAGTTGTACGAAAGTCCGAATCGACTTGCTGGCAGCCAGGTGATTGGTCACAAAAATATCGGTCCACATTTCCACATCCCCCGAAGCCACGCGCGTGGTATCCATAAACCCGCCGGCGGCAGCACGCAGCAGGTTCGCCGCATCCGCCTGGATCAGGTTGATTAATGTGGCGGCCGCGGCATGGGGTGTATGGCTGATGGCGGCTACCCATCGGTCATGGAACTGTGGTTTAACACGCAACGTTCGCATGCCCACCTGCTGCCACATCCATTCCACCCGCTGGGCCGCCAGTTCCATCCGCCCGGCTTTGCCGGCACAGATAAAACATACCGCATTGCTGTACAGGTCCACGCGGGCAAATTCCGGGCCGCGTTTTTCCGAGCCGGCCATCGGATGGCTGCCCACAAATCGGGCTGTTCTGGGCAGCAAATCCCTGGCCCATCGGCATACCTGCTGCTTGGTAGAGCCGACATCCGTAATAATCGTGTCCTCCGCCAATCCTTTGGCAATCGCCCGGAACAGGTCTGGAAATACCCCGATGTTGGTGGCCAGCACAATCAGGTCACTGCGTGCTGCGGCCGCGGGATTGGTCCGGGCCACATCGATGGCCCCGCGTTTGAGGGCAATCTGCAGCGAAGGCGAACCAGCCCGGCCCACACCGATAATTTTCTCCGCCAACTGCCGCTGCTTCAGGGCCAAACCCAGCGATGTTCCCAGCAGCCCCATCCCGATAATGGAAACGCTTTTGAACGGATCTTGTTGTACAGCATCTTTACGCATGCAGGAAGTGTAATCGATTCCCGTGGGACGCTCCACTGCCAGCCCACTAGACGCACCTTACCTTAGTTTATAGGTTTATGGCTGCAGCCAAATAATGGGGGTTGCGTTAGCGCCACGTAAATAGTATGATATAAGCCGTCCTATGTTCTAATTGGAGAATGTATATGAACAAGCTAACCCTGAGCGTAGACAAGAAAACCGTGCAACTGGCCAAAAAAATCGCGGCCGCCAACGGCGTAAGCGTGTCCAGTATTGTCCGCGGATTTGTGCACTCGATAGGGTCTGGCCACAAGCTGCCGCCCAATGTCGCCAAGCACGTCAAGGCGGCGGCGCACAAGAGTGGTGCGAAAAAATAAAAGGTAACACATCCGCACGTGCCGCTCACGTAGCCCCATTGCACGGACAAATCAGCGGCTTTGCAATGTCCGGGTTGGTTTTTATCTAAAACCCTGGCCAATACGCAGCCGGTATCCATACGCCGCGACCGCAAAAATATCTATTTGCGAGTATGGCAAAAATATTTACTGGCCGCCGGGGCAGGGTTTTGGTCGATGGCCGCACGCCGACAAGGCCCATCTGCATATCGGTAAACAGCGTGCAACGCCGCCGGGGGGCCAAGGCACCGGCCGCAACGCTCTGCGAATGTTCAACTCGTCTTGTCTTATTATCTGAATCGTGGAACCTTGGCTGTTTCTCGAAGAGAATTTGCGCATGACCATGGATGCACAATCTGCGGGCGATTCCCAGGCTCGCCACGTCCCTGATAGCCGCGTGCGCTTAACCCCCGCCGCCTATGCCGATCTACGCTATGGCATGTTCATTCACTATGGGCTTTACAGCATCTTGGGGCAGGGCGAGTGGGTGCTTAATCGCCAGCGCATCGATCCAGCGGAATATCGCAGACTCGCTGCGCAATTCACCGCGGCACACTTTGACGCCGGGGCCATCTGCGAACTGGCCGTGCGGGCCGGCATGCGCTACGTGGTCTTCACCACCATGCACCATGATGGCTTTCGGCTGTACAACACGCAGTTGAGCGATTTTGGATCACTGCATGCGGCGGCCCGACGCGACCTTACCGGAGAAATCATCGCCGCCGCCCGCAGTCGCGGCTTGCGTATCGGGTTGTATCACAGTTTGAATAACTGGATGGACCAGCCCGATGCCGTGGCCGCTTTGGAAGACTCTACCGCCTATCAGACCTTTATTCTACGCACCCATCAGCGCCTCGCCGAACTGGTGCGGCAATACCAGCCGATTGATGTTTTGTGGTATGACGGCTGGTGGCCCTTCAACGCCGATCAGTGGCAGGCCCGGACGATGAACCGCATGGTCCAGTCCCTTGATCCCGGCATTTTATTCAATGGCCGCAACGGATTGCCCGGTGACTTCGCCACGCCGGAGGGCCATCTTGGCGCACCCGATCCGTGGCGCCCCTGGGAAGCGTGCATCACCCTTAACAACAGTTGGGGGTTTCACCAGGGCGATCATGATTGGAAAACGCCCGGCCAGGTGGTGGATATGCTCGCGACGGTGGCCGCGGGCGGCGGCAATCTGCTGCTCAATGTCGGACCGCGCGGCGATGGTTCGATTCCCCAGCCGACCGTGGATGTTCTGGAAGCGATCGGGCAATGGCTGGGGCGCTGCGGTGAGTGTATTTTCAATACCGACCGCTTTACGTACGGTCTGCGGCAGCGTGGGGACCATCGCGGCGATTGGTGCCATCATGGCCCGATGACCGCCCGGGGCCACACACTCTACGTGCTGCTGCGGCGCTGGCCGGGCCGGGAACTGGTTCTGGCCGGGTTACAATGCCAGGTGCTCGGTGCCAAACTGCTGGGGGTACAGGCGGAAGGCCGTTTGCGGCCGGTACAAACAGGACAGCGCGTGGTAATCGGCGGCCTGCCGAAACATTCGCCCGATCCAGTATGTGCCGTGCTGGCCTTGGAATGTGACCGTCCGCCGGTGATGTATTTAGGCGGCGGCATGCGTATTCCACGGGTAGACCATCCGCCATACGATCCATGTCCGTCGGATTTAGCTCATGGCTGATGGTCCGTTGCCATTCTTCAACGGTAGCCAGACCCATGCCACCAATACAGGCCTGGGCCAGTATTTTGGTCATTTTTCCCATCATCGCCATTTTTTAAAATCGTAACCGTTCACGGCCATGCCAACAGATCAGCGTTACGGCACTGTTGGCGTCCTCAACAGCAGGGACACCACTTGTGGTGCGGTCTTCCAGCCTGCCCGGTCGCCCTTTCGTGAACTGTTACGTCAAAGATATCGTGCATCGTGCAAATCTTGTCACGTTTTGTCGGCCAACATGTCCCCCGTATGCCGTTTGCACGGCCCTGCCCACCGGTCGTATTCAACCCATATTGCTTGCACTGCCGGGCCGCAACCGGCGTATAATGGATAGCAGGCGGTGGATAGCCCCGGGCCGCTGCGCAGATACAGGACCGGTCCGAGCAATTGGAGACCCTATCATGGCCAGCAGTACAAGTTCATCAGATACGTGTCCGCGCTGCGGCGCAGTCCGGCTGCCGGGGCGAAGCGTGTGCATTCAGTGCGGCATGGATTTGAATTCCGCCGCAGAGTTTATCCGCCGCCGACAGGATCAAGCGGCGCAGGACAGCCGCGTGCGAATGATCAAGCTGGCCGTCGCCGCGGTGGTGGTACTGGCTGTGGTAGCGGGCGGATGGTGGCTTTATTCCCGCCTTACCGCGCCAGGCCCGAATCCGGCCCTGGCGTACCCCGTAAGCCGGGCCAAACTGGTGCGCACTTTCTTTTATGATATCAGCACCAACGACAACACCAGGCTGCACCAGGCCTTTGAACTGCTGGCCCTGTCCACCCGCAAAAAATATCAGGCCCATGAAGCCCGCGTCTGGCAGAAAATGGAAAATCTCAATCGGTATCTGGCTGGTATTTTCGGTCCGCGCTGGATCAACGATTTTGTGCTGCACGTAAGCACCGCATCTGGTCGTTCCAAATACGTAGTTGAAATCGCCACCGAACAATTCCACGTCCATATCGTCCGGGAATGGCCCCCAGCCGGTCATGCCGCCTCCGGAGCGGTGCGCCATTACGGTATCTTGCGGGTGCGCGAACTTTCCTTATCCGGTGGCGGAGCTTCCCAGGCGGCACAGGCCAGCCGCGATGTGCTCGGCAATCTGATCGGCAACAAGGCCGCAGCCAATGATGTATCCGGTATTCACGCCGCCTTCAGCGATGCGGACGCCGGCCAACCCTGGCAAATTAAGCAACGCCTCCTGCCCACGGTGGAGCGGCCCCGAGCCGCCGGCGTGCGGCAGTGTATCTACCAGCTTTGGCCGGTTCGCCACGATCCCACCGTGCGCCTGGTCCTCAAACGCATTGTTCACAATCCCCAGTACGCTGCAGACCTGCAGCACGCGGCCGCCGGTGTGCTTTCCGGCCATGTGATGCAGGCCACGCTCATTGCCAACCAGGTTACCGATACGCATTGATCCGCACCGTGCCGCGCAGCAAACCCGGCGGATCGAATTTTACCCCTGTGCCGGCTGCAATTGAGGACGCTGCCGCCAAAGCTCTCCCCGCCACGAACCCACCGCCACGCCCGGTTTTTACTTAGCCTGGGACTGAGTATAATTCTGCCCATGACCCGCGCTTTTAATCAACAGGATATTGCCGCCGTGGACCCCGCAGAACTTACGCCCGCCATGCGCCAGTACCAGGCCTACAAAACCCAATACCCGGACGCGGTGCTTTTTTTCCGTATCGGCGATTTTTACGAAACCTTCTATGAAGACGCCCGCATCATCGCCCGCGTGCTCGGCGTCGCCCTCACCAGCCGCAGCAAGGGGGAAAATCCCGTGCCCATGGCCGGGGTGCCGTTTCATGCGGTGGAAACCTATTTAAGCCGCATGATCGCTGCGGGTTATAAGGTAGCCATCTGTGAACAGATGCAGGAGGCCGCCGACGCCAAAGGCCTGATTGATCGCCAGGTAACACGCCTCGTTACGCCCGGCACCCTTACCGATGAAGCTATGCTCGATGGCCGGGAAGAAAATTTCCTTGCCGCCATCGTGATGGACGGCCGCGACAAAGGCCGCTCCACTGCAGGCCCACGCAGTGAAACTGCCGGTGCAGCCTCCACCGGCTATGCCGCAGATCACACCGGGCAAGCCCCGGCAGCACTGGCCTGGTGCGATTTATCCACCGGTAAATTCTGGACTTTGGAAGCACCTATTTCCATCTGCCTCGATGAGCTTGCCCGCATTCGCCCCCGCGAAATGCTCTATGCCGATGCCGCGGATCATCACACCCCCGTCTGGCTGGCCCCTGTGGCCGAAGCCCTTAAGCTGACCCTTACCCCCAGGCCATCCTGGCAACTCGAGGAGCATCACGGCCATAAAACCCTCCGCGAACACTATGGCGTATTGGGTTTTGCCGGCTTTGGCTATCAAGACCCGCACAGTTTGGCCTTGCGTGCCGCCGGGGCCTTGCTCACCTATCTGCATGAAACGCAGAAAGCCTCGCTCGAGCACCTCCAGCCGCCGCATCGCTTCGAGCGTGCAGATTACCTGCTGATCGACCCTGCATCGGTGCGTTCCCTGGAAATTCTGCGCAGCATTCGCAACAATACCGCCGAAGGTTCACTCGTCGCCGCCGTGGATGAAACCCAGACCCCCATGGGTTCGCGGCTGCTGCGCAATTGGCTGATATTTCCGCTCCGGGACTTCCAGGCCATCAACGCCCGGCTGGATGCAGTCAGTGAACTGCTGGAACGCGAAGCGGCCCGCCAGCAAATTCGGCTATTGTTGACCAGTTGCGGCGATGTGGAGCGCATCACGGCACGCATCTGCTGCCGCCGCGCCGGACCGCGGGACTTGCTCGCCCTGAGCCGCTCTTTGGATGTTGTCCCCGTGATCGCCAAAATTCTCCGGGAATCCGGGGTTGAAAGTCCCGGTCTGGCAGGGTTTGATACGTATACTGCGGCCGCACAAAAAATTTCCGACGATATCCGCGCCGCCATTGCCGAAGATCCGGCTGGCCACCTGCGCGATGGCGGCGTCATTCGCCAGGGCTTTAATCCGGAACTGGACCGCCTGCGATCCCTGGCTCATGATTCCCGCAACTGGCTGGCGGATTATCAGGCCGGCCTGGTCAAAAGCACCGGCATCAGTTCCCTCAAGGTCGGTTACAACAAGGTGTTCGGCTACTACATTGAAGTTACCCACGCCCACCGCGACCGCATACCGCCGGAATTTTCGCGCCGGCAAACGGTCAAAAACGCCGAGCGCTATGTCACCCCGGAACTGCAAAAGTTTGAAACCGATGTGCTTCAGGCCCAAGAACGCTCGCGCCTGCTCGAACAGGAACTTTTTGAAAATCTCCGCGAAGAGTTGGCCCGCCGGTCAGAGCCGCTCAAGGCCGTCGCCGCCGCTCTGGCCGGCCTCGATACGCTCGCCTCCATCGCCCATGTCGCCCGTGCCAGGCATTACGTCCGGCCTACGCTCACCCCGCAACGCCAACTGCACCTGGTAGAGGCCCGGCATCCGGTGTTGGAGCGGATTTTGGGCGACAAGTTTGTACCCAACGATGTTTCCTTCGAACCAGACCAGGCCACACTCCATTTAATCACCGGTCCCAACATGGCCGGTAAATCCACCTATATCCGTCAGACGGCCCTGCTGGTGCTCATGGCCCAGGCGGGGTTTTATCTGCCCGCCACCGAAGCCGTGGTGGGCCTGGTAGATCGCATCTTCACTCGTGTGGGGGCGTCCGATGACCTGGCCGGTGGGCAGTCCACCTTTATGGTGGAAATGACCGAAACCGCTAACATTTTGCACCATGCCTCGGCCGATTCGCTGGTAATTCTCGATGAAATCGGCCGGGGCACCAGCACCCTCGATGGCCTGGCTTTAGCCTGGGCCATTACCGAATTTCTTGCTGACTCTGTGCGCTGCCGCACCTTGTTTGCCACCCACTACCATGAACTCACCGAGTTGCCGGAAAGCACGCCGGCGGTGCGCAATTTCAGTGTGCTGGTGCGCGAATGGGAAGACCAGATCGTCTTCATGCATCGTATTGTGCCAGGCCATGCGGATCGTTCCTACGGCGTACAGGTCGCCAGGCTCGCCGGCGTACCGCGCAGCGTCATTCTCCGCGCCAAAAAACTCATGGAACAATTGGAAGTGCACGTGGGCAAACCCCGGCCCCGGGCCGCCGCCACCGCCGTCAACCATCAAATAGACTTGTTTGACGCGCCATCATCGCAGGCCCTTAGTCACCTGGCAGCCTTGGATCTCAATCGCATGTCGCCCATGCAGGCCTGGGAAGCGCTGAAAATGCTCCAGGCCTTGCAGACTCAAGCCCCGGCTACATCCCAGTCGGCCTCACCCTCAACAGCCCGCTGACCGCTGCCCTGAATTCTCAAATATTCAATCTCAAATCCATTATCCCCACCGCCCCCGTTAAAAATGCTTGCGGATATTGTTAATCTTGACAATCTTGCCCGCCCATGGCCACCACCGTGGCCAGTTTCTGCATTCAGCGCCCGGCCCAGCAATGGCCGGTCTGGCGGGAAGTTTTGGATAATCGGTGGCCCGGATAGTGAGTGATCGCACCGTTGGTATTCGCCGAGGTTGAAGGGGCCCGGCAGGCTACGACGGCTGGCGAGGTATACGCCTCGCCGACAGCCAACACTCCTGCGCCTTAAAAATATGAATTTATGTTTGTGCGGCTCCTTAATACGATGCGGCGACATCCATCTGACGCAGGTGGTTGACCTGAATCTGGGTTACGTGGCCGTCAAAGAAAAGAACATTGGCACCAGGTGTGCCAATGACATTGCTGATGTGCCGATAGCGCAATCCGGAGTCTCCGGGACCGATGACCGCCATGCCATCTTTATTGCCCAATCCTCCTGTTCCGCCGATGGGTATACGCCGGGTCGGCTCGAATGAATCATCAAGCTGGCCATAACGGCGCCAATCAAAGGCGGAGCAGGAATCACCTTGAGCATTTTGATTGGCGTCGCCGACGGCAATAACACCGGCGGGCCGGGGAATATCCCGCATTTGATCCAGCAGTTCACCAGGATGGTCGTGGGCCTTGTTATTTTGAGCAGGAATGCGCCAGAAAGCGTTGGGGTTGCAGGCGTAGGAGGTGCCGAAGGGGTTGGTAACGGGCCTGGTCGCCGATGGGCATCGGAACCACAGGCCAAGCTCGCGGGCGATAGCCCGCTGATTATTCACCGACGCCATCGCCGGTGGGATCGGACGGATGTCCAGGTTGGATTCCACCAGAGCATCGGCATAAGTGTAGCGGCCGGTTTTACTGGTCCGGGCGCTGTGCAACTGCATGCTGGAAGGCGGGATAAAGTCATGGTTGGTCTGGGTATAGGCTTGCAGCAGCCGGCCTACGTGGAGCAGATTGTCGGAGCAGATCAAGCTTTTTGCGGCTTGGCGGGATCGCATCACCCCCGCCACCGTCAGCAAAATCAAAACCATGATGGCGACCAGTGCCACCAGGGCTTCGACTATCATTTGCCGACTTGTTCTCATGCTCCACCGCTTCTCATTGGGTACCGGAGACAAAGCCACCGGCAGCCTGCTCCAATGACCTCACTTGGACGCTATCAAAACACCATGCTCGTGGCGAAATGTTCTGCACCACACTCCTATGTTCATCGGCGAATGGAGCAAGTTTAAACAGGGATAAAAAAAAGTGAAAAAGGACTAACAATGGCCTGAAAGGCCGATTTTCGCGGCCCAAGGGTTGGTTATTATCACACCATTTCTGACAGATAATAAGCCGCCTGCAAAGCATTGAGAATGGAAACATCCAGCGTGATATCCGCCGCCGCCGCATACAGCGGATTTCTCACCTCCAGGAGCCGACGAATTTCCTCCAACCCGCCGGACGCGGTTAAATTCGGACGTGCGTGGCTGCTGCCGGGATCCGCCGCAATCCGCTGCCATAACACCTCCGCCGGTGCCTTGAGCCACACCACTTTGCCATGTTCTTTCAGCCAGGACATATTTTCCGGACGCAGCACCACCCCGCCGCCGGTGGCGATAACTGTATTGCCCGTCGCGGCTAACTGCTGTACCACCGCACTTTCAAGGTCGCGAAAACCATTTTCGCCAACATCGGCAAAAATAGCCCCAATACTTTTCCCGGCCCGCTGCACAATCCGTTCGTCGGTGTCAACAAACGCCATGCCCAGACGCGCTGCCAGCAAATTGCCGATGGAGCTTTTCCCGCTGCCTCTATAGCCGATAAGCACAATGTTCATGGTTCACACGGTCCGTCCTCTGGTGTGGTCGCCGGGGACCACGAGCCGACATCGGGCCGCCGAGAGTGCCAGCCGGATTGTCGGTGGCATTTCCGCCGCCTCATCGGTCCGGCCATCACGGTATCCGCAGCGGGGGCTGGTGTCCATAAATCCGCCCGGTTACCGGCGCACGAAGCAACAGGATTTATGCGGCCATCACCGTCCGGATAAATTCAATATCCGAGGCGGAAAGCGTGCGGCTGTCGGCCCCAACGTTGCAACGGGCCTGGGTAGCGTTGCGAAAGCCAGGAATAACACACGACACTCGCGGATGAGCAAGCACGTATTGCAAGGCGACTGCGGCCAGGTCTTCGATGGTATCACCGAAACGGGCTTTGAGTTTTTCAATTTTTCCGGCCAGTCGCGCCAGTTCTTCGCCGGAAAAAGCCTTGGAACCGAGGCGATGATCGCCCGGTTCAAAGGTGGGGGGTTTTTGGGGGTTATATTTGCCCAGCAGTCGTGCCTGGGCCAGCGGGCTGAAAGCCACAAAGGTAAGCTCAAATTTTTGCATCAATTTCTGCAACGGCCCGTCGGCCCGGATGAAATGGTCATCCAGGGCATGGGCCCAGCTTTGCAGCACCTGCGGTTTGACCACTGGAACGGCGCGCTCGAAATCAGCTTCTGAATAGGCGGATTGCCCCTTCAACCGCACCTTGCCTTGCCGGACCAGGTCGTCCAGGGTATCGGCCGCGGATTGAAGATACTGGTGTTGTTCCCCAAAAGAGCCATGATGCAGATAGTACAAATCAATGTAATCGCGCTGCAGGTTAATCAGGCTCTGCTCGCACTGATGTCGGATGTGGGCGCTTTCATAGGCGTGTGCGGCGGTACCCGGAAAATGGCCCACCTTGGTGGCGATAACAAAGTCGGTGGAGCGCAGCCCCAGACGCTTGAGTACCCGGGCCAGCATGCGCTCCGCCCGGCCATTGCCGTACACATCGGCATTATCAAAATGATTCACTCCGGCATCCACCGCCAGGCGAATTGCTTGAGTAACCTGGTCTTCATCCACGTCAGCCCAGCCGTTGGGGCTGCCGTTGACCCAGTTCAGGCCGCCCATAGTCCAGCAGCCGAAACTGATTTCCGAAATTTTCACGGAGGTATTTCCCAGGGTGCGGTATTTCATACGTATAGCTCCATAAAGCCCGGTAAACTCATTAGGCGATCATCTATATACCTTGGTGCGGCACCCCGGTCAAGATCCGCCGCAGCCGGCGAACCGGCGAAAATTACTTCCTTATTGCCGCAGCCGGCACCACGCCGAGACATGGCAAAAACCCCAATAAAACAGGCCTTTTTTACGCCGCCGGTTTTTAATTTGACAGGCGCGATGTGAGCCTATATGTTGGTTCACCGTTGATGAAGCGACGATGTCTTTAAAAGGCATTTGTCGTAACGGGAAATGGGAGTAATCGGCGGTGCAGGCGGCGGAAATCGCAGATGGAAGCCGGAATCAACTACGTCAAGGTGGCAGGTTCCGGTCAAAACCAGATGCATTTACGACGACGGTTCCACCGGTTTGCGGGGTGTGCGACAGGGAATGGATTCTCCTGTTCGGATGGTGAAAGCACGAACGACAAGGCGATTGTGTAACAGTCCGAACGGTTTGATCATGGCCGATCACTGACTTAGAGTTCATAAATTCGGGTGTACCAGGGTTGTATCCGCGGGTCGCGGCGCAAGGGTATTTTGCGCTGTGCCAGAGACAATCCATTGCGCGAGGTGCCCTTCATGTCAACACTAGATTCACTGCAATATGCCCAGTCGGTCTGGAACGATATTCTGGTTTATCTGCAGCAGATGCATTCGCCACTGGTACGGCAGTGGTTCCATGAACTTGTGCCCCAGGATATGACCGGCGGTTTGTTGACGGTGCGTTGTGCCACAGCCATCCAGCAGCAATATGTGGCCGTCAAGTGCCGCGACATGTTCACCGAGGCTGTCCAGTCCGTTACGGGCAAGCTGGTCAGCGTGAATTTCACCTGCGGTTCCACAGCGGCGGGAGCGGGGAACCGGCTGGCGGATATTTACAGCAACGAGGTGATTTTATCGCCCGATTATTCGTTTGATAATTTTGTCACCGGGCCGACCAACCGCATGGCCCACGCCGCCTGCCAGGCCGTGGCGGAGCGTCCGGGCAAAACCTATAATCCTCTTTTTATTCATGGGGCGCCGGGGCTGGGCAAAACCCATCTGCTGCAGGCTACCTGCCAGGAAATACTGCGCCGGCAGGATGATACCCGCATCATTTATCTATCCTGCGACAGTTTCATCAACCACTTCATGGAATGTGTGCAGTCCGGCGATATGCACCAGTTTCGCAATATTTACCGCAACCGGGTGGATGTGCTGGTTATTGATGATATTCATTTTCTGGCCGGTCATGATCGTACTCAGGAAGAATTTTTTCATACTTTTAACACCCTTTATCAGCAGTCGCGGCAAATTATTCTCAGCAGCGACAGCCCACCCAACGAAATTCCCGAACTGGAAGACCGGCTTATTTCCCGCTTTAACAGCGGTCTGGTAACCCGGGTCGAACGGCCTTGTTTTGAAACCCGCTGCGCAATCGTTACTAAAAAAGCCCGCCTCCGCGGCATCAACCTGCCGGAAAACGTGGTACGCCACATCGCCTCGCGGGTTGAAAGTAATATCCGTGAACTCGAAGGTGCCATCACCAAGATTCAAGGCTATGCCATGCTCAACGGCGGCCGCTACGACCTGGACACCGCCCGCCAGGCTCTGGAAGACATGGTGCCACCTTCCGAACGCATGGTCTCCATTCAACAAATTATCGATCAGGTAACCGCTTTCTATAACGTGCGACTTTCCGATCTGCAAAGTAAAAAGCGGCATAAATCCATCACTTTGCCGCGGCAGGTCTGCATGTATCTGGCCCGGCAACGCACACGCTATTCGCTGGAGGAAGTGGGGGGGTACTTTGGCGGGCGCGATCATACCACGGTCATGCACGCCGTGGAAAAAATCGAAGAGGCCCGCCGTATCGACACCACCTTTGCCGATATGCTCAACCGCATTGAAATGTCGCTGCTGGCTGCGGCCGCCAAAAGTGCCTGATCAGGATCACCGGAATTATTTTCCCATCAAGGTGAGAGTCGCGGCGCGGTAGATTCCGGCGTTGTCACCGCAAAAATCTGGATTCCCGGAGAGGTTTTAACCGCCAGTGGATTCAGGCCCAGCGGAATCAGGGAATTTATATTCCGCGGGGTAATCACCGGATCGAAACCATACGTGCGCCGCAGCCGCTGCACTTCGTTCCAATCCACAATCAGATAATTTACGCCATGCCGCTGCAACCACGCCATGGCTCCCGTCGGACCGCCCTGTCGGAATGCCCTGGCCAGCTTGTTGCGGTTAAACACTGTGTTGTAAATCACCCGACCATGCACATACAGCGGGGATGAATAACCTTCCAGATCAATAACATCTCGGCGGGTGAACAGATGCGCCGGGATCGAGGATTCAATCCAATCCTCCGGCAAGGATAATAATGCTCCCATGAGCACTGGCCTGCGCGGATTTTGCGGCCCGGCCAGCAGTCCCGTTTCCGGAGCCAGCAGCAAGCTGCAAAACAGCGACTGGCCGGCCAGAATGATCAAAAAAAACCGGCGAAACGCGGGCAATGCGTCCACCGCCAGCCCCAGCAAAACGGCCATCGGCAAAATCGTCGGCAGCAGAAACCGGGCCTGCAGTTGTGTGCATGTGAGCCATGCGAGCACCTGCACCAACAGAAATATCAGCAGCATGACGGCGGCACGACCTCGCAGAACAGCCAGTAAAAGCGCCGGGATTACCGCCAGCCACAACATGCCAATATGCCACGGCCATCGGCCGCCGGCTCCGAACTTCGGCGGATGGTGCAACAAGCCGGCCCATGCGGCAACACCCGGAGACCATTGCCGGTCAAGTAGAGACTGGTCCGCCAGAGCCGATACGTGTCCTGAAAACGAAGCACTCGCCGCCGGCGGGCGATGCCCGCGATCAAAGCGAATGGCCAGAGATTTGCTCCAGTGGCCCCGCCCCAATGTGCCGGAAAATACTGGAAAAACAGGATTTCCAAACTGCCGGCGGGTATGGGTAAAAACCATACTGCGGGCCATCCACGGGCTGTAGAGTGTCAGGGCCACCACGGCGGCCAGCATCAAAAAACGAAATTTAGCACGGACCATCAGCACCACGGCTGCGGGAATACAAATCATCACGCCGGCAGTCATTTTGCAACCCACCGCCAGCCCCAGCAGAATTCCCAGAATAATTGCTGAATCCAGGGATAAATCCGCCACCGTAAGCCCCATGGCCAAAGCTCCATACAGCAACACGGCACCGTCGTTATATGCCAGCGAGCCGATCACAAGGGTCCATGGTACGGCTAAAACCGCTACGAAGGCGAAGATGCGGCCCAGCCGCGACAGCGGAATCGGTATCAGCCCAATGGCCGCCGCGGCTAGAACAGTAATGGCGGCGTGCAACGCCTGGGCACCATAAATCAGCGGATACAGATAACCTGCTCCGATAAAGCTGCGAGCCAGAGAGGCAATCAGCGTGTAGAGCATCTCGACATTCAAAGAAAGGTAGGAATAAATATTGCCCACCACCGGCGCAGTGGAATTCGCCGCTGAAAATTGCCGCGCCAGTTGCAGATGGTATTCCAGTACGTCGTAGCCATACCCTTCCGTATGCCAAAGCGTGCCGGGCGGAAAGGTGAATGCCACCAGCAGACACCCCAGGGGCAACGCCGCCAGTAGCATCGCCGCATCGGACCACTGCAGCACGCGGGCAAACGGCGCTTTGTCCATCCTTCGCACAAAGCCGGAGGCCGCCGGGTATCCCGCTGCCGTCAGCACAATGAGCATCAGACCGGGAATGCCGTGCGTAAGTGCATGCAACGACCCCAGCAGCAACATGGCCAACGAAATGGCCCCCAGTCCCACGCCCGCGGAAATCACAATTCGCCAGGCGTCCGGCCATGGGGAATTTGTGATGGCGTGGGTTTTGGCCAGCCGCATGGTGCATAACAGCCCAAATACCGTTGCCGGTAAAAGTATTATCGCGGCCCAGATGGCGTTAAAGGCCACCGACAACACCACCAGCAGTAGCGGTCCGGCAATGATGCCCGCCACCACCACCGTCGAGAGCGGCAGGGCAACCAACAGATGCCATACCCGAAATGATCCAGTTACCGGCGCTGCCGCTGCAATGGCTCTGCGATAATGCGGTCTTTTAGGCATGAGGCATAGTGTCGGCGGAGCCGCCCCAACTGGCAAGCGAACCAGGCCGTCGGTGCCATGTTGGCACACTTGACCGCAGCAGTCCTTTATGTCAATTTGGTTTGGGTATGCTGAAGGTGACCGGCGCAGAACATGGTGATCAACCCTTTGGCACTTTCGCCCACGAAGGGCAGAATGAAGGGGGTCTTTTATGATTTATCAGGATCTTGGTCCATATAGCGATTGGGTGGCTGCGGCAGAATCTGCGTATGCTCTTTTTCCGTCATTGCCGCCGGGAATAACGGCTCAACGCACCGTGCGACAATTGCTGGATTTTTCCATTGGAACGGAAAAACCTCAGGCCCCGACGATTGACGGACAATGGCAAACTCCCCGTATCATCGGCGAAGAAATTTCCTGGTCGGTGGGTTATGGGCCTCGCACGCGTGCCTATTTGCTGCGGCCCCGCCACGCGCCCGGGCACCGGTTGCCGGCGATAGTTGCCCTCCATGATCATGGCGGATTCAAGTATTACGGCAAGGAGAAAATTGCGGATGGTCCGGGCGGCGAGGCCCCATTTTTGAAGGCTTTTCGCCGGCAGTTTTACGGCAGACGGGCATTCGCCAATGCCCTGGCCGAACGGGGCTTTGTGGTGCTGGTGCCGGATGTTTTTCTCTGGGGAAGTCGGCGCTTCCCACTTTCCGCCATGCCTCTGTGGATACGTGCCAAGGCCATCCAGCACCATCGGAAAGCCTCTCCCGTCACCCGGGCGACAATTCGGACGTACAACCAGGCCGCCGCCGAACATGAACACGTGGTGGAAAAGTACTGCACGCTGCTGGGCACCACGCTGGCGGCGATGGTAAGTTATGAAGATCGGGTGGCGGTAAATTATCTGCGGTCGCGAGATGATGTCGCGGCGCAGCGCATCGGCTGCGTGGGACTTTCGGGCGGTGGCTGCCGCGCGGCGCTGCTACAGGCCACCTGCAACCACATTCATGCGACGGTCATTGTGGGCATGATGAGCCGCTATCAGCCGATGGTGGATACGCATGTAAAATACCATACGTGGATGTTCTGGCCGCCGGGCCTAAGTCGGGTGGGCGACTGGCCGGACCTGGCCGGATGTCGGGCCCCCTCGCCGTTGATGGTGCAATATGCTTCGCGGGATGAATTGTTTCCTCTGGCCGGAATGCGTGGAGCGCATCATTGTCTGCGGCAGCATTATCGCCGGGCCGGCGCAGCGAAAAATTATGTGGGCCGGTTCTTCCCGGTACACCACTCTTTTGACCTCCAGATGCAGGAGATTGCCTTTGCCTGGCTGCGGTCACGTTTGAGGTAACGGCAACAGCCCACCATCGCACGGCCATGAGTCTGGTCAACGTCGTTTGCGACGAACCACAACCGCCATCCCATCTTACACCATGACCAACGGTGCGCTTGGCGAACCGGCGCGATCGAGGTTGCGTCCCTGGTTGCCCAGAGTTCCCATTCCATGGAGTCCCATGGAGGCCAGGCCTTCCGAAAATCCGCCTTGGCGGTTCATGTATCATCACAGAGCCTCTCGACGACTTGAAGCGAAACCATCCTGAAAAGCATATGAAGGCGCGGTGCCGGTGCTCCGGGCGATAGGCATACGCCGCATCAGACATCACGCCCGCGCCATGACCGCCCTTCGCCACACCCGACACAGCGGCGACGCATAATCACAGATCAGGCGCGCTGTCCCTGCTTCATGTGCGGGTCATTCCCGTACTCAATGTGGGAAACCGCACCTGGCGGGCGATCAATGCTCGTGCCGGAATCCCAGCAGCACCGGCAGCACCAGCAGGGTCAGCGGCATCTGCACCATCAGCCCGCTGATAATGGCGATGGCCAGCGGCTGCTGCATGGCCGCACCGGGGCTTAGCACCAGCGCCAGCGGCGACAGGGCCAGAATGGCGGCGATGGTGGTCATGGCGATGGGCCGCATCCGGTTGACGCCCGCCTGGATCAGCCGGTGCATGCCGTGCTCATGATCCCGCAGTTCGTGATACTCCGAATAATAGAAGATCGTTACCTCTGTAACAATGCCCACTACCATCGTCATGCCCATCATGGAGGAAATGTTGAGCTGGGTGTGGGTAAGCCACAGCCCGATAAAAACGCACGCCAGGGTCAGCAGCGGAATCACCATCATGGCCAGCGCAGCGCCAAAGCTTTCATACAAAAACAACAGCAACAGGAACACCAGCAGCACGCCGCCGAGCATGACCACCAGCAGCCCGCGAAAGGCGATTTGCTGCTGGTGATAGAGTCCGCCGAGCCGGTAGTACACGCCTTTGGGAAACAGCCCCGGGCGATTCAGGACTTTTTTTACCTGGGCCATGGTGGATCCCATATCCCGGCCATGAATGCGCGCCGTTACCGCGATCATCCGCTTCAGGTTGATGTGATCGATTTCCTGTTCGCCGGAGCGAATCCGGACCTGTGCGACCTGGCGCAGGGCGAATTGGCGGCCATCCGGGGCGCGCAGCCGCAGCTGTCGCAGATCGGCCATGGTTCGCCGATCATCGGCCGGCGCCCACACCCGGACGCCAAGCATCTGCGGCCCTCGCCGAATGCTGGTGGCCACAACGCCGTAAACATATTCATGGACGAATTGAGCGATGCGTTGCGGCGTCATGCCATGAATCGCGGCCGCGACTGAATTGATTTTGACATACAGCGAATCGCCGGCCATCACCACACCGCTGCGGGCCTCGACCACGCCCGGTACGGTTTCGATGGCGGCGAGCACTTTGTGGGCCTGGCGGTCGAGAACGCTCTGGTGGTCGGAAAATATCTCCACCCGGATCGGCTGCGGCACCGCGGTCAGATCGCCAATCTGGTCCTGCATGAGCTGCTCGGGATCGACGTAAAGACCGGGCACCTTGCGGTGAATCTCGCGGGCGATGGCGGCCATGACCGCTTCGATGGGCGGGCGCGGGAAGGGCTTGAGTTGAACGTAATAGTCGCCCTTGTACGACTCGGTCAGGCTGCCGCCGAGCTGCATGCCGGTGCGGCGCGAATAGGTGGCCACATAAGGGTTGGCCCGCAGGATTCGCCCCACCTGGCGAAGCAGTTGATCGGTTTGCGTGAGCGATCCACCGGATGGCGCGATGTAAAACATGCTAAACCCGCCCTCATCCATGTCCGGCATAAAGCCACTACCGACATGCAGATAGGCCACATAGCCCAACGCCAGCACCGGGACTATCAACAATAGTACCAGCGCCGGCCGAGAAATCAGATGCCGCATCATCCATTCATAGCCGGAGTGAATGGTGCGGGTCAGCCAGCCCGGCTTATGAGGTATGGCGTCTCTTTCATTGAGCATTTTCGTAGCCAGCACCGGCAACACCAGCCAGGATAGGAGAAATGACACCAGTAACGCCGCCGCCATGGTCAGCGACAGTGCCTTGAAAAATTCCCCCACCAGACTCGACCAGAACGCCAAAGGCGCAAAGATGATGATGGTCGAAGCGGAGGAACCCGCCAGCGGACGGGTGAATTCACCGCTGGCGCTGATGATCTTCTGGCGATAGGTTCCGCCGCTCTCAACAACCCGGCGCATAATGTGCTCGATCATCACGATGGCATCGTCGATAATCAAACCGACGGCTGCGGCCATCCCTCCCAGCGTCATAATGTTGAAGCTCATGTTAAATAAGTGCAGCAGCAGCACCGTCGTAGCCAGCGCGGCGGGAACCACCAGGGTGGCCAGGATCGTAATTTTCCAGTTGCGCAAAAACACCAGGAGCACCAACACGGCCATCACCAGCCCCACCAGCACCGCGTCGCGGACGCTGATCGCGGACTCCATGAGAATGGTGCCTTGGTTGTACCAGAGGTGAACCGCGGTGCCGGAGGGCAACTTGGGTTTGATCCGGGCGATCACGGCGCGGGTCTGGTCGATGATTTTGACGGTGTTGCCGCCGGGTTGCTGGTAAACGTTGACCAGCACGGCGGGTTGGCCGTTGGCGGTGGCGCGCGTCCAGAGCGGCGCGTACGATGCCTCCACGTGGGCCACGTCGCGCAGATGCACAATGCCGCCGCCAATGGAGGTGACCGCGATGCGGCCGATTTGTCGCACATTGTGAAACCGCGAATTCGCCACGACCAGGTAGAGTTTGTCGTGATCCTCCATTTTGCCAACGGTCTTGAAGACGTTATTGGCGGCCACCGCGCGGGTGACGTCGTTGATGGTGAGGTTGTGGGCGGCAAGCTCGGTGGGATTTATCACGACGTGAAATTCCCGGGTTTGTCCGCCTTCCACCCCTACTCTGGCCACCCCATTGATTCCCAATAGCAACGGCCGTATCTGGTACCGGGCAATCCGTCGCAGACGCGACGGCGTTATCCGCGAAGAGGTAAGACTGTAGCTGATCACCTGATAATTGGTCGGGTTGCGCAGTCGGACCACGGCGGTGGTGCCGGCCGGCAGAGACGGCAACACATTGTTGACCGCCGACTGCACCAGCAGCAGCGATTGAACCATGTTTTTTCCCCAGCCGAATTCAGCGTAGATATCCGCAGTGCCGCGGCTGGTGGTCGACGTAACCCGCTGCACACCCAAAATTGCGCGAATGGCCTTTTCCACCGGATACGTTACCTGCACCGCGATGATCTTCGCCGTGCGGTCGCCGGAGTTGACAGTTATCTCAATTCGCGGCCAACTTGCCCGCGGAAACAGCGACACCGGCAGAATAAAAGCGGCCAGCGTACCCGCCATGGCCAGTACCGCCATCACGAAAATCACCGAGCGGGTGTGCTGGTGAATCCATTCACTAAAGTTCATCATTTATTCCTCTCCACGACGGTCATGCCATTGGTCAGAACCCCATTGCCCCTGATCACCACCGGCTCGCCGACACGCAAGTTAGGTGCCAGCACCTCCACCTCGCGGTCGTTAAACACTCCCTTTCGCACAAGGTGCTCAACGGCGTGCCTGCCTTTCACGGTAAACAGACAGTCGCCTTCACGGCACGGCAGCACGGCCGAGTGCGGCACGATGAATCCGATGCTTGCGGCGATGGGTATCCTGCTGGAAGCGTAGTCGCCGATCAGCAGGTTCGCCGCCTGGCGCGGTGTTACATACACGTTCACAAAGCCGCTGTGGGGATCAACTCGTCCGGCGATCATACGGATGGTTCCGATCTCATGGATGGCCGCGTTCTGGGTGGCGATGGAGAGCGTAAGGTTTTGCCCGACACGCAGGTGCCGCACCTCTGGCGGCAGTACCTTTAATACCACCGTGATCGCGCTTTGGGGCAGTAAATTCACCAGCGGGGTCCCGCGTGGTTCCAGCGCGCCGGGAATCGCGGCCACCTCGACCACGGTGGCCGTCTCCGGGGCCCGCAGCGTCATCACGGTTCCCACTCCCAGGCGGCGCAGTTGGGCGAGTTTCAGGGAGGCGATGGCCAGGGCGTGGCGGGCGGTGGCCAGATCCGCGCGCGTGGCCAATTGAAGATGGAATTTGCTTTGAGTCAGGCGTAGCTGGGCCTGGGTAATCTGCACCTCGTTGGCCGCCTCGGCGAGCTTCAAACGCTCCGCTGGGCTGGCCTGAATTTGCAGCAAAGCCTGGCCCGCCTTGACTCTTTGATTCTCGATCACGAAGACCTTGAGCACACGTGATTCAAAAGCCACCGAAACGCTTTTTTCCAATCCACGATTCGCCGTCACTTTGCCGTAAACCCCGACGGATCGGGTGATTTTTCCAAGGCGGATGGATACGGTTTGCACGCTGGCCACGGCGCTGGAATGCTTTGTGCCGCCGTCGCTGGCGCCGCCGCGGGATGGCTTTCCCCATCTCGCCAAGGCGTACCCGATGGCAATTCCCGCCGCCAGCGCCAGAACAGTAATCATAAAGCCGGTAAAACGTTTCATCGTGTTTCTCCATAGGCAGCGGCGGCAACCGGCCGCCGCATTGGTGGTTTAGCCAGAGTATCACCGGAAGCCAATTCCAAGGCGATGAGATTCCGGGCGAGTTGATAACGCAACTTTACCAGTTGGATCCGCGCCTGCTCCGCCTGCGCGACGGCGGCCGCATAAACCCCAATGTCCAGGTTCCGCGTCCGCAGGCCGCGCCGTTCGCGCTGGGCCAAGAGTTTGTATTGACGTGCACCGGACAGGGCTTGGCTGATGCGTCGCCGCAGCGCCCGGATGTTCACGGCTGCGGCGCCGATATCCGCCCGGGCATCAAACACGCGCGCGATGTAATCGTCATAAATCGCCTGGCGTGTCGCCCGGGCCTGCGCGATCCGGCCCTGGTTACGGTCAAAAATGGGCAAGTTGATGGTCACGCCAAAGCCGGTGGTGTGGACATTATTAGCGTCGCTGGCCTGCAAAAAGCCGATACCGACCTTGGGAAACTGCCGCAGCACCGCGGCCCGCAACCGCTCCTGCTGGCTCTGGTAGCCCATGTGCAGGGCCAGCAAATCCAGCCGCCGCCGCTCCACCTTTTTTTCCAGTAGCACTACGCTGGGCAAGCGACAAGTTACCGGCAGCCGAACGGATGGACTTAAGGTGAAGGTCGTGCCCGCTGGCAGCCCCATGGCCTGGGCCAGAGCCACCTGGCTTTCCGCCAAAGACTGCTGGGATGCCAGCACCAGGGCCTGTGCCTGCTGGCTGGCGTGGAGCGCCAATCCAAGGTCAAAAAGCGTGACCAGCCCCATCTTGCTGGCGCGCCGCGCCACGGTGTAGACCTTGCCAAGCTCGCTCTGGGAGCGCAGGGCCTCCCGCAATTGTGTCTTGGCGGCGGCCATGGCGTAAACTGCCAGTCGGGCCGCCTGAGCGATCTGCCATTCGCGCCATGCCACCGCCAGATCCACCTGTTTCACCTGGTAATGCGCGGCACCGATGCGGGCTTGGCGATCAATCAATTGGCGAATATTCCAGCTCACCCCCACCCCATAGGCATTAAAGGTATTGGTGCGGAAGCCGCCGGTGACAAAATTCGTGTCGGCGGAGAGTTGGGGATTGCTAAGAATGCCAGCTTGTAAAAGCTGGGCGGAGGCTTCGCCATGCAAGTCGCGGAAAGCTCGCAATGACGGATTGAGAATCAGCGCCAGCGCGGCTGCACGGTTCGGTGTCAGGCCCTGCGAGGGCGAGAGCATGGTTTTGGGTAATTGGATCAAGCTGGTTGCTTGTACCGCAACACGCAGTTTGTGCCACGACGGCGTGGCCAACGCCTGGGCCACAGTTCGCGAATTCAGTGGCTTGCTGTGGTATGATTGGCAGCCCGTCGTCAGCAGCAGCGTCAGCAGCAGCAGAAGAAGTCGGGAAAACGGGTATGCCGACGGCAACTTGCCGGGTGTTTTCTTCACTTTGCATCCTTTCTACAAATTCGCCTTGCGATTGAGGCGTAACGCCCGAACTGCGGATACTCTTGCGTTGGTGGAGGCGACCGGACACGCCATCATCCTGGCGTAGCGGGCCTGCCTGGGGCGAGAGTAATAATCTCAAATGATCAGGGCGCAATGCAACCAGGTGAGTGTGCTTTGGTTGCGATCTGGGAAAGAATGCCGGTTGTGGTGGTGAAAATGGTTATCGCAGGAGATGACCAAGGCCGATGGAGGTATGCGGTACTGGATAAATGCCCCGGCCACAGGGTCGCGCGCGGGTGCGATCAAGCGCGGCCGGAGAGCCACTGCCGGCTGCCTCGGCTGACAATGGCACGGGCGCGAAAGACGCGCTGCTGCGCCCACGTAACCCCGCATCCCCGCCTTGGCTTTGGCAGCCAAGGGATCGGCGGCGCTGATGGCGGTGGCCCGCGACACTGCCATGGCCGTATCCACTGCGCAGGTGCCGCGGTGCAATGACCACGTGCATGTCAGCAGGAGCAGCAACACCGTAATCCCAGCGGATGACTTCATAAATCAACTATACGGATCTAACATGGCGGTGTCAAGCGGAGACACCGACTGCTTGCCGCATGCCGTAAGCCGCTTGGCCGGTGCTGGTTTAAAATGACCTGGCCAACGGTGCTGCCCACAGATCTGAAATGTCCGCCAATTCAGCTTTTATCTCCATTTCCACCCGCAACACCCAGGGGTGGTATCTGACCGCCGCCACCGAGTCTAATGCGACCGCCGTATCATGCGGATCATTTTCAAATTGATCAGAATAAATTTCAGCAATTGCCACGGCACAAACGTGCGGAAGAATCGCGTACTGTGCGTGGGTAACGGTGCCTGCTGATCGGTTTTATTCACGCTCATGATGTCACTCCGGAATCATCCACCACATCGGCAAAGCCTTGGCCTTGTATATAAACAAGTAGTGGAGAATTTTTTTGATCCAATGGCCGGCGGACCCAATGTCGCCAAACGTAAACTTCAAATCCCGACCGTATTCCGGAAACCGCTCAAAATCCGGCACAATAGGGTACATGGTCATGGAAGCAGCCGTGCCCGACCACCAGTTCGCCCCCGCCGACGCCACACATGCCGCCCCCAACGCCGCCATGGAAGCGGTCTTCGGCCGGCGCTGGGTTCGCCCCAGCACCAGGTCCGCGATATTGTTGGCCACCACGCGGCCGATGATCGCCGACGGCATGCCCGTTCGCGGTGGGGCCGGCGAAATCGGCGTGCCCTTGGCGCTCACACGCGGACGGGTAATGGCGTGCGGCGGCGCAAAGGCAATGCCCACCGCAAATATGTTGGCATACTTCGGATTGCGATAGGTTTTCGGCCAGTCCGCGGCCTTCCACTGGGCATAATCTTTTTTGCTGTAATCCGCATCCACCTTCATAAAGCCATTGGGCATAAACAAGTCCGCCGTGATGTCCTGCCCCGCCCGATCCAACGCCTTCATCCCGGTGCCGGTGAACGGGGGCAGCAGCATGGCAAAATCAAACGCTGCTTCATGGTTTTCGCCATCCAGGGTTTCATAAAATACCTTGCCCGCCTCCACTTTCTGCACGTGTGCCCCGGTGATCCATTCCACCCCCCGTTCCACAAACAGCGATTCGGCAAACAATTTGCTGCTTACCACGTAACCGCCGCGTTTGAAGTGCATACCCCCCACCCCAAAATCCCCCAATTCCGGTTCATTGCTGATAAACACCACGCGGGCTTTATCCCGCACCTGGTGCCGCCGGAGTTCAAATTCCACATTCAACACAAACTCAAACGCCGCCCCTTCGCACGTACACATTCCATGGCCCGTGCCGATGAGCAGGGTTTGTGTCCGGCCCTTTTTCATTTCTTCCACCGCCGCCAAAAATGCGCCCGCCGCCTTATCCGCATGTTCATACGTGCAGACCGATTGCGTAAAGCCTTCCGGGCCAAGCCCCGGCGTGGCCGCAAAATTGAGCTTCGGGCCGGTGGCGTTAATCAGATAATCGTAGCCGATTTCCCGGCGCTGGCCCGTCGCCTCTTCCCCCGTGTTTTCCACGACAACCCGCGGCGTACCCACCGCCCCGGTCCCTTCGGGATGAATTTCCACCGCCCGGCCCTGCACAAAATCGATGCCCATTTTCGCATACACCGGCCGCAGCGGCACCACCACCTCGCGACTCGACATGGCTCCCACGCCCACCCATATATTGGATGGAATCCAGTTGTAAATATCTTTGGGCGATACAACAATCACCTGGTGTGACCGCGGCAGCCTTCGCCGCGCAAACAAAGCCGCCGTATGACCCGCAATTCCCGCACCCAGTATGACCACACGTGCCATGACATTGACCTTTCAGGCAAAAGCCCCCAATTCACCGCCAGATTATATATCCCCGCCGTCCATGAGGCGCCCTTTACCCACACCTACCTCCCCCGGTAGGCTCCCTCGCAGGCCACCTCCGCAAGAGGCTTTCGTGGACCGGGCTGTTCCTTTTCCGCCAGTGCCGGCGGAAGTTGCTGCACATCCCCATATCGTCCGATGGCCACTGCACACACGGCCTCAAAGCGGTCCGCCGGCACGCCCAGAACTTCATACGCCTGGTCCTGATGAAAACCGCCCATGGCATGGGTGTACAGCCCCAACTTGCGGGCCTGCAACGCCAGGCTCATCCAGGCCGCTCCGGTATCAAACATGCAGTGCCGATTGGGCTTGCCGTTGTGGGTAAAATGTCTCCGTGCAAAAATCAGCACCAATACCGGCGCCTGGTCCGCCCACACCCGATTTTGATCCACCAGCAGCGGCCGGAATCTGGCCAGGTCTTCGGCGTTGTGAGCAAAAATAAAGAGCCATGGCTGCTCGTTATAAGAAGATGGTGCCCAGCGGGCGGCTTCCAGCAGCGTTTGAATTTCCGCCCGCGTCAGCGGCTGCGGCGAAAAGGCCCGCGGCGACCAACGGTCCAAAAACTGCGGATCAACCGGAAGTTCCGCGACTCTTCGGGACGTCATAATCCAACCCCTTAAAATCCTACAACCGCGGCAGTGGATGACCCAGCAGCCAACAATAAACGACCAAAATCATCGCCACCATCGCCACCAGTTGCAACATCGCCATGAACCAGCGAGCGCTGGCTGCGTAGAAGCCAAGCGGCCAATCCACAGGACAGTCCGATGTTGCCGGGCGGTGATTCAGGCCCGCAATAACCCCAGCCGCAGCCAGCACTACGCCGATTCCTGCCGAGAGCACCTCCACCAATTCATTGACCTGGCGGTGCGGCACTTCCTGTAAAATGAGCAGCCCCATCCCCCCGATGGCCACCAGCACCAGCGCCAGCGTCGCCAGAAGAGCGGCATGAACTCGCCGACGTTTCAGATCCGTATTGCATGGGAACATCGCCGCACCGTTATTTTCTATTTTTCTGGCCGTACCGCGGATTATTTTTTAAGCATAGCCGCCGCCTGCTTTAGGCCCATGTCGGGCCCGTCTTTCCGCCGCCACACGAGCTTCATAGCGGCTTTCGCGATGAGCCGCAATCGCATCGGTCGGCAGCTTGTGGGCCTTGCGCCACTGGGCCAGCAGCGGGCGTACATCGATTAAAAAAGCATCGCGCACAATTGATTCGCTTTTTACCAGATCTTCCCGGGCCTGGGCTTGCGCCAGCGCTTTACGATCCACCAGGCAAGCCTTGGCGTAAAGCTGCTGGGCCATATCCACCGTTTGCAGCATCGCTTCAATTTTCGGCTTTAAATTGTGGCTCTGATCCACCATGTAGGCCAATGCCGGGGCCTTGCCCGTGCGAAAGCGATAGTTCTCAATTTCGTGAAAGATGCGGAAGGTCTGGTACGGGTCAATGGACCCCATAGTCAGATCATCATCGGCATATTTGCGATCATTGAAATGAAAGCCGCCCAACATGCCTTCATCCAACAGCCAGGCCACAATTTGCTCGATATTCACCGATGGATAGTGATGTCCGGTATCCACCAGTACTCTGGCCTGTTTTCCCGCGGCCTTGCACAGCAGCAGCGACATGCCCCAGTCGGCAATATCAGTGGCGTAAAACGCCGGTTCAAACGGTTTGTATTCCAGCAGCATGGTCATTTTGGCCGGCATGGTGGAATGTACCGTTTTCAGGGCCTGGGCCACCCAGCGCTTCCGGGCAATAATATCGCCCTGGCCCGGATAGTTAATGCCATCCCCCAGCCAGATGGAAAGCAAATTGCTGCCTACCGCCTGCCCGATACGTACGGATTCAATGATGTGATCCGTGGCCATTTTGCGTATGGCGGTGGAGCGGTTGGCAATGCTGCCCCATTTATATTGCTGATCCTGAAAAACATTGGGGTTAATCGACCCCACCCGCACACCGCACCGGCGGGCCAGGGCTGCCACTTCACGCGGCGATTGCCCCTTCTTGAAATCCCACAACACGTGCACCGCCACCGATGGGCAGCAGCCGGTCAGTGCGTGTACATGGCCGGCATCGGCGAACTTCTCATCAATGGTGGCCGCCGCCGCATCCTGAAAAAATCTGCCAAACCGCGTACCGGTGTCGGCAAACCCCCATGAGGGCAGTTCTATTTCAAAACTGTCCAGCCGCTTGAAAACTTCATCCGATTTGATGGCCATATAATTCTCCTGAAAATCAAAGCCGCTTAAAAAGAGTCCATACCCGATATCGATCCGCCGGGGATCATGGCCGGCACCTATTCCGGCCCCAGGGTGGTAATGGTTACTGGCGAACACGGATACTCTCTTAATACTTCCTGGATGTTTGCACGGGAAACCGCGTCCAATTCCGCCAATTCCGCCTCCAGCGGCCGATATTCATGATTATACGTCCAGCGGGCGCAGATGGACCGCATTCGCCCCAGCGGTAATTCGCCATGCAGAACTCCGGAGGTTTCGATTTTGGTTTTGCTGCGCACCACTTCCGCTTCGGTTACGCCATCCTGGATCACCTTTTTTATTTCCGCCAGCAGCACGTCCTCCACCTGGTCGCGCCGGGCCGGATCGCACGAAGCGTAGGCAAAAAAGCTGCCGGTGCGATCCAACGGATAAAACGAAAAATCAGCTTCATCCGCCAATCCCGGTTCCACCAAGGCCCAGTACAGCCGCGATCCTTCATGATCGCCGATCACATCCGCCAGCACATGGCTGGCATGGCGATGTTTATCTTGAGCACTGGGGCCGGGGCACATCACCGCCATATAATGCCGCTTGAGTTTGCCATCCACAATATGCCGCCGGCGCGGCTGCGGCTGCGGCACGGTGTAATCCCGCCGGATGTCCAGGTGTTGCCATGATGCCGCTGCCCCTTGTATCGATTCCACCAACTGGTCAAAATCTACCTTGCCCGCCACCGCCAGCACCATATTGCCTGGGCCATAGTGAGAATCAAAATACTTGCGCATCTGCGGCTGGGCCAGGGCAGCTATCGATTCGCGACTACCCAGCACACTCTGGCCCAGCGTATGCCCCGCGAAATAATCCGCCATAATCGCTTCAAAAAGCACGTGCGTGGGGCGGTCTAAATAAAGTGCGATTTCCTCCAAAATCACCTTTTTTTCCATATCGAAGTCTTCCGTCCGCAGGGCCGGGCGCATCATATCTGCCAGCAAATCCAAAGCCTGAGGCATAAACTCCGGCAGCACATGCGCCCAGTAACAGGTAACTTCGTTGGAGGTAAAAGCGTTGTTGCTGGCTCCCATAGCGTCAAATTCCCGGTTGACATCCGCTGCCGAACGCCTTGCCGTGCCCTTGAACATCATGTGTTCAAGAAAATGCGATACGCCGGCGACATCGGGCGCCTCATCCCTGGCCCCGGTTTTTACCATAAACCCCAGTGCAGTGCTTTGCGCCTGGGGATTCACCTCGGCAATCACATCCAGGCCGTTGGGCAGCATAACGTGTTTGAAACTGATCATGAATATCTCCGGGACATGCCAAACTAATTTCCTGTGCCAAGCCTGAAGCTCAGGCCGGCAGCGTAAGGGCATTAGGACCAATGGTTACCAGCGTGATCGACCCGAAGGGATTGGCCGCCAGATACGCGTTTACATCCGCCAGTTTTACGCTTTCAATGCGGGATCGCAATTCGTCCAAAGTGCGCGGCCGGCCGTAGTGATAAAAATCATGGGCCAATGCCCCGGCCCTGGCGGCCGGGCTTTCCCCCTGCATGATGGTGCGGCTTTTCATGCCGATGCGAGCTCTTTCCAGCTCTTCCGACGTTACGCCCTTGCTCAACCGCTGGATTTCCACCATGAAGGAATCCAGTGTGCGCTGGGCCCGGTCCGGTCCGGTACCGGCGTAACCCAGAATAGCCGCTTGTTCCTTGCTGCTTTGATAACCAGCTTGAACGCTGTAGCACAAGCCCTGCTTTTCGCGTATTTCCGAAAACAGCCTGGCCCCCATGCCACCGCTCAATACGCCTACCGCCATTTTAATCAGGATGCTCTGTGCATCGGATTCCGGCACCGAATCCATCGCCAGGCCTATTTGCACCTGATTGGTCTGCTGGGTGATGTGCAAGACTCCACGCGGTGCCGGTTTTTCGGCCGTCGGGTGCCGCGGCGTGTTGTGCCAACCGCCGAAATGCTTTTCCACCAGGTCTGTCACCTGCGCAAAATCGCAGTCGCCGGCTACTGTTAAAATAGCCCCCTGCGGCGTAAAGCGCGTCTGGAAATCCGCCCGCAGTTGATCCGCCGTCAGCGCCTGCAGGTGCTCGCGCAAACCTACCGTGGGCCGCCCCAGCGGATCCGGAAAATGCTGCGATTTTAACAAAATGCTCAGCTTCTGGGCCGGTTCGTCTTCGATGGCATCCAACTGCTGCATGGCCAAATCCCGGGCCGGGCCAAAGCCCGACTCCGGCAACTGCGGACGCTGCACAATATCCGCATAAACCGGCAGCACCGCAGCCAGGTTGCGGCCCAGCATACTGGCCCCGAAGCGGATGAATATAGTTTCCGCCCCAGCACCGCGCTGCACGCCGAGTCCATCCAGATAATCGGATAGCTCGCGTGAATTACGCGCCCCCGCCCCGCGCAAAATCCAGTCCGAAAGTACATTGGCGCTGCCCAGAGCCGTTGCCGGATCCAGGGCCGCACCCGCCGGGATCATGAAACTCATCGATGCGGAGCGAACGTTGGGCACCTTTTCCGCCAACAGTGTCAACCCATTGGCTAACCGATGGATGTGCTGGTGCTCCGCCGTTACCGGGTGGCCGGTGGTTTCTGTTTTTCTCTGGGTGGCACCCATTCTTCTGACACTCCTTAATGGTTCCCCGGTCAATTGTTTCGGCCCTGCCGCACCGACCGGCCTGCCCGCCGGCGCAAGGATTCCATGATAACGCAGCCGGGCAAGTTTTGTCTCGCATCGCCACCTGCGCCGCGCTGCCTGGGGTGCTTCCTGCCCGGCCATGATTCCGGCGATTAATGCGGTGTTTTGACGGCCTTTACCTCAATGGTGCCGGTGTATACGTTGTTGAGTGCCGATCCAAGAATGGTGTAGCGTACACCATCGGCCAATACGGGTTTGGCGAAGCGGTGCCAATGAAGCAGCGCCGGATTTACCAGTCCTTCCCACACTCGTAACTAGTGACCACGAATATGTGCGGTGATGCGGACCATCAGCGGAAATGCTCCGGGCTAATAGATCTTCCCGGTATTGTCTGCATCTTTGGTATTACTGGAACGCAAAAACGCGCAACGAAACTGACTGCCACCGAAGGCCTTGCGCAGATGCCGGCGGCATCAGACTGGCGGAGCCAGACGCGGCCTGCACGTGGAACCCGCAGGGGTATCCTGCACGTCCACACCCAACGCCGCCAACTCCCGTCGGAGGGCATCGCTGGCTGTGAAATCCCTGCTTTTACGGGCTTGTAGGCGCTGGTGCATCAAGGCATCCACCTTTTTCTGGATGACCGGGGGCAGTGCCCGCAGCGGCGGGAAAATAACGCCCAAGACGTGGTCCACCCGGCGCAGCGCCGCCAGGCCGGAACGCGCCGTGGGATAGTCCAACTTTCCTTTTTTGGCCAGCGGATTGGCCCATGTGAATAGCGCCGCCAGGGCGGCGGAAATGTTAAGATCGTCATCCATGGCCTGGGAAAATTCGTCGATCATGGCCGCTTCATCCGCAGCCAACAACACCGCATGCGCGGCCGTTCGGCCCGGTTCGACGCCCGCGAACCCTGCTGTGTCGCCATCGCCGGCGGCTTCATCCACCGCGGCCACTGTCCGCGTGAGCTTATCGGCCAGATCGCGCAGAGATGTAATGGCCGCAGCGGCTTCATGCAGGCTTTGCAGGGTAAAATTCGTGGTTTCGCGATAGCGCGTGCAAATCAGGGCGTAGCGGATCACCAGCGGGTCGTAGCCTTTCCCGGTCAGATCACCCATGGTGAAAAAGTTGCCCTTCGATTTGGACATTTTCTCACCATTGACCATGAGATGCCGCGTATGCATCCAGCATCTGGCAAACTCCTTACCGGTGGCTCCTTCTGACTGGGCAATTTCACATTCATGATGCGGGAAGATATTGTCTTCTCCACCGGTATGAATATCCAGAGATTCGCCCAGGAAGTGCATAGCCATGGCACTGCATTCAATATGCCAACCCGGATATCCTTCACCCCATGGAGAATTCCAGCGCATCAGGTGGGCGCGATCCGGCTTCCACAGAAAAAAATCGGCCGGGTGGCGTTTGGCGGCCTGGCTGTTGGTACGTCCGCCGGCACCATGGGCCAGTCGGCTTAAATCATTGCCGGATAATTTTCCGTAAGCTCCAAAGCTGCCCACATCGTAATACACCACCCCATCGGCGGCTACATAGGCGTGGCCGTTGGCCAGCAGACGCTGAATCAGTTGGATGAAATCGTCTATATGTCGAGTGGGCCGCGGCATTACCACTTCGCGGGCGGCGGCATCGTCGGCCCGGTCGTAATCAGCGACTACAGCCAAACCCAAGGCCCGGGCATCGGCCAAGAATGCCGCGGCAAAAAAATCCGCCACCTGAAATGGATTATTGGGGTCAGCCACCAGGGCTTGGCCGGACTTTTTGGTGGCCTTCATTTTTTCCACGGCCAGTTGCAGTTTATCCTGGCCGGCACCGTCAGCCACGGCATCATCGGTCATGTGGCCGACGTCCGTCATGTTCATTACCTGCTGAACGCGGGCCTGGCGGAATTCCAGGTAGCGTCGCAGGACATCGGCGAACAGAAACGCCCGGAAATTTCCGATGTGGGCGTAATCGTACACAGTGGGACCGCAGGAATACATGCGGATAACAGCCCCACGCAGTGGATCTGCGGAATCTGGCCCCGGAACCAACGGAATAAATTCCGCCAGACTATGGCTGAGCGTGTTATAAAACATCGTGGGCATGAACGGCCTGACTCCGGCAGGTTACGTCGGCTGGTGATACGGCACAAAAGCCCAAGCTACTGCGCAGCGGGAGTTTTTGGCTTGTTCTGGGAACCTTTGGCAGCCTTCTGCTGAGCGGCTTTATTACGGGCCGCCTGAGCCAACGCAGCCGCACGCAGGGCTGCATATTGCTGTTGCAAAATGGGATTGTCAATTTTAATTTTAGCCGCGTGCCATAGACGGGCAATTTCCCGCTGGCCCCATTGGTTTTCCAGCGCCTGGCTGATTTTTTTCACGATAATCGGCCGCACCTTGTTCATCGACACCTTCTGGGCAGGAATTTTTTCCAGCAGCCACAGCAGGTGAAATTCCCCGTTGATCGGGATGGACGGCGAAAGTTTACCGGGGGTCAGGCGTGCTGCAGTATGCAGTAAAACTTTGGGCAAGGTCGTATTGTCCAGCGGAATCAAGACCACCCCGCCATTTTGCGCTGTTTGTTGATCTAAACTCATGGCCCGGGCCACCTGCTCCGGATTTTTGTTCTCTTTCATAATCAGGTGGCGCACGGTAACGGCATCACGAATACTGCCAACCACTATATCCACCGCTTTAACCTTCGGACCAAAGTTGATGTTATAGGCTTCCTGAATCTGATTCTTGGTCACATGGATATGTCCCTTGGCCAGGGCTTTGACATAAGCACCGCGCCAAAGCTCCAGCCGGAATTGCGGCACGGTCTTTCCCCGCATCGCCAGCACTCGGGCCAGGGCAGCATGGCGCTGGCCCTGCGGAACGTGCTCTGCGGTAAGCCGCTGCAGAATTTTTTCTTCCTCGGCATCCACCACGCTCTTGCCCACGTGAATACCTTCCTTGGCGCACGCCTGCCGCAACAAGGTTACCTGCACCCATTGGCTAAATAGATGCATGCCGTAAAGTTGGGTCAACGTTTTATTAAATGCTCCGGCGCTAAGCTTTTGGCCATTGATTTGCGCCAGCACCGGCTCCTGTGGGCCTGCCAGTTTCGGCAGGAGTGAAATGTGCACGGTCTTGCCCGTGTCGGATGTGGCGGCACCGGCGACTTTGCCGACACTCATGCCGGTCAGTCCCAATCCCAACAAGGTTGTACCAGCCGCGGTTACCACAAGGGATCGCCAGGTCGAACCGATACCATCCGCAATCGGAGAGAAAAGTTTGGTTTTCAATCGAAACTCCTGTTAAAAGTTGCCAACCGCCACATGCAGGTCTTCTTGACTTACCGCCGACCATTGCCAGTTCCTAATAAGGCCCCGGACAGTTGCATTTACACTATCCTAGTATCATCGCGACAATTTGGCCAGCCATGGTTACTGTGCGGAAACAACCATACCGTTCTACGGGCAGGACCTGAACTTGTCATCCCGGCGGCCATCAGAATTAACAGCCGATTGCTTTGCCATGGAACGACTGCGGCCACGAATACTCAGTCCATAATATACGTGTCGCTGGATATTGCGCACGATCTGCTTACCTTGGGTTTCAACGGAGTTCAGATGGCCTTTAACTTGACGGGTTCGTACAGTTCCTACAACTGGTATGGCGACAAATCGATAAGTTTTCGGGACCAGGGCAGCAACGTCCCAAATTCAGGCGAGATGGGCGGCGAGAATGGTGGCTCGGGTAACTTGTTTTGTACCTCCACAGTCTCACCATTCGTCGGAGCCACCGGGGCTTCCGTGCGCGGTCAGGACAGGAACAATGCGGTGCCTGTTCCCGAATCTACAGCGCTGGGGTTGCTGTGTGCGGGGGCCTTGAGCCTGCTGCTCATCTGCCGGAGGTGACGGGTTCTTTAACCTCCCCGCATGGTGGTCTAGTGTAGTGTCCCTAACGCTTCTTTACACTTGGCAACTTTCGCCAAGACTGTGTCGGCATCTTTGGTCCAGGTAAATACTTTCGGGTTGGTGTTGTGGGCGTCAAGGAATCGGTGAATGGCGGTC
>JAJYDW010000074.1 GCA_021790385.1 Planctomycetota bacterium
TGTTGAAAATAATGGACAAGAAACGTTCTATAAAGTCTAATGCTCATCGTCGCGTCGGCGGGACGACGAGCGCAGCGAGGAGTCACGACGACGCGACGACCGGCCCTTGTTGTCCTGCACCCCGATACGATGCACAGCCCTGACCGGCTGTTCTTCCATGACTTGAATCATGGTCTCTTCGCCCTCCCCAGCCCGTCGATCTACACAAGTGCGGAACACCAAGTGCGCGCCCAAGGAGTCGCACTGGCAGAACAGTTCATAGATGTCAGCCTCACGATCGCCGATATGCACACAGCGGCCGGCGTGATCCGCCGAGGCGAGTGTGAACGAGACGAAGGCCGTTCTCCTGTGAGGTAGAACGGGCCGTTTTCTGACAAGGCGCCACGCTCGAAGAATGCAATAACCTGTTGTCGTACAACGACTTGGCAGAAATGGCACCCTTCCCCACAGGGGGAAGGGTGGGGGGAAGGGGTACGGATACTAAAAGTCACCTATTCCCTAAGCGACACAGAGCGTACGGCAATGCTCGACACGAGCGCAGTTCGATCCCGATTATCTCCACTTTCCGAATCCCATTCCCAGGTCGGATTGGCCATGAAAAACTGTCGAACCTCGACCAACAGCCAGAGTTGGGAGATCGTCATGGCCGGCTATGACGTTTATATTCTTGAGAACTCGGCGGGCCGTCTTTATGTTGGCTCCACATCGGATCTGCCAAGCAAATTGGAGCACCACAACCAAACCCCTCTCGAAAAGCCGGGATGGACTCAAAAGAACGGCCCGTGGTCTCTGGTTTGGAGCGAAAGCCATCCGGACTGTGCCAGCGCCGTCCGGCAGGAACGCCAGATCAAAACCAAGAAATCCGCCCGATGGATCAGGACGAACCTCCTGCATCGCTCCGACTGTTAATCCCCCAACGCAACATGGCGGTGCCAAGCCCTGGCCCGATGAAAATCTTGAGAATTGAGCAAATAACGGGGGTGGTGCGAAAGTTTTTTCTGTTGCGCGTTGGGGGATTCGGTGGCGGGGGCAGACGGTGATTTTGCATTTTGTTCGGCCGGCGGAAACCTGCTGCGCCACGGCCAAATAACGGCCGGGCTGGAGGGTGGTGCAATCCCGATATCACAGGAGGTGAAAGGCGGCGGATGTTTTCATCAGGCCGGCGCGGGGCTACGCGCTGGAGCCTGCAGGATGGCTTAGTCCCAAGCGCTTGAGCGCTTCGCGCGGCGTGGCGTAGTCGCCGGTGCCGGGGAGGGCAAGAGCCGAGAGCAGTGTTTCGTTGAGCTTGAAGCCCACGGCAAACGGTGACCATTCTCCCGTTTGAAGGTAGAACTTCGCGGTTGCCTCGAGTTCATTCATCGAGCCAGTGACTGATTTGTTCAGAGGTTTGCAGAAACCCACCAATGCCGCGGCAGGTGCCAGGAAGTTCAGGTAGATCAGGCCCAAGCCATACTCTGACATAAATTCGCGGATGTTGTCCAGAGCACGGCTGATGAACAGGCCATCATGTGTGATACCACGGCCAAACATGACGACCGAATAGAGCGAGCGGGTGTGGCTGAGCAGAATGTACCAAGTTCGATCGGCGGTAAAGCTGCGGGCAGACCAGTCGGCGTAGATGTCCCCATCCAAAGGCGCGGCCAATAAGGAGCCGACCTTGAGTTGCGTTTTTAGACGATGTGAAAGCCGAATTATCATCTGCCATTAATCTATCCGCGACACTGTTTGCTGACCACGCCGGTTCGACCTAATTGTCGTGAGTTTGGGGACAATTTTTACCTTGCACCAACCGCCCGTTATTTTAATCCAAAACCCGATAATTAACAGATAGAGGCGTCGGGATCGTTCCGACCTTCCGAATGATGAGCCATAATATTGGTCGGGAGCCGGATGTGTCGGATTTCCAGCTTTGCTGCCGCACCTACACTTGTTCGTGGTTGCCCGCCTTCCTCTATTGGAACATGCAGTATCATATTGAACATCACATGTTCCCGGCCGTTCCGTTTTACCAATTGCACAAGCTGCGGGCCGCGATTCGTCATGATTTACCGCCCGCCCCACACGGGCTGCTGGCCACCTGGAAGCACTTGCTGGCCATCCATCGCCGACAAATCGCCGATCCGAGCTACATTTACGTACCCGAACTGCCGCAATGCGCCGCGGGCGGCCAACAGGCTGCGGACCAAATCCTGCTTACGGAAGCTGTCCCCGCCGGTTAGAATCCGCCCCACATTCTCCGGCTGGGTCCTCCAGCCGCGGCGATAAGGCCATCGCCGGCTACATGCCCCGCAGGTACGGCCAAAATTGAGGCCGCCCACCCCCGCTGGCCACCGACCGCCGCGACTTTTTATATCATTTCACCGATTTTGTGCAACTGTAACGTTGTTGGTGCGTACAACAATATGGCGTCGTCGCTCTTGGGAGTCTATTTTCATCACGTTTTGGCACAAGGAGTTCATCATGCAGCTTCGTAAAATTCTGGGTTTGGCGTCCATTGCCCTTGTCGGTGGCCTGATAGGCGGTTGCAGCACGGTGCAGGTGCATCCGGTGTCTGTGGCCCAAGCCAACAATCCATCCATTTCCGGCGTGCGGTTCTTTGAGCCTATGCCTTACCTGCTGGTTACTCAAATGCCCATGCACCCGCAGCCCATGATGCTCATGCGGGCCGGCCCGCACCCACAAGGAATGCCGGGACACCGCGGCCCCTTGGCCATGCGCAAGGGCTGGAAACACGGCCAAGGTCCTTTCCATGGCCGACACTTTGCAGATCGCGATCATCACGGCAAAGGCCCCCACGGTAAATTTGCCGGTAGAAAGCCGCATGGGCCGATGATGAACCGCTGGATGCACGGCCACCCCATGCCGCCACAGATGCCGATGATGGCCCAACAGCGCGTCCTTTGCCTGCAAATTATTTACCTGCCCGATTACAGCCACCCCTACGTGGCGGATCTCAAGGGTGGGTTGGGCCACTCCAAAAATTCCATTGTGCTGGCCAATGGCTGGGAACTGCTGGGTATTAACGCCAAGGGCCACCTGACCGAGCCACCCCCCGTTCGTGCCATAACCGCCATGCCCATGATGGCCCCCATGATGCCGGGGATGATGGCGTCAATGATGCCCGCCGGCGGTCCGATGCAGGGCCCCATGGCCTGGAATCAGCATGGCTGGAAGCACCACGGCAAACCCATGATGAATGGGCGACACTCCGGCAAGATGGGCCGCAAAAATATGCACCCCCGCGCGATGAACCATAACCAGATGGTGCATCGCATGATGAAGATGCACCGTATGATGATGCGTCGCATGATGATGATGCATCGCATCATGATGTCCCGCCAGGCCGCCATGGCCATCGGCTTGCATCCCGGCCTTTACCGGTTTGTCTTCAATGCCAAAACGGGCCGGCTGAAATGTCTTAAGCCGGTGAAATTCATGGCGCTGCATCATCATGGTCCTTTTCACCATGGCTGGAAGGCGCATAAAAAATGGAATAAGAAAAAATGGCATAAGCCGATGACTGCACCAGCAGCAATGAAAGCCCACGGCACCATGTAACCACCCTTAACCACACTGTGGGTGCCGCGGTTGATGGCCGCCATCATCGGGCCAATAAATGCAGAAGGGAAATTCCGGTGATGGCTTCCAGGCACAGTTGTATGCCGGTTACCAGCACTATGGAAAGCATGATGGTGCGAAATCGGCGATCATCCATACGGTGCGACAGCCATTTGCCGATACCGGTGCCCACCGGCACCAACGGCAAAAAATACAGCCCGATCAGCAGTGAATGCCAGTTGATCAACCCCGGAATCAGGGAATAGGGAATAAGTTTTACGGTATTGGTGGCCAGAAAATACAGCACTGTGGTGCCGATAAACGTGGTCCGCGCCAACCCCTGGCCCAGCAGATAAATGGCGGAAATAGGCCCGGCGGCATTGGCCAGGGTGGAGGTGACCCCCACCGCCAATCCCGCCACCATGCCATTTTTATAATCCGCCTTAAGATGCCAGCGCGGTGCCCACCTGGCCCGCACCTGGTCCAGCAGTACGTAAACAATACTTAAAATGCCGGTAATCAAGTCCAGCACGTGAATGGATTTTTCCGAGCGGTTTGAGCGGCCTGATGTTCCTGCCACGGCCACGGGCTTGGCCGCCGAAGCCGCACCGGCGGATCCGGCGGTGGCGCGGGCAAAGGTGCCTGCCGGGGCCGCGGCAACATGGCCCGTCGTAACGGTGCGCACCGCCGAGAGCAAAATCACCGATCCGATCAAAATGCCCAGCAGTGTACCGGGGGCCAGCCGCTTGAGTACGTGCATATCCCAACTGCCCCAGTGGTAATACACGGAAAAAACATCACTGGCCACCAGAATGGGCAGCAAAATGGCGTTGCCGCGCTGGGCTCCAAAGGCCAGAGCAAACATCACCACCCCCACAATACCCAGCCCACCACCGAACCCGGATTTGGCAATACCCACCACCAGCACGCCAACGACGGCGAGCATCCAACCAAGCAAGGGCGAAATATGCGGACCAAATTGCAGCAGGGCGGCATGCTCCACAAAGCTTCCCGACAAAGTCAGCTTAAAATTCTAACCTAAAAACCGCGACTTGGGCACAGACCTGCAGGCAGCAGACCGGCAATAGCCATTGGGCAAACATTCTAACCCGGATATTTCATCAGTTTTATCCAGCGGCGACTTGCGCGCAGGCCCTGCACCTTGTAAAATCAGGGTGTTGGTACAACTTATTAATTTTGCAAGGAGGCAAGGCCATGTTGACAGACTGTATCACAAAACCGATCTCACTGTCATATCTCCGGCGGCAGAAAGTGCTGATCGAATTTGATGGCGGGAAGATCACGTCGGATGCCGGGGCCCTGTTATTGCGGGAGGCGGACCGGCGGCTGAATTTGGTCAAGCGTATGTCGGCCTGTATCCCCGATCCGCGTGATCCGGACTGTATTGAGCACCAACAGACCACCATGATCGCCCAGCGTGTGATGGCTATTGCCTGCGGCTGGGAGGACCTCAATGACCACCAGAGCCTGCGTAAGGATCCCCTGTGGCAGATTGTTACCAACCGGGGGGTTGATGATGAACAACCCTTGGCCTCTCCGCCGACCCTGTGCCGACTGGAGAATCGCATCAGTCGAAAGACCTGCTTTAAGCTTTCGTCACTGATGGTGGAACAGTTCATCGAATCGCACCGGGAGCCGCCCAAGGAACTCATTCTGGATTTTGACGCCACCAATGATCCCCTTCATGGACACCAGGAAGGGCGCTTCTTCCACGGGTATTACGATGAATACTGTTTCCTGCCCCTGTATGTGTTCTGTGGCAGCCAGTTGCTGTGCTCCTATTTGCGTCCCAGTGATATCGGTGCCGCCCATCATGCCTGGGCGATTTTGAGCCTGCTGGTCAAGCGTTTCCGACAAGTTTGGCCGAATGTAAGAATCATCTTCCGTGGGGACAGCGGCTTTTGTCGGTGGCGAATGATGCGATGGTGTGACAAGCATCAGGTGGATTACATCATCGGCTTGGCCCGTAATCCGGTATTGGAGAAGATCGCCGGGGGTTTGATGCGGGAGGCGGAGACCCAATATCAGGCCACCGGCGTCAAGCAGCGGCTCTTTGCCTGGACACAATACGGTGCCAAAACGTGGGATCACAAACGCCCGATCATCATGAAGGCGGAACATACAGCAGAGGGACCGAACCCGAGATTCGTGGTCACCAGCCTGAAGGGAGATGCCCAAGGCTTATATGACGCGACCTATTGTGCCCGGGGACAGGCGGAGAATTACATCAAGGAACAACAACTTGGTTTATTTGCGGATCGTACGAGTTGCCACGATTTTGTGGCCAACCAGTTCCGTGTTCTCTTGAGTGGATTCGCCTATATCCTGATCGATCATCTGCGGCGTACGGTTCTGGTGGGCACGGAACTGGCTACCGCGCAGGTAGATACGATCCGGTTGAAGCTCTTCAAAATTGGGGCGGTGGTGAAGACCAGCGTGCGCCGATTAGTGCTGCACCTTTCCAGCGCCTATCCATTACAGGCGTTGTTCAAACTGGTATGCGAAAAGCTCGGGGGATTGACCGCACTACCTATAGATCAACAAACCACAGGATAAATCGGAATTGGCCACAAGAAAAGAAAGGAAAAACGCATGAATCAGAATAGTATGTATAGATATTGGGGGGGGGGCTGGGGAGCGGTCTGCGCGTTATTCAAAAAAAACGGAAAATTCCTCGCGGCCGCAACCGATCCGAAAACATCGGGCTTCCATTTGTTAAAACTGATGAAATATCCGGGTTAGCTGCAGCGGTGAGCAACCTAGATTATAGCCCCCCAGGTTGAGCTTTCCCTCAAGTGGAGTTGTATAGTCTGGCCCGGTGGCGGGAACCAAGTCGATATATTTTAAGGAAAAACGCTCAATTGCGGTGATCAATCCGGTTTTCCACACGACATCAGCCAGAAGCATAATCTCGGATTTAAATTTCTCCCAACCTAAATACGGTTTCCGACAGTTCATGGTAATGGCACGCGGGGCAACCTGCAGGCTCAAGGCAGCCTTTTCGCCTTTGCCATCAAAGCGGAACATAGGGGTGTAATTGAGTACAGGTTGGTGGATGCGGGCAGCCAAGGGCATGTCGGCGGCGGCCAATCGCACCGGCGTTCCAAAAGAACCGATCATTTTGTCATATATAATTCCTGACAGGAGATTTTCAACCGTGTCAGTGCCGCTCTGAAACCGCAATTCCCAAATGGCCTCAAGTAGCGGCTCCTTTGCAAGCCGTCTTGGTATCCGTTTTTCCATCTGCGAGGGCATAGGCATATCCTGTTTTAATTCCCAGTTCAAGTATTCTACCGGAGTTTTGAGAACCTGCGACTATTGGTTGTCCAATGGGTAACCGTTCACGGGTTAAAAACCATACAAATAAAGGGAAATAAGCGGATGCTGTGGGCTATTCGAGTAAGAAATACGCCTAAATTGGGCACGCATTGTTGGAACCATCATTTTTCGTCTAATGTTAGCCACTTTTGCCCGTGAACGGTTATACATTCGGAAATGGGATTGTTCCCCGGCGCTGGCCAGGGAACATGGTTGGCAAGCGGCAATGGCCAGCATTCGCCGCGGGATGAGGACATCGCCGAAAAGTGCGGTCTGTGGCATTATGAATCATCGGTGGTTGAACCCGTAATCGATTGCATCATTGGGATTCGCCGCGGCTGGAGGGGCCCAGCCGGCTACGGCGAACTTTGGCATGCACATCGGTTTATACCGCGGACAAATCCCGACCAATAGTCCAATAACAGAAAAATTGGGCTTTCGAGCCTCCGTGGCGAATGTCGACGTGGGCCTCAGTGGACAAACTGTAGCCAGCGGGGTCCCTCCCGCCGTGGCACTAAATTTCAGTTCTGGCCGCGGCGATGAGTGATGGGATACAGATATTACCAGCGTTTTCCACCCCCTTGACAAGCTTGGCGTAAATCAGGTATAATTTTTACAGTGGGATAGAGTAGCGGCCCAGGCAATGGGGCAAAATCCATTACTCGGGTCCGTGGGCGTGCGGGAGCTTATGGTTTGCAGCGGGTGCTTGACAGTGGTGCCCTCCAAGCCGTATAATTTATAAATCAGGGATAGAGTCGAGCGTAATTTTGCCCAGTGGCACGAATGTCCGGGTACGCTGCCCGGGGCGTTGTCAGGTCGTGCGGCCTGTGCCCCCTGCAAGGTGCGGACTCATCCATACATAATCGCCGGCACAGCAGACCAATAGGCCGTGCAGCCGGTAAAAAACCAGTGCCTGGCTCTGGTGTTCCGGACATAGTGGCTCTTATAAGGAGGACATTCCATGCGGAATCGTCAAAAACATCATCGTGGGTTTACCCTGATCGAGTTGCTCGTGGTCATATCGATCATCGCGCTCTTGATCGCCATTCTGCTGCCGGCCCTGGCGAAAGCCCGGGAACTGGCCAACCGTGCGGTATGCTCGGTTAACGTACGTAGCTTGATCCAATCCATGATCATCTACGCCCAGGACAACAGTCAGATGTTCCCCGCAGCCTACGGCAATACAAGCAACATAACCTCGTACAACAACAACCCAGACTTGGTCAGCACTAGTTCCTCTTATCTCACACCTACTGCAGCGGCCCAATCCATCTTCCAGGCGAGCAGCGGTGTGGCCTCGCCTTTAGCTTCTATGTGGCTGTTGGCCCTCAATGGCCAGATGACCGTAAAAAGCTTCATCTGCCCATCGGATCCCTATGCCACCACGCCGTCGCAGTTGTACAATGCCAGCAGCCAATACATGACCAACTTTGGCATGGTCAACAATTCCGTAAGTACCTCAGGCGTGGGTGGCGGCGAAAGCTATTCCATTGATTTCCCGTGGACTTATGGAACCGCAACCATCGGTGGCTGGTGGATGAATAATACCACCTCCGACTTGCCGTTGGCCGCGGATATGGCTCCCGCCAATGACCCCGCTGGCGGCACGCTGGCCCGTAATCCGCTGTTAGCATTAAATAATAGCAACGGCGATTACATTTTTAATTCGGGCAATCACGCCGGCGATGGCCAAAATGTAGGCTTCGGCGATGACCACGTGGTATGGGAAAATAACCCCTACGTGGGCGAAAATTCCGATTCCATCTACAGTTACAGCAACGTTTCCACAGCCACGCCAACCGACGGTGCCAAGGCTTGCGGCTCCACGGGGATCGGCGTAACCCTCACCGCATACCCCGCTGGTGCGTTGGAATCTTGGGATGTGTGGATGGCTCCCGTTCGCGATGTTGACAACGGCAATTGGTAATACCCACATCTAAAATTGTAAGAACCTAAAACCGCGGCCCGGGCTTTTGCCCGGGCCGCTTTCGTTTTATCCCGCCATGGCCAGCACATTGCCCCCGGCCAAGTCCGATGGATCGCTCCTGCGGTGGAGGCCTGTTCCGGCCGGGCTGGGGCCAGCGGCCAGCTTTCAGCGATCAGCGGTTAGCGATTAAGTTGGCGACGGAAGACAAAGATAAACGAATTTCAGATTTGAAATTTCAGAATTACAGATGCACGGAGCGGGCGTGGGTGGTCTTTGCCGCGGCGATGGGGGCATCGCCGGAAAGTGCGGTCTGTGGCATTTTGCTTGATCGCCGGTTTAATCCCTGATCGGTTGCTTCGTTCATGTTCGCCGCGGCTGGAGGGGCCCAGCCGACTACGGCGAACTTTGGCATGCACATTGGCATCGCTGTTACAGCACATCCCCCCTTCCATTCGAGAAAAAACCTTGCTTCGGTTAAATTACCGGTTATGGCCACACAAAAAAAATCGGATAATCGTTATAAAAAATCCCAGCAGCTTTTCGAGCGAGCGCTGCAGCTTATGCCCGGAGGTGTATCTTCCCCGGCGCGATCTTTCAAAAGCGTGGGCTTGGAGCCGGTGTTTATCAAATCCGGCCAGGGAGCCTATCTGACCGATGTGGATGGCAATTCCTACATGGACTTGGTGATGAGCTACGGCCCGCTGATTGCCGGCCACGCGCATCCGGCCGTACGGGCGGCGATGGCCAAACAGATGAGCCGCGGCACCAGTTTCGGTTGCTGCACCCCCGGGGAAGTGGACCTGGCGCAAATGATATCCGACGCCATGGGTTCCAACTCCAAAGTACGGTTTGTCAATAGCGGCACCGAAGCGGTGATGAGCGCCATTCGGCTGGCGCGCGGGGCAACGGGCCGGCGGCTGATTATCAAAATTGTCGGGGGTTATCATGGCCATGTGGATGCCCTGCTGGTACAGGCGGGCAGCGGAGCCACCACCCACGGCAACCCCAGCAGTCCGGGCATTCCGGCGGGTGTGGTGGAAAACACCCTGCTTATGGGCTTTAACGATGTGGCCGCGGCCCGGGAACAGTTTAACCTTCATGGCTGGGAAATTGCCGCGCTCATTATTGAACCGGTGCTGGGGAACATAGGGGTGGTGAATCCGGAACCGGGCTACCTGGCGGAATTGCGGCGGCTGTGCGACCAGCATGGGTCGCTTTTGATATTTGACGAAGTGATGACCGGTTTTCGGGTGGCATGGGGCGGGGTGCAAAGCCAGGAAGCGGTCCGGCCCGACATCACCTGCCTGGGGAAAATAATCGGCGGCGGATTGCCGGTGGGGGCATACGTGGCCCGTCCGGCATTGATGGATCATATTTCGCCCGCCGGCCCGATTTATCAGGCCGGTACGCTTTCCGGCAATCCGTTATCCATGGCGGCGGGCGCGGCAACGCTGCGTTTATTGCAGGCCCCGGGCGCCTATGGCCAACTGGAATTGCTGGCCGCACGGCTGCAGGAAGGATTGGTCGGTGCGGCTGCGAAAACTGGCGTGCCGCTGGCGGTGCAGCGCCGTGGCAGCATGCTCACCCCGTTTTTTCTGCCCGGTGCCGCCCCGGCCGCGGGACAAAGCATCAACAATTATGCCCAGGCGTTAAGCTGCAACACACAGGCATACGCGGTGTTTTTTAAGCAGATGCTGGATGCCGGGGTTATGCTTCCCCCATCGCAATTTGAAGCGTGGTTTGTAAGCCTGGTCCATACGTCGGCGGATATTGACTCTATCGTTGAAAAAGCTCGTGTCGCCCTGGCGGTGGTGCAAGCCGGCATGGGGGATAAGTAGGGTAACCATTGGGGGTGCGGGCTGCGGCCCGCGAGAGCAGGTAAGCGGGAGAGCATTTGTGGGCGTAGCCGTTCAATCGAATTCAATAGCCATTTTGCTGGTGGCAGCGGAAACTGGCCCGGTTGCAGATGCAGAATCGTCTAAGGCTAAAGCCGGTGGGGGTGTGGGCGGAGGCATTGGGGAGTTATCGGCTGGCGGTGTTTTGGGGGCAGGGAACCGGGCGCGGCGTTTGCCGCCGGCACCACGGCTATCTTTGGCCCGCGGAGCCGGCGAGATGCGCCAGAGTGCCGGATAGATGCCGGTGATGCTTTCCCGGTTGACGGTGCGTGTGGCATGGGCGGAATTCAGCGGTACCAGGTGAACCTGGCCGGAGGTTCCAGCAGCGGCATCCTGAATGAATTGGATTCGTTTGAAGGTGGTGGAGAAGTTTTCCTGTGCATCCAGCCGCACCAGGCAATCGTCGCCATCACAGGGCGTTTCACGGGCGGAAAACACCACAATATCGCCGTGCCGGTACAACGGCTCCATGGAATCGCCGGTGATTCGCAGGGCAAACATGTCGGAATCGGTTTGGATCTTCGGATCGGCAGGAGTTTTGGCGGCGGGGATGGAATCGGGCGTTACGGCCGGCGCAGATACGTATGCGTCCGCCACGCCCACGGGATAATCCAGATCGGTATATTCACTGGGCTTACCGGCGGCCACCCGGTTGATCAGTGGAATTCGGGCCAGGGGCACCGCCTGCAGATCCGCCGCAGCAATTGGCCGTTGGATCGGCGGTTTCGCGGCCGCCGCCGCAGCGAGGCTCTGCGTTGTGCCTGGGCCAAATAGATGCAGGAGGGCATCCAGGTTGATGGAGCCATCAGCCCGGCGCGGTGGTTCGTCGGGCAATAACTGGCGAATGGAAGCCGGCATCCGCAACCAATCCGCCTGTTCCAGGAGTCTAATACCGTCGAGTTGCAGCGCTGCGGCGAGGCTGGTGAGCTTTTCGGGTGATGGAGGTCCGGAGCATCGCCCAGTTTCAATGTTGGATAAGTAGGGCTTGCTGATGCCGGTGGTGTGAGCCAATGCGTCAAGCGTAAGGCCAAGTTGATGGCGGCGATTTCGCAAAGTCTGGCCAAAATCGGTCAAATTCAGCGGGATATCCATGGCTAATCTCCTGTTTATATGATTGTTTTCATACAAACATACAACCAACGGCGAAAGCTGTCAAATGGTCACCAATGTCAATGTTGACCGCAGCGAGCAAACCGTAGCCGGCGGGGCCCCTTCCGCCGCGGAGATTGTCCATTTGGGCTGAGACAATTAGGACATCGCCGGAAAATGCGGTCAGTGGCGTTTGGGATAATCGCCAGCTTAATCCATGAATGAGCGCGTCGTTAATATTCGCCGCGGCTGGAGGGACCCAGCCGGCTACGACGATTGTCCGCGGCGACACTGCGCATCCTCCCCCCACTCCAGATATAACACCGCCATCATTACCGGCCCCAACACTTGCCTCGCCACCCTCACCGTAGGCAAATGCTCACCATCCTCTTCCAACGCACGGCGGTGCTTTTCCATCCGCCGTTTGATCTCCAACATTCGCCGGGCAATTTCCGCTATCTGATAGCCTTCCCCAACTCCTACCGGCACACCACGCGTCTCCCGGGCGCTTTTGATCACCGCCTGAATCTTGCCCGGTTTGATAAACGGGCCGCACCAGCGGACACCACTATCACCGAAACCATTTAAACTGCCTGTTTCAACAGTCGTGTCATGCAACCGGCGCAGCCGCGACTTGACAGAAAACTATCTTTGTTCCACAATCGTATAAAATTAGTGGAATATGTTCCACGATATTCGACTCATGAAACATCGCCCGGATTGAACCAAAAATAATAAACTCATGAAAGGATAACTGATGAAAGTAGCAAGCATGCGGGAATCAGCGCCTGCGTTGAGCTTAGGAAAATCAGTCATGAGAGCCACGTGCCGGCTAATTGTTCCAAGCGTGCTAGTGTGCGGTCATGCGATGGTGGCAGGTGCGGTCAACCGGGCGGCTATACCTAATCCTGCGATACATGCCTGGGTGCGAGCAATCCGGGAATCGGCGTTGTCCGTACAGCAAATAAAGTCGCGGGAAAAATTTGAGAAACTGATTCCTGCAAAAAAAGATTACCCATCCGGGTGGATTCAATCGCTCACCGCCCGCGGTACGCCCACAATTTACCGGTCAGGCTCATTGAAGTATATCGGCATGCCGATCAACGGCCTCTTTACCGGCATGGTATATCTTGGCGGCGATGGCAAGTTTTGGCGCTGGGATCTCATCAAACCCACCGACATCACCACGAGCAGCCGATATGCCAGGCCATTAACTCAGATTTCGACCCTAAGGCAGGGCTTTGCGCTGTGGATTAAGCATGGCCCGGGGGCAGGTTTGCGTTATCTCGATCGCCGCGGCTTTCATGACATCTCATTTGAGGGCCAGTATCCTCTCGGCACCGTCACGTTTCGCGGCAAAAAGTACCCACTAACGATCACGCTGAAAACTTTTTCACCATTCATTCCTTTGGATGCTAAAGACTCCGGGCTGCCGGTGATCATCGCACATTACCGCCTGGCCAACATCACCAGCCGCCCGGTTACCGTAACCATCGGCGGTTGGATCCAAAATTGCACCGGGTTTCAGAGCGCCAAAGTATT
>JAJYDW010000106.1 GCA_021790385.1 Planctomycetota bacterium
CTCCGGACTATATCTCAGGCGGATCGAGCGCCGGATCGGCCGTGGCGGTAGCGCTGGGCCTGGCGAGTTTTTCATTGGGTACCGATACTGCTGGTTCCGGCCGCGTACCGGCGGCCTTCAACAACCTTGTTGGATTCAAACCGACCTGCGGCCTGCTGTCTACCTCCGGCGTGGTACCAGCCTGCCGTTCCCTAGACAGTGTATCGATATTCGCTCTGAGTGCGCAGGACGCCCAGCGGGTCTTTGCTACCGCATTGGGGGAGGATACATCGGATCCGTATTCACGCACGATCCAGCCCCACGGTTTTGACTTTGGCCGTGCGCTGTGTTTTCGCTTCGGCGTGCCAGCGGCCAAGGACCTGAACTTTTTTGGGGATGACCAATACGGGCATTTGTTCGACGCAGCTGTGATGCGGCTCGAATCGCTGGGCGGCGAACGCGTCGAACTGGACTTCGCCCCCTTCCTCGAAACTGCTCGTCTGCTTTATGGCGGCCCCTGGGTGGCCGAACGTTACCAGGCCATCCGCAGCTTTATTGACGCCAATCCCGATGCGCTATTCCCAGTCACCCGCGACATCACCTTGGCGGGAGCCAAACCGCTGGCTGCAGACGCATTCGCCGCGCTTTGCCGGTTACGGGAGCTCAAGCGAAAATGCGACTGCATCTGGCCGCAAGTGGATTGCGTCATTACGCCTACAGCCGGCACCATCTTTACCCGCGCTGAGTTGCTGGCCGAACCCGTGGCCAGGAATACCGACCTGGGTTACTACACCAATTTCATGAATCTGCTGGATTACGCAGCAGTGGCGGTGCCGGCCGGATTCCGCGTTGACGGCCTGCCGTTCGGTGTCACGCTGTTTGCCCCAGCGCATCAGGATGTGCCGCTGCTACATCTGGCTGAGCGTTGGCAGTTGACAGATTCCGTGCCCAGCGGCGCTGTGGAAACCACGCCGCCACCAGTGGAAACCGTGCCCGCAGCAGTGCCCAGCGGGCAGGTGCGGGTTGCGGTGGTCGGTGCCCACCTCAGCGGGCTGCCGCTCAATTATCAAATCACTTCACGCGGTGGCCGGCTGATAAGCGATACCAGTACTGCCTCTTGCTACCGGCTATACGCCCTGACCGACGGCAAGCGTCCCGGGCTGATCCGCGTTGCCCATGAGGGCAGGGCGATCGACTGCGAGGTATGGGAGATGCCTGCGACAGCCTTCGGATCCTTTGTCAACGGTATCCCCGCGCCGCTAGGCATCGGCAACGTCGAACTCTTCGATGGCAGTCATGTTAATGGGTTCATATGCGAGGGTGTTGGCATCACCAATGCCGTAGACATCACGGATTTCAAAGGATGGCGTGCTTATCTGTGTTCCATACTGGGCTGAGGGAGGCATCTTGTTAAATTACAGCGTTAATAGCAGGGTATGCACCAAAACAAAGCGGAAAGCAGTTTTTTTCGCGAGTGTGCACCATATCGGTGCGCATATGGTATGGCTTTCCCAGATCGGCAGAAGTTGCCGCTTCGTGCTGGCGGACGTCGCCTGAAAACACTAGCCTGCAAGTTGTGGCGCGGTATTTGCTATTATCTTCCAGGCATGGCGTTAGTGATGGACTCCATGGCTGTGAGTGACTCCCTAAGAAGTGCTTCGGGCGGCATAGTCGCCCAATTTCTAGATGGTTTCATAGAAAATTATGGTAGACGATTTCTTTATATTGTGCCCGACGACACTTCGGAGTGGACGCAATATATTTTAGTGAGGTGAAAAATACATTGTGCTCTTGGGAAGGGAATGTTTCGCTATCCTTCGTGGCTAGACAAGGCAACACCATATTAAAGCGGCAAGAAGCGGTTTTGCCACTGGCCTTTCAACGGCCATTGTACCCAGAAGGTCCAGAGGTTTGCCATGGAATCATTCTCCATCCCCCGGGTGGGGTAGCCAATGACGATCAATTACATGTTCATGTTGATCTCGCCGAAGATACCCACGTGTTGCTCACCACTCCTGGAGCAACCAAAGTGTATCGTAGTACCACAAATGCATACCAAACTATGAAAATTACGGTGGGTACTGATGCTTGTCTGGAATGGCTGCCACAGGAGACCATACTTTTTGATGGTGCATATTGGCATCAGCAGTCGCGGGTCGAGCTGGATGCAAAGGGCTTTTGGCTAGGCTGGGAAATTACCCGTTTTGGGCGAAGTGCCTCTGGTGAGAGGTTTTCGCGGGGTTGCTGGAAGTCAACCACAGAGGTATGGCGGAAAGGTTGTCCACTCTGGATAGACCGGCAGCGTTTAGACGGAGGTAGCGGACTTCTGGACTCGCCTTTTGGGTTGAATGGAAATGCCGTTATGGCCACACTGGCTTGGGTGGGTGCGCCGGTTGATCGGGAACTCGTGGATGCGTGCAGGTTATGGTGGCGATCTCGGGACTGGGAAGGTGACGCAGGTGTGACTCGGCTCGAATGTGGAATGACAGCGCGTTACAGGGGATCATCGACGGCCAATGCACGGGCGTGGTTCGTGGCCATTTGGGACATCCTGCGCCGACAATTTTTGCATCGACCGGCCTGCTCACCGCGTGTCTGGAGCACTTGAATAAGAGGATTTTATGCATCTTACCCCGCAGGAAAAAGACAA
>JAJYDW010000018.1 GCA_021790385.1 Planctomycetota bacterium
CCGCGGAACCAGATCGCGAGATTCCGAACTTTCCAGCCCGAACGCGGGGGTGACTGATGTTCAAGGGCTTCATAGCCCGGCATCGCATGGCCCCGCGCGAGGGAGGGGAGAATGACGGCCGGTGGATTGACAGATTGGTGTCGGCTCACCGGCCTGTTTTTTTGCAGTGCAACTCTGGCCGGCTGTAACCGTTTACGGAGGGGCGAGCAGGCAGGCTGGAAGCCTGCACCACAAAGGCAAGCTGCGTACGGGGAAGTGGGAGCATTCAGCGGGCAGCGAATAGCGGTCAGCATTCAGCTTTCAGCGATCAGCCCTCTGCTTTCAGCGGGCACACTGATGATGCACTTATTTACTTGTCAATGATCGCTGGTATTTTTAGGGATGCCCGCGGTCGGGCGGAACGGGCTGGTCTGCACAAGGCAGACCAGCCTTAGGGGCCACGACAAGATAACTTCACACTTTCCGGCGGGTTCTTTTGGTCGCGGGGCATCGCTCGTCGCTCCTTACAGGCCCATTGCCAGGGTATGCGCGTCGCTTACGCCTCGCCGGCGGACAAAACTCCTGCGCCGTAAAAAATGAATTTATTTCTGCACAGCCCCTAGGGCGGCGGCGCATGGTTTTCCAGAAACCTTGCCGGCACTGGTATAACGAATCAGCATTCGCCGCCTGCACTGTTTGCACCAACGCAAGACGGTAAATGGCCGCCGATCCGCTGCCCCACGACCTATCCACACCTCATCCGGCAGCAGCACCGGTCGGCTTAAGCTTTCCCAGCAGGCGTAGCAACCCATCTAAAATAGTAAGCGGGTGTGGCGGGCAGCCGGGAATAAATAAATCCACCGGCACCACGGCAGAAGCACCGTTAAGCACTTCCAGATGATCGATATACGGCCCTCCGGAGATAGCGCACGCCCCCACCGCAATGACGATTTTAGGGTCAGGCACCGCATCGTAGGTTTTTTTCAGGGCCAGTTTCATATTCTCGCTGACCGCGCCGGTGATGATTAAACCGTCGGCGTGGCGTGGAGAGGCAACAAAATCGATGCCGAATCGGCCCAGATCCCAGCCAATGGTGGTTAACACATTTACATCCGCTTCGCAGGCGTTGCACCCGCCGGCGCTCACCACACGCAGTTTAAGCGACCGTCCGAACAGCTTGCCGATCTTTCCCTCCAGTTCATGGGCCAATGCAAGTTTTCCTCCAGGTGGCACCAGCATATCTTCCCGCCGGCGAACTGCCATCTTGTAATCAGCCTGGTACGTAATGGCTCCTTGGGGACAGGCTTCCTGACATTCCGTACAAAATAAACACCTTCCCACATCCACCCAGGGTGTTTGCCGCAAAGCAATGGCCTGGGTGGGGCAGCTATCGGCACACGCCTGGCAACCTTGAGGACATTTGCTCGGGTCAAGCACAGGCAAGCCGCGAAAGTGCGGCGGCAAAGGTGGTGGTTCACCCATCGGAAAGGCAATCGTTTTGTGGCCCTGCTGTAAACGAGCGATTAAAATATCGAGCATGATGTCAGCCTTGTGAAAAAACTATAAATCGTGGCCGCAATAGGAGAGAGAAAAACTTTTGTTACAAAGCGGAAAATCGGAAATTTCCGCACCGCGCAGAGCCATGGCCAAACCCGCCCAGTTATGAAAGGACGGGTCCGTTACCTTGTAACGCTCAAACCGGCCGCTGGCGTTGGTCAGCGCTACGTGGCACACTTCGCCGCGCCATCCTTCTACCATGGCCACCGCCAGATGATCCGGAGCCAAATTGCCGACGGCGCTGTTGATGGCCCCCGCCGGTAAAGACCGCAACTGGGTCTGGATGAAATCCAGGGAGCGCTGAATTTCCAGCCAGCGGATATAGGCACGGGCAAAGACATCGCCGCTGTCCCACACCGATACAGGAATATGCATGAACCGAAACAGGCCGGAAGGATGATCGTGCCGGGCATCGCGTGCCAGGCCACAAGCACGTGCGGCAGGCCCTACCAGACCAAGCTCCACTGCCAAAGCCGTGGACACTACGCCGATTTCCTCAAAACGGGCCATTACGGACGAAGAATTCCAGAGCAATTTAACCGCCTGGCGGGTTTGGCGACCAGAAATATCCAACCTTGCCAGCAAACTCTCAACAGCAGCGGCATCCAGATCAAAACGCACACCACCTGGACAAATCAGACCGCGGCCAAATCGGCTGCCGCAAAGGGTGGCCGTCATATTCAAAAATTCGCCACGCAAACGGCCGCAATGGGAAGCCGTGGACAGAAATCCAACATCACCGCTCAAGGCTCCCAGATCGCCAACATGATTGGCCAACCGTTCCAATTCCAGGGCAATGGCACGTATCGTTTGCGCCCGTGCGGTTTTCTGGCACTTGGCCAAGCCTTCAATCACCTGGCAATAGGCGGTGGTATGTCCGATGGTGGTATCGCCGCAGAGCGTTTGGGCATAATGAATACTGCGTTTATCCGGCCCCTTCAGTATGGCCTGTTCCACACCGCGATGTTGATACCCCAGCGATATTTCCAGATGGAAAACACGCTCGCCATGACATTGAAAGCGGAAATGGCCCGGTTCGATCACGCCGGCGTGAACCGGCCCCACGGCCACTTCATGGACCTCCTGGCCGGAAACCGCATAAAAATCCATCACACCCGGCAACGGATTCACACCAGATACTGCGCCTGCACCAGGCTCCAGACGCGGAAACAACGGCGGTTGAAAACGCACCGGTTTCAGCCATGGATGGCCTGTAACTTGCACCTGACATTGTTCCGCCAACTCGCGTTCAAACAGGTGGACCTGGGTGCAACGCAGCGTCAAAGAAGGATATTCACGGTTGGTAAGTGTGGCCGAACCGACATATAAACGCGATTCGCTATCGTCAGCCAGAACCACATACAAATGCAGGGTTCCGCCGGCATCCGGCGAGCCGAAAAGCGACACCACGCGACAACCCGCCTCGACGGATTCCACAATGGCCTGCTGAAATTCCTCCACGGACAGATTGGGAATGGACTGCCGCTTGATAGCTCGACCGGCAATAAGCATAGGCAACTGGCGGTAAATGCTCATGGCTTGACCTCCAGATAATGGGCGGCATGGTGCAGCAAGCCCCATACTGGTGGTGGAATATAGAGGCCCAGCAGCAGTACGATCAGAAAACACGCCAGCACCGGCACCCCGCTTAGGATGCCGTCCCGGAAATGACTCCTTCTGCCGGCCACAGGCACGGAACCTTGCGTAGCGGTAAGGACCGTTCGCCCCATGCCAATGAAAATAATCAGCAGCAATGCCAGAAATGCTGCGGCAATGAGGAAATGGCCCGCCATGAAGGTTCCATAAAGAATGATCAATTCACTGATAAATGGACCAAATGGTGGCGAGCCGGTAATGGCCAGAAATCCCAGCAAAAATACCATGCCGGAAAGGGGCAGGCGGCGCACCGCACCACGTACTTCAGGAATGGTTTTACTGCCGTAGGCACGGTCAATATTTCCTACCGACAAAAAGAGCGATCCCTTGGTAAACCCGTTGGTCAGCACGTGCAACATGGCTCCCAGCAGGGCAATGCCGCCGATACCCAGCCCCAGGGCTAAAATTCCCATGTGTTCCACACTCGAATAAGCGAGCATCCGCTTAAGGTCTTTCTGGCCAACCATAAAGACCGCCGCAAAAGCCATCGACAAAAGACCCAGCAGAATCAGCAGACGGGAAGCGTAAGCACCATCACCAGCGACATGTAGAATGTGCTGGGAACGCACCACCATCAGAAAAGCCGTACTGATAAGGGCACCGGAAAACATCGCAGAAACCGGAGACGGGCTTTCGCCATGGGCATCGGGCAGCCAGGAGTGCATGGGGGCCAGGCCCATTTTGGTGCCGTAGCCAACCAGCAGCAGCACGAAGCCCGCTTCCAGCCAACGCTTGTCCATCGCCGGCGCTTGCCGCAGCAAGTCTGCGATCCGCAAAGAAGGCGTAAGGCCGTGAACGATGGCGGCGTATGCCACAAAAAAAGATCCCAGCAGAGCCAGGGCAATACCCACGGAGCAAAGCAGCAGATATTTCCATGTAGCTTCAATCGAGTTTTTCGTGTGCTTGAAATATATCAGCGGAGCCGAACTCAACGTGGTGGCTTCCATGGCCACCCACATCAAACCCAGGTTATTGGTGCAAATCACCAGAGTCATGGCCCCCAGAAACGCCAGAAAGCACACACAAAATAGACGATTGAGATGATCCATGTGATCCCGCAGATACCCGACGGTATAAAAGGAACACGCCACAAATAACACGCTGGCCAGCAATAGCACCACCCGCCCCGGTGGATCAAGGCCCAGCCAATCTGAAAGACCAAGTCCGCGGGAATCGTGCGTCGCAGCTTTGGCAGCAGACGATGCCCCGGTATGTGGCAAAGCGGCCATGGTTGTGGCCACGGAAATGCTGCCTGTCGTTGGGGCACCCGGTACTTTGGCTGTTACACCCCCGCCAAGCAGAATAACTGCCACTAAAGTTAAATGAACCACCGCTGCAGCCGGCAGAATCCACGGCCTCCACCGGTTAGAGGGAATCAGTGCCGCCAGCGCCGCAGCGACCGGACACACCATAATCAGGGCAAGAACGTCCATGGATCAATCATCCCTTCAATGAAGAAAGCCGGCGGGTATCTTGTGAAGCAAACGCACGGTTAATATGGTGAATGATAATGCTGATGACAAAGATTCCGACAAATAAATCCAACAGCACACCCAACTCCACCAGATAGGGAATCGCAGAAAGCAAAAGCAACCCGAACACAAAAATGCCATTTTCCAGCAGCAGAAACCCAATGACCTGCGTTACTGCTTTTACCCGGGTCGTTAAAAGTAAAAAGCCGGTACAAAGCATTGAAATGGAGGTGGGAATGACCAGCAGCCCCAGCGGACTGTGCGGGGGAGCCAGATGACCGGCCAGAGCCAGTGCAATGGCGGTGGCCACGGCCCCCAGGAGAATGCTGGGCATAAATCCGATCAGCGGTTCGACCTCGCGTTTCACCTGGGCATCACGCAGTGCTTTTAGCAGCATGTTAGGAATGACAATGCCCTTAAGCAGGATAGTCATCACGGCCATCAGCAGCGGTAGGGTTCCCACATCTTTGACGACCAGGGGCGGTAGAAGTCCCAGCAGCACACCCTGCAGTGCCGCGGCATGTATCAGGGCCTTCATGCGGCTGGTACCCAGCGCGAAAAGATTAATGAGTATCACCAGCACCAGGATGGCATTAAGAATCATAATCATGGGTGGCACACCTTACAGAATTAACAAAAACCCAAAACCGCTGAAAAGACACGCCGCCACCAGCAGCGTCGGAACAAACCGCAGTTGCAATCTAGCCATGAGCGATTCCACCGCCCCGATAATTACCGCCACCGCCACCAGACCAGCCAGCATGATGCCCCAGTCACGCCCGACCAAAGCGGGATCCAACGGCAGCACGACGTGGAGTAAAAATGCCGCCAGGATCAGGAGTTTCACGGAGGAAGCATAAATTTGCGCACCCAGCAGCGGCCCGCTGTTATCCAGCACCATGACTTCATGAATCATGGTGAGTTCCAGGTGGGTGTTTGGATCATCGATGGGAATGCGCGAGGTTTCCGCCAGCAGCACTACAAACAGGCTTACCGCCGCCATCACCAGCGCTGCGGAGGCCGTGGATCCAATACGAACATGGCTTGCGGACAACAACATCGCCGACAGGCTCAGGGTATCGGAGAGTTTCACCAACACCAGCAGTACCAAAAACAAGGCGGGTTCAGAAAAACAGGCAAAGGTAACTTCCCGCGCCGCCCCCATTCCTTCAAAAGAAGACCCGGTGTCCAGCGCAGCGAGCGTCGTGAAAAAGCGTCCGAGCGCCAGTAAGTATGCAAACATAATCAGATCGCCGGTAAAATGAATGGGTGCCGCCATCGGCCCCAGCGGCACCATCAGTCCCGCCAGCAGTACACTGATAACGCTGACCAACGGAGCTGCGAGAAAAACCCAGGTGGTGGTGGAACTTATCACCACATTCTTTTTCATCAAGCGCAGCAAATCGTAGTACACCTGTAACACCGGCCAACCACGCCGTCCCGCAAACCAGGCCTTGGTCTTATTGATGATTCCCAGCAGCAACGGCGGCAGCAGCGCCAGCAGCACAACTTGAAGACTTATGGCAATTAAAGTTTTCATGATCGATCTCGCTGTCGCCGGCGACCCTTTATTTAATCAGCAGCAGTATCAGAACAATTAAGAGTATATAAAGCATGTACAACTGGGCGGTTCCACTTTGCAGAATCCGCGCGGATTCCAGCATATTTCCGATCTTCTTGAAAACGGGTTCCGCCACCCGATCCAACAGCGGTTCCGGGGTGTTACACGCATAGTCCGCGGCCGAGGGAAAAAGGCCCCGCACTTCCGGCGACTTCTCACGCCGCCACAGAATCCGCCGGAACATCCACGCCATGGTCTGTATCAGCGATGAACCGGTGTACTGCATCCGGCTGCCGGGCGCGGCGTAGCCGCAATCCCAAGTCCCAACAGCCCTTTCGCGTACGTCTCTTCGCCAATGATGTATCCACCACGCGATCCCGGCAGTGCCAATCAGCAGCGGCACGGCTACGGCGGTAATCCACCAGAAGTTGAAGATGCCGGCCAAGGAAGGACTCTGCTGCCAAGGCACCCATGCCGCAATGGCGTGATCCAGTAAGCCCGTCAACAAAACCGGAAATGCACCCACCAGTACACAGGCCGCCGCCAGCAGCACCATCGGACCCAACATCGCAGCACCCGGATCATGGGCACCAGCAGCGGCGGTGGTGCGCGGCTGACCTGCAAAACACGTCGCCGTAAGTTTGACAAAAGTCATCAGTGCCATGGCTCCGACCATGGCCAGCACGGGAATCATCCAGGCGATCCAAGGCCCAGCGGTTGAGCCGTGCAGCGTGTGAAAAAAGCCCAGATAAATCAGCAATTCGCTGACAAAACCATTCAGCGGCGGAAGCGCGGCAATGGCCGCCGAGCCAAGCAACATCAAGCGAAATACCGCCGGCATACGTACCGCCAATCCTCCCAGGGATTCCATATCGCGGGTATTGGCACCATGAATAATTCCGCCCGCTCCCATAAACAGCAGCGGTTTGAAAAGGCTATGGTTCAGCATATGCAGCAACGCACCGCCCAACCCCAATGCGATCCAGATCGGATGCTTCATGGATAACCCCAGCACCGCCAACCCCAGACCCATGGTGATGATGCCGATGTTTTCAATGCTGCTGTAGGCCAGCAGCCGCTTAAAATCCCTCTGCGCCAGCGCCCACGTGATACCCAGAAATGCCGATAAAATGCCCACACTCATCAGCACAACTCCCCACCATATCGGCGGCCTGCCGGCGATCACCACCACCCGCATGATGCCATAAATGCCCATATTCAGCATCACGCCGGAAAACAACGCCGATACATGACTGGGGGCATTGGCATGACCGGCCGGCAACCATACGTGCAGCGGAACCAGCCCCGCCTTAAACCCAAAGCCGATCAACCCCAATAGAAATAAGGCTGCCAGGGGGCCTGTTGGCAAACCGGCCACATCCGTCGGCCAAAGCTGAAACGAACCGGAATAGACTCTCAGTAGAACAAAAAAGGCAATCAGGCACAGCGTCGCCAGATGCGTGGCGATAAAGTACACCCAGCCCGATTGCCGCACTTCGGACCGGCCATCTTCCGTGGTCAGCAGAAAATAGCCTGACAATGCCATGATTTCCCACACCATGAGAAACCAGACACTGTTAGCCGCCAGCACCACCAGTACCATCGCCCCGGACATCAGCCCCCAGCACAGACGAAGCTTCCGGCCGTCGCCGGGATGTTTCCGCTGCGGCCAGTAGCCCAAACCATAAACCGATCCGAGTGCGGAAATCAAAAAGATGGGCAGCAAAAACCATGCACCAAGATCGTCCAGGCTCAACGCCACCTTACCCATGGGTAGCGCACCGGCTGGGTGCCACACTTCGGCCGCTATCGGTAAAATGTCATGAAAAAGCACCACGGCCATACCGACGGCCGACGCCGCCACGTTGATCGCTGTTGCCAAGCGCTGGCCAGCAGCACTGCGCCGCTGAAAAAAGAGCCCCGGAACACCGCTGCAAATCATTCCCAGCGCCACCATAATCAGCATCAACATGTTCATTCGCAAAAACTCCGCACAGCAGCAACACCTGCCATCGTCAGAACAACCATTTCCACAACATGGCCAGCGGCAGCGTAAACGCCAGCAATATCAGCAATGTCAGCAGCATGTACAAAATATAATTTTGAATGCTGCCTCTCTGAAACCCCTGCCCACCGGCCAGCATGGAGCGCAGTCGCCGCCACACCGGTTCCACCGCATCGTTCAACACTGGATCGCTCGCTTGAGTCTCAAATTGGCCTGGCCCGGCAAACACACCCGATATTTGCGGCTCACAGCGGCGTTGCCGCACCAGCGGCCCCAACGCCCTAAGCAGCATTTGAGCCAGAGAAGAAGCGGTGTACTGCATGCGACTGGATGGGGCGATGTAGCCACAGGCCCACGTGATGCCGTTCCGGCCCTGCCTGAAAATGTATCGCTGCCCCACCCAGCCCGCACCAAACGCAGCCAACAAACCAACCCCCAGTATTGAGATTGTCTTAACCGGAACCAGGCTGGCCAGCCCCGGCGAAGGTTGCCCGCTCCAGGATGCGGTAGCGTGCATCAGCGGTGTTAAAACCAGACTCGGGGCCATGCCGATGAGCACACATCCCGCGGCAAGAAGGCTCATGGGTATCCAAAGTGTCGGACCAGACTCATGGGCACGATGCGAAACCCGCCGCGCGGTCCCCAGAAATACCGATCCATACGCCTTGGTGAAACATGCTGCAGCCAACGCTCCCACCATGGCCAGTATCACCGCCGTCAAAGACAGTATCGGCAACCGTGCCATCGTATGGAAAAGCCCCAGATAAATTAAAAACTCGCTGACAAAACCATTCAACGGCGGCAAACCACAAATAGCCAAAGCTCCGAGCAGAAAAACAGCCGCGGTGATTTTCATGGATTTGGCCAAGCCGCCGAGTTGATCAATATCGCGTGTGCCAGTCCCAAGAATCACACTGCCCGCAGACAAAAAAAGCAGCGATTTGAAAAGCCCATGATTCCACACGTGCAATAAACAGCCCGCCATACCAAGAATAATCCATATGGGTTGATGTTCCGCCTCGCCCAAAACCGCCAACCCCAGCCCCATCAGAATAATGCCGATGTTTTCCACACTGTGATACGCCAGCAACTTTTTCAGGTCATGCTGTGCAATCGCCCACAAAACCCCCCAAAAAGCGCTTACCGCTCCCAGCATCAACAGAGAAATTCCCCAGGCCGGCGGACGGGCGGGTAACAGCGTAAGCACGCGGAGAATGCCAAAAATGCCCATCTTCAGCGCCACCCCCGAGAGTGTTGCCGATACGTGACTCGGCGCATTGGCATGAGCCTCCGGCAGCCAGAAATGCAATGGCACGATCCCGGCCTTGAGGCCAAAGCCTACTGTAGCCAACAGCAGAATAACCGTTTGTAATCCCATTCCCACCTGCCCCGGCGGCAGTGGACGCAATAAAAATGAACCACTGATGACGCGCAAAATAGCAAACAAAGCCACCAGCAGCAGCGTGCCCAGATGCGTGGCCACCAGATAAACCCATGCCGCCTGTCGCGCCGCAGGCTTTTGATCTTCCGTAAGAATCAGAAAAAATGTGCTTAGCGCCATCGTTTCCCAGGCCACCAGAAAATCAATGCTGTTCTGGCACAGGGTCAGCATGGCCATACCCGCAATCAGCAGCCCATACCAGAAACGCAGCTTGCGTCCGCTGCGCGGATGGCGGCTTTGCTGCCAATAACCCAACCCGTAGATGGAACTCAATGACCCGATGGCGAAAATGGGAATCAGAAAAAATGCCGACAGCGGACCAACCCGCAGGTTCACCGTCAGCGCCGGGGCCGCCGCCCGAAAAGTAAGCGTATCCGAGAGCGAACCAAGCAGTACCGCAAATGCCGCCACCAGCCCGCATATCCCGCCTGCAACCGCAACCCCTGCCGACACCCACTGCCACCCGTTGCCGCTGCGCCGGCCCAGCATTCCCACTGGACCGCTTAGAACAAATGCGATCACACCAAGAATTACCAGTGCCAGCCAATTCATTTGACCGACTCCTCAACCCCGGAAGAATTATTTTTCGGTGGCGGAGTAGCCGGTCTCAAAGTAGCTTCGGCTTGTCGCAATGCGGTAATGATATCATCACGCGAGGCCTGCGTTAGAACCGCCTTTTTGAACGCCGGATCGCGCAAAGCAAACCCCAGCCGCGCCAGCAATTGCAGATGCGCACGCACCGTCGGACTGATGAGCGTAAAAAGCGTGCTGACCTTCTGGCCATCCAAGGCACCAAAATCTACCGGCGTTTCCAAAAAACACAGCGTAACCATCGGTTGGGACAAATGCAGCACAATGGGATTACGCACATGCGGGATGGCAATTCCTTCGCCAATGCCCGTTGAACCCAGCGCCTCACGGGCCAGCAGTACCTGATACAGAAATTCCGAATCCACTTCGTCGGGCAAACGCATGATCTGTACCACTGAACGCAGCACCGAACTTTTATCCGTACCTCCAATGCGGTAATAAACACCACCATCGCGCAGAGCATCGCTTAACAGCGGAATCGCCGTCTGAGAACCTTCCGGCTCCGCAAAGATCTCCGGAGATACCTGAATTTTTCGGGATGTGGCCCATTCCAGCAGTTCCGCCCGATTAAACCGGTACTGCTCATTAACCTGATAAGCCGGAATTGCACCCTGCTTAATCCAGCGATAAATGCTTTTCTCGGAAACACTTAGAAGTCTAGCTGCATCGCGAACGGTTAATTTCATCAGCTTATTACCTTTCACTCATATTGCCATTATCGCCATTTGCAACAACATTGTCCAGTAATGTCCACTATTTGTCCTTAATGTACAATAAATTGCGTAAATAACGCATAACGTCAGTCAGGGCTAGTTTCCCGGGTGATCGCTTTTTGGGGGCCGCATTTGTCGCTCAGACGGCCGACAACATATTTTGATTTAGATTTATTTATATAATTTATTCCGTTGGCGGTTACTAATTCTGCTTCGGCACAACAACCACTGCGCTGTGTGCTACCCACCCGGCTGGTTTATGTTAAAATTTTTTTAGATCGTGTGGCACTGTGGCTTTTAAGGATCGCTCATGCAGGAATATCTGGATTTGGTCAAGTGGGTCATGGAGCACGGAACACGCAAACCCAGCCGCACGGGGGTGGATACTCTTTCCTGCTTCGGGGCCTTTTACCGCGTCGATCTAGCTGCCGGCTTTCCCCTGCTGACCACTAAACGGGTTAATTTTAATGCAGTTCTGCGCGAACTGCTGTGGTATCTTTCCGGAGAGGAACACATCCGTAATTTGCGCCGCCATACCAAAATCTGGGACGCCTGGGCCGACGATAAGGGCGAATTGGAAACGGCCTACGGTCGCTATTGGCGACGATTTCCCCATGCCGAGCAACCCAGCCATGCCCCCATCAGTGAAACCGGCCAAACCACCGCCGCCATTCGCGAGGTGGATCAAATTGGCTATATTCTTGCGGAGATAAAACGCAATCCCAACAGCCGCCGGTTGGTGGTTTCCGCCTGGGAGCCGGGTAACGCCCAGACCAGCCGCCTGCCACCATGCCATTACACGTTTGCATTTCAGGTATTGGATGGCAAACTCAACTGTCATCTTACACAGCGCTCGGGTGATATTGCGCTGGGCATTCCTTTTAATCTGGCCTGTTATGCCACGCTCACGCAGATGATTGCACAGGAATGTGGCCTGAAGCTCGGCCAGTTTGCCCACACTATTGTGGATGCCCATATTTATATCGCCGAACCAAATTCCGCCACCGCGGAATACGACCATTTGCGAGGCCTACGCGAGCAGTTGAGTCGCGAGCCGCGCCCACTGCCGCAACTGACCATTGCCCGCAAACCGTTTGATCAACTCACCTTCGAAGACTTTACGCTTTCGGGCTATGACCCGCATCCGCCGATTCCCTTTAAGGTGGCGGTTTAAGCGGCCCCAGAATAGGAAACCCAGATGCGAATAAGCCTGATTGCCGCGATGACGCCGGACCGTATCATCGGTTGCGCCGGAGCGTTGCCGTGGCATTTTCCGGAAGACCTGAAACATTTTCGCCGGCTCACCTTGAACCATTGCGTCTTGATGGGGCGAAAAACTTATAGTTCCATGGGACGGCCGCTGCCGCAAAGGCAGAACCTGGTGATATCCCGGCACGCCAGACCAACCGATGCCGTGAACACCGAAGGCGTGGCATGGTTTAACCAGATTTCCAGTGCCGTGGAATGGGCCTACAGCCATGGAGAAACGGAACTATTTGTAGCAGGCGGCGGAGAAATTTACACCGCCACGCTGGACGTTGCCCATCGAATGTATTTAACCATCGTACATCCAGAACAGCCCGTGACCGGCGATACATGGTTTCCTGCATGGGATACCACTCAGTGGACCGTGGTTGAACAGACCAAATCCATTGGTCTTGAATTTATTACCTATGATAGGCGTGCGCAAAGCGAACCATAAGCCGCCACCAGGCTCCCGGCCTTTTATTTTGGACACTTGCCGCGGCGATTACAAAATCACCTTTCCACGGCCTATTTTGCAACTGGCATGCCCGGTCATATTCCCGGTTGAAACCAAGCCGCGGAAGTCGATAATGAGGGAGGATGATCATGATGGGACGATTGGTGAAGTGGCGGATGAGTGAAACAAACAGAATTTCCCTGGTACCATGGTGGCAGCGGCCGACCATAGCAGTCGCGGCTATCATGCTGGTCGCATTGCTACTTCGCGCCGGCCTGGCCATGATACACCCTATGTTCTTTCCAGATTCCAGAGATTACAACGCCTTAGCCCACACCATTCTGGCCGGTACCACCTATGAAGTGCGGGGCCTTTTCGCCAGTCGATTGCCGGGATACCCGGTCTATATTGCGGTCTTCGAGTATTTCTTTGGACCAACACCCATGGCGGTGTTGCTCTCCCAGGCGATTTGCGGATCTCTCACTGTGCTGCTGGTGTTTTTGGTGGGCCGTCGTGTCAACAAACGCGTTGCCATCATCGCCGCGCTGTTGGCTGCGGTCGATCCATTGAGTGTGGCGTTTAGCGCAACACTTCTTTCCGAAATTCCTTTTACGCTGGTAATGATGTTTTCCCTTTGGCTCTGCATGAACATTATGGAAAATCCCCGCCCAATAACTCCATGGCTGCTGCTGGGATTATCGTGGGGTATTGCCACGTATCTGCGCGGCGAAGCCGTGCTGCTGATTTTTCCTCTGATCGGCTGGGGCGGCTGGATGTGTATCAAAAACCAGGCTGGGCACCGTCTGGGAATTTATCTCAAAATGACTGTTTCGCTGCTGCTGATGATTGCGTGCCTGATGCCCTGGTGGATTCGCAACTATCGAATCTTCGGACAGGACTTTTTCCGCATGTCCACCCTTCAGGGAATCAGTCTGTACGAGGCGGTATATCCGCAAGCCACCGGCGGCCCCCGTCAAAGCGACATTCGCCCGCCTCCATCTATAAAAAATCTTAACGAAAGTCAGCGTGATCTGGCCTGGACACGCCGGGCATGGCGCTGTGTATTCGCCGATCCACTACGTATTGCCTGGCTGGCGGTCATCAAAATTGGCCGCACCTGGTCGCCTTGGCTTCACGCGCGGCATTATCGAAAATGGTGGATCAAAGTTCCCCTGATGTTATGGACTATTCCACAATTCGCTCTGGCTCTATGGGGGCTCCTCGGTACCAGACACGCCGCAATTCCGGCAGGCATCCTGGGTATCCTGCTGCTGACAATCCTATACTTTAGCATGATGCACGCGCTGTTTATCGGTAGCGTGCGATATCGTGTGGAACTTTTACCGCTGGTGGACCTGCTGGCGGCCGCCGGACTTGTCCGCCTAGTCGCGTCATGCCGGCTGCAAGGAGTTCCTCAACCTCCGGCACCGCCTCCCGAATCGTCGCGTTAACGACATCGGAGCAGTCCATGAAAAGAGGATAGCGTTAATGGAATTTCCGGTGGCCGGCCGGCTGACCTTTTGTGAAGTGCTTCATGGCTAAATATGCGAGAGCCAATCCGTCCAAATGGTGGAAAACCCGATCCGTCGGCCGCGGCCACCGGTCTCCACACGCCATGTTTGTAAGCCCCTGGCGACGGCTGCTTTCCCTGGCCGTGCTGCTGGCGCTGGCGGCAATCATCGCCATTTTGTTTTACCTGATGAGTCCAAAGCGACTCAGCCGCATGGCATCCATTGTGCTCTCCAATGTGCTCGACGGTGACGTTTCGGTCCAGTCCGCCCATCTTTCGCTTGCCGGTACGCTGCAACTCACCGGAGTTACGCTGCGCACACATTCTGGCAGTGGTCCTGGGCGAGTGCTGTTTTCCGCCCATCAAGTGCAGTTGGGATTCAACTGGCTAGGCCTTATCACGGGCCGGCTTCATGCCCTGCGTCTCGTGGCCATCGCTCCCACACTCAACCTGGTGCATAACCTTGATACCGACCGCTGGAATTATCAAAATTTTATCCAGAAAAAATCAGCGAACTCTACCATCGCACCCGGTCCTATTCATTCACTGCCGGTAATTTTGTTGCAGCACGCCTCCATCCGCTGGGGAAGAATCAGCCATGGACATTATCACATCGCGGGCCAAAGCTATGTCGAAGGCCGCCTTCAGCCCCGCCCGGGCGTTCCTTCCACCTACCAGTTTGAAATCGACCAGCGAACACATCGTGGCGGTCCGCCAGGCATTCACGTAACCGGTTCCTGGGATCTTTCAACGCAGAATTTCGTCGCGCATATCCGCCATATTGCCCTGAATCATGCCTTGCGTCGCAGCCTTCCCCTGGAAATTCGCAATTATCTTCTGAAATATCACTTGCAGGGCAATCTGACGGATATAGTATTTGGAGTGAATCCCACCAATGGTATTACGCTGCGATTTGCGCTTCGCGCTGTAACGTTGCAAATTCCACTCACTGCCCGCCGCGGAGGAAGTTATCACCTCTCGGTGACCGGTCTTTCCGGTATTCTGCGATTTTCCCGCCACGCAATTGCCATTCGTCAACTGACCGGAAAGCTCATGGGCAATGCCTTCGTTATACCGGCGGCGGTGTTCGACGGTTATAATTCCGGCCTGCCATTCCAGTTGACTCTGCTTATGCCCCATTTGATCATTCCACGGCCGGCGCCGGCCATTTTACAAATGCGCGGCTTTGGGGCGGCCCGGGCCATCTTCAATCGCCTTCGGCCCAGTGGAACGATGGCCCTGACTATGGCCATACAGCGTGCCACCAAGGGCGAAATGCCCACCATCCATGGCCACATCGCCTTGCAAAACGTGCAGGCCCGTTACGTGCATTTTCCGTACCCCTTGCATCATGTACACGGCGTGGTGGACTTTTCCGCCCGGGCTATTCATTTTATTCATGTTCAAGGTCTTGCTGAAACATTTCCCTGTTCGCTCAACGGCCTGGTCGGCATCAATTCCGATACTGCCCCCATCGATCTGCATATTTCCTCTAATCATGCTTTTTTTGATCGGCGCCTGGCCGACTGCCTGCCCCGCGCCATCCACCGCATCTGGAACCGCTTTCATCCCTACGGAACCGGACGTTTCATCTGCCACGTTACCCGTACCGCCGGTACCACCGGAGCTCCGCACATTGCCATCCATATTTTTCCGACCAATGTGCGGGCCAGTTATCGCGATTTTCCCTACCCGCTCAGCCACGTTCATGGCGAGCTTTATTTCACCCCCACCCAAACCAAAATTATCCGTCTTAGCGCCACCGGACCCGCCCATCGAGGGAAAATTATCTTTACCGGCACGGTCAACTACAACCCCAGCAATCTCGCAACCATACAGCCCAAGGTTCGTCTGACCGCCTCGGCTGTGCCCCTCAACCATCGCCTGATGGAAAGCCTGCCCCGTTACTATCAAGCATGGATTGCCAAGCTCTACGCCACCGGCCTGGTCTCCATGAACGCCATGATCACCCGCGGTCCCCATGGCCAGCCCGATGTGGCCGGCACCATCGGCCTCACCCATGGAATCATGCGGCCGCCGGAACTGCCCTGGCCCTTGATTCATGTGCACATGCAGGCCTATATTGATCCAGACCATTTCAACATTAACAGTCTCACCGCGCAGGCCGGCGCAGCCAGACCCGGCTTACCCGTCGGAACCCTGCAAATGCAGGCGGATATTAACACACAATCCAACAGCAATTCCACCGTGCTGGCTTCCGGATCCTGGCAGCATATTGTCATAAATCCACTGCCGCCATCGGCCCTACCGCCGCGATGGAAAGCTCTGTGGGCCAAATGGCGGCCTGCAGGCCCGATGAATGGTACTTTCAGCACCACGCTTACGGTGCATAAGCGCCGCACAGCCACAATTGGTTCTGTCGCACTGGCCAGATTGAATATCCATGTGCTGCCGCAACAGATGTCCCTAGCTCCGACGGCCCTTCCGACGCCCATATCCGATTTAACGGGCATGATTCATATCACACAAAACAGGGTGGCTTTACACCACATCGCCGGTATCGTTGGAGCCATTCATCTCAAGGCCGGCGGCAGCTATGTCTACAAAACCCAAGCGCTTGAGATGCATGGCCAAGCGGATTCCAGCACCATTGCCGCAACCTGGCTTGCAAAGCTTCCAGCCAAATCCCGCAACTTCATTGCTCCTCTGGCACCCACTGCCCAGTGGAGCCTGCACCTGAATCTCCTCACACGAACACCTCTCAAAACCGGAGATCTGTGGAGTTTTCAAGGCGGACTGAAACTTAACGATCTGGCGACGCATGGTGCCATTCAAAGTGTTTGTGAACATCTGACCACCCACTTCACTGGAAGCTGGAACACACGGGACTCCGCTCCAACCATTCACGCCAATTTTACGCTGGCTGGATTTTCCATCGCCGGCCAGACCCTGCAAGCCCTGACCGGAAAGCTTAGCGCCTCGCCGGTAACACACCTACTGAAGGTGGAAGACCTCAACGGAGCCATTGCCGGTGGAGCCATCGCCGGCCATGTATCTTTAAGCATCCGTAGAAAGCCGGCTTTTCACGCCAGCCTTATCCTTGATCACGCCGAGCTTGCCGATTTGCTGTCCAGCCCGGGGCCGGTCCACACCCCGGGCCGCCCGTCATCACCCCAACCCACCATTCGTACCCACCCCGCCAACCCAACATCCGGCCCTGCACAACCCTCCCCTGCAAATCCGCAACGGCCGATCGTGATTCATCCGAATAGCACCACCCAGCCGTCCACAATTCCCACCCAGAAGCCCGGGGCCACCCGCCCGGCTACCACCGCCCCGGCGGATACTGATGACAATCTACCTTCCAGAATTCCCGGCAAAAATACCGGCAAAGTTACCGCCTCCTTTAAGATGCGCGGAATCTGGGGCCAAACCAGCACCATGCGCGGCGACGGCATATTATTGGTGCGCCATGCGGATATTTACAATGTGCCGCTGGCCATGGGACTTTTGCAGGTGGCAACACTACGGCTGCCGGTCAGTCACGCGTTTCAATTCTGCAAGATTGTATATTCCATCGACCATGGAACCATTCACTTCAAAAAAATTATTCTCACCAGCCCCGGAGTCAATCTGGACGGCCATGGCAATCTGCATCTGGCTTCGCAGCGGTTAAGGCTTACACTTGTTACCCATTCACCGCACGGCACCCGAATTCCCGTGCTGGGCCTGCTTTTCGGCCTGGTAAGATCGCAACTCCTACAACTTCAGGTGTATGGAACCCTGCAGCATCCCATGGTCATGCCAACGGCATTGAACATTCTTGAACTGCCTTTTCGCCTTTTTTCCCACCGCAAGTAAGACTTCGCCATCCTGCAGCCCGGCCGGCATAGCGGCACTCCCAAGCGTCGCTGATGGCCCCCAACCGCACCTGTACTCCGCCAATACGCCAAGACTCCCGCACCGGGTGCAATTCCTGTCGATCTTCCATTTCACCTTCACGGCGATCAATATCCAGGTGCCATTGCTGCTTTGTGACCACATGCGCTCTTGCAAGCCCTTGTGTCCGGCCATGGTCAATTGCTACAATATAGGCAATTGGCCTGATAGGCGATTGGCTATGCCCGCGTATCTCCGGCCAGTGCACGGATGTAAAATCGGTGCAGACCAGGGATGGGTCCGTAACGTGACTGATATTTTGCCATACCGCACCAGCACACTTCGCAGACCAGCCTGGCAATTGCGTTCGTTTTTCGCGATACCTCTTTATACCTTAAGGATTGCCGATGACTGAACTTCACGAGCACACCCTGGTTCCCACACGTATGAACCGGCAGGATGGTCACAGCAATGGGCACACGCCCGCCACGACGCAGCACGCTGTACCCGTCGCCCCCTGGAAACGGCTCGCCATCCGCCCGCTTGCTCTTTCGCTGGATCAGGTGCTCATACTCATCGCCCTGACCTTGCTTGGCTTTGGTTTTCTTATGGTGCATAGCGCGGATGCCCGGGTTGGGCCGGTGAATTTTAGCACAGAATTAACCCGGCTGATTTTCAGTGCCGTCACCATACACGTACTACTGGCCGTGGCGGCCATGTGGGCGCTCTCGCGACTCAATTACCGCAAACTCATTGGCCAACGCCTGGCCACCTCGCCCGCCACCATCCTGATGATTGTGTCTTTTTGTCTGCTCGTGCTGGTGCTCACCCATTTTGGAGCCCGAATCAACGGTGCCAAACGCTGGCTCGTGATACCGCTGGGCAGCCATCGCATCAGCTTTGAACCATCCGAACTGGCCAAATGGGGCATGGTCCTGTTTATCGCCGCCTTTGCCGTACATCAGGCCGACCAGATCCGCAGTTTCTGGAAAGGATTTATTCCCCTTGTTGTCGCCACCGGCCTGATCTGCCTGCCCATTCTGGTGGAAGATTTCGGCACCGCCGTTCTGATTGGCACTGTTGCGGTGATGCTGATGCTGCTGGCCGGTTGCCGCTGGTGGCATATCGTCCTGCTGCTGCCGGTGGCGGCCGTGCTGGCCTATTTTGCCGTCTGGCACAGCGCCTATCGCCGCGAACGCCTGCTCATATTTTTGCACCCGCATCTGGACCCCAAAGGTGCCGGTTACAATCCCATTCAATCAATGTTGTCCTTTCACAGCGGTGGATTCTGGGGGCGGGGCCTGGGCAATGGCATCCAAAAAATGGGCTTTCTGCCGGAGGATAGTACGGATTTCATTTTCAGCCTCATTGCCGAGGAACTAGGATTCTTTGGCTGCATGTTGGTGATCTCACTTTTCATGGGTCTGACGATCTGCGGATGGATGGTCACGCACCGGGCTACAGACCTGTTCGGCAAGTTGCTCGCCTTTGGAGCCACCGCCATCATCGCATTTCAGGCCATGATGAATGTGGCCGTAGTTACTGTAACGGTACCCACCAAAGGAATCGCCCTGCCCCTGATTTCCGCCGGTGGCACAGGTTGGGTCCTAACCGCGGCGGCCATCGGCTTGCTGATGAGTGTCGAACGCGTGAATCGCCTGAAATCCCTGGCTGCACCCTGTGCCACCACCGGATCGCCTGACCGTCTGGGCTTACACGTGTTGTCCGCACGGGAATCACCGGTAATACCCGTCCGGCCCGTCCCGGCATCGGAGCAATCGTGAGCCAACTCACCGGCCATATTGAAACACCAGAGGGAAAACTGGCTGTGGAAACGGTACCCGACGCCATCCCTCCCCTGCCCACGCCTGGGTCAAGCCTGCCGGTGCGTGTGATCATGGCGGGTGGCGGAACCGGCGGCCATGTCTATCCTGGACTGGCCGTGGCTGAAATTCTGCGGCAATGGTACACCGATCGAGTGCACTTGGTATGGGCAGCCACGCCGCGCCCCATTGATCAGCGGCTGTTGGCGGGGTTCGGCCGAGATTATGTGGCTCAGCCGGTGCGAACATTGACTAAAAAGCCCTGGCAATGGTGGCCCTTTCTACATGCCTGGCGGGAAAGCTGCGCATATTGGAGAAATTATTTCCATCGGAATGCCGTTCATGGAGTGTTGGCGCTGGGTGGCTATGCCGCCGCACCGGCGGCCGTGGTCGCCTCGGAAATGCGCATTCCATTGGCGGTGCTCAATCCCGATTCGTTGCCCGGCGCGGCTAATCGTTTTTTAATGCGCCGCGCCGATCGAGTTTTTACGCAGTGGGATTTACAGGCTGCCGCCCTGGGCAAGTATGCCGCGAAAACGGTGGTTACCGGGTGCCCCATTCGACCATCCTTGACATGCTTATCCCGCCACCAAGCAGCCCTGCGACTGCAGATGGATCCTGATCGGCCCACACTGGTAATAACCGGCGCTTCCCTGGGTGCCAAAACCATTAACGATGCCATCATCGCCCTGCTGGATCAGCCCGACATTCTTGGAGTTCTACAGGGATCAGCCGCCGCCGAAAATAGCGGCCTATCCCACGGTCATTCGTCATGGCAGATCCTGCATCTGACCGGATTGGGACAGGCCGCAGCAGCGCGAACAGCAGCATGCAAATTCAAACCCGGATTTTGGAAGGTTCTCGAATATGCCGACGATATGGCCGCTGTCTGGGCGCTGGCTGATCTGGCCATTGCCAGAGCCGGTGCGGGGCTTTGCGCGGAATTGACCGCCTGTGGGGTGCCGGCAATTTTGTTGCCCTATCCATTTCATCGCGATAATCACCAGAAAGCCAATGCCGCCCATCTAACCGCCGCCGGAGCGGCAAGGATGGTTACGGATGCCAGGGATGCCGCCATCAATGCCGAGGCGCTTCGTCCGGTTCTGGTGGAATTACTGAGCCATCCAACCGCGCGTCAGACCATGGCCCAGGCATCCCGACGTTTAGGCAGACCGCAGGCGGCCGCCGACGTAGCCCGTCGACTAATCCTGCTGATGACAGAGAAAGTCAACAGCCGATAATGAGGTTGGGATTTCGGCGCGCAGTCTGAATCGTACCCGGTGTACAACGGGTACCCTGTGCAGGCTAAATAACAGGTTGGCAGGCGGCGTCGGCTGCCATGGCCCAATCAGGTGCGTCAACACACTGCCGCTGACCTGACCCCCGAAAGGAGACTAAGTATCTGTGACTTTAGCGGCGATAAAACCAGGCGGTAAAATTACTTTGCAATTAACTGACACTCCAGCGCATGGCGATGATTCTTCCGGCCCCAAGATCGATCCTTTTACCGGGCTTCACGTGCATTTTATAGGCATCGGCGGCAGCGGTATGAACGGCCTGGCACAGATGCTTATTCAATCGCGGGCCATTGTTTCCGGCACCGACCGCACCCGGTCGATGGCTACCGAAAAACTCAGTGCGCTGGGTGCCTGCATCGCCTATGATCACGGTGCTGCCGCCATCCCAGCGGAATGTGATATGGTCATTCATTCCGCCGCCATCAAAGCCGACCACCCGGAAATGATCGAGGCCTCCCGTCGCGGCCTTAAAATTCTCAAATATGCTCAGCTTCTCGGCCACATGATGGCGTCCAGGTGTGGCATTGCCATTGCCGGCACTCATGGCAAGTCCACCACTACTGCCATGACCGCCTATGCCCTCACCCAGGCCGCAATGGATCCATCGTTTGTAGTGGGGGCGCATTGCCGCCAGTTGCAAGGTTCCGCCCACGGTGGCACCGGAAATCTCTTCGTGGTCGAAGCCTGTGAATACGACCGCAGCTTTCTCAACCTTCGTCCGCATATCGCAGCCATATTGAACATTGAAGAAGACCACTTGGATTACTACCGCGATATTCACGAAATTGTCGAGGCCTTTGCGCAACTTTTGCGGCAGGTGAATCCGGCCGGTACGATTATTACCCATGTCCAGGATGAACACTGCATGGCCGCGGCGCGAGCTGCCGGTGTCAAAGTCGAAACCTATGGCATTGAAACAGAGGCCTGCTGGCAGGCCGTGAATTTGGCCACTGCCAATGGCCGGCAATCTTTTGACGTGCTATACAATAACCATGCGATGGGCCGGATCTCAATCCGGCTGGCGGGCCGACATAATGTAGGCAATGCCTTGGTAACCGCGGCCATCGGCACGCATTGCGGTGCCAATTGGGGGTCGGTGGCGGACGGAATTGCCAATTTTGGCGGGGTAGATCGCCGCAGTGAGTTTCTCGGGCAGCGTGGTGGAATCAATTTTGTCGATGATTACGGCCACCACCCCACCGAAATTCGCGCCACCCTTCAGGCCTTGCGCGGCCATTATGCACCGCGGCGGCTGATCTGTGTGTTTCAGCCGCACCAGCACAGCCGCACCCGGTTTTTACTCAATGATTTCGCCCGTAGCTTTGCCCATGCAGATCTTACGATTGTCCCGGATATATACTTCGTCCGCGACAGCGAACTCGACCGTCAGGCCGTTAATGCCGCCATGCTCGTGGACCGCATCCGCGACAATGGACGCCAGGCAAGGTATATTCCGGACTTCCCGGGTATTATAAATTATCTGCAGGGACAACTGCAGCCCGGAGATTTAGTGGTATCCATGGGCGCTGGCCCCGTTTGGGAAATTACACATGAATTGGTACGCCGGTTTTGAGACCGCGGTAACGGAAAATGTACCTTTGGCACCCAAGACGTGGTTTAACGTCGGCGGTCCGGCGCGTTATTTTGTCGAGCCGGAAGATGTTGCCCAGACCGCCGCCATCCTGCTGCGTCTGCGCGAAAATGACATCCCCATCTACGTCCTCGGTTCCGGAGCCAATCTGCTGGTCAGCGATGCCGGCGTCAACGGAGCCGTCATTCATCTCAATCGCAGTGCATTCAAAACCATGGCATTCGAGGGACGTCAAGTTTCCGCCGGTGCCGGGGCTGATGTTCAACGATTAATCCGCGAATGTGCACACAAGGGGCTTTCTGGCCTGGAATGTCTGGCGGGAATTCCAGGCACAGTGGGCGGCGAAGTACGGATGAACGCCGGCGGTGCCTTTGGAGATATCGGATCGCAGGTGCTGGACGTTACCGTAATGGATATCAACGGCCAGAGCTATACCCGGCAGCGCGATGATCTGGTCTTTGAATATCGCCACTCGAACATTACCGCCAAACTGATTCTCGCTGCCACCTTTGAACTTATCCCGGACGACCCCAACCGAATTGCCGAAAAAGTCAAGGAAATCTGGATGTTCAAACGCAACTCCCAGCCGCTGGCCGAAAATAACGCCGGTTGTATTTTTAAGAATGTCAACGGTACTTCCGCCGGCCAGTTAATTGATAAAACCGGCCTTAAGGGCCTGCGCATCGGCGGGGCTGAAGTTTCCCAGAGGCATGCCAATTTCATAGTGGCCAAACCTGGATGCCAAGCTGCCGATATCCAAGCCCTTATCACGCAGGTACGCAGGCGCGTCCAGGAAAAATTCTCGGTCATTCTGGAAACCGAAGTCGTCATCTGGTAGCCTACGCCAGGGTGACTCATCGGCTGATCCGCGTATCGGCCGCGGATGCCGGCTTAACAAAGGTATGGTCATGGACGACAACCCAAAATCTCTGGCTATTACACTTCTGGCGGGCGGTATATCCTCCGAACGTGAAATTTCTCTTTTGACCGGAGAGCAAATTGCCGCCGCACTGCGCCGTTGCGGCCACCGTGTCTTTCAGGCGGATATTGCCCCCACCAATCTTGCCGCACTCGACCATCAGCCATGCGATGTTGTTTTTCCGGCACTGCATGGAACCTTCGGCGAAGACGGCGGTATCCAGGAAATTCTAGAACAGCGCCGCCTGCCCTTTGTAGGTTCCGATTCCACCTGCTCACGCCTGGCCATGGACAAACTGGCCACCAAACAAAAGCTGCTCGAAAATTCCGTCCCCACTCCCGACTGGCAGGTGGTATACACCGGTAAATTCAAGGACAGTTGGGTGCCCGCCAGCGGTATCGGCTATCCGTGTGTAATTAAACCCATTGCCGAAGGCAGCAGTGTGGACTGTGCTGTGTGCCGCAATGCCCAGGAGGCCCGCCAGCATCTGGCCTCTACGCTGTCCCGCCATGGAAGCATGTTGGTGGAACGCTTTATCACCGGACCGGAACTGACTGTGGGAATTATCAATGGCACCCCCCTGCCCACCATTGAAATTCGATCCAAGGTGAACTTTTATGATTACCAGGCTAAATACGTCCGTCCCGATACCCAATACCTTTTTGAGATTGACCTGCCTGCCACTGTACTTGATGCAGTACGAGCCGCCGCTTTAGACACCTGGCGACTCGTCGGTGCCCGCCATCTGGCCCGGGTGGATATCATGGTGGATGCCACCACTTTACGGCCATCCGTGCTGGAAATTAACACCATGCCCGGCTTTACCAGCCATTCACTGGTACCCAAAGCTGCTCAACATGCCGGCATCTCTTTTGAAAAACTCTGTGATCGCCTGGTGCAGATGGCCCGCCGCGATGGAATTGTTGCCTCTGCGCCCAACCGCGGAAAGTGAATGTGAACGCCATGGCCGATGACCATAACAGGATGCATATCCGCCGACCCTGGCAAATTCCCTGGGTGCGCGGCCTACTGGCTGCTTGTGTGGTTGGTGCGGTTGCGGCCGCCAGCATTGAATCCTGGCACTATATTCACAATTATGCCCGGAAAATTATTCAACAGCGCGATCGCCGCCCCTTAAAACGCATTGTCCTGCTGAATACCCCGCACTGGCTTTCCAAAAGCCTCCTCGATCAGATTGCCCAGGAAGCTGTCAACTATACCATTTTCAATCCGCGCCATCCGGATTACGCCATGCAACTGCGCGATCCCCTCAATGGCAACATTCTTAAAATCCTCGCCCGTCACTATTTGCAGGATCAAAGTGTCGGCGAAAACGCCTGGATCAAACGCATTACTTTTATCCGCCGGGCGTGGATGCCCCGTGCGCAAATCATCCAGATCGCCGCCGTTTATCGCCAGCCGGCGGCCGTCGTAGTTGGCCCCACCGGCGGTTACCTCCTGTCACCCGGCGGTGTGCGCCTGCCCGGCCTGTATAAGACCAGCCAACTTTCTGCGCTCCGCTGGCTTATCCAGATCATCGGCAGCCAGGCTGTCCCACCGGCGGCCGGTTCCCATGTGGATGCCCCGCGTGTAAAAGTGGCCCTGCAACTGATACATTTGCTCTCACCCCAGCCGTATTATGGCCAGATTGCCGCGATAGACATGCATAACCTGGGTGGCAAAATCAGCTCTCTGGCTCCGCAAATAACGCTTATCACCCGCTTTGGTACACACGTATGGTGGGGCCGCGCTCCGGGCCATGAAGGCTTTTATGAAGTACCAGCAGCCCGCAAGCTCCAATCCCTGGCCAAGATCTACGCCCGCTTTGGCCGCATTGATGCCGGCCGGGCCTATGTTGACATCCGCGGCGACCAGGTGCTGGTGCCCAAGCCCACCACTCAACCCTGAAGGTTGCCAGCCCGGCCAGGCAATAGCCCAGTTGGATAATGGTTCACCCCCGCCCCCAACAAAATTGTCCGGGCGGTTCATCAGCGACGCAATAAGGGGCCGCGCAAAAATAAATTCATATTTTACGGCGCAGGAGTGTTGGTCGTCGGCGAGGCGCGAGCGACGCGCATACCCCACCTGCGGTTCTGTAAGGAGCGAACAACGACGCCCGCGGCCAAAAGAAACAGCCGGAAAGTGCGACGTTATTCTTGCGCGGTCCCGAACCGCCGCAAATTTTCGATTTCTACGGTATCATCTCATCCTGGTAAGTGTGCCGGAAAGCTGTTCTTTCCGCCGCCCCAGCGAGCAGCTAATGAACCAAACCCCTGATCTGCAAATTACCGTGCTTGGTTCCGGTACTTCCGCCGGTGTTCCCATGATTGGTTGCCATTGCCCCGTATGCTCCAGCACCGACCCGCGCGACCACCGCACGCGATGCAGTTTGGCAGTTCGTTATGACCATCATGAAATACTTATTGATACGGCCCCCGAACTGCGCCTTCAAGCCGTAGGCAATGCTCTCGATCGCGTGGAAGCCGTCGTGTTTACCCATGCCCATGCCGACCATATCTTCGGCCTCGATGATATCCGCCGCTACAACACCGTACTGGGTCGCCCCATCGGAGTCTACGCCAATGCTGAAACCCTTGGCGTTTTACAACGGGCCTTCCCCTACGCCTTTAACAAACCCACAGACATCGGCGTTTATCGACCGGAATTGGTACCACATGTCATCAACGGCCCGTTCGATCTTCTCGGTCGCTTATGGATACCCATTCCATTGCGGCACGGACGCGGCGAAGTACTCGGTTTTCGCATCGGCAACTTTGCTTATTGCACGGATTGCTCACAAATTCTCCCACAATCCATGGCCCTGCTGCAAAATCTGGACACCTTGATTATTGACGCCCTGCGGCCGCACCCACACCCCACCCATTTTTCCTTTGCCCAGGCCGTTGCCATGATTAAAGATCTTAAGCCGCGACAGGCTTTTCTCACTCATCTTTCGCACGATGTTTTTCACGCCCGGGCCGAAGCCGATTTGCCCGCACCGGTAAAAATCTGCTATGATGGCCTGCAGTTCAGCGTGCCCTTGTAATCACGCAGGTATGACCGCCACAGATAAGGCTTTATGGCTATTCTTGATGAAATTCTGGAGCACAACCGCACCTTTGTGCAGCAGCGAGCTTATGAACCCCTGCGCACCGACCGTTTCCCATCCAAACGCATGGTCATTTTAACCTGCATGGACACCAGGCTGGTGGAACTTCTGCCGCAGGCCATGGGCGTACGCAATGGCGATGTCAAACTTATCAAAAACGCCGGAGCTATTGTTTCCCATCCTTTTGGCAGTGTGATGCGCAGTATCCTGGTGGCCGTGTACGAACTCGGTGCCAGGGAAATCGCCGTCGTTGGGCACCACGGCTGCGGTATGGCCGGGCTGAACTGCCAGGGCGTACTGGAAAAAATGCGGCATCGCGGCGTGAGCGATCAGGTACTGACCACGCTGGAAAATGCCGGCATCAACCTGCATACGTGGCTGGCCGGATTTGACCGCGTGGAAGATGGCGTGCGGCAAAGTGTAGCCATGATTAGCCGCCACCCGCTTTTGCCCCGTGACGTATGCGTGCATGGCCTGGTAATGAATCCAGAAACCGGCTTGCTGGATCTGCTTATCCGCGGAGATGCACCACCGGCAAATTCCTAAATGGTGTCGTGCCGTTGTAAAGAAATGATCCACTCCGGCGTACTGGCCAGATATTTTTTCAGCAGATTGCGGCGATGCACATAATACAGGCTTAGCCATCCCTGTCCGCACAGGCCCAGCGCCACAATGGAACCGTACGCGATATACTCAATACTGGTAATCAGCGATGTAACCGCTCTGGCCCCCCCACCCACCGTGGACATAGCCGTAATCACAGAGTGAATTTCCTTTTTCTCGGTAGCGCTCATCCAGCCCAGGCGTACTTCCAGCATCCACCAAGAACCTAATACAACAAACATGGCCCCAAGCAGCAATTGATTGCGGATGAGAATGGTCAGGGCTTCGGGCTTAAGGTGGTGAATGCGCTGCCCCTGCCAATGCTCAATAAAACCGGCCACCGTCATCCATAAGCCCATTACCAATCCCGTAATGCTGAAGCTGCCGAAAAAGGCCAGAATGACGGTGAGTATGCCGGCACTGATCAACCCACCCGCCGTTCGCTGAGCCACCTTTTGACATTTTAAAATTGGAGTCAGTTCCCGTTTGGCCGCACTAATCTGGGCGATTTGTTCTCGCGACAGCGGCCCCGCCGTTCCGCTTGTGCCCAGCAAAGATGCCGCCCGCTCGTTACGCGGAGGCTCACTGGGTATTGGCACTGTCGAGCTGGGATCCATAGATTCCATCAAAGATTTTCCATTTGTCACGGACCGATCCACCTGCGGCATCGGGAAGACTGAATTTCCGCCCGCCCCAACTTCCGATAGCTCCTCAACCTCCGATTATCATACTCGCGAACTCACAAGGAGTTCAAATTCCGTCTCCAGTAGACCAATTTACATTGCGCTTGGCGGGACTCGAACCCACAACCGTCCGCTTAGAAGGCGGATGCTCTATCCAGTTGAGCTACAAGCGCCAGTAAGCAGCCTGGCAACAACGCCGCACTGCCGGCGACAAACCTCACCCATTCGTTATGCTACCATGGATTTTCCATGCTGATAACTCCCCACCGCCACACTTGATTCCACGACCCGCATTGCATACACTCAAAAGCGTTGGCAAAGTAGAGTTTAAGGAGTTACCCATTATGCCCATCTATGAATACGAATGTAAAAAATGTGGTGCCAATTTTGAACATCTGGCCACCAGCATGCGCAATGTCGACGAATCTGTTCAATGCCCTACCTGCCATGCCCGGCAGACCAAACGGAAAATATCCATCTTTGCCGTTGCGGCGGCGGATGCCGGTGGTGCTTGCATGGAATCGCCCGTCGGCGGCACATGCTGCTGCGGTAACATGAAAGGTTCCTGCAGCAGTCGAGCGTAAGATTTCCCAAAGAAACCTGTTGCAGCGTCTGACTCCATTGGCTGCGTTGGAGAGTATGGTAGATGCCCAGTTCACCCTTCATTGACCGCCGCATCCTGATGTTTGTGGATGACATCTACGAAGATCTGGAGCTTTGGTACCCGAAATATCGCCTGCAGGAGGCGGGTGCCAAAGTAACCTTGGCCGGCCCTCGGGCGGGCACCCGATACACCGGCAAACATGGCTATCCTGCCACCTCAGACCTGGCCATTGGCGACGTTGAGGCTCAACATTTTGATGGTGTCGTCCTGGCCGGCGGATTTTCGCCCGATAAGCTCCGCCGCGATGAAAAAGTCAAGGACTTGGTCCGCCATTTTCATCAGCAACGGCAACTGGTGGCGGCGATATGCCACGGCGGATGGATCGCTATTTCCGCCGGCGTTTATTCCGGCGTTAAAGTAACCGGATCGCCCGGTATTAAGGATGATTTGATCAACGCCGGCGCCCTCTGGCTGGATGCTGATGTAGTGGTGGATCGGCATTTTGTAAGCTCGCGCAAACCCGATGACCTGCCGGCTTTCTGCCGTGGCATTTTTCAGGTTTTGGCCTCGCAATAAAATCAGCGCCGCCCGGCTGTAGAGTCAAGCTGTGGAGCGGTAGTTTAATTTTGTCCGCCGTAACGCCGGCAATTCAACACAATGTACATCCTTGATGGCATGATCAGCGGGCACATTCTTACCCGACCATATCTGTTGTTGCGTCCACTGTACAGCCGGCGCCAGCCAGAATTCGTCTTCTGGCGGCAAACCAAGCGGCAGCAACCCCGCTGCACACAAATACAGACTGCCCGTGGAGATGTAGCTCTCTCCCATTGCGGGCTGATGACCGTAAAAGCCGATTTGCAGCCAGCCGCGAGGATCAAATGTTCCCGGAGCTTGAATCATCTTGTGAATAACTGCGGTCATTGCACAGCGAACCTGCGCCGGTTTAAGACGATTCGGAAGCGCATGCAGCAGAGCGATTTGTCCCAGCAGTTGCAGCGAGCCAAAGCGATAGGTCACGGAACGACCCATCGCAGGAAACGTCCCATCCGGTGCAATGAACCTTTCCAGGATTTCAGCGTATCGCCGGGAACGTTGCAGAACAAGATTCAGCACCGGCGCAAAGGCCGAATCGTGCCGCTGTAAAACCATCAGCACATCCAGCAACATCGGCTGAATAACCAGACTGTTGTAATAATCAAAATGGAAATACTCGCCATCGCCGTAGGCACCGTCACCTACATACCACCGAAGCATTTTGCCAAGGCAATCTTCCAGCCGTGTCTCCAGTGTCGGCTGCCCTAGCTCCAGCAGAGCTACCTCAATCATGGCGGCAAACATCACCCAGTTGTTGCCGTCGGGCGTAGGAATCTTACGCGAAGACTTCAGCGCCGCGATAATTTGTTTTTTAATCTGCGGCTCCAACGGCTCCCATAACACATTCAACGCGCGCAAAAGGCCTTGAGCCAGAAAGGCCGTGTCCACCAATGGCTGGTGCCCATGGCAGAAATTCATGAAGTCCGGCGACCTTAGGGCCATTGCCGCATCGAGCGATACCTGAGTCAGCTTGCGGAACTCCTGTTGCAGAGTTTGCTCACTGCCCGATAAATCATTCAATGCCAGCCACGGAGCCAAACCACAAAGGAGCCGGCCGAAAGCTTCAAGATGCGAATATTTCTCCCGGCCGGCGTTCGCCTGCTGCTCCACCGGCATATTTTTAATTAATTCTCGCCGCGCCAGATTTTCCAGTACAGGCCGCGCAATTCTGTTCGTAGTGGCAAGCCAGAAGCCCCGGTCGTCGAGACGCCCGGCTGTCGGCGTATCTGTTTCCGGCACCATCGGCACTGGCAAATCAGCCGCAGAAGAAAGGCCGACTGACCCAGTGCCCTTAGAAATTTTTCGGCGCGATGGCATTGCCGTTAGTCTCCATCGAATACATTACAGCTTTTCCCGCGGTGGAATCCGTTGGTCCAGCGGGCTGGCATCCACCTTGCCGCAAAGTTACCTTGTCCGCCATCAACCCGCCAGTCCACAAATGCCATCAGGAGCTTGTTTCGTTCTTTACTTAAAATAGAAAGTGGCATGGACAAGACCCTTCTTATGCGGCGGTTTAGCAACAGGCCATAAAAGGTTATCTGACAACGCCAGCCGCTCTTTCATTTGAATATCGCATCCGGGCAGCTACGCCGGTCGGCCTCTACCTCCTCAAACCAGGCCTCAAGTTCTCTGAGCATCGCAGCACAGATTTCGGGTTTCTCGACAGCAAGATTACATCGCTCGTGTGGATCTTGGCGCAAGTTGTAGAGTTCCGGCGGCATAGGTCGGCTGTAGGCAAGCTCGCTGCGCAAAGGCACTGCAACGGTGGATTGGAAGTTTTCCGGTTCCCGGCGAAGAGCCATATCCATCTGCTCGTCCAAGCGCCGTGAAGGTTGCGGCGTCAATGGACGCAACAGTTTCCAATCGCCGTCACGCATGGCAATGTTACAGTCGCGCTGTGGATAATAACGATTCCATTGCCAGTAACGGCGGGTATTGACCTTGCCTCCTTCGCCACGCAGCACCGGCAGAACGTTCCAGCCATCCAGCGGCAGATTGTCCTGAGGCAGGGCAACACCGGCCATAGCCAGAATCGTGGGCAGCCAGTCACTCATGTGAACCATGGCATCGAGTTGGCGGCGGCCGGACAAGCCATCCGGCCAGTACAAAATCATCGGCAGCCGAATGCCACCCTCGTATACCAGCGTTTTGGCCCCATTGTAGTTGCAATTGAAGCGGCGCAGAGAGTGCTGCGGATCGCTCCCGCCAAAATCCGGTCCATTGTCACTGGTAAATAAAACGATGGTGTTGTTGTGCAGACCGAGTTGCTTGATGGTGTCGCATAATCGTCCAATGTTCTGGTCCATATTGCGGATCATGCCGTAGAGCGTACTGACGGCCGGGTTGAATCGGCCATTTTGGGCAAACGGCAGTACATCCTCGGGCGGGGCTTCAATCGGAAAATGCGGGCAGTTGTATGCCAAATGCAGGAAAAACGGTTCTTTTTGATGTCGCCGGACGAAATCAACGGCCTCATCCGTAAGCCGGTCGGTCAAATATCGGCCATCCGGCTGAACCGGAACACCATTGCGTTCAATGCGCGAATCAAAATAGAACTGCCACCCACCTCGAAAACCAAAGAATTCATCAAAGCCACGTCTCATCGGGTGATAGGCATCACCCATGGTGCCGTTGTGCCATTTACCAACCAGGCCGGTGGCGTAGCCGGCATGTTTCAGGATGTCGGCCAGTGTTCGCTCACGTAATGACAAGCGTTCTCCACCCAGATGATCCCATGTATCAATGCTGCCGGTGCGGTGGGCATAGCGACCGGTCAACAAACTGGCACGCGAAGGATTGCAGACCGGCGAGGCCGAGTAGTGCTGCGTCAGGCAAAGACCTTGCGCAGCCAATTCATCCAGAACTGATGTCTGGCTCAGCCCGCCATTGAAAAGACTCAAATCGCCGTAGCCCATGTCGTCGGCGAGTATCAAAATGACATTGGGCCGTGTCACCTGGCGGCATCCTTCGCCACAGTTACGCTGTGGATGTAGTACTGACTGTTGGCTGTGGAGTCGGACCAGAAGCTGAAATTGTGCCCCCAATCATTGACGAACTCGTCCTTGGTGATTTTCCATTTCAAAGTATGCCACTTGCCGTCCGACGGTACGGAATTCCAGCCAATACTCTTCCAGCCGGTAGTGGACTCGTAACGTAGATTAAACCCGGCGTTCACACCACGTTTCACACAGACCTGGGCGGAAATGGTGATGGGCGTGGGCGTGAAGGAGAGGAAATTCGGATCGACCGTAAATGACATGCCCGGTGAGGTGCCGACAAATTCCGCTCTCCGGCCATGAAACACCGGGGCCACGGTCCCGGGTTTCTCCCGGCACCAGTGCAAACCCTGAGCTGAATCAGGGTTGCCGGCGGTCCATGAGATTTCCCGGGCATGGGCAAAGTTACCACCCCAGGGAAATGGTTTATGCCTATCCGCGTGGGCTTGGTCAACAATTTCCGCTGGAACACCAAGAATGAGTACCGGCACGCTGGTCAAGTGGACATGGTTGGACTTGGTCACCACACCGCTGATCGGGTTCATGATTTTCACCGAAGCTCCGAGATTCACGTGATCGGTCGTGCCTGGCTCGGACCATGTAGCCAAAACGGTTCCGGCGGCACCATGGAACACAAAGCCATAATCCCGGCCGTTAAGCAGCACCCAACCGAGATAACGCGGGTGATTTCCCATGACGCGGGTCAAGTTACGCAGGGCATTATAGCTGTGCGTCGGGCGTCCGGCATTATCGAGCAGGCTCATGTTATAGGCTTCACCCATGGCCTCAAACCATTCGATGTGAGCAAAACCCTCCGCGATGCCCATGGTGTAGGCTTTGACCAGATTACCCGGCCGTGCGGGACTTGGATTCATGCCGATTTCGGTAATCCAGATCGGCACGTTGACCTTGGCTGGGTCATAATGGGCCAGCATCTTGCGGATGCGCGGAATGATGTGCATAAACACCGATTCCTGCCCCCATTGCAGCGAGCCAAACACCTCATACGGATGCACGGCAATATAATCAAAGTGGTTTTTGGCTCCGTCCTGGATCACGTCTTGCAGCCTGACAATGTCCACGCTATGCACAGTCAGCCCGATCTGAACTCGTGGATTGACCTTGTAGGCTGCATCGTAGGCGGCGACCACGATTTTGGCATAAGCCCGCGAACTGTTCGGTTCGTTCCAAACCTCCCAGTGGTCGATCATTCCGGCGCAATGCGCTACAATGTGCGAAACATAGTTTTTCCAGGCAGCCAAGTCGTGGCTCGGCAGCCCCGTGGTGCCGGTCCAATGCGGATTGCCGATGAGCAGGCTGCTGATGAAAACGTGATGGGTCTCGGCAGTGTGTATCATTGAATTCAGCACCGACCAGGTCCACTTACCCTTCGCCGGCTCCACACCACCCCAGCTTACACCCATGCGCTCCCATCGGACACCGGCCTGGGCCATCTTGGGCAGCCAATAACGGTACATGTGCGTGGCCTGCGCGGAAGTTCCGGCACCAAAGGGATCGGTATTGGAAATATCAGCATACGGTTTTGGCTTGGCAACGGCTGCTCCATGCGCCGCTGTGGTTGCCGCTAATACACCCGCCAGCACAAAAATAAATGACGCAAGAAAACCTCTGATTTTGCCAACCATATCGTGGACCTTAAAAAGGAGGGCATTCAACATAACAAAGTTACACAGCCACGCGCCCGCGCAGATGGTTAAAACGTTACACGCCAACACCTGCGTCGGCTAACGATTGGGCTGCTAAGCATCTTGGCGTCACACCGCCGATGTTATTTTGTGGCCACGATCTGAAAGCCGGAGACGCCCGTCCATGCCCCGCCCAAGGTGCCGTTGACATTCAGGGTAATCGCATGGGCCGTGTTGCCCTTGAACAGGATGTAATTGCCCTTGGCACCGGACTTCGTGGTGGATTTGGCCCTTACAAAATGACCATTGGTCCACGCGTAGCTGTAGTAATATGTCCTGGTGGCGGCCACGTGACCCTTAGTGCCATGCACAGCGGATATGGTTACACTGCCGGTCCCGCCACCGCTTCCCGCGTCGGCATAAACGTATACATCGTAATGGGCGTAGGGTATGCCGGAAACTGTGATTTGCGGACGTGGCCAGAGCATTCCCGTCTGGAGCGTTAAATTCGGCCCCATAAAGCCCCAAGTCGCGCCCCCAGTTACCCAGAACTGCAACTTATGGGCTGGTCCGGTATTTACTTTCACCGACATCTTTTTGACTGCCGTACCGGTATTATCGACAATCTTCTTCAAGCTACCTTTATTCCAATGTCCATTGGGATCAGTATTTTTTATTTTGAAATTGTTCCAGTGACTCTGGGCCACCGCGGAGGCACCGGCGCTCTCGTGGGCGGTCAGAGACTCACTGGCTTTCCCGTTACAGAAATTCACGCCAATGCTGTGGGCACAAGCCACCGCAGCAAATACCGGAATGACCAACATCGCCATAACATACCTTAAACGCTTCATGAGAACACCTTTCGTAAAAATCAACCAGACCTTATTCCATTAAACGATGCAGCACCGCCACCATGGACAACAATATTACGTTCCAGATTTTCTTGTGTCAATGAGCCAAGTTAACTTATTTTTTTAACTTTACCATAATCTTAAGGCACGATAACGCCTCCAGACCGGTCACCGGTCAGTGTCCGGCCAGATCCACGTATATTGGAGCCGCCGTCAGCCGTACTGTAACCCGACCGCCGACCGCGAGCGCCGCCACCTGCTTACCATATATATTCTCTACCTTGGCCAGGTCGGCGGTGGTGCCCACCGGAATTTCCGCTTCATGAGCCACCGCCCTACTCTGCGAAGCATCACGGTCTTTCGGCACAGTCCATGCAATAATGCGCCGGTGCCCGTTCGCCTTTTGGAATTCTATAACGTAATCCAGCTTGGTGCCCACGTGCAGCCGCCGCACATAGTGGTAGCCGTTCAGTTGTGCAGTCATTACCTTCAGGGCTTTGTAGACCAGACGGCCGCGGATGGCAAAACCGCCAGCCTGCCGCGAATCCCAGTTGTACAACACTGTCAGCGGTACATTGCACATTTCATCCACCAGATACTGCCGCACCGACAAATCCGCCTGGTCCTGCAGCGTTACCCCATGGCCCGTGGGATAGCCCACTTCCGTGGCCACCACCGGGAAATTTGCCCGGTGATATTGGGCCATCATTTCCCGCAGCGTGGAATAACCCTGCCCCGACACCGCACCGGGCTGATGGGCATTTATTTCCGTTTCCGGCCGGGTGAAACCATAAGGGTGAACCGACAGTGCATTGATATCGGTTTGCAGCAAGCCCCGCTTGAACGCTTCACGTACCCAGCGGAAAGATCCGCTCCACAGGCACGACACTGCCCCACCGAGGATATAACAATGAGGATTCGCGGCGCGCATTGCCGTCACGGTTTTTGTTAACAAGGCTACGTATTCATCGGCGAAATGGGGCGAATTCAGGCCGCCCTTCGCGTGCCGCCAGAACCCCACATTCGGCTCATTCCAGATTTCCCATATCACATGTTTGCCCTTGAAGTGAGCGGCCGACGCCGCCGCCCATCGGGCATAGGCATCGCGGCCCGCCACGGTGGTTTCCGGAGGCGGGTAGAGAGGATTGCCGTAATCCAGAATAAAAATCGGCCGCAGGCCCCGGGCCTCCATACCCTTGACCTCTTTATTGTAAAGGCCGAAGTGATATACGCCTTTTTTTGTCTCAATGCCGGACCAGAAAAAATCCCGGCGTACAAACCTGGCACCATCGTTATGTATCGCCGCCCAACCCCGGGTTGTTCCCACAATGTGCAAGTTAAAACCCAGACCGGACGGCAGTCCGGTAGAGACGGCTCCTACAGCCGTCAATATGCCGGCGGCCATGTTCAGAGCCGACAGCACCACAGCCGCCAGCGTCACAATCCCATAAACCCTTCGTTGTTTAACAGCAGACCAAGTCATTATCGCCAGCAGAGCCATCGCCTTTGGTTCAGAAGCACCATTAATTATGTTACGCTGCCACGACGATGTTGGACAGTTAATTTGTGGCATTTTATAAGACTCCATCAAAAGAGTGTCTAATCAAAACTATTCCCTTGCCCGGCGTGATAAGCGCACGGTAAAACAAAACTAATTGCCATGCAAATAATTTCCCGTATCATCCCAGAAATCACTGACACCGTGGCCCGTGGGTGCCCACGTGCCGTCGGGATTGAAATTATCCACAGTAGCCAGACGGCTGGCGTTGCAGGTTTCGGCATGGCCGTCGGCAAAAACGGCATTGGCTGCGCCGGGGGAAGGATTAGGGGCCTCAAAATTTCCGTTTTTATAAGTGGAAGTGCTCACCGGATGGGCGAGCCACACACCCGCAATCTGCCCGCCGCCAGTGGGGCTTTGCAGGGGTGGATCGCCGACAGTTACACCGTAACAGCCAACCGGATGCTGGGGATAAAGCAGCGGAGCCGGTCCACCCCCGTCCTGGACGGCACTATCAATGAGCAGTACATCATTGGCTGAATCGGGAATTCCCTGCACGCGGATGCCCATAAAACCGGGATACGGATTCCCGTTCCACGTGACATTTATTTCATAGTTGGGCTGGGTGTTGTTCCACGATGTTGCCGGGTAGACTATGGCGTAAGTGCCACAGTGGTCTGGTGGCCCCCACCACACCCCGGTTCCTTGTGTTCCGTTTAATGGGCAGTGCAAAGCAGTGGAATCAGGAGAGATATAATGTCCGCCGTAATACGCGCCGCCGTTTGCGCCTGTCATTTCTTGGCCGTCGATGAAATATGTCCAAGGATACGGCGGGGCCCATTCGGTTGGATTGCCTCCAACCGCAATAACGCCCGCATTTTCGTCGGCGTATTCCAGTAGCGCCAACCCGCATTGCCGCAGGTTGCTCAGGCAAACGGTAGATTCCGCCAGATTTCGCGCCGCCGCCAGAGCCGGCAACAGCAGGGCTATTAAAATCGCGATGATCGATATCACCACCAAAAGCTCTACCAGAGTAAATGCGGCACGGCGAATGGTTAAGCACACAATCACACCGGCACGCCGATACGATGGCGAAGCAGAGCTACCAATCGTTGCCGGACGCACGGCCAAGACCGCCGGAGAGTTCGCAGCGGAGGAGTGTGGGTGCAAACAGGACCGTTGGAAAACGTGAAGGTAACTGTTCATGATAGATCTCCATTTTTAAGCCCTTCAAACCCTTCTTTCTCAACCGCCTCTACCCAACTTGATCTGCACCGCTGCGGGCTTGGCACCTGCAATCGCCGAAAAAATCATTATGCCGTCCGGCGTTTGCGGCCAATAAGCGAAACACCCAATCCGCCAAGGGCCATCAGGCCTAGCGTGGCCGGTTCGGGGAGAGCGCTTCCGGTGTTGACAATCTGGAACGCCGCCAGGCCGGTGTTCCAACCGCTGGCATCTGCAATTAACGTGATGTTGCTGGCCGTATTACCAGTGAACAGTACAAAATTCGATACTGCGGTATTGGATGCTGATGATGTCGCCGTTGATTGAATGAATGCTCCGTTCGGCCAGCCGTAGTCATAGAAGAATTCACTCGTTGAATCGACAGTCCCACCCGAGTTCGCACCGATGGTAACGGCACCTGTAGCACCATTACCTCCAGGAGCCGCCATATAAACGTATACATCATAGCTGGAGTAGGGTATGCCGGAGATTGTAATTTTAGGTGAAGGGTAGACCGCGCCCTCCAGCATTGTCAGGTTATTGCCAGAGAAACCCCAACCGGCCGTGCCACTATTTGGATATAACTTTAGAGGATCGCCAGTGTAGGAACTATCGGAAGTATTGACTGTCGTTGCAACGGACATGCCCGATATAGTTGCACCAGTGCTGTCGACAACCGTACTTAACAAACCGTTGTTGTTATAACCATTCCCATCAGTGTAACTGATGGTCGTATTGTTCCAGTTGTACTGTGCGACTGCTGCATAACCCGCCGAGGCTGTAGGGGCCAGGGAATAACCGCCGGTCGCCTGGGCCTGCGTTTGGCCGAAGGACCCTGCACCGGTATAGTTAACTCCGATGGAATTCGCCTGGAGGCTAGCCGCAGAAGCAGCTAGAGCCAGACCTGCCGAGGCAACCGCCAATCCACACAGATAGGCCTTACGGGAAATCATGAAACTAGATGTAGAAAACATAAAAACTCCTTACTCCCTTTCGGGAAAACATGGACTACTGCCCGCCGTACCGGGTAGGCTGCGGCGCATCTGCAACAAGCGGATGCGGAACATTAACTACTTCTTCAGAGCCGCACGCGAAAGCATCTGAACGATAGACCGCGTGCAGTTTGTAACTTCAGAATATAAATTAGCACACGCGTCGGTGGTTACTCAACATAATTTTGAAACAATTTTTTATAACTTTACCATAATCATGAGCCGACAAAATTCTCCTCTGCGTTAGACCGCCCGGGTTCATTATCCAGCACAGCAGCCCAGCGCGACTAAATGATCATCATTATGAACAATAAGATCAGCCATAATCTGCGCCATTACAATTCTCCAACGAGCTAGAATTAATATAATAAAAGGCTGACTTACCGCCGATTATCCACGGCCAACCGCGATAAATATACCTTGCCGTATTACCGAATATCTGGCTATAATTGTCCACTGTTGGGACGCGGGACATAACGATTGGAGATCCCGTTGCATTAAGTCCATATCAGCGGCCACAGCGATCGCGGCATCACCGGCTACCGGAAATGGCACACAACTGCAGAGGTTTTATTACATCAAGTCTGCCTTATTGCACGGGCTGGCGACCGAAAGCAAACGGGTTGGCGGCAGGTCCGTTGGCAGTCCAAGATTGAGGAACCTCGCCAAAGGCCTGGGCACTGTAATAGCCCCAGCAGTTTCCATTCGGTGCCTTGACCAGACTCACATGACCATCGCACCAGAGAAAATTGCTGGCTCCGCTATGGCGAATGACCAGCGTTCCGTTGTAAGGATCGCCCCAGGTGTTGAACTGCAACCAATCGGTCGCCTCCGAACCCAGACCGGTGGTATCAGATGGTTCGGCGACATTAATGCCGGATTCGGCAACCAGTATCGTTTTGGCCGGATTGAGCAGACCACCGAACGTCGCCGGCTCCTGGAGATAAGAATCGGAACCATAAGGGAGCCATTGGCCATAGTAATTCCAGCTATAATTTTGGGCGGTGGACGCATTACCCAACCCACCCAGACCGATGAAATTGTAGCCATAACTAATATTGCCCATGCTGCCCAGTTGTGTCACACTGATTGGTTTTACGCGATCCGCCACCGGATCGTCGGGGCAATACAGTACCGCAACATTGGCCAGGCTGGAATGCACATTTGTGGGATAAGTACTGGTATTGGGCATGATATCGTTCACCCACGTAAGCCAGTATCCATTCGATTGCAAGGTTTCACCGGGCGGATACGTCGGACTTTCCGAAAGATATTCGGAAAACATCAGGCCAATCTGCCGCATGTTGGATGCGCACGCCACCGTGTTGGCTTCTTCGCGCGCCGCCGCCAATGCGGGCAAAAGCAGGGCGATTAAAATCGCGATGATCGATATCACCACCAAAAGTTCGACAAGGGTGAAGCCGCGCCGTACCGCACGCCGCAAGGAAAAAACACCGGTTCCGGATGGGCAGTTGATCTTGTGAGTAGTCATGGCATATCTCCAAACAAGCTTATTTTTATTGCCGCAGCAACCCATTCACTTCACCATCATCACACGCGCTCTTACCAGATTACAGCTCGCTATTTGCGCCGCTGCCATCATGGCCAGAGACGCCTCTATCGCCGCAGGCCAGCCCAACATACCTTCGCCACGGCTGGAGGGTCCCAGCCGGCGACGTCCCTACCCTTCCGACTCCCGTCCCCCTACTCCCGTCTTGTCAACTCCCCACCGCCAAGCCTTCGTGTCTTTATTCCTTACGTGTTTAACCGTCGAGATTCTGCCCTTGCGGTGAATCCCGTCAGTCCATCATCTGTGTTGCGGCGGCGACTCACCAGAGCCACACCGGCACCCAAAACGCCCATCAGCCCCAGCGTCGCCGGTTCGGGGATGGTTACCGGGCCGGGAAATACATTGGTCACCGTGGAAATGTTTCCCAGGTAGCCGGGCGAATTGAAGTTGGCTGCAGCACTGGCATACAGACTCATTGCCCCGGTCATGTTTGCACTGCGAATACTCTGCTGAACCTCGGTTGTTGAAAACGCCTGACTGAAGGCTGGGCTGGTGAACGTGGTGGCTTGAGACTGGCTGACCACCGGCGTACTGCCGGTGGCTTCACTGGCCCCGCCTATAAAGCCCACGCTATCTCCGGTAACGCCGGCGTTGAGGTTCCCATCGAAAGCAGTTTGCAATCCGGCCGCCAGAGAACCAGATGACAACACAAAATTGTTGTCTACCGTCGCAAAGTTGGCCATGCCGCCCGTGGAGGCGCTGTTGGCTACGCCAACTGCCCCCACGCTCAGCTCATCGAGATTGCCTGAAGCCACCTGGCCTACCGCCAGATTGGTCCAGCTTACCCCGTTGTAGAAACCGGAGCCAAAACTAAAATAGCTGCCGCTGCCGGTGTAGGTATAAGTAATGGGATCCAGATGACCGTTGGCAGTAACGCTTACGGTAATGCCAGCATGGCTCACTGCCGTGCTGGCCACAGCCAGTAAACTGGCCACCAGCACTGCCGTCGGCCACTTTCGGTTCAATAAAGATGTCATGGTTGTATTCATTTGAGTTACTCCCCTTAATGGCAACTGTTGGTGAAACATGACTGGCAAAAATACCACCGGGTTGCCAATCGGTGCATTCACTCCAAATGACCTGTCTCCTGCCGCCGCACCAAGGGAAAAGAAGCCGGTGGCCTTATGCCACCGACTCTTTTGAGAAACCGTGATCTTAAGCCAATAAACGCTTACGACCTACTAGAAGCAGGCCCGCACCCAAAACGCCCATCAGCCCCAGCGTCGCCGGTTCAGGGATGGCCGAAGGCGACGATACCTCGAAGTTCGTGAGACCGATGGCACCGTTACTCTGATTAACGCCAAAACCTGCAAAATCAGGTGTAACGGCGCTGCCACCAGTAATGGATATACCATCTAACAAAGCAGCGTTTGAGTCCCCTGTAAACGACACATTAGACAAGGTTCCGTTTGAAAGATTCAGATCATAGCTAAGCGTGTAAAGGGTGGCACCAGCCAAGTTGCTTATATTGGCTTGGCCGTTACCAGCGTTGACAGAGAAAGTGCCTGGACCATAAGCAGTCGTGTTAGTCCGCGTCCCGTTGTTGTCGGTATACAAATTGCCGCTGGTGTCCAGAGCCAGGCCTGTAAATGTTCCGTTGGTGGGATGATCCACGGAACCGTTGTAGCCTCCTTCACTAAAGTTTGAATAAAAGCCCAAGTAATAGGACGTGCTGCCGCTGCCGTTCGAGGCTCCGAAGATCATGGAGATATCCAATTCGGTGGCTGTATAGGTGCCCAAGGTAAAAACCCCACCATTACCATTGGTGGCGGCAGCCCATCCTACGTTGCCAGCCGTGTAACTGCCCATCCCAGCCGTGGTATCCTCCTTCGTATTATATCCGTTGGATTGAGCAACTCCCTGCCACTTTGCGCCTGTGGGACCAGGAATAGTGTCCGTTGGCAGCCCTGCGAAACCATTGCCTGACGAGAACTCGGAACCCGTGGAGCCGGCGAAAGAGAATCCATCTTCGATAATCACGGCTCCCCTGGATGGTGTTGCAATCCCAAGTGCACCAGCGCACATGCCGGCAATCATGCTCGTAGCAAGGAACACTTTGGAACGCGAATTGAATAATAGAAACAACATGGAAAACTCCTAACTCCCTTTCGGGAAAACATGGACTACTGCCCACCGAACCGGGTGAGTTGCGGTGCATCTGCAACAAGCGGATGCGGAACATTAACTACTTCTCCAGAGCCGCACGCGAAAGCATCTGAACCATAGACCGCGTGCAGTTTGTAACTTCAGAATATAAATTAGCACACATGTCGGTGGTGAGTCAATAATATTTAGAAACAATTTTTTATAACTTTACCATAATTATGAGCCAGGAGAATTCACCCCTGCGTCAGGCCGCCCGGTGTTAATATCCAGCACAGAAGTCCAACGCGACTGAATGATCATCATTATGAACAATAATATCAGCATAATCTGTGCCAATGACAATTCTCCAACGGGCTAGAAATAATATAATAAAAGGCTGACTTACCGCCGATTATCCACGGCCAACAGTGATAAATATACCTTGCCGTATTACCGAATATCTGGCTAAATTTGTCCACTTTTGGGACGCGAGATATGGCAATTGAAGGGCCTGTAACCTTCTTCTCTGGTTCATCGGGGTTGACTCACTGCCCAAAACAACTGTATCCTGATTTCATATTCAGCCGTGCCAACATATGGAAAAGCCGCAGCCTGATAGAAACCGAATCGTTACCTCTTTTGGAGATTATTCGTGATGAACAAGCTCATAATGCACCTGATCGGCAACGCCCACCTGGACCCAGTCTGGCTTTGGGACTATCGAGAAGGGCTTAACCAAGGACTTATCACCTGCCGCACCATCCTGGATTTGATGGATCAGAATTCTGAGCTTACGTTTAACCGCGGAGAAGCGGCCATCTACCGCCATATAGAGCAAACTGATCGTCATACGTATTTGCGTATCCGGCGATATGTAAAGCAAGGCCGATGGGATGTGGTGGGCGGCAGCGTCATTCAACCGGATGACAACCTGCCGGCTACTGAGGCTCTGGTGCGACAATTTACCAGTGGGCTGACTTACTTTAAGGCCCGATTCGGCCGGCGTGTGCGTGTGGCGTGGGCGGCGGACTGTTTCGGCCATTCCGCGGGACTACCGGAAATTTTTGCTCACGCCGGCATCAAGTATTTCGCGTTTACCCGACCCGACTTTAAGACCTTGCCACTGGAGAAACCGGCGTTCTGGTGGATTGGTCCGGGCGGATCCCGCATTCTGGGGTACCGTCCGCTCGGCAATTGGTATGGCACGGAACGCTATGAGATACCGGACCGGCTGGACCAAACGCTGAAGCTGTCCTTACATCAGGGACTGGCCAATGTGGGGGTATTTTATGGATTAGGAGATCATGGCGGCGGCCCCACCAGGCGTCATCTGGCCGACATAAAAGCATGGGCCAAGGCTCATCCCCAAGTTACGGTGATCCATTCCACCATGCACCGATTTTTTGCCCAATTGGAGAAGGAGGTCCGTAACCAGAGGGAAGGATTTTTGCCCGAAGTCGCCGGGGAACTCAACTTCTGTCTTCGCGGATGTTACAGTTCCATGGCGCGGTTTAAATTCCTGTACCGCCAGGCGGAAAATTCGCTCATCTCGGCGGAAGCTACGGCTGCTGCCGTCGCTATGGCCACTGCCGGCAAGCCCAATCGGCCAGCCTCAGCATGGAATACGTTGTTGTTTAACGCCTTTCACGACATCCTGCCTGGAACCAGCATTGAACGCGGGTTTGCCGATCAGATATCCCATCTCGGGGCGTGTCTGGCCGATGCGCAGGAGCAGCGTTTTCGTGCCATCAACGCCCTGGCCATGCAGGTGGATACGCACGTATTGCCTGCGGCCACATCGGACAGTCCAGTTGGCAATGCGGCGCTTATATTTAATCCACAGCCCCGCCGCTTTGACGGCTATGTGGAAATTGAAGCTTGTATGGACGACCGGCAAATTTCCAAATACCAGGGCCAGACCCTTGATCAGTTACCGGTACGTGTGCTGGATCACCGCAAAAAGTCGCTGGCGTTTCAATTAACGGCCACGGAAAATACGTTTGCCCCGCATATCGCCTGGCGGCGCAGGGCCATTGTACCCGTGAAGCTGCCGCCCATGGGCTGGTCTGTGCTGGAAATGGCGTGGGTGGAAGGAGCACCGGCCCCGATTGGACCAACCGCCACCGCGCCGGCAACAGCACACACAGCGACAGACGGCAGCTCGACGGGCATTGATAACGGCCTTTATCATGTGACTGCGAAGATGGGAGATGCCGGAATCACCATAATGCGCAACGGACAACCGTTATCGGGAAACGGCATGCTTGCGGCGGAGGTATATGAGGATACCGGCGGCTCATGGGGTGGACCTGGCGAATCGCCAACAGCGCTGAAAAATCCGCCCCAGGAGCGCTGGTCCATCAGCAAATACCGCATATTGGAAAACGGGCCATGGCGGGCGGCAGTATGGGTGCAACTGCAGGGAGCAAAATCCAGTCTGGAGTTGACCATTCGCCTGGCTGCCGGGCGCGACGCTGTTGATATTGCGGCGCGGGTTCACTGGCAGCAACGAGCCGCACGGCTGAGGCTGCTTTTTCCGGCCAACGAGCCTTCGCCATCGGTGGAATATGATGTGCCGGGAGCCAGCGTGGTGCGCCAGATCGAAGGAGAAGTTCCCGGCGGCAGATGGCTGCGGGTGCCTGGCAGGGATGGAGGTTCTGGGGGATGGGGCTTCGCCAGCGATGCGCTCTATAGTTTTGGCGTCGGCGATGGATACGTAACAGCCACCATATTGCGAGCCACGCGTTTCGCGGCCAGCGAGGAAATGACCGCAGAACAGCAGCCTTGGATACCCGGCACCGATATCGGCGAACATAAATTTAATTTTCTGCTAACCGGAAATAGCGCGATTCTGCCAGAGCTTGCCGCGGAACTGGAAAATCCGCCGGTGGTGCAGTTGATACCCGCCAAACCCGGCCGCATGCCGGCGCAAGGCAGCGTGCTGGAGTTGAAGCCGGCCAGTCTGGAATTGTTGGCACTCAAGCCGGCGGAAGATGGCAACGGTTGGATATTGCGGGTACGCCATACAGGCAAAAAAGCAGTGCGTCCGCAGTTGAAATTACTGGGCACAACTGTTGTCCTTGGCCCGGTGCAAGCCAATCGCATCGCCGCATATCGCATATCCAAGACCGACGGAAAGTGGCAAGCCCGCGGGTGCGACGCGACCGAGCTTGGTGAGGACCTGGCAAAATAAACTGGCAGCCTGCCAAGCCGGTGTGTTGACCGCCCATGTAACAGGGCGGTCCTGTGAAAAGACATACCTTTGATCCGCCGATGCGGGAAGCTCTCAAGTTATTTTTTTCATAATCAGCAGATAATTGAAACCGCGCAGAAAGTAATTTCCTTCGATGGCGGCGGTATGCCAATGATTGCGTTTCAGTGTGCGGTTGTGGCGCACTACCGCAATAATGTCCACCGGCTGAAAACGTTGGCGCAGCAGCGAAAATAATTCAAAGCCAATGGGAATAAAGGGACGCCCTTTTTTGAACGAATCACTCACGTACACAGCCATGTACCGGCGACTTTTCAGCACACGTTGAATCTGGCCGAAAACTTCATTCATGGCTCCAAAGTAGGCATTGGGACCGCGCCCCACAGGTGCTTCGCCGGCATTGAGTTTTCCGATGCAGCGTGGATCATCGGAATAGTCCACATGCGTACTGTAAGGCGGATCGAGAAAAACAAAATCGACGCTGGCGGCAGACAGAGGAATATGCCGGGCGTCAGCGCTTTGAATATCATCCCGGCTGGGCAAGAGGTCAAAACCGATACCTTTGCGCTGCAGTTCCGCCGCAACATCCAAGGTGGTTCCGCTGCCGCACATGGGATCCAGAATCACATCGCCGGGGCGGGTGTAGCGGGAAAGTAAATTCCAAATAACCCAGGCGGGGGTAGCTCCGATGTAATCTTTATCGCCATGAGGTTCCCGGCCATAGTCCTGGGAAGGATATTCCCAAAGTGTGGTGGTGCAAATTCGTACGGGCGGTTTTTTATGGGGAAAAGACACCGATGTTATCCTGAAGTCAGCGGTAGTTGTTGAATTGCAGCGGAATAGCCGGAGGCTTGGCTCGCAGGGCGGCAATGACCGCCTGCAAGTCGTCTTTTTTGGGGGAACTGACGCGCAGCGTGTCACCTTGAATGCTGGCATTCACCTTAAGCCCCAACTCCTTAATCTGTTTTTGCAGAGCCTTGGCGATGTCGCGGTCGATGCCGCTTTTGAGTTTCAGCTTCTGGCGGACGGTGTTGTGCGTAGCAATTTCCAGTTTTTGCCGATCCAGACAGCGCGGGTCCACGCCGCGTTTGGTCATCTTGGCCACCAGCACCTGCAAAACGGCTTCCAATTGCGGTTCGCCATCAGCGGTCAGTACAATGAGCTTCTCTTTTTTGTCAAGGGCACCCACGCCGGCGGCGGTGCCGCGGAAATCGAAACGGGTGATAATTTCCTTTTGGGCCTGCACCACAGCGTTATCCAACTCCTGCAGGTTGACCTCACTGACGATATCAAAACTTGAATCCGCGGACACGAGGATCTCCTTTCATGGCCTCCGGCGGTCAGACTTCACCACGCGCCCCCTGCGGGTGGACGCGGCAACGGCTGACGGCCAGCGGCATATTTTACCAGTGGCCCGGCCAACACCGCCAGCACGAACATCCATACAATAATCAGCAATATATTCCTGGCCCAGGCAGAATGTTGCGGCACATTCATCTCGTTCCAGGTCGGTTTAGCCCGTACGACGATCGGTGGCAGGTGCGCCGGTCGGGCGACTACCGAGGCGGTTGGCGCGGTGACAGATCGCGCCTGCATTATGACGGTGGTGCTGAGAATGACGGCAATAGCCAGGCCGATCATCAGTTTGGGGAGCATTTTTTTTACTGCCGGCACAGGCCACCTACGGTATCACTTTGTTGAGCGGGTAACTGATCAGTCCAGTAGCCCCGGCGCGCTTTAACTGAGGAATCAGTTCGCGTTCGCTGCGCTCTTCAATGATCACTTCCACGGCCACCCACGAACCATCGGCGAGGGGTGAAATAGTGGGAGATTTTTCGGCGGGCAGAATTTTAAGGACCGCCTCGAGCTTTTCTCGCGGGGCATTAAGCTTCAGACCAACTTTCTCGCGGGCGCTGATTGCTCCGTGCAGCAGCAGTGCCAAGTTTTCCATCTTCTCGCGTTTGAACGGGTCCGCCCAGGCCTGGTGATTGGCAATCAGCCGGGTGGTACTGACCAACAGAGTATCAATAATTCGCAGGTTGTTGGCCCGGATCGAAGAGCCAGTCTCGGTGATGTCCACAATGGCATCCAGCAGACGGGCCTTAACTTCAGTGGCCCCCCAACTGAATTCCACTTTGACGGGGATGTTTTTTTTCTGAAAATATTCCCGGGTGACATTGACCAGTTCCGTGGCAATCACGCCATCGCGCAAATCTTCCGGGGTGGTCAGAGTTGATTCCTGCGGTACCGCCAGCACCCACCGGGCGGGCCTGCTGGTGGCCTTGGAATAGACCAGTTCGGTCACTTCATGCACATTCGACCCATTTTCCTTGATCCAATCAGAACCGGTAAGGCCCACATCAATGACGTTTTCTTCTACGTAACGCGACATTTCCTGGGCTCGAAACATCACCACTTCAATAGCCGGATCATCAATGGAAGGAAAGTAACTGCGATCGTTGACCGAGATGCGCCAGCCGGCTTTGGCGAATAAATCGACCGTAGAGTCCTGTAAAGAACCTTTCGGAATTCCCAGCCGCAGAATGTTGGTACCAGGTTTTAACATCAGAATGCCTTTTTAACAGTGTGGTTTACTCAGATGCCGAGCCTTCGTCCGCCACGCCGGACGAACCCCGTTTTAGTCCTTAATGGAAGGCTTGGGCTTTCCTTTTGTGGGTGCTCCGCCAGCCTTTTCCGGGGAAGGATCCCCCCCTTTTTTCCGGTGCGCCTTGGCCACGTGCGTCGGGGCGGACGCAGATTCAGTACCGGCCCCCGACTGCTGCGTTTTGACCGGGGACACCTGAGGTGCATCTTGGGGCGGGGCTACAACCGTCGAGGGATTTCGTGCGACGGCGGGCCAAACCTTAGGCATCCAGTCCTCCAAATCTTTACGGGAAGCCCGGAAAAACATCCCCATCTGCGGAGCCCGAATCTGGCGTTCCAGCACCTGCTGTAATTCCAGCAACGTACATTCTTCGGTGACGGCCTGTTTGTTTTTCAACCATAAAATCAGCTTCATATCCACAGGCGCGGCAGGAACACCGAAACAATCCAATGCCACCGCAGCTTCTACATAAGGATTGATGCCGGCAAGAGACTTAAGATACTTGCGAATTTCCGGCTTGTGCATCTGATGCAGACTTTCCAGACTCATCTGCTTTTCACGCTCAAAAATGGCTTGCAACGTGCGATGCAGCGAAGAGCAGCGCCCTTCCACAAACGCATAACGCACCCCCAAAATGGCCGCCAGTTCAATGGCCGGCGTTACGCGCAGTTCATTGTAATCGGTCATGGTCGAAACCAAGCGCTGTGCGGCGCTTTGCGCCCGGCTCATTTCTGCATCGTATTCCAGAAACGCATGCACCAAACGGGCCAGCGGCTCCATTTTCGGCCCTTCCGGTGGAGCATGACGGGTCCAGCGGGTGAGGATCTTTTTTAGAACATCGGATTTAACATGGCTTTTAGTCATCTGCTATTCCTTTGGATTCAGCGAGAAGGCGGTCAATTTCCGCCTGCTTTTTAAGCGAATGATCGAGCACAAAGCTCAAATGGGGAGCCACACGCATGGATAACGCCCTGGCGACCTCGTGCTGCACGAAAGCCTTGGCATGTAATAGGCCCTGAAAAACCGTGGCCTCAGGTGACGAGGAGAGAATACTTACATAAATTTTGGCTTCACGCAGATCCGCAGTAACCTCCACCCTGGTTACGCTGACGATGCCGGTAACGCGCGGATCTTCAAGATCACGCAGCAAGACCATGGAAACCACGCGCCGAATCTGCGATTCAATCTTGCGCTGTCGGACACTCATGTCTAATTCGCCCTTCGCCTCTTAGAAGCTTTTATGGAAGCATACCGAAAGTGGAGTCAGCCGGCACCTTACAGAGTTCTGGCCACATCCACCGTTTTATACGCCGCGATGATATCGCCCACTTTAATGTCATCGCGGCCCGCCAGCTTCAAACCACATTCCAAACCCGCACGCACTTCGCGGGCATCTTCCTTGAAGCGTCGCAGTGAATCAAGCACCAGATGATCAGCCACCGTTACCCCGTCACGGATCAACCGATATTTCGCCGTTCGCAGCAATACACCATCGGTTACCATACATCCGGCAATACTGCCCACACGGCTCACGCGAATTACCTGCCGCACTTCCGCATGGCCGATGATCTGGTCCTGTTTTTCGGGGGCCAACATGCCGGTAAGAGCTTTGTGGATATCGTCGGTAATTTCGTAAATGACGCGGTAAAGACGAATATCCACGCCGCGCCGTTCGGCAAGTTTGCGGGCACTTTCGTCAGGCTCTACGCAAAAGCCGACAATGATGGCCTTAGAGGCTTCGGCAAGCAGCACATCGCTCTCGGAAATTCCGCCCACGGCCGCATGGAGCAACCGCACCTGCACTTCCTTGGAAAGTTCGCGGGTCATGGTCTGGCGCAGCACATCCGCGGACCCCTGCACGTCGGCCTTGAGAATCATGTTGAGTTCCTTGATCTCGCCGCGTTTGATTGTATCAAAGAGGTTTTCCAGCGTCACCTTGGTACGCTGGGCGATGTCCGATTCACGGTCGGCGTGGGCACGTTCCTCGGCAATGCTCTTGCTTTTCGCCAGGTCGTCCACTACGTACAACGGATCCGCGCCCATAGGCACATTGTCCAACCCAAAAACTTCCACCGGTGTGGCCGGCCCGGCTTCGGTTACGGGTCGCCCATGATCATCCAAAAGTTGGCGAACGCGCCCGGACGCCGGACCGCACACCATGGCATCACCGATGCGCAGCGTACCATTTTGCACCATCACCCGGGCCACCACACCGCGCAACGGATCCATAAACGCTTCTATGACCGTACCACGCGCCGGAAGCTGTGGCGAGGCTTTTAATTCGCGCAGGGCCGCGGTGTAATCGAGATATTCAATGAGTTCCTTCACGCCCTGGCCGCTGGCCGCGCTGGTTCGCACCACTTCCACATCACCGCCCCATTCCATCGGATTCAAGCCGTGCTCGGCCAGTTGGCCCAGCACCTTGTTGGCGTTGGCCTCGGGCTTGTCAATTTTATTCAGCGCCACCACAATTGGTACGCCTGCGGCTTTGGCGTGGTCGATGGATTCCACCGTCTGAGGCATCACGCCGTCATCGGCTGCCACCACCAGCACCACTACATCCGTCAGATTGGCTCCGCGGGCTCGCATCGCGGTAAAGGCCTGATGCCCCGGGGTATCTAAAAAGGTAACCCGCTTCGGTTTGCCGTCGGAACCGGTCAGGCTTACGGTGTAAGCGCCGATATGCTGGGTGATGCCGCCGGCTTCACCGGCAGCGACATTGGCTGAGCGGATCTTGTCCAGCAGGCTGGTCTTACCATGGTCCACATGGCCAAGTATGGTCACCACGGGCGGGCGTGCGGAGCGCTCAGCGGCATCAGCAATTTGTTTGTATTGGCGCTCCAACACCACGTATTGGGATTCTTTTTTCTTGATAATCAGCTCAATACCGTATTCCAGGGCCAGCATCTGCGCCACGTCCAGATCCAGACTCTGGTTGACCGTGACCATGGCTCCCTGGGTCAGCAGCTTTTTAAGCATGTCTCCGGCTTTGACGCCCATCAATTCAGACAGATGCCGCAGCGTTACCGGCGGGGTGATTTCAATGGAAGACGGTTTCTGTGCCGGCGCATGCGCCGCCGCCGTCTTTTGCTGCGCCTTATTAAGTTGTCGCCGACGCACGCGCAACATGCCGCCGGTGGCTGATGCCAGCCGTTCGGCCCGGTCCAGCAAATCCGCCTCCCGCCACTCGCGGATCAGATCAACATCCGCTCCGCCCAGCCGCCCGCCTTGATGTCTGGCCGTGCGGCCCTTATTGCGACGTGCCTTGGCTTCCTCATCATCGAGCAGGGGTTCACCCGGCTTGCCACGGTTGCGGTGTGATCCACCGCCACCAGATGGAAACGACGGCGTACGATCCATCATGGGGGATGGTTCACTGGAATAAGGCGAAGGCCGAACCCGAGATCGCGGCGGTTCCACTATTTCCGGCGCGGCAATGCGCACCACATTCGGACCTTTCAACTGGGCCGGTGCCGGCACATGGCGCGGTCCAGCAGGCGTAACCACCGGCTTGGCCACCACATTCGGTACTCCGCGCGGCACCACCGGTGCCGGTGGTTTAACCGGCTTCATAGGAATTTCCGCAGTCGGCTTGGCCGGTACATCTGTGACGGATTTAACGGCCGCTTCCGCCGGCGAACGGTCTGGTGTTGCAGCCATCGGCTTGGCCACTGGTTCTGGGGGAATTGCGGCGGGGGCCAAGATTGGAGTTTCCGCCACAGATGGCCCTTCCGAAGGCACACTCACGGGTGCGCCCGGTACTACTTTGCGGGGTCTCCCGCGCGGGCGGCGCGCCGGGGCCTCTGTCGAGGGTGTTGTGTCGGACGGGGATGCGGCTCCGGCAACCGGAGCATCCATAACCGCGGCGTGAGTGGCCGAAGACTGATCTGCGTCGTCGGCATTTTTTTTCTTCCGGCCGCGTTTCTGCGGGACTTTTTCCACTGCCACGTGTGCAGTTTTTTCCACCGCCGTTTGTGGAGCACCTTTACTGAACCACTCGCGGATACTCTCAGCAAGACCAGCCTTGACGGTGCTCTGGTGGCTGTCGAGTTCGGCAACACCCTCCGCCAGGCATTTTTCGATGATCGCCTTGCTGTCAACACCAAGCTCTTTGGCGAGTTTGTGAACTTTAATATTCAAAGAGTGCTCCAGTAGTTATTTTTCCATTGCGGTTATCCCCGGACCATCCGTCACGCCGTTCTGCCGCGATATTAAGTTGAGACCGAAGGCGAATCGGGAGTTGCATCCGCCTTGCCGACGGAGGTTTCCGTCGATTCGGTGGAAGCTTCTGTCGCAGTACCGAAAGTATCCGCTTGCGGCTCGTCGGCGCCAGCCTGAACCGCAGTTTTGGCAGCCGCGGCTTCAGCGGCTGCGGTCTTTTTGGCCATGTCTTCCGCGGCCTTGCGGGCTATTTCTTCCTCGGCCACGCGCAGAGCCGCGTCATGAGCGGTCTGCCGGACCTTTTCGGCCATTTCCGGTGAAAGTTCCAACTCTTTCACCAGCGGTTCCACACCTACTTCCTCGATGTCCAACAGGTTGATGAGGCCCAGGGTCAGCAGCCGATCCATAAATTTATCGTCCACACCCTCGATGGTTTTCATGGCCCTTTCCAGATCATCGAGGCCCTTGGAATATTCTTCCGGCGTGAGAATATCCACATCCCAGCCCGTGAGGCGTGCAGCAAGGCGAACGTTTTGACCGCGTTTTCCGATGGCCAGTGAAAGCTGGCTCTCGTTGACCACAACCGTGGCCCGGTTTAATTCAAAATTGAGCGAAATTTCTGCAATTTCAGCCGGCTTAAGCGCGTTGGTGATCAACACCTGCGAGGATTCGTTCCAACGAACAATGTCAATTTTTTCACCACCGAGTTCATCGACAATATTTTTGATGCGGCTCCCGCGGATACCCACGCAGGCTCCCACGCAATCCACCTTGGTGTCGATGGAGGAAACCGCAATTTTCGTGCGATAGCCGGCTTCACGGGCCATAGCCTTGACCTCGATGATTTTTTCCTGCACTTCCGGCACTTCCAGTTCGAAAAGCCGGCGGATAAAATCGGGATGGGATCGCGAAAGAATAATTTTTACCTGACTGCCCACATCGCGCACTTCCAGCACCAGGCAGCGAACACGCTCGCCGACATGATGCGTCTCACCGGGAATTTGTTCACTGCGAGGCAGAAATCCTTCGCACCGCCCCAGATTGATCGAAAGAGAAGGCCCCTCCGACCTGGCCACGGTACCGGTGATGATCTGGCCGCGACGCTGCGAGAATTCTTCGTAAATACTGTCGCGTTCCTCTTCACGCAGTTTCTGAATCAGCACCTGCTTGGCGGTCTGGGCGGCAATGCGTCCAAACTCGCGATAATCAATGAGCGTGCCGTTTTTCCGAACCTCAATTTCGCCGGTCATACGGTCAATGGTACATACCACATCATCAGTTTCACCATAAAACTTGCGGGCTGCGGAAAGCAGCGAGGCCTCTATGTCCGCATAGATGGAGTCCTTTTCGATATTTTTATCGCGGGCAATCGAATCGATGATTCTCAGAAGTTCCTGGTTCATATTTTCTTTTCGCCTTTAATCTGCACTGGTCGGGATCCACCCAGATCCCACCTCACTCGAGCGATAATTCGCATCGAGTGCAAAAACAAATGCGGTGGAGAACATACTCCACCGCCCTTTCTCCGCGGAGGCAACGGCAACCCGCGGGCCGATAAGGTCATTCCCATGGAAACGGCCTTATCCGGAGGATAAACCTGATCAACTGCTCGATCGACCCTCGCGAATCTCCGCTGTGCCTGGCGGTACGTCTGCCAAGCACACCCGGGTCTGGGCCACCGGTCGGACGGCAACCGGCGGCACGGGCGTGTGGAAGCTACACTGACACATACTCTCGTCCATTGACCGTCACAGCACCCATGTCAAACTCCAAACACGGCTCAACACATCCATGTATGAAAAGCCGAAAAATCAGACCGACGGCAACCACCCGCCGATCCATAGCCGAAGTATTATACCCGCCCTTCCAAATTTCACAAACTTTACCGCCGGGGTACCGTTTTTTCGGGTGTAACTCCTATTGTTGGCGATTAGGCGGCGCGTTGGTTCCAGTAATTTTCCACCAGGCCGGCGTATTCCAAGCTGCGCAGGGCGGCCATGTGTTCGGCCCGCTGCACACGCAATGGTGTCCGGCAATTTCGCGCCAACGAAGCGTCAATGGGTGTGATTTTCAGGCCGTGCAGCGTTGTGGCGGGGGGCGGCTCGGCGTCGGAATAATAGTTGGGAAGCCGAACTTCCGGTTCA